>NZ_JAZHOG010000001.1:0-729211 GCF_037892215.1 Elongatibacter sediminis | reverse complement strand
GTTAGAGCGGCACAGGCTACTTCACCTCGCCCGCTCTTCCCACATCAGTGGCGTTGCACTTCGGGGTTTAATCCAAGCCAAATATGGGTTGGAATCTCAGGTATTTCAGTGTGTTACCTTGGTCTGACCCGGGTGTATCGGACAGTGTGTTACCTTGGCCCGACCCGGGTGTATCGGACGAGGCCAATACGGTACTGGGCTTTTCCCGGTAGCCGGGATTGTGGTGAGCTGTCACCGCTTTACTCTGTCCCTTTACTCTGACCCCATTAATTTTCTTTTCGCCGGATGGTACGGAAGCTTTCAAAGAGGAGAGGTATGAAACATCTGTCCGTGTTGATTCTTCTGGGTTCTCTGCTGGCGTGTTCCGTTCAGGAGGCGCCGGACCTGTTCGCTTTGATCAGTGCCAGCGATGTTGCCGGGCTGGAAGCCGCGCTTCAAAGCGGTGTTGATCCCGATCAGCGCCAGAGCGAGGGCCTGGAGGCGACGCCGCTGATGTGGGCGACGGGGATGGACGATCCGCAACTGGTGGCGCTGCTGATCGAGGCGGGTGCCACTGTGGATGCGCGCGACAATCTCGGCGACCCGGCGATCAATTGGGCGGCCTACTACGGCAATTTGCCGGCCATCGAACTATTGCTCGCTGCCGGCGCCGACACCCATCTTACCGGTCATGGCAACGCGGTTGAGATCGTCATGCGGCGCGGTCACCAGGATGCATTGCACGTCCTGCTGGCGCATCGCGGGGAATTGCCGGACCGTTCAGCGGCGGAAGTGGCGCTCGCGGATGCGCTGGACGGAGGGAACGTTGCGGCGCTCGATGCGCTTGTCGATGAGGTTGATTTGCCGGCGATGCGTGATTTTGCCGGGCGTCCGGTGATCCAGGTTGCGGCCAGGGCCGGGGCAACGCCCGCCATCGAATGGCTCGCGGCCCGGGGTTATGGCATCGATACGGCCGACGCGATCGGCTTTACCGCCCTGTTCGAGGCGGCGCGCGAAGGCCATGCCGAAACCGTCTCGGCGCTGATCGACGCCGGGGCCGATATTCACCGGGCTGCGCGGCCGAATGGGCTGTCGTTGACGCCGCTGCACCTTGCCGCGATCGGTGACCACGCCGACGTGATGTCCGTGCTGCTCGCCGCCGGCGCGGATACTGATGTAACTGGCACGATAGGCGCGACGCCGCTGATGTGGGCGGTGTTCGAGGGCTCGCAAGCAGCCGCGCGAATGTTGCTGGAAGTCGGCGCCGATGCCGGGCTGGCATCCAGCGATGGTTCGACCTTTATCACCATTGCCGAACAGCGGGGCTGGGATAAATTGGTCGACCTGGCCCGAGACAGTCTGAAGGAATAGGGGCTCTGGCCCCTTCTTCGGCTTTTCCGGTTTGTGGCCTTTGGCAGCTTTTCGTCCATAAACCCTCTTTGGCAAAATCGTCAGTACCGTAGGCCGGCCCATACCATTGCTGCGCCATGCAGTCGGAGGTGCTGCTGTGGGGTTCGGCGGGCAATAAATCCGATTAAATCCAGGCCGGGTTTGCGATGCGTATCCGGTCGATGACGATTGCAGGACAGGTATCCGGCTCCTTCTCCGTGTCAGGCGCATGCCGGGCACGAGGCCCCGCGGCTGGATACGGCCAGAAAGAAAAGCTCCGGCTTTCGTTGGGGTGCCGTGGTTGGCGGCTGGCGGCTGGGGAACTGCGGATCTTCAAGCCGTGTGCCCGTAGCTCTGCCGGTTGCGCTGGCGAATGTCGCCTTGTCCGCCCTGGTCTTGATTCTGATGCGACAGGCCACGAGGGACGAACGCGGCTGAATCGGGAGGCAAACGCGCCGGGTTTTACCAAATCCTGCTGACAGCCGCCATGACCAGCGCGTCGATGGCCTTGTTGCTGTCGGAGTCCGAAGCTGTTGCATAGACATGCAGCGCCATCAGAAAGCCCAGCGTGTTATGACGGCGAGCGAGCGCCTCCTGGTTTGAATACGCCTCGTTCCAGGACTCGAGCGGTGCCGGGTCGGAAACGGCGCGCAGCCAGTCCATCCACCGATCTTCCGCCACAAGCCCGCGAGCGTGCGCGTAATACACGGCGCGCGCCAACCGGTTGGGCTCACCGTAGATGTAAAACGTTCTGCCGGCAGGCGCAACCTGGGTGAAAACCGCGCTGACCAGCCGGTCGATCTGCGCAGCATCGATGTGCTCGTTAAGTACCAGCTGCAACACCAGGTCCGCGCCATGGGCCACGCCGTGTCGCCATCCTTCGGTCTCGGAAAAACCCCGGTAGTCGTTCACATTCGCGATGTAGGTCGCGGCGGCATCGACCAGTTGCTCACGCCGCTCCCTGGTAAACGTACCGCCAACCCGATCGGTGCGTGCGACTTCCGAAAGAACAAGCGCGGCAAAGGGCTGCAGAAACCCGTTGGGATCCCGGTTGCTGGAAAGATCATCCAGGAGCCGAACATACAACGCATCGATGGTTGTCAGTTCCAACTGTTCGGCGCGCAACCACGTTGCCAGGCCTTCGTAAACCACGCCATCACGAATCGCCGGATCGGGATCGTCAAGACAATCGAGCAAGGCCACGGCCAGTGATTTGCGCTCGGAAGCGGCGATTTCGAAACCGGCCTGCTTGAGATCGATAAGCTCCTGCCGGGTGTGGGATTCGGGTGGGCAGCTCGCCACCGCGGAACTCATGGTCAAAAACAGTGATGCCAGGGTGAATATGCGCGTGTGTGTCGTCATTGGGTCACGGGCGAGGATTGGTTGTGTGTATCTTACATGGCACGATGAATGCCATCTGAGATGGTACCCGGGATCGGGCATTAAATTGTCGGACATGGCCAATGGTTATATTGGGGGGGCTGCAATTCAGATTGATGAGTGGAAAAGTCACGCTCGAGAACTGTCCAGCCATCATCGCTGGTGACGAGCGGGACTTCGCCGTACTCGATGTCAGGGACTGTTTGGTGCAACTGCGGATCATGACGGCGCAAGCCGTGTCCTTCAGCACAGCCCACACTGACTTACCGTACCAGCATCAGGTCAAGGCCCGTTTGCTGATGCCCGGCGTTGCGAGAGACTCTATGGTCAATCCTGCACCGGGGCGGTGGTTGGCCACCGGCCTCGGCACGGATACCCCTTTCAGCGACCCGCACTGCGGCGATTTGGGTAGCAGTTGTGGAGACGGTCAAGGGCTGTCGGTCTGATTCTAAGGCATTGAAAACTCAGTCAGTTCCAACGTCTCGCCCGATTCTGGATCGGCCTCCTGCACCAGACCGACACCCGGCTGATAGTATTTGAACTCGGAAGACCCCGGCTCGATCGGTGTCCATTCCCGGGTTTGCAGGCAGCCGTTGCTGCAGTCGCCCGGGTTGTCTTCGCCCAGTTCCGGCTGGGCGTCGAGGCTGATCACCTGCGCCATGTCTTCCGCGTCACCGAGAAGAAACTCCTGCCGGTATACCGTTCCGGGTTCCGGCATGGCGAACATCAGGACACCGGCCCGCGCTCCCTCCTCGCCGGTTTCCCAGGAACCCTCGATGTCGGAAATTTCTCCGTCCTCGAAGTTCAGAGAAATCTCGCCGAAGTACCAGACATTGCCATCCTGGTCCTGCGCATACCAATCAAGGGTGTCCTCAACCAGATCGCCCTCGGGCTCTTCGTCGTGTTCGCTTTCCAGCGATTCGTCTTCTTCTTCCGCCAGTTCGCGTACGGTATCGCGGACAACGGCACAGGGGACGCCATCAACCAGGCGCACTTCGTCCAACACTTCGACCGTGATGATCTCATCCTCGGCTTCATACACCCAACGACTGCCGGGGACCAGGGGGAAAAACGGATTCGGTGAAACCGAAACGCCAATCTCGGCGGGATCGACGAAATCCTCGATCTCATAATCTGGGTCGTAGCGTTCCTGACCTATCAGGTCGCAGACTTCATCCCGGGCATCCGCCTGTTCAAGACATTCCTCATTGGCTTCCCGTCGCGCGCCCCGACTCTCCACGAAGCATTCCGAACGGTCCTGCGCATCAACCGTATTACTGCAGTTCGCCCATTCGATCCAGAAATCGTCTTCGCTCTCATGAAAACACGCAGAATAAGCCGCCATGGTGGTGCGAGCGCAATACTGGTTCCCAAAGATGGATTCGAGCGTTGAGCCGATTGGGTCCGCAGCTGCGGGCCATACGGGTTCCAGGAAAAACGCAGTTGCGGTCAATATCAGTATGCGAAGACAGGCTGGTAGCCCATTGAGCCTGCGTTGCGACAGGTCCTGATCAGTTGATTCCATGACATCCCTCCGGGGCTCGCGCCCTCAATCGAGTCAAACGGTGATTCCGCTTCTCGATCGGTTAGACGCATGCCGGCCGGAAAATCTGTCGCTTCCACCAGCGCAAGAGATGACGTAGTTTCAACTCCTCGTTCCGAGGATCAATTTTGGGGTCAGAGCAATTTTGGGGTCAGAGCAATTTTGGGGTCAGAGCAATTTTGGGGTCAGAGTAAAGGGACAGAGTAAATTTACTCTGTCCCTTTACTCTGACCCCAGCCTTGCGGCCGTTGGGTTGTTGGGGTTCGATACCGGCCAGGTGGTTGTTGAAAGTCATTTGCTCGTTCCAGGGTGCTGAAGGTGAAAACCGGTCAGCCGAAGTCTAGGTCAATAACGTGTTTGATGACGACACCGTGGTCGATTTATTCAGGGTTCCGGCCGGACTGACGCCAACGGCCTGTTTGCGCCAACGCGACCCCACAGTCGTGCTGCGGCAGAGTAAGCGTTTCTACTGACCAGCTTTTGCGACCGTGTATAGTTCTCACCGCTCGTATTCAGGATCAAATCGTTTCGCAAACCGGCGATCGGTTCGCGTATGTCCCGAATCCATTGCTACAAATCATTGATGAGGTATTGCTGATGAAAGGTTTACCACGCATTGCAAAAGTTGTGACGCTTATCGTATTGAGTGTAATGAGTGCGATGCCTGCATACGCGGCAGAAGAAGACAAAGGGAAATGGGAAGCGCCCTGGAGAGTTCTGCTACGTGCAGGAGTCATCGATGGCTGGGCCGCGGCTTCGCCAGAATATCGACAGACTGTAATCATGCCGGAGTACAACGAAGTTCATCGCCTGTGGAAGGAAATGGGTGTAACCATGATCGGCACAATCGATGATTATTTGACCCAGGCCGGAACACCGGGATCAAGGCATTATGGCTGGTACGAGCTATATGAAGTCAATGAACTGTCGACGGTAGGTAAAATGCTGGATCTCATCCGCCACAGTCAACTGGGCGAGGTTCATCTCGATAAATACATGCGCTACGATGCGTTGATTGGCACGCCCCAGACTGACGCGGAGCAGGTGTTTGGGCTGCAATCTCAGTAAGAGCCAGGTGAAAGCAAAGGAACCACCCCGCCGGTAGCACCTGGTTTCCGGTCGAGGCGGTTTCTTTGCTATTCACGTGTTTTTTGCTCAGGGTGTGCTGTCTGATTGTCCCGGTTTATTTACCTGTTTCATTCAGGGTTTTCCGGCGGATATGGGTTCTGGCTCCATTTTTGTTGTTCTGTAATCGGCGCGGCGCAAGGTGTGGCATGCGTAATACGCCTGCAGGCGTATAGGGAATGAAAATGTTTAACCTGAATCGCCGCCGATGCGCGGGCAGATGCCCGCGTTTTGCCGATGGCGATGACGTGTACCGCAGTGGCCTAACCGTTCGGTTGGTGGCCGCAGGCCTTGGCGTATGCGTCGGCATAGTAATTATCACCTTGTGACATCTGGATGAACTGGCAGGGTTCATCACCGACCGTCCATGCATCGTGCCCCGGCGGTAGCATCATGATGTCGCCCTGGCGGAAAATTTCCTTTGACCCATCGTCCATCAGTATTTCAATGGCTCCGGATATCACATAGGCAACGTGCGGCAGGATGCAGGATTCGGTTCCGGCATATTCCTTCAGATCCTCAGACCACTTCGCTCCCGGATTGAAAGTCACTTTAATCGCGGTAACCTCATCGAGCTGCACAACCTGTTTGGATATCTTTCCGTGTGTCTCTGCGGTGGCAGAATCGATATTGGCTTTCAACATATTTGGCAATGACATCGCAACTCTCCTGAAAGTGCTTTGGTTGTGCATTTGTGGGAAATCCAACCGTACGGTTTCGCAAGCGAGATAACAAGGTGCCGATATTCGGATGTTCTAGCTTGGCTCGACAAGTCCGCGGGGCTGGATGGTGCTGTTTCCCGGCACCATCCGGAAACCAGGTGAGCTAATGCAGCGAACCAGCCTGCTTTGAACGGATTCGCCGGGAAGTAGGGCAGGTGGACTGATGACGGTTTACTCTGTCCCTTTACTCTGACCCCACTCATCGAAGGAAGGCTTCTTGAAAATCTGGGTTGATGCCGATGCCTGTCCCGTGGTGATTCGGGAAATTCTCTTTCGCGCGGCGGAACGGACGCAAACGCAGGTGACGATGGTTGCCAATCAACAAGTCCGCGTTCCGGCGTCGCGGTTTGTCGATGCAATTCAGGTACAAGCCGGCTTCGATGTGGCTGACAATGAAATTGTCAAGCGAGTGTTGGCTGGCGACCTGGTCGTAACCGCCGACATACCGCTGGCTGCCGAGGTGATGGAATCGGGTGCCCACGCACTCAATCCCCGCGGTGAGTTGTATTCACCCGATACGATCCGGCAGCGCTTGAATCTGCGCGATTTCATGGACACTTTGCGTTCCAGCGGAATCCACACCGGCGGACCTTCGGCCCTCAGTCAGTCCGACCGGCAGCAGTTCGCGAACAACCTCGACCGTCTCCTGGCGAAGCAAAAATCCTGAACCCCAATAAATGGGGTCAGAGTAAAGGGACAGAGTAAACCGACTGCAACGCATCACGATATCTGGCCGCCATGGTGATGGGGTCAGTTTCAACGCTGACCCCAGTTTATGCGGCTTCGGTTCTCACCCGGTCAGCCAGGGCTTGGCACGGCAGATGCGCCCCGACTGCGCTACACTGAGAAAGGGGCAAAACGTCAGTGCGAGGAGAATACGTCATGAATTCCCGACTCCGCACGCAGGCTATCGCTTTGATTGGTGTCGTCGCCGCAGCGCTGTCAGGCCCTACCGCGGCAGTCGTCGAAGACATCAGAAACGCCACTCCGAACCCGATTACCATAGGCGAGGAAACGTCCTTTAGCGTCGATGTCGACGCGTTTCTTACAGCGCTCGCGTGGGAGTCGACGGCCATTTACGTCGACGCTCAGTTCTACATCTGCGTGAATCAGCCGAATCCCGGCTACGGCCCCGGTTCTGGCCCAGTGACCGAGGCGATCACGGTGCCCGTCATGGCGCCGCTAGACTAGCCGGGCACGTACGCGATCAGCGCCGAAGACTTCGAGGGCATCGACTGCCAGACGACTGGTTCTGGCAACCAGAACACGACACCCTTGGACGTGGTCGCACCGCCGGACCGGGCGACTTTCGAGGTCAGCAAGATTTTCACGGATGGTAATCCCGGCAGCGTAAACGTGACGATCAGCTGCAACACGGGCCTTCCGCTGGAGCAGAGCAAGAACATCACCGAAGCCGAAGGCGTGGAGTTCGTCGTCACCGAGTTCGATGATGGTGAACTCGACTGTGTGATCACCGAGGACGGTGCGACCGGGTATGACGCCGAGTACGACGACGGCACCACAACCAGCGCGACGAGTTGCGAGTATCTGGACGTCACGCATGGAGACGAACTGACCTGCGAGATCACCAATGCGCCGTCGCCAGTCGACGTCGTGATCGAGAAAAACTGGGTTTTCGAAGGTAGCAACGATCCACAAGGCATCGACCAACGTTACGACCTGACTCTGTGGTGCGATGCCGAGATCGTTGACGGCTACAACATCTTCGATCCGAATCAGGAAGCGCCGGCCGAGAACGGACCTGGCTGCGGACTGATCATCGTCAAGCAGGAGTCCGGCCAGCTCATCGGCCCGATCCACAACTGGTGCAAGACGTTCTACGGCGAGGGTCCTGATGGGTTCAACGCGCAGGTGATTCCGGAATACCCGGATTCCCACTGCTTCGTCGAGGAGCGCGTGTACGACGATGCGGTCGAAGTCGACAACGGTTGCCAGAACCTTGTCGTCAGTGCAGGGCAGGGCGCCTCATGCACGATCACCAACACAGTGTTCTTCGAGGGTATTCCGACGTTGAGCGAGTACGGCATGGCCATCCTGGTTCTGTTGATGCTTGGCGTTGGTCTGGTCGGGTTCCGCCGCTTTGCCTGAGTCACTGAGGCCGGGGTAGCCAACGGGCTCAGAGCCCATCTTGGGTGCAGGAGGGGATGAGATCCTCCACTCGAAGGTTGTGGGGGAGGGCATGCCGCGGACAAGCGAGGACTTCCTCACTTCGCGGTGACTGGCGTTGCGTTCGACATGGGTCAGCGCGGCACGCCGGCAATGGTCCCCAAGAAACGGCTCTGTCCCCCCTTTTGGCGCGCTTCGGCAATCCAGATAAGGGTTGCTTCTCCTCCCTTGCTGCAGCGCGCGAAAATGCTGGCATCTAGGTCGGAACAGGGCTTGTTTTGGGAACAGAAACGCTTGCCGGTCGACTACGACAGATTCAAGGCCGGCCGCCTCATCTCCGTTACTCTGTCCCTTTACTCTGACCCCATAATTCTGGTGGGGTTGGGCTTGGGCGTTACCAGGCGATGAGTTCCGATTCCTGGATGACCTGATCGACCAGGCGATTGACGTCTACCATGGCTTCGTCATAGGCCCGTTGGATGCATTTGGCTTGTTTTGGCTTGCCGAATGGGTGGCTGTCGGCCAGGGATTCGCAGGCCATGCTTGCCCCATCTTTGATGCGGCGTTTGAGTTCCTGTACATCCGCTACGAACCTGAGGTCCAGATCGGAATAGTTGACTGTTGCGTTCACCTCGGCGTTCAGGCCGGCTCGGTGTGAGCCGATGTGGCGTTCGTAGTTGCCCGCATGCCCCGGTGCAACGACGATCACTTCTTCCGTGGTGATTACCTCGGCACTGAGTGGAGCTGAGCCAATTGCCAAAGCGGTCATGGCGGTCGTCGCTATCAGGGCCTTCGTGCATGCATTGCGAAACATCATGAATCCTCCTCTGTACGTGACATTCACGAACTCGTGAACGTCATGCATCCCTGGTGGCACGTTGCGGAGCCATGACAATTCGATTCCCGACCCCGCTCGGTGATCAGGGCTGTCGACTTCCAGATCACTATAGGCGCGTTACGCGGTCAGTAGTTGAAAAACCCACGTAGTAGTGATCAGGATCAATACAGTGGGTACTGCGCGCCCGGGCTGACGCATTTTTCTGCGATCAGTCGGGCCTCCGCGGGGTGGGGCCGGGTTCGAGCCGTCGCTCCAGGCCTGTGGGCCAGATTTCCGTATATCCCGAGCGTGCGAGGCACTGCTGCGCTTAGTGGATATTCCAGAGGCCGGGCAGTGTGATCAAATACAGTAGTCGGATTACGCCAGTATGGAATTGGGTACCGCACGCTGGTGTGTTCGATAACGACCGGGTAGAACAGAGCAGGCAGAATATGATGAAGAAAATGGACACGCGAAAAACCGGGATGCGCTTGCTGGGGCTGCTGGCGGCGTTCAGCGTTGCATCGACGGCGCTGGCTGAAATCGACCTGTCCGGCGATTGGATGATTTCCTATCACGAAGACTGGCTTGAACTCGGCACGGGACCGGATATCGCGGACTTTGCCGGCATGCCGGTTACCGAAGCGGCCCGTCAGCGTGCCCTGAGTTACCACGCATCCCAGGTGAACATGCCAACGCATCAGTGTTTGCCGCTACCCATTGAGTACGCCGATTTGTGGTCCAACACCCGCATCTGGAAAGAGGTCGATGAGGACTCCCAGAAAGTCATAGCCTGGCGCATCCGCAAGGATTGGGGCGGCACCGATCGCTATATATGGATGGACAACCGTCCCCGCCCGTCGGCGCATGCCGCTCATACATTTCAGGGATTCTCCAAGGGTGAGTGGGAGAACAACACCCTCAAGGTGACGACGACCCACCTCAAAGAAGGCTACGCCCGCCGTAATGGTGTGCCGCGCAGCGACCAGGCCACGGTCGTCGAGCACTTCATGGTCTTTGATAACCGACTGACTGTCTCGGTGATCACCAAGGATCCGATGTATCTCTCCGAACTGTGGATTCGAACCGCGAATTATGAACGCAGCATCACGCGTCAGATTCGCCCGTACCCCTGTGAAGTGGTCACGGAACTTGCCAGCATGAAACGAGGTTACGTGCCACATTATTTCCCTTGGAAGAACCCCTTCCTCGAGGAATTCTCCAAAAAGTTCGGCATTCCCCTCGACACCGCGTTGGGTCATCCTGAACAGATGTACCCGGGCTTTATTGAGGATTAGGGTAGTGGGAGCGTCAATGTGATCGACAAGAATCGTGTTTTCCGGGTATTGCAACTAGCAGGCCTGGTTGGCCTGCTGGCCGCCTGTGGCCCGTCCTTCGCCGCAGAGTCCGATGCCGCCGGGGACGAAATCGAGGTCGTCCCGGTTCGGGGCGGCGTGTATATGCTGGTTGGTGGGGGAGTCAACGCCACACTGCAGATTGGTGACGATGGCGTGCTGCTGGTCGATACCATGCAGGAAGATATGGCGGAACACCTTCTGGCGGCCGTCCGGAAGTTATCTGACAAACCCATACGTTATGTCCTCAACACCAGTGGAAATCCGGACCAGGTGGGGGGGAATCCCGTGATTGCCGCTGCCGGCAGCACGATCAACGCCGGCAACGTCGCTGGTGCGATCGCGGATTCCACGGTCGGTGCGGCCGTGGTGGCGCATGAGAACGTGCTGACACGGATGAGTGTTCAGGATCCGCCGCCGCCGTTCGAGGGCTGGCCGACATCGACCTATTTTTTCACCCCGACCAAGGACGTTTTCTTCAACGGCGAGGCCATTCAGCTCATCTACCAGCCTGACGCGGTCACCAACGGCGACAGTTTCGTTTACTTCCGCCGCTCGGATGTGATCAGCGCCGGGAGCATATTCGACTTCACCCGTTACCCATTTATTGACGTGGACAACGGGGGCACGTTCGCCGGGACGCTCGAATCCTTGAATAATCTCATTGATTTAACCGTGCCGGAGGACAAGCAGGAGGGGGGAACCATGGTGATTCCCGCCCGCGGCCGCCTGTGCGATGAGTCCGAAGTGGTGGAGTATCGAGACATGCTCACCATCATCGGTAATTACATTCGGGAGATGATCGATGAGGGACGGTCGCTGGAGCAGGTGCTCGAAGCCAGGCCAACGCTGGCCTACGACCCGCGTTACGGCGCAGATTCCGGATCCTGGACCACCGACATGTTTGTTGAAACCGTCTACCGTGAGTTCACAGCGAACGGCAGTTCAGAGCAATGAATGGCATTCCGAAAATGACAGGTCTTACGATGAACAAGCGAATTCTGTTTTCACTGGCCGCGTTCGGCTTTATTGTGTCCACGAACGCCTGGGCCCACCACTCGTTCCCGGCGACGTATATGGTCTCCGAGGAAATCGAAATTGAAGGGACTCTGGTCGCTTTCATGTTCCGCAATCCCCACGCTTTCGTCCATGTGAACGTGAAGGACGAGAACGGCGAAGTCACTCGATACGCCGTGGAATGGGGCGGGGCTTCCGCGCTTGGGCGCCAGGGGGTGACCCGAGCCACGTTCAAGGCCGGTGATGCGGTCAGGATCTGGGGCAACCCGGGTCGAAACCCCGAGGATCATCGCCTGAGAATGCAGCGTATCGAACGCACCGCGGACGGTTACCGCTGGGGCTTTAAAGAAGACGAGGTGTTCGACTGATGGCCGTGCGAGTGCTAGGCCACTTACAGGCGCCCGCCTCGCTGAAGGCGCTGGTCGCCGTGCTGCTGATTGGTGGCTTCAGTCCCTTGCTGCTGGCTCAGGGGACCTTCGTCAACAAGGATCCGGAAACCGGTGAGACGATTTGTGACTACGACATCAACGCGGACTGCCGCTTGTTGCTGCAAAACCGGAACAAGGTCGAGAGGTCGCCAAAGGAATCCGGTCCGATTGATTTGACCGGATACTGGATGTCGGTCATTACCGAGGACTGGCGCTGGAGGGTGCTGACGCCACCCAAGGGCGACGTGGCCAGCCTGCCACTGAACGTGGAAGGGATGCGCGCGGCCAATGAATGGGACCCGAACGATGTCGGATCCTGCAAACCCTTTGGTGCAGCCGGCCTGATGCGCAATCCCACCCGGGTTCGTTTCCAGTGGGAGGATGAGAACACGCTGATCGCCGAGACGGATCATGGTGTACAGACCCGTCGGTTTCAGTTCGGCGCCACGCCTCCGGGACCCGAGCATCCGCACAGCCTGCAGGGGTTTTCCGTTGCATCCTGGGGGGCATCGGGCCTCAAGGTCGAAACCTCGCACCTGAGTGCGGGCTACCTGCGCAAGAACGGCGTGCCCTACAGCGAGGGTGCCAAACTGACTGAGTACTACAACGTCTACACCGCCTTCGACGAAACCTGGCTCACCATCACCACCATCGTGGAAGACCCGAAGTATCTCACCCGAACCTTCAACACGAGCCTGGACTTCAAAAAGCTCGAAGACGATTCCGACTGGAACCCAACACCCTGCCAGGCAGTTGCAATTGTGGGGTCAGAGTAAAGGGACAGAGTAAACAATTGCGGACTCGGGGTGGGGCCGTGCCTGAACCGCGGCAAGGTACATGCCATGTATTTGCATTGCCGGGAACGCAGTGGTTTTAAAACTGTGTCAGACGGGAAATGAAAGGCATCCGTGAGTGCTTTTGGGTTCTGCCCGGGATGGCTCAACAGGGAGTGCAACATTTTCGGGCCTATGGAGTCCAATGCTTCTGCACCCGCCACGGGTTTCAAATCGGGAGAGAATCCATATGCTTTCACGTCGCGATTACCTGAAGCTCTCGGCAATGGCCGGCGCCGCTGCCGTGCTTCCCAGCCGACTGCTGCGTGCCATGCACCATGAAGGTCTGATCAAGCGGGCCATTCCCAAAACCGGTGAAGAAGTTCCGATCATCGGGCTGGGCAGTTCGGCCACGTTCCGCAAACTGGCTGGCAGTGGTGAATCGGAACAACTGGCCGAGGTCATCGCCACGCTGCTGGATGGCGGTGGCACAGTCTTCGACACGGCTCCCAGCTACGGTGCCGCGGAAGAAGTTTCGGGCCGCATCGTCCAGGATCAAGGTGCGATCGACAAGATCTTCTGGGCCACCAAAGTCAACGTTGCGCCGCGCGGCGGTGTGGCGAACCCGGATCGGGCGCGGGCTCAGATTGAGCGTTCGTTCGACTTCATCGGCAAGGATGCCATTGACCTGATCCAGGTTCACAACGTCGCTGACGTGCCGACCCAGCTGGCAATCATCAAGGAACTGAAGGAAGCCGGACGGATTCGTTACATCGGTGTCACTTCGACGGACAAACGGCAATACGCCGAGCTGGCCAGTGTCATGCGCAACGAGCCCATCGACTTCATCGGCATCGACTACGCGGTGGACAACCGCCTCGCGGCGGAGGAAATCTTTCCCATCTGCCGGGATCGTGGTATCGGTGTACTCGTCTACCTGCCATTCGGACGCACCCGGCTTTGGAACCGGGTGGGTGACCGCCAGGTTCCCGAATGGGCGAGCGAGGCAATCGGGGTGAAGAGCTGGGCGCAGTTTTTCATCAAGTTCGCCGCGGCGCATCCGGCGGTAACAGCGGTCACGCCCGCCACCAGCAAACCGCACCACATGCTGGATAACCTGGGCGCGGGTGTGGGTGCACTGCCCGACCGGGCACTGCAAAAACGCATGGCCGACTTTGTAGACGCACTCCCGGCCGCCTGACCCCAAACCTCCGAGCCGAAGAATGGGGTCAGAGTAAAGGGACAGAGTAAACGAAGGTTGAAAGGCGTACCCGGGCGAACTTGGAGCAACGGCTCGGTCAGGGCTTGGCCACGTGCCAGTTCAGCCCGGCTGCCTTGCCTACGCCGTTGTTGGCGACGCCGTCCGCGAGGTCGTAGCGGGCGTTCGCGCCTATCAGAGGTTCATACAGGCCGGTTTCGGTAACGTCGTTCGGCCCGTCATCGGCGGTATTGGTGTACAAGGCATAGCCCTGATAAGCCCACTGCTGCGTGCCATCCGGTCGCTCGAAGATTTCCCAATACCCTGCCGGTTGCGCTCCAGGAGGTGCCGCGAAGGGTTGCCAGGTCTCGAGGCATTCGGCATCGCATCCATCCGTACCGAGCTGCTTGCCCTCTTCGTAGAGGTTATGGATGTATCCCTCGAAACTGTTACGTCCACCGAACCGGTAGCGGAAGGGAAGTCGATTGTAGAGCGGCTTGCCCTCGGTGGTTGTCAGGAAATGACCGCGTCCGGCCACTTCGGCCACTACCACGTTGGCCGGGCGATAGTTTCGGGTCAGCAACGCCACCCGCCAATGTTCGGACTGGTTCGCACCATTGGCCTGCCCCGGGGCAAAATCGCCGCGATAGGTGAATAGCGGCATGCCTGCGTAGGTCCACTGCACCACGCCGTTTTCCTGTTGTGCCGGTGCGAAGTCTCCGACGGCCTGGGCCATCATAGGCGCTTCGACGGCCTCCCAATGGGCATAACAGGGCACGGCTCCACACGCGTTCTGTTCGACTTCGGTGTTGCCGGTGTAGAAATAAATCGTCATGCGATCCCTGGTGACCAGCGTCTGCCCACCCGCCACGGGCAGGTCTTCGATCGTGATCGTGGGCGGCAGCGGCAGGTGTCTTGCCAGTCCAAACAAGGCAAGTGTCAATCCATCGCCTTTTTCGGCGGCGTTCCCGGACGGCTGTACGTCTTTGCTGACCGTAGTTACGGTGGCCTCTTCAGGCTGTATGGGATCCCCGGGCGCCGGAACATCCTGGTTGGCTCCATCGTCCCCTGCGGCCCCGGGTTTTTCGACCGCCAGGAACAGCGGTTTGCCGTGGTACATCCACTGCCTGTGCTGGCCCTCCGCCTCTTGAAGTGACCAGGCACCAAAGGCCTGCGCATCCGCGGGGGCGAGAAAGGGCGCGTAATTCTCGGCACACTGCTGCGTGCACGACCAGGTGCCCAGATCGTCGCTCTCTGGAACGTACAAGGGCGCGCCCGTCTCGGACCCAAGCCGCGTCGCCAGGTAGATGGGCTGGGAACTGTTCTGCTCATCCATCAGGTCGACCAGCGTGACGCCGGGCGGTGTGGATTCGGGTGGCTGGGAATCCGCCGCGGTGATACCAACCGTCTCGCTGCCTTCGGCGCCATCGGAAGCGGGGAACGAGCACGCGGTGGAAATCAAAACGAATACCGTGCAAAAAGCACGCTGCGCGATCCGGACTGGTTGTTTCATAGACGGTTTGTTCTTGGTTTCATGCGCCGTTCGATTGTTCGCGCTATTCGGGCTAGGCGACGATCTCGCCGATGGGGGATGAGACTTCATTCGCTCCCGTTCCCCAGCTTCCGACGGGCACGCCCATGAGTTGCTGTACCGTGAGACCCACCCGGGTGATGGTCTGACCCCGAAGCGGCAGGTATTGGCCGGTGTGGACGCGTCCGCCGGCACCGCCCGCCAGGAACAGAGGTATATCCTGCAGTGAATGCAGCCGGGCATTGCCATGATCGGTGGGGATGTACATCAGCACGTTGTCCAGCAGGCTGCCGTCGCCTTCCCTGAAGTTTTCCAAAGTGGCGAGCATGTTGCCCAGGAGCTTCATGTACTCGAGGCTGAACCACGTGGTCATGGGCTGGTATCCGAGTTGCTCATCCACCGGCTCTTCGTGCGAATGCGCATGATGGTGAGTGGGGTTGCCCTTTTTTCTGATGTTTGCATTGCCGTGCGACAGGGCCAGGTTGAACACCCGGGTCTGCCCGCACGCCAGGGCGTGCGCGAGCAACTCGGCGAACAGGTCGTGTCGCCGTTTGACGTCATCGATCATCACCGACCGGTCAGCCACCTCTTCCGGCGGCTCAGGGACCGAACAGGCAGGCATGGGTTCGGGCTCGCTGAGTTCGACAGCGAGCTTGTTCTCCAGGTCACGCAGCGAGGTGAAATACTGATCGAGGCGGCGCCGGTCTTCGGCCCCCACCAGTTGCAGCAGCTCCCGGCGCTGTTCGCCGACGGCGGACAGGGCGCTTTCACGCACCATGATTTCCGGATCGGGCGTAAACGAGTCTGCGCCCGGCTCGGTGAATCCCTGCCCGAAAATCCGCGTATACAGCGCAAGCGGAGATACCTCGGAAGGATTGACCGCATTGGCCCCGGTGGAACTCATACTGACTTCGGGGTTGCCGTTGCAAACCATCTGAATAGACCGGAATCGGGTCCCGCCGCCAATGACTTCGGCGATGCTCTGGTCCAGGCTCTTGCCGGGCGCGGCGGTGTGCTGCGACATCACGCCGGTGAAAATGCAGTTGGCACCGGAGTCATGGGGTTCGGTGGATTTACCATCCGCATCCACCCGCATGCCGCTGAACACCGTTAGTTTCTCCCGATACGGAGACAGCATCGACAACAGTGCCGGGAATTCGTAGCTGCCGTTGGCCGTTGGCTGCGGTTCCCAGTGTCCGGGCGGCAGGCCCAGGCCCCAGTACCACGTGCCGAAGCGCACTGGCAGGCGGGTGCCGGTCGACGCCAGCGCGGTGCCGTTTTCGTTGAGGAAACAGTCGAGAAACGGCAGCCCCACACTGATCGCACCACCGGCGGCGAGGCCGCGCAGCATCCGTCTGCGACTGAAGGTTTTCAGTGTCATGCTCGATCTCCTCAAATCATTCAACGGTTCGCGGCGAGCTGTGTCGCATCCGGTTTCGCGCCAAAAAACGCGTCGCTCAGCGCAATGGTACGCAACAGATTCACGAATCGGAAACCGCTCTCGGCAAATTCCTCTTCGATGGGTTCCAGAGCCTGCCGTTGGGCGGGCTTGCCGGCCCCGTAAGCGAAGGCGCGATTGACCGCGCACACCGGCACGGTGGGATCGTTGCGCACGACCTGGCCCAGCTCGGCGGAGTTCTGAAACGTCACGCCATGCAGGTTGCCACTGGTATCGATCGTTGCGCCATTCTCCGTTGTCCGGTAAACGCCGGCGGCATCGAAGGTTTCGAGAGCGAGGCCGAGCGGATCGGTGAGTTGGTGGCACCCGGCGCAGAGCGGCTCGTTGGCATGGGCGCTAAGCCGTTCCCGCATGGTCTTGAGTTTGCTGGTGTCGGCTGTCTCAAACCGGGAAAAGTCCACGTCACCCGGCGGAGGTGGCACGTTCTGGCACAGAAAGATTTCCCGTAAGGCCTTGCCGCGCAGGGTCGGCGAACTGCGACCGGCGTGCGAATGCAGCGCGACGAAACTGATGTGCGAAAGGATGCCGGTTCGTGGGTCATTCTCCGGATACACGGTCGACACCCACGGTTCGGGTGCGCCGTTTTCGAAGCTCGCGATGACCGGAACGCCGTATACGGCGCCCAGGGTGCGGGTCAGAAAGGTCTGGCGCAGGGTGAAGATGTCGCGATAGTCACCCTGCTCGACGAGCACATGGTGCACGATGGTCCGCAGCGTCTGTTCGACGGCCTGTTCGCTGAGTCCTGCCGTATATCGGGGAAACAGCGATACGTCCTTCGACAGGGTGTTGAATCCGTCGAGCCGCAGCAAGTCGGTGAAATAGGCACGTACGCCGCGTTCGAGTTTCGGGGAAGCCAGCATCCGGTCGACCTGGCGAGCGAGGCCATCTTCGGTGAGCAGTTCGCCCGCTTCCGCGGCGGCGAGCAATGCCTCGTCGGGAATGCTGTTCCAAAGCCAGAAACTCAGCCGGGAAGCGCGGGAGTAGCTGTCGAGGCGATACTCGCCAGGATGGTCCGGGTCGGGCTCGAGCATTTCGATGCGAAACAGGAATCGCGGGTCGACCAGCATCGTGGCTAGACTTTCCTGCAGACCGCGATGGAATCCGCCCAGTTTGCGCGATGTGTCTGCTGCGATTTGGACGAACAAGGCGCTGTCTTCCGGAGACAGAGGTTGCCGGAACAGCAATCGGCCGACGCGGTTGAGGAACTGAGACGCGCAGGCCTGGTCAGGCCTGGATTCATCCTCTGGTGTGCATCCAATCAACAAGGTGCGCAGGGGAGCAGCTGTGGCCTGCGCCGCAACCTCACGGGCCATCGCATCGTACAGCTCGAGACCGGAGGCCGATGTGGTGGCAATCCCGGCTCCGACGGCGAGCAGGCCGGACTCACGCTCGAAGGGCTGAAAACGTCCGCCGACCACGATGCTCGTTCCCAGTACATCGCGTATGACCTGCCGGTATTGTTCTTCCGTCAGCCGGTAGAAGCCGCCAACCCGGCGTTCCTCCACCGGGGCGGATGTCGCCGACACGAGCTGTCCGGCAGCATCCTGTCCGGAAACGTGCTGTCCCTGGGCGGAGTCGCATGAAGTCAGGGAGAGCCCCGCGAGAACCGCAACCCATATCAGCAGAGCGGCCGACCGTGTTCGGGCGGATCCTGGCGATCGTTCCTTCATTCAGAGCTCCCGTCCCGTTTTGTGGGGTTGCCGTTGAGGGTCAGTTCGTTCGCACGACTTTGCTCCGGAGGCTCACCCGGTACCGCGACCACCTGTCCTTCACGGGTTGCGAGAAAGGCGGGCATCGCTTGCAATTGGTAGGCTGCGGAGATCCGGCGGTTGGCTCCCGAGTCGGGGTCCGGGTCCGCGTCCGCCAGGCGTTTCAAGGCGTAGTAGATTCCCGGCACATCGTTGCCGCTCTGCTCGTTGGCCGAGCCAAGGGCCGCGTGCATGAAATAGAAGTCCAGCCACGGCTGATAGCCGCCGACGAAGCCCTGCAGTCCACCGCCGTCCGGTAGAAAACGGAACCTCAGCTGCGCTTCGGCCAGGTCCAATTCAGTGAGTATGGGTGACTCGCCCGGCAGGCGCAGGTCGCCCGGCTGGACGGTAAGCATGCCGTTCTCGATTCGCCCTTCGAAAGTGTTGATTCCGGGATCGGGCTCGTCAGCGATCAGGTAGGTGACGCCGGCCAGGATACCTTTGTCGGCATCGCGCTCGGGGTGATGGGTGGCCTTCAGAAAGCGGACGGTCACGGGGCCATCGCCCCGCAGATCTGAGCCCGTAATCGAGATCAGCCATGCCGGCATCGTGTCGATGGCGTAGTTCCACATCATCGCTTCATACAAAGGCCGGACCGGCAAGTTGATGTGGTACTCCTGCAGGCAGCCGACCGCGCGAAAGAGCTGGTTGTCGATACCGCTCGCGCCGGTTTCCGGGTCCTGGAAGTCTTCTGCTGTCACCTGGCCGTCGAGATTGAAGCCATAGGCTATCGACCCCCGCAGCGTCTTGATATGGGGATCCGGGACCGACTCAGGGTAGGTGAATACGTTGACGGGTTTGCCGTCGATGCGCCCGCGCATCGGCAGAATGCTCCAGTCGGCGCCCACCGAGGCGGGTCCTTCGAGCAGAATTTTCTGTGCTTCATCCGGGGTATAGCCCAGCGAGAGCAGATTACGGCGATCGAGCTCCTTGCCTTCCGGGTTGATGCCTTCCGGGCAGCTTTCGTCATCCGCGTAGGTCGCGGTGGAAAACGAGCCGACGACATAGCCCCAGGTCTGTTCCGCCTGGGCCGGTTGCGACGCCAATGCAACGCCGCTGACCAGGGCGACCAGACTCAATGTGCGAGCTCCCCGTGCGAAAACCTCATTCCGTGGTGTCATCACGTTGCGACCCGTCTCCATCATCGGTCAGTCAGTTGCGGGCAGAAAGCTTGCTCCCATGCCACCTTGGGATTCTGGAACGGTTCGCGCGTGCCATTCAAGGCAATTGTTGTTGCGTTTGAGTGCATTACGCACCGGAAATATTGGGGTCAGAGTCAAGGGACAGAGTAAACAGGGGTGAATAGCACCTGGCTGAGAGCCTGTTTCAGTCGCGCATTCCGGAAAAAAAGACCTGACTAATTGTTCTGTCCGGTCTCTTCTGCGTGGTTATGACGCCTGGATACAAGACTTTCCAGTTTCTGCTGTGCCAGCGGCCACTCGGGTGCAAAAGTCACAGCCTCGCGGTAGTCGGTTTCGGCCTGCTGCAGGTGGCCTTGTGCCTCGTACGCCATACCGCGGTTCAGCAGCGCGAGATGCGTTCTGCCGAGCCCGAGATCCATTGCCCTGGTGTAATCCTCAATCGCCTCTCCCAGTCGTTCGGCCAGGAAGTACACATTGCCGCGACCGACGTAGGGTTCGGGCAATTTTGGCATCAGGTCGATGGCCAGATTGTAGTCTTCGAAGGCCTGCTGATAGCGCCTCATGGCGGTATTGATCACGCCGCGGTTGGTATAGGTCGCCGCCAGGTCGCGACGGCTCAGCTTGCTGTTTTCGATGGCGTAGTCGCAGGCCTTCAGGTCCGATCGGGATCCGACCCGCATGTTCGCCGCCAGTTCCGCGCCTGACATGCAGGCGCGTGCTTCCTCGGCGGTACCCATCACCGTTACCGATTGCGCCGCCAGGTTCGATGCTGCGAGAGCGAAGAAGATGCCGCTGATGAAAAGCGATCGTTTGGCCAGGTGACTGATCATCGGGCACGTCTCCATAGCGAAGGCTCCACTACCAGTCATTATAGAGCCGCGCTGAAAAAATGAATGGGGTCAGAGTAAAGGGACAGAGTAAAAACGGACGTGTGTGGTGCGCTGTGACCTCGGCACATTGGGTGTCTGAAAGGTTCTCTTCCCGACACATGTACGGGGCTGGCGGCTTGTCGGGCTCTGTTCAACCTGTCAATTTCTCGTCAATAAGCGTCCTGCTTGCATGGTGACGTTGCTGACGATTGTCGTCTTCTGGCCATGTCGGGTCTGGGCGGGTTCAGTTTGCGGGTTCAATCCGGGATCGCTGTACCAGGTGACGAGAAAGGGCCTGGAATGGCTGTCGGTTTACTCTGTCCCTTTACTCTGACCCCACGTTTTCTGACCCGGGTTTTTGATGGTCCATTGGTTGGATTGCTCCAGGTCGCGAAAAAATGCCATGACCTTTGCCAGTTCCACCGGGCCATACTCGGCACTGATGGCGTTCCTGATTTCGAGAATGGATCGTTTTCCGTCGGCGTAGTTCTTTGCTTCCAGCGCGTAATACTGTGCGAGCGGCGGTTTTGTTTCCGAGTCGCCGGAACTTGGTTTGTCTTCAGCTTCTATTGCCGTTCTGTGAGGCACCATCTTGCGGGCTTGCTTTTCCTCTTCACTGAACGATATTTCCCGCATGGGAGCCACACCGAGCGTCAGGCAGCGGGCTGCGTAAGCTGCATCGACCCGTCGAAAGTCGAGGTCCTGGCCGGCTGCAAGTGCTTGTTCGATGGCACCAAGTTGCTGCATGGCTTGTTCGTCCGGCCCGATCAGATGAGCGCTCGATTGCACGCCCGCCAGCTCCCTGCGATAGGCCCAGTGCATGAGGTTTCGAGCCTCTTTCCAGGTCGTGTGCAGGTCCTCGGCGGATGCGTGTGCCAACAACATGACTGCCTCGGTGAGATCTTCGCCCAGCCGGCGCTGTCCGTAGGCGGCGCTCAGGCTGGCCACGGCGAGCGCTTCATCGCCGTGGGCGTTGGCCATGACTTCCCCCATGGCCAGGCCGATTAAGGCCATTCTTTTCATCTGGGTCGGGTCGAGCAGCAGTGGCGAATCCTCGCTGGTGTGATACGAATAATCGTGGAAGTTGTTGAACGCGACCGACGGCACGCGCGGCGTGGCCTCGGTGAATACCTGGTGATCGCTGCCGAAAGAAAATCGAGAGATATGGAACCAGAACGGATCCCGCGTGCCTGTGAGGTCGAAGATGGGGCGTCGAAAGCCGAAACCGAATTTCCGGTTGGTGACCTTGGAACGGTTCGTGTCACCCACGTATTCCATGAATTGAATTGCCAGGTCGTTGACGAAGCTCGGCAGACTGTAGGCGGTGGTCACCACGTTCAGGCTGTGCCGGTGAAGGCTCTGGTTCGCTCCCACCATGTCCATATTGATGACCCCGATCAATCGCTCCAGGAAATCGGAATAGCGTTCGATGTAGGCCCTTGTGCCCGTGAATTCGGGCACCCACAGAAACCGTACGGTGCGTTTGGGTTGGGGCAGAACACCGTCTTCGATCAACCGCAACCAGCTCCGAGCCATTTCGAGCTGGACGGCCGGCCCGCTGCCATTGTCATTGGCGCCTTGCTTGGCGATTCCTTCGAACAGGTGGGCGATAAACACCACTTCGGATTTTTCGGACGGGCTGATGGAGCCGTCACCGGGAATGATCGCCGTCACCACCTGCAGGTCGGCGGGATGACGGGCTGTTTTCACGATCGCGCGGGCAACGACGTTTTCGGATTCACGTACCAGTTTGACCAACTCCGTACCCATGCGATGCGAAAGGATGAATCCGAATGTCGTATTCGGATCGGGTTGTTCGACCTCAGCCAGTTCATGAAGCTTGTGCAGTCTCCCCCAGGCGATCTGGTCCGGTCGCTCTTCGGGTTTCCCCGAGCCATTGAAGTACGACAAGACTCCTGCCGCCTGGAACTTGAGCACGGCCAGTTCATGGACCTTGTCCACCGGACCCGAGGCTAAAACCAGCTTGCCGGTCACGTCCCGGTTTTCGTAGTCCGTCTCGCGGTCACCGGGGCCGACATCAACGACTTCGGCCCGCACATCGGCCGACCGGGAACCCGACGCGAGCGTGGCGGTCACGTCCCGGTAACGGGTGATCAGCTTCTTCTCGGGTTGCTCGATCCACAGTTCCGCCATCTCGGCATCCCACTCGTCCCAGGCTTGCGGGAAACGTTCGATGCTGACCTCGCTGAGGCCTACCTCACGCGCCTTTTTCGCCATGTAGGCCGCCTCGCGGTACGTGCCCGATCCGTACTCGCTGGCAGGGCGGTTGCGTTCGTAAGGGGTGATTTCCATCACGTGAGCGTGGGCTTCGGCACCGGAGATCTCGTCGATCATGGCGTGCAGCTTGTCCGCCGAGACCAGGGTCTGCGGGTCTCTCGTGGCTTGTGCACTGGCCGTCGATACGATCAGAACACCACCGGTCAGCAGTCCGAGCAAAAGCAGTTTTTTCATGAAAACCTCTGGTCAAGCATCCTGTATTCGTGCACGAGATTTGCCATCCGCCGGATCAGCGTGTGCGAGTTGCTCACCTGATCAGGTAGAAGGCTTCCTGCCGCGGTCGGAAGAATTCCCATCCATCATCCGTCAGGTGGGCGGGGTCCTCCATCATGATGAACACGTCTTGATTGTCCCACTCGGGCACCGGGGTTTTCGTGTTCAACTCGATCGCGATGTAGGCTCCCTTGCGCAGCGTTTTGCTGGCACGTGCTTCATTTTTTGCATTGGAGAAGCTGATACCGGCTCCCATGCCATGCCCGTGGTTGCCCAGCGGGTGGGAATAGATCTGTGCTTCGATGCCCTTTTCCTGCATCTCGGCCATGGTGGCGTCGTGCACCGCTCCAGCCGTTCTTCCAGGCCTTGAGGCGCGCAGCATCAGGGCATCCTGCAGTGCGTTGGTATTGGCCATGGCGTCTTTGAGTCCCTGCGGCACATCGTCTTCACCTTCCCGGAGCACGTAGGCGTGTTTTTGCCAGTCGGTGTCGAAACCCATGTAACTGATCCCGAAGTCCACGTGAATCACGTCGCCTCTTTCAATGACCATGCTCTCGGGCGCAACTGCGAGGAATCCCCGCGACATGTTGTCCTCGAGTCCATGGCGCTGGACCCGCATGTCGGGCTGAAACCAGGTTTCAACCCCGGCATCCCACAAGGCGTCGTAGAGCCAGTTGCGTACGTCGCCCACAGTGGTCCTGCCCGGGTCGATGACTTCATTCGACAAGGCTCTTCGGGTAATTTCCTCAGTGAGTTGGACGAGCTTGGTGTAGTGGGGCAATTCTTCCGGAATGCGGGTCTCGAGGTACTCTTCGATGAGACCCTCGGCACTGACAAACTTCGCCGTCGCTTCCTCGCCCATGGCTTCACTGAGCAGCAGGTAGCTGTCATGGCTGAGGCTGCGGCTCATGCCCCGGTGTCCACCAGTGCCCAGGCCGATCACCCCGGGTTGATGCTCGGCATAGAGTTCGGCCAGTACTTCCCTGGCCTTACGTGGATTGTTCGGGTCCGGTTTGAACTGGGCCAGTTCGAAAAACCGGGCCAGGTTTTCCTCCTCGTAACCGGTGAGGGCGACTGTCCGCAAGCCGGCATCATCACCTGAATCGATGAAAATGAAGATGTCGCGGTTGCCGGCATATGGCCGGGGCGGCGCGATGTACTCGGTGAGCGGGTCGTTATTGAACTCCTCGTTCACCACGATCCACATATCAATACCATGCCGCCGCATCATCTCCAGCAACATTTCGTGGCGGGTCTCGAGCCAGCTCTGCCGGATGCGCAGTTGCTCCGTCCACGGCAGGAGCAGAGACTCTCGTTCTACCGATGGCGCTCCGGTGGCGGCGTTCTGCGGTTCTTCCGCCGTATCGTGATCGGCCGTGCAGGAAGCGAGTGTCGCGACGGCGATGACCAGCAAGGACAGGTGCGTTTTCATCTGTGGTCCTCTATTTCTTCAACTGAAACCAGCCTTCGATGTTCGCGGCCGCACCGTCGGCGGGATCGACTCCTTTAGCAAAGCATTTCACCTCACCGGAAACGAATGCTTTGTCGCCATCGACCGTTGCCTGCGCGTCACCGAAATTCGAGCAGCGCATCTCTTCCTCCCTGAAGTTGAAGTTCATGGTGCTGGCGGTGCTGCCTTCTACCAGGCGAACGCTGGCCGTCGACCGGCCATCAGCAAATGCATAGTTGCCGTATCCGTTCATGATGACACCGGTGACCATGCGTCCCGAAAGTGTCGGCATTCCATCGATGCTGAAGGTCCATTTCGGAGCTTTGCGGCCACCTTTCGACGAGGGATTGGCGCTACGGGTCTCCGCTGAGGGGTCGGTACTGGCCGATGATTGCGACTCTGCCGAGTCGCCGCAGGCGCACAGGACAAGCGTGGCCGCACAGGCCAACAGGGGTTTCTGCATCGGATGAAAACTCCTTCTGGTTATTGAATCGATCTGCAACGTCGATCGACGAATAATAGTGGGTTCAGTGCAAAAGGATAGCCTACCATGGAAGTTTTGGGGTCAGAGTAAAGGGACAGAGTAAAGAGAAGGGAGCGAAGTCAGTTGCGAAGTTGGCGCACTTGTTCTCTGAAGGTCTGGGTTCCCAGTACAAGCCCGGTATTGGCGCAGTGTCGAACCTTGGCCATCACCCTCATGTCCAGAGTTTCATTGATGAGTGCCCGCCAGGCTTGCCGACGCTGTTTCCCATTGCGGCCCAGGGTCAGATAGCGGCCATGAGGCGACCACAGCCGGGGTTTGGTCCCACATGCATGTGCCCCGAAACTCGACCAGTGGTAATCACCCGGATGCCTGACCAAACCGGCTCTGACCGGATTCAGTTCGATGTAACGCAGGCAGGTTAACAAGTAGTGATCTTCTTCCACGATGCTGGTTTTGAATCGACCTTCGAACAGGGTGCCGCTGCGGGTGTACTTGTAGTTGAAATGACGCACATAGAGCCGTCCGAGAAACTGCATCAGTTGCGAGAGGCTGTCGTCATGGCCGGGAGTAGCCACCAGGTGTACGTGATTGGTCATGAAGACCCAGCCATGAACGGCCACGCCAAATCGACCGGCTCCCTCGGTCAGCCAGTTGGCGTACGCAGCCATGTCCGCATCACATGTGAAAATGGCTTGTCGGTTGTTTCCGCGCTGGATCAGGTGTACGGGATAGCCAGCCGGACAGAATCGTGCACGTCTTGGCACTACCTTCCCCTGGTGTGACCGAGAAGGGTTTCATGCTGAAGGCAACAGCTATTCGCGTGCCAGAGGAAATTGTAGTTTTCAGCGGTAGGAAAATTCCGTGGGTTGATGCCGATTCAATCTATTTCTTTACTCTGGGCCGAAACTCACATTGACCCAGAACTCACACTAAATCTGCTGTTGGTTTACTCTGTCCCTTTACTCTGACCCCAAAACTCACTCTTTAGGCAGGGAGTAAGCAGATGTATAAGCATGGAATTTTGGCAGTCATTGGATTGTGCCTCGTATTCAGTTCCCAGGTTGGTGCTGTCGAGGTTGGCTCTATCGCCGATTCGAGGTTTGAGGGCAGTGGTGGTTGGACGCTGGATGGTGCGAATATGACCGATACCCGGTCGAAGCTGCTCAATCCCGATAATTTCGGACCAGCGGGAACCTATCCGGAGGCAGTCAACGTCACCGACGTGGCTGACCCTATCACCTACACGGTATTGTCCACATTCGACATTTTCCTTGTCGGCTATCTGGCCGACAGTGATGAGGATTTCATCACGGAAGACGAAGGTCAGGCCATGTTCGACTGGGTGTCCCAGGGCGGGACCATGGTCATCAGTTGCGATGATGCCAGTCATGATGCCATCTGCATTGCCTTTGGTCTGGATATTTCCGCTGACAGTGCTTCGCCGCCGGCCAATCCGACTGGGCTCGGCGAAACCCGACCGATGTTCGACGGCCCCTTCGGCACGTCCGAGGCACTCACCATGGCGGGGACGATTCGATATTTCGAAGAAACCGCCGGATTTTCCGTGCTAGCCGAAGATCAAAGCGGCAACCCCGTGATTCTCGAAGCACTGATCGGCGATGGGCGCGTCGTCGCGCTGTCAGACATCGACATGATCAGCAATCACGGCCTCTCGAACGGTGACGGAATCGACAGCGACAATGATCGCTTTCTGGCCAACCTGATCGCCTACCTTGCCGACGAGGCGGTTGAGACATTTGTCATCAATCCGGGACTCAACGGCAATTGGTGGAACGGTCCCGCGCGCGCCGGCGAGGGGATGCAGCTTGAACTCGTGATTCCCGGTGGCGTGCTGACCGTCGTGGCTACTTTCTACAGCTATGACAACGCGGGCAAACAGATCTTCCTGATTGCCGTGGGCCCCGTGAACATTGGCGCCGGTAATACCACGGATGTGGATGTGTTTATCACTGAAGGTCCGGTGTGGGGCGCGGGCTTCGACCCGGGCGACGTCAACGAGGAGCAGTGGGGAACAGGGGAGATTTCCTCAAGCAGTTGCAACCTGATGCATATCCTGTTGAATCCGAACCCGACGTATGCGGGCCAGGGGTATTCAGCCCTGGAATACGATGTGATCAGGCTCAACCCGCCGGCGGCACCATGCCCGGTCCCGATTCCCTCGATTTTAGTGCGCTAGGCTTTCGTTGGGGAAAGACGGGGTGGCGGCAGGACAGGGCGTGGTGGTGCAGCCCACCTGCCGCCCCTTGATTCGACTGACGCCAGTACTTCGGGGCTTGTGCATGTATGCGTTTCGGGGATGAAGAGGAAACCCGGTTTTCATTGAGAGGGTGCCGGCGCTCTTCGCAATAATGGAATGGCTTGTTTACTCTGTCCCTTTACTCTGACCCCATTTCGCGGCGGTGTTATTTGATGGCCGTGCCGTTTTTTAATGCAACACGTTTTCTGGAACGGTTTCAGGAGGCTGTTGCCGGTCTGATTCGCAACCTCCGTGCGGGGATGGTTCTCGTTTTCCCATGATCATCTATGTCTGCACCAGCGCAGAGCGACACGTCGTTGCCGCGTATTTCGGTTATTGGGGCGCGTCGCTTCGAAAGTCGGTTCGGCTGGTGTCTTACAAGCAGTTGTTCAGCTTCTCGCGCCTGCCTCGTGCGACCTATATTTTCGCGGACCTGGAGCGGCTTCCGGCCTGGCAACGTGAACGGGCCGCGCTGTACTGGCATCACCTGAAGAAGACCTGGCCGGAAGCCCGGCTACTGAACCATCCCCTGCGAACGCAGCGGCGGTATTCGCTTCTCAGAACGTTGAACAAGAGCGGCATGAATGGCTTCGATGTCTTTCGTCTGGAAGAGGATCGGACTCCGTCACGTTTCCCCGTTTTCATCCGGCGCGAGAACAGTCACTCGGGGCCCGAGAGCGAACTGTTGCACACGCCCGATGAACTCGACGCGGCGCTGCGGCAAATGACTGAGCGAATGGCTGCGGATGATCTTCTCATCACCGAATTCCTCAACCGGCCGGACCCACAGGGGCGTTTCTGGAAATACTCGGCTTTCGTTTTTGAGGACCGCATCGTGCCCGCACACCTGTTCGTCGAGGACGCCTGGTGTGTCAAGGCGCCGATGTTCGTCGATGACGAAATCATTGCCGCCGAGCGTGATTACATCGAGGGCAATCCGCATGAATCTCATTTGCGCGAAGTCGCCCGCCTTGGACAGATCGAGTACGGGCGCATCGACTATGGGATCGTCGACGGTCAGCCGCAGGTTTATGAGATCAATACGCACCCCCAGATCGTTGGTGCGTTTGATAACCACGCGGCCGCCAGAAGCGAAGCCCGGGAGCGGTCTGCGCGGCTTATCGAATCCGCCTTTCGGGCTATCGACGACGCCAGTGCTGGTAAGGAATCGGTCGCGCCGCCCGTGGTGGCAGGCCCAGCCTGGTGGCGTGAGCGAAGTCTGGCGTATGGCGTGTGTGTCGCGCTGTCGAAATCGATTGGGCGTCCATCATTGGCGCCCTGGTTCTATCATCAGCTTTTGCGGCTGGCGAGCTTTGCAATGTCAAAGGGGCTGCTGCCCGATGCACCATCCCCCGATGTTAAATCGCAAACGGAAGATCGCGACAGTCGCCATTGACATCGTGATGCTGAATGTTGGCTCTCAGGTTCTCACGCACCGTGACAGTGCGCTCGTAGCCTGACCATTTGAGCGGAGTCACGGTGCCGTCCAGATTGTTCTGCATGGCTGGTGCGTCGTGGGCGATGCCGGCTTGCTCGGCCCTCTCGATGATTTCAGCGACGCTGGATTCCATCGCCGCAATAATCGTCTCGCCGTACTCGGTGAAGCGCCCGTGATTCCGCAGCAGATGCATGCCGATTCTGAGGTTGAGGATCTGCCGGATGCTGTCGTCCAGGGCATAGGCCCGGATGGGGTCCGCGTCGTCCGTGCCTTCGTAAACGGCCAGCCAGAATCGCGTTACCGGAATGAAGACGTAGGTCGAATGCAACAACCCTTTGATCGGGCGGGCAGCTACCCGCCAGGGTGAAAACAACGTCCGGGCACTGCGCCCCTGTTCATCCTCTTGGTCGATGAAAATCTGACCGGCTTCCTCGAGAGCGAATAGCCGATTGTGAAAATATTCGTGGATGATGCACTCGATATTTGGAAACGGATTCACATAGCACGGCACGATAAAGGTGCCCGGCATGTCGGACAGACTGGTCTGACTGCGGTCGGACTGGGCCGGGTCATTGAGACCGATGCAGGACACCGTGGCCGCGATCTGCTTGTAGTCGTCAGGTGCGAACCGCCGCATGACTTCAAACGATTCCTGCATACGCGGCAAGAGCCGATGGTGGCCTTCATAACCCACGGCCAGGGTATTGGCACGGTCGGCCGACTCGATCCGGGAAGGCTGGAACACATAGGGGCTGAGGAGAATTTCGCCCCCATCCAGGGAGAGCAGGGCTTGCCTGAGCAGGGAGACCGGCTCCCGCCCCGGCTCCTCTGGCCGGTCGGATTGCGGCGATAGCCTGAATTTCTCGCCGCCGACCGATACATGCACCTGTCCGCCGGCGACGCCGTGAAGGCTGACCGGCCCATCGCCGTCCAGTAGCAAATTCGTGCATGGCAGATTGACCGGCATTTCGCAGGAACAGGGCGCGTCGAAAGCGATGGCTTGCCCGTCCGTGAAAAAAGCTCCTGCGGCGAGCACTTTGAATGCTTCCAGGTGCTTGCTGATCGGTCCCTTTGTATCTTCGCGCTCACCGTTGCCAGAACGAAAATGTATCTGGATCAACTCGTAGGCATGGTGAACCCAGCAATAGGCCTCGGGCGAACTGACCAAGCGGGTGAATGCTTGTGGGCTCAGAGCGTGGAGGTTGTCATATAGCGACAGGAACTCGCTTTCGCCCCCCTGCAGGGGACGTTGCTCATCGAACAGGCGGGCGATGGCCGCGAGCGCGGTCGCCACCTTCCGGTTGCGCGTGTCGTAGATGTCCAGAGACGACCAGACCGTGTCGCTGCGTCGGCGTCTTTCGGCCGCATCGCCCATGGCAGTGAAACTCAAACTACGTTTGAACCGTACTCTGCGCCTCCGTTTGGCAGGCGCTGAAAACGGATTCTATCGAGCGTTCTCCTGCGTCGCAGGGTCTCTGCGAACGGAAAGTCCGTGCTTGCCATTGGCCGAAAACAGCGACACCCACTCAACCTGCTCCGTTTCAGCCGTAATGGCACGTACCATCTGTTCGGTTTCTTCGTGTTTTTCGATTTCCTGCAAACTCAACAGTTCCATGCTGATATCACTCCTCAGTTCATCGCTTGTCTCGCGCCTGATACTAGCATGGGTCAATCGACCCGTCGACGCTGTCAATCGTGGGGTTGAAGAATGGGGTCAGAGTAAAGGGACAGAGTAAGCGCCCTTTTACTCTGTCCCTTTACTCTGACCCCATTTCTGGCCTGACCGCATTGCTGGGGCTCTTTTTATTCGAAACCATTCTTGAAGATGGCGGCGCCTGACTGAAGCGTGTCGCTGTCGGTGCTGGACAGGTCGTCTGGCGTCGGGTCGGTTACGCCGTTGGGCAGGGTGAGGGTGGCGGTATTGACCAGAGTGCCGGTGGCGGCATCGTCGATTTCTGCCTGAATGGTGATCAGGACCATGCCGCCGCTGGCCAGACCCAGGGTTTCGTCTACATCGCCACTTTGCGCGCCACTGGTGGTGCAGGAGGCCTGGGCGTTGGCCTGGCACATCCAGCTCGCCTGGGTGACTTCGGCGGGCAGCAGATCCTGCACTTCCACCGACGAAACCGGGTCCGGTCCGGCGTTCTCGATGGTCAGGGTCCAAATGGTGTCATTCTGCGGGTCGACCTCATCAACGCCATTGCTCTTGATGATCGACAGGTCCGACGTGGTCCCGGTGCTGTTGGCGCGAATCTCCAGGTTCACCGCTGGTGAGCTGTCATCCCCGCCATTGTCCGTCCCGCCGTCATCGGTCAGCACGACGGTGAACAAGGCGCTGCCGGTGACGCCGTTGTTAACCGTGAACGTGAGGTCACCGGAACCGGGATTGACAGCCGGCTCCTGGCTGAAGAATCCGTTGATGGGCTGGGTGGGGGTGAATACGAAGGTGAGCTGCTGGCCGGATTCGTCCGGAGCGCCGGGATCGATGCTCGACGCCTAGCCACTGACCGTCTGTGGTCCGGCTGACTCATCCACCTCGACCAGTGCCGAGGCAGCCGTGAAACCGGGCGCGTCGTTGACCGGCAGAACGGTCAGGCTCACGGTGGCCGAATCGCTGTCGCTGCCGTCACTGGCCGTGTATTCGAAGGTCGCCAAGCCAGATTGGTCGGCCGGACTTTGATAGGTGAAACCGCCATCAGCCGCGAGTTCGACGCTGCCGCCCAGGCCGTCGGCCGTGAAACTGCCGCCATTGCTGACGAACAGGCTGGAGTCCGAGTCCGTGTCGTTGGCCAGCACCCCGTCATCTGCAGAGTCTCCCGAGGTGGTCTGGCCATCGAGGTCGGTGGCCTCGAACAGCACATCCTCGAGCACCGTGTAGCTGTCATCGTTGGCGACCGGTGGGTCATTGGTTGTGGTAGCGCCCCGCTCGAAGGCGCCAATGTCGCAACCGTCGTCCAGATTGGTCACCACCGGCTGATCCACCGCTCTCAGTCCGGTAACCTCGTTGCCGTAGCCGTGCTGATCGGCGGTCTGGCTTGTGCAGCGGCCCTGGTCGATGGCCGGGCTTGAAAAGCCCAGGCTGTGCGTGGGGGTGGGGCCGCCGTCCATGCCCAGAACATTGAGTTCCGGATCGATGCTGTTCAAGGGACCCGCGCCAACCGTATCGTTGCTGGCGTTCGGAGTTCCCGCGGGAAACGAGGCGGCCGCGCCGCGATTATCGCCGACCAGGTTGTAGCCGGTGGTGGTGAACACGCCCCGCAGGTCGTGCGAATCGATGGATCCCGAACCGGTACGGTTAGCCGCAATCAGGTTATTGGCCAGGGTGACGCTGCCGCCATTCAGTACGTATACGCCTCCACCGGAATCGGCACTGCCATTGTCGTTGCTGTCGGCATGGTTGTCGGTGATGGTGGAATGACGAATGGTCACCACCGATTAATCGTCGGTTACGGTGGCCATTCCGATCGCCAATCCGCCGCCCAGTCCAACGGCGGAGTTGCCCGAAAAAGTCGATCGGCGCACGAGCAGCTCCGATGTGGCGGAAGACGCAGCCGACACCATCCAGATCGCACCGCCCTGGGAATCGCCGTCGGCGCTGGGGGCCACGCCATTGATGAGCGTCACGTTGCTTTCAAACGTCGAGTCTTCGATGAGCACATCGACGGACCCACCGATATACTTCCCGCCACCGCCGCCCGAGTTTCCGCTGACCTCGTTGATCGAGGAGCCTAGCGCCGTGTTGCCGACGAAATGACAGCGGCGAAAGGTCCTGAGCGCGCTGAGCGTGGAAGACACATTCACGAGCGCCACACCGCCTCCGGCGAATCCCGCCGCGGAGTTCTCGAAGCGCACGTCCTCGAAGGTCACGGGCGACACGGTCGCGTCGACGAACACGGCGCCGCCACTCGGATCAAAACCGAGCAGATTGTCGCCGGCGAATCCGGCGGTGAAGGTCAGGCCGCGGACGGTAAATTCGCTCAAAACAACATTGTTGATTCGAAGAATGCGGGAAATCCCGTTGCCCGAAATGGACAGCAGATCCTTGCCCGGGCCCTCGATGACGACACTTCGACTGACGGTGAGCATGAAGGGTTGGTCGATGAATGCGGGAAGCGGCAGGTCGAATTCGATCGTATCCTCCGTGCCGCCGGCCGTGCATTCGCTCGCCAGGACACCGGATGCCGTGTCGTTGTTGACCGCATCGATGGCCTCGGCAAAGGTGCAAACCCCGTCGTCCGATTGCGCGAACCCGGTGTCATTGACGGTGATCGTGGCCGCGTGAAGGTTGCCAGCAAGCAGCAGGCCGCCGGCCAGCCGGCGAATCGAAGTCAAAACCAAGGCTCAGCCCCCCAGGGAACAGTCGAAGCGGTAAAGCCTACCAGAAAGTAATGGGGTCAGAGTCAAAGGCCAGGGCGGGGCAAAACCTTTGACCCCATTTGGCCTCTTCAGCTTGCCTTTTCGCTCGCGGTGGATTCGAGGCACTCGCCCTTGATGAAGAAGTCCGAGGGTCCGGTCATTCGCTCGATTTCAACCCAGCCATTCGGGCAATAGCCACTTTTCTGGAGTTCTGTGTCCAGGCCTTCTTCCAGCTTGCGACTGATCATTGCACGGCGATCGTGACGGCTTTCTGCTCCGGAACCGCCGTGGGAGCGCTGACGTGAAGATGGACCACCAGCCGGACCGCCACCCGAGGCCCCCGGCCCGCCCCGTCCGCGATGCTTCGAGCTGTTCTCGGCATCCGTCATCAGCGAGTACTGGAAAACCCTGGCACCGTCTTCTGTGACATGGGTCGCAAAATAGCTTTCGGGCTCGGCGCGCTCCTTCGTGCTGGAGCAGGCCGAAAGCAGCACGATGGTGGCGACACCGATTATTTTTCGGAGGTGGCTCATGGGTGGTGGCTCCCGGTTCTCTACTTTCGTGTTCGCTGCGACCGAGCTTCGGCCACGGCGGAGATTCGGGACACTGTGGCGGTAGAAATTGAAGAAATAATGAAGTCTTGCTGAAAAGGAATCGTGAGCGGTACTTGACGATCTGTCCGGGCTATTGATAGGGGCGGATCCGCATCAACGTGAACGGGCAGGGCGCCCCCGCCGGCACGATTGTCATATCGAAGATTGGGCGGGTGATGTTTGTGATGTGTCCCGGGACACCACCCTCATCAGCGGATTGGAATGAGCGTGCGGGTCGGCCGGGGGTTTCGGGCCCCTGATTAGAGGCCCGGTCGTTGGTTGCCGTGGAGATTTCGGGTCAGCGGACGCCATACAGCGTCACTTCCGCGCCTTTCCAGCCCCGTGTGCGGGCTTCGTACACGAACACGACCCGGTCAATCAGGCGGGATTCGCCCGCGAGGTCGATTCGATGATTCGGGACGTCTTGCCGCGACGCAATCCGCGATTGCGTTCGAACACCTGTTCTCCGCCATTCTCGAAGTGCACGACGACACGCTTGAACTCGATCGGTGCGCCCGACGCCCGAATCCGCAGGCCGGTGAACACACCCTTGCGGGCGCCGACCTCGATGACGTCGCGCTCGGTCAGGTCGTTCACGTGCCGTTTACCGAGCAGCACGGTGTTGCCATCATCGGATTGCACGGGGCCGGCTGCGCAGGCTGTCAGGAACGCGGCGGCGATCAGGGTGGTGAAGATGTTCATTCTGCTTTCTCCTTCATTTGGCTCGCAGGTACATCATGAAGTCGAGTCGCTGAACCGGAGCTTAACAGACGGTTGTGCTTTCAGGTGCTATGAGCCGGTCAGGCAGCGCCTGACCGCCAGCGGGCCCTCTTTCTGGATGGCGCGGTACTTTTCCCAGAACGCATGGTCGATTTTCTTCAGCGACGCGGATGTGTCGGGATTGCGGTAACGTGCCAGGTGGCGGGGGCCGCCGTTGTACACGGCGTAGGTTGCGCGGGCCAGGTCTTCCGGGTCGTCGTTGATCTCGTGTTCGCCTTTCCGGATGGCATAGTCCACCAGGTAATGAACCAGTATCTCGTTTCCCGCCCGGGCATTGTAGGCAACGTCGCCGAGCAGTTTGTCTATGTCGTAAACACCCCGCCAAACGTGCATGTTGATCTGCATCAAGCCGACCGAACCGGCCGAAGAGCGAATGGTTTCGATGGCGCCTTCGCGTTCCACGTACTGCCGCCAGCACGATTCCTGCCAGGCGGTGGCGCGGAGCAGTGCGTCGTAGAGATCGAGGTAGCGGGCCGGCACCTTGCCCTGGTCACGCTCGGCTGCGGAGATCGCATCGAGCAATTGCTCCATGGTCAACAGGTAACGGTCCACATCCTTGCGTCGGGGCACCCAGTTGTTCAGCTGCTTTACCAGTTCCGGGCGAATTTGCGCGGCGTGCGCGCTGCGAATCAGCCAGGCGATGGTGGCGGCCAGCGCTCCGTTTTCCGCATCCACTTCGAATTGGGGATCCAGGCCAAGCAATTCGCGCACTTCGGGGTCGATGGCGGTGTCGTAACGCATCTGGTAATCGGTGACACCGGGCACCAGGGTGCGCGCCATCTGGCGCAGGGCTTCGCGGTCAAGTCGAAAGCCCATGTGCGGCGCCAGCCGGTCCAAAGCGGTCAGCGCGTCGCCGGCGCTGATGAAGGTCGCGAAGGGCAGGGCCTGACTGCCGGGCAGGTCGAGCTGAATGTCCCGTACCAGTGGCGCCAGGCGCTCCCAGGTTTGCAGAAACAACGCGCGCACCGGATCCCGATCCCGATCGTCCCGGGCCAGTGCGTCGCGCAGGTCGTAACGCGCCTCGAGCAGGGTCTCCGCGAGTGCCTGCGTCAATTCGGGATCGGCGGTGACGGCCAGGGTCTTGATCAGCCAGGTGGCGAAACCGTCCCAGGCCTGCCACTGGCGGTCCCATTCGGCCAGTTCTTCTTGCGTGAGGGGCGCTTCGTCGATTGTCGCCGCTGAGGGCACTGATTCCGGCACTTCGAGGGCCAGCATCACGACCAGGGCATCAGGGGATGGCACCACCCTGGTCAGCGCGAGCGCCGCCGGTCGGATTGCCGGCCCCGCTGGCTCCACCATGGCCAACAATTCGCCGATGCCGCTCATCGCCGGGCGCAGGTCGATGCTCACGGCGGAAAACCTGGGGTGGACGTAGTCCCTGACCCAACGCCGCATGAATCGGGGCAGCACGTCTTTGCCGTCCGCGGGGTCGACGAGGGCCGACTCGACGACATGGAAGGCTATACGTGACGAATCGGGATCGACTTGCGCCGTTTGCAGCGTCTCGACCTGGCCTTCCCAGGATTTCGCCAATCGACACTTGCCGCCCAGGGGCGTGCCGGTGCGGGCATGCATCGCCGTCAACACGCGGATTTCACCATCTTCGCCCGGCCCGACCCGGGGGTCCGAGAGAACCAGAAAATTGCAGCGCAGATCGTCCGCGAAAACCTCGAGTGTGGTGCCGGTTTCGGTGAATACCTGTTCCGCCAGGGCCTGTTCCAGGATGCGGTAATTTAGCGCCACGGGAATGTCGACTTCAACCGCCACGGCCGGGGGCGCAATGGTGCCGCCGATGAGGAGGATGAGTGTGGTGAACAGTGAGTTTTTGGCCGGCAATGTCACGAAACAGGCTGTGCATGAAGAGGCAAGTCGCCTCGGACGGAGTTAAGACCCGCGCTGACGGGCTGGGGTTCCAGTGTAGATCAAACCATGCGGTGGCATTGGATGGTCTGGTGAGCCTGCCTTGTTCGCAAGCCCTGGCTCACCGCACCAGGGCTTGTTAACACTACGTGGATTTACTCTGTCCCTTTACTCTGACCCCAAAATTGCTGGGGGGTTGGGTCAGAGGAAGTCTTCGATGAACCAGGCGGAGAACGCGTGGCGGCCGTTTACGCCTGCCTTGCGGTAAATGGAGGAGGCTTGCTGGCGAACGGTTTTCTCCAGTGTTTGCCGCACCGCGGCGATTTCCTTGAAGCTGAGGCCCTTGATGAGCAGCATCGCGACTTCTTTTTCGGTCTGTGTCAGACCCCATTCCTCGAACTGTTGCTGAATCAGCCGGGCGAAGCCATGCCGGGCCTCCACCATCACGGGTGAACGTTTCGCGGCTTTGGCCTGCTCCTCCAGCGTGGCGAGTTCGTGCCGTAACTGCCGGTTGGAGCGGTTCTGTCGCCAGATGCCCGTGGCCAGGGCCACCATCATCGCGATCGAGGCCAGGATCACGATGGTCTCGACCACCAGGTGCGGCAGAGCTGCGCCCCCGGTGTAGTCGTAAAAAATATCGGCAGCCCCTGCGAGGATGAGAGCCCCCAGCAGCGCCATGAACATGAATTCCTTGATGTACAGCATTTTTTGCGGGCTTTACCTCAGTGTGCGGGGGAATGCCATGGGACATATGTACCGTCATCGGAAACCAGGACATATGTCCGATTCCCACTGATCCGTCGCGGGCATATCGTGGCTTTCTTTGCGGTTCGAGCATATCGCCAGATGGCCATCTTAACGGACACAATCAGACTGTCCACCCGCGCGCGATCGCGGCCATGCCTGCTACAGATGGTGGCCTTGATCGTTTCGTTAACGGTAACGGCGGCCACCCAGGCCGCTACCAGGCACGAAGAGGATGCACTCGCCACCGACGCGAGTTTAACGCTCTCTGCCGTCCTGTCGGCGGCTGAGCAGCGTCATCCCGTTCAACGGCTTCTCGCGGCCCAGGCGGCCACTGGAAATGCGGAAGCCCGTTACGGCAGCCGCTGGATGCCGGAATCTGTCCAGCTCAAAGCATTCCACATGAGCGATCGCACTTTCGACGATATCGGCGCGAACGAGAGCGAACTGGCCGTTTCCTTTCCGGTCTGGATGCCGGGTGAGAAGCGGGCCCAGAAGGCCGTGGGTGACGCCGCGGCCGTAACCCGGGTTTCGCGCGAGGCCGGTTTTCGCTGGCAACTCAGCGGCGAGATTCGGCGACAGCTCTGGGATATTCGTTTGGCGCGGCGGCAGTGGCAGTTCGCGCAGGAACAGGAGCAACGACTGCAGGAGGTGTTTGAGCAGGTGGCGCGGTTCACCGAGGCCGGAGAACTGGCGCGCGCAGACCTGCTGTCCACGATGCAACAACTGGCGGTCTGGAAAGCCGAAACCATCGCGCTGGAGGCTGAATACCAGGATGCGGCGCGATCATACCGCTCACTGACCAGCCTGTCGGTCGTTCCGGAACACATCGAGGAAGTGCTCAGCGACAAGGACGATGCAGGGCCGAGCCACCCGGCGCTGAGCCTGGCGAGCGACCGAATGGCCGAGGCATCCGCCGTGGCCGAAGCCGTGTCGCAGACCAACGGTTACCGCCCGACGCTGGATGTGTTCTGGCGTGGTTTCCGGGGCGATCGCATGAGCACTTCCGTGGATGCGGTCGGAATCGGCTTTTCCGTGCCGCTGGGCAAGTCCCCGCGCAAAGGGCCGGAGATCGCCCGTGCGTGGGAAGCATATGCCCAGGCCGAATCGGAGTATCTGCAAGCACGGCGCGATGTCGAGTTGCAGCTCCATGAGGCCAGGCATCAGCTGGAAACCCTGCAACGCCAGTTGCATAACTCCGAGGCGATGATCAAGACGGCCGTTGAAAAATACGACCTGGATCGAATGGCGTTTGACCTCGGCGAGCTTTCGACCAACCAGTGGCTGCGACGGCTGGCCGAATTCCAGGAAATTGAGCGTTCGCACCAGCTTTTGCAGGTGCGGTACGGCGCCGCCATTGCTGCTTACAACCAGGCTGTTGGAGAGTCATTATGAAGTGGATCAACCCCCTGGCGCTGACTGCGTTGCTGCTGCCGGCTGGAGTTCTCGGGGCTGCCGATCTGCAGGTGGCTGTCGACGAACAGCGGTTGCTGGACATCCAGGTGGACCCGGTTTCCGCGCTGGCCGAAGCCGGCACGGCGGAGCTCACCCTGCGTGTGCGTTTCGCTCCGGATGGGGAGTGGGTGATCAAGACGCCTCTGCCGGGCATCGTGCAACGCGTGCATGTACAGAAGGGCGATCACGTCAGTCCGGGTGACCCGCTGTTGGTGGTCCGCAGTGCCGAGGGGGTTACATTGCAGCGAGATTTCCTGAAGGCGCGGGCCGATCTGACGCTGCAGCGTTCCACGCTCGAGCGAGACCTCAAGCTGGCCGAAGCCGGTTCGATATCCGAACGGCGTTTGCAGGAAACCCGCTACAACCACGACGCCGCCGAGGCGGAATTCTCGGGTCTGCGTGGTCGTTTGATGCTGGTGGGGTTCACTGAAAAAGACCTTCAGCGTCTGGTTGCGGGAACCCAGATAGGCCCGGACATCACCATACGCGCGCCCTGTGATGCTGTGGTGCTCGACCGACCGGTGATGTTGGGCGATCAGCTGGAGGGCAGCGAAATGCTGGCGCACCTGGGTCAGCCAGGCAAGCTCATGCTGCAGGGAAGTCTGGCCAACGCGGTAGCCGCGCGCCTGGCGGAAGGCGCTGTCCTGGAGTGGCTGGAAGGAGACAGCGTGGCGGATGTGGTCTTCATGTCCGACGTGATCGACCCGCAGACGCAGACCGTTCAGATTCGAGCGCGGCCGCGCGATCCCTACGGCCTGGTCCCCGGCCAGTTGACGCGCTGGCGTGTCCTCTCGGGTGGCAGCCTGCTGGCGGTTCCTTCGAGATCCGTGGTCAAGCTCGACGGCCGCGACGTGGTGTTTCTGGCCGTGCCCGGCGGCTTCGATATTCGCGAAGTCGATGTACGCAATACCGGGACGGGTTCCTGGATCGTGCTCTCCGGGCTCGAGCCCGGTGACCGCATCGCCGCCAGGGGCACCGCGGTGCTCAAGGGCATGAGCCTGGGCATGGGCGGAGGAGACGGTCCCTGATGTCGCTCGCCGCGCTTATCCGCTTCTCGCTGACCCAGCGGCTACTCATGCTGCTGCTGGTGGCGATTCTGCTGCCTGCCGGTTGGTGGGCCTTTCGGTCGATACCCATCGACGCCTTTCCGGACATCTCGCCCACACAGGTCAAGATCATCATGAAGGCTCCGGGCATGACGCCCGAGGAAGTCGAGTCGCGCATTACGCGTCTCATTGAGGTGGAATTGCTGGGCGTGCCGCGCCAGACCATGCTTCGGTCGATTGCCAAGTATGCCCTGACCGACATCACCGTGGATTTCGAGGAGGGCACGGACATCTACTGGGCGCGCCAGCAGGTGGCCGCCCGCCTGGCGGCGGTGCGTGACTCGCTGCCGGAGGGGATCAGTGGTGGCCTCGCACCGATGAGCACACCGCTCAGTGAAATGTACATGTTCACGGTGGATAGCGAAGAGCTGTCGTTGAGTGAACGGCGCTACCTGCTGGATTGGGTGGTGCGGCCCGCGCTGCGCACGGTACCCGGCGTCGCAGACGTCAACGCCCTGGGCGGGCTGGTCAAAACCTATCGCATCACGCCGCGCGCGGACGCCATGCTCGCGCTTGGCGTGACGACAGGTGAAATCCGACATGCGCTGGAGGCGAACAATCGTAATGACGGCGCCGGGCGCATGACCCGCGGTGAAGAATCATTGATGGTGCGCTCGCAGGGTGCCATGGACCGGATTGAAACCATCGAGGACACGCCGGTCGCTGAGCGTGATGGAAAGGTCATTACGCTGGGCATGGTTGCCGGCGTCAGCCTGGGCAGCCTCGAGCGCTACGGCGCTGTGACCGAAGATGGTACCCATGAGGCGGTCGAGGGACTCGTTGTCAGCCGGAGGGGCGCCAATGCGCGCGACGTCATTGTGGGCATCGAGAGCAAGCTGGCAGAAGTCCGGTCGGGTCTTCCGGACCATGTCAGTATCAGCGTGTTCTACGACCGCGGACATCTGGTCGATCGGGCGGTGAAAACGGTTTCCAAGGCCCTTGTCGAAGCCGTGGTCCTGGTGCTGGTTCTGCTCGGGTTGTTCCTGGGTAATCTTCGTTCGGCCATGACGGTGGCGCTGATTCTGCCGCTGTCAGCCCTCGTGACCTTTATCGCGATGCGGTTGACGGGCCTGTCGGCCAATCTGATGAGCCTGGGTGGCTTGGCCATCGCCATTGGTTTGCTGGTGGACGCCGCGGTCGTGGTGGTCGAGAACGTGGTGACCAAGATGGCCACCGCCAACCGTGAGACCCTGCCCCGGCTTCATATCATTTACCGCGCCGTGAAGGACGTTGCGGCCCCGGTGACCTCCGGCATTCTGATCATCATTCTGGTGTTTCTTCCCTTGCTGTCCCTGCAGGGGCTGGAAGGCAAGCTGTTTCGGCCGGTGGCGATGACCATCGTCTACGCGCTGGCCGGTTCGCTGCTCCTGTCGCTGACGGTGATTCCGGTGTTGTGCTCGTTCCTGATCCGCTCGGCCGATCATACCGAACCGTGGTTGCCCAGGCGTCTTTCGGCCCTGTACGGACCGGCCCTGAACTTCGCGCTGGCAAGTGAGCGGCGGGTGATCATTCCGGCGGCGCTTTTGCTCGCTGCAGCCGTGATCGCTTTTCCCTTCATCGGCAAGACCTTCATGCCGACCATGGATGAAGGCGACATTATCGTCCAGCTTGAAAAGCTGCCGTCGATCAACCTCGAGACCTCAATACGCCTGGACCAGGCGGTTCAGAGTGCACTTCTCGAGGAAGTTCCGGAGATTCAGCGCATCGTCGCACGGACCGGGTCAGACGAACTGGGTATGGATCCGATGGGGCTCAATGAGACGGACATGTTTTTGCAACTGAAGCCGTTGGAAGAGTGGAGGATGGACGAGAAAGGGCAGCTCGAAGATGCCATTCGGGATGTGCTCGACCGCTTCAAGGGCATCAACTACGGATTCACGCAACCGATCGAAATGCGCGTCTCGGAGATGCTCACGGGTTCACGTGGCGATCTCGCAGTGAAGATATTCGGCCAGGATATTGGAACGCTCAACGGGCTCGCGCGCGAGGTGGCCCAAACGCTCCAGGGCGTCGAGGGCAGCACCGACGTGCTGACCGGCGTGAACGAGGGCATGCAGTACATCGTGTTGAAGCCCCGGCGGGAAATTATCGGCCGTTACGGGCTGGATCTCGGCCAGATCACGGACCATGTAAAGGCGCTGGTGGAAGGTCTCCCGGCGGGTGTCGTCATCGAGGGCAGCGCCCGGGTGCCGATCGTCCTGCGCTATGCGCAGCTCGACGACGACCCGCAGGACCGATTTGCGCGGGAGCTCGTTAATCTGCCTGACGGTAGCCACGTGCCTTTGCCCACTCTTGTGGACATCGAGCGCGTCGAGGGCCCCGTGGCGGTGAAGCGAGAGCAAGGGCGGCGTTTCGTAGTGGTCATGGCCAACGTGCAGGGCCGGGATCTGGTGGGCTTCGTCGAGGACGCGCAGGCGCGTATCGCGGATTCGGTATCCATGCCATCCGGGTACCACATGGAATGGGGCGGAGAGTTTCAGAATCAGCAACGTGCTGCACAGCGCCTGATGCTGGTGGTGCCAGCCGCGATGATCCTGATCTTCCTGTTGTTGTTTTCGACCTTCCGTTCGGTCACGCAGGCGGTTCTGGTGCTGGCCAATGTGCCGCTGGCTTTGATCGGCGGAGTGCTCGCGCTGGCCGTTTCCGGAGAGTACATGTCCGTGCCGGCGTCGGTGGGCTTTATCGCCTTGATGGGCATCGCGGTGCTGAACGGCGTTGTCATGGTGACCTACTTCAACCAGTTGCATGCCCGCGGACTGCCGGTCGACGAGGTCGTGCGGCGCGGATCCGAGCGGCGTCTGCGCCCGGTGTTGATGACCGCGTCGATCGCCGCGCTCGGCCTGGTGCCGCTGTTGTTCGTTTCCGGTCCGGGGTCGGAAATTCAGCGTCCGCTGGCCATCGTTGTAATCGGCGGGTTGATCAGCAGCACAGCCCTGACGCTCTTTATTCTGCCGGTGCTGTACCGGCGCTTCGGTGTTTCGCGAGGTGAATGACCATGGAATACCTGCTGCGGCTCAACATACCCCCGAATCTCGAAGAGGACGTGGTCGACTTTCTGCTCGGGTCCGATGGCATTAAAGGATTTCAGTCCCTGCCGGTGCGCGGTCACGGCCTGGCCGGTGCGATGAGCATCGCCGAGCAGGTCGCTGGCCGGCGCCAGCGGATCCAGTTCGAAATCATGCTGGACGCCGACAGGCTGGATGCTTTGCTGCAGCGGCTCGAGGAGGCGTTTCCGGTGCGCGATGCGATCTACTGGGTGACACCCATCGTGCGGTCCGGTCGCCTGTTGGCGACGGCAGATTCCTGACCCGGTTCTCGCCGCGGCGCATGCCGTCACTTCTGCCCGGCCATCGCGGGGTTCGCCATCCCGCTATCGGCAACCGGATCACCCGGTGGGCATCTGGTCCGCTGATGTCCTGAAACTATCGGGTGGGTTTTGCGGGGTGCGGAGATCCGGAGCCGTAGGCCTTGCCCCACTCGTCGACCTGATAGTACGCGCCCAATGTCGTCATGCGGGAAACATCGGGGTACAACACGCCCACTGTCGCCGGTCCGTGCCCGGAGGAGGCGTACGAGCGATTGCTGTACCACACCGCACCCTCGCCCGTGATCGCCATCTTGGGCATGTCGCTGCGCCGTGGGCTGGGGTAGTAGGTGAACTGTTCGGTGTCGGGATCGAAGCGCACCAGCATTCCGCCCTGTCCGCCGTCCGTCAGCCAGATTTTGTCATCGGGATCGGCCCAGGCCTCGTAAGGTTCACTGAAGCGGCCAATCCGGTATTCCTTCATCTCGCCCGTCTTGGGGTCGATTCGGCCGAGCTTGCCGGAGCTGAAAGCGCCGTACCAGATGATGCCTTTCGAATCGAGACCGAGACGGCGCGAGGTGCAGGGTGACGATGGCAGGGTGTACTCGGTGAAGGACTCGGTCTCGGGATCGAAACGAGTCACCTGGCAGCCGTAGAACTCGGCGAACCAGACCTTGTCGTCGTGATCGACCAGGATGCCGTACGGTCGTCCACCCTTGTTCGGGATATCGAAGTGTTTCAGTTCGTCCGTTTTGCGGTCCCAATAACCGATGCGGTCCGCGGCGATCTGGGTCCACCACAGGTTGCCCCTGGAGTCGAAGACCGGCGTGTGACCGCCCCAGCGTTGCGGGTTGGACGTATCACCGTAGGGCGTCATTTCTCCGGTCTTCATGTCCATCCGCGTGACTTCGACCCCGCGCCCGGCCCACCACAGCATTTGCGGGTTCTGCGGGTCGACCACGAGGCCGTGCGGTGACCACTGGGGGTTGGGCGTTGGAAACCGGGTGAATTCTCCGGTGCGCGGGTCGAGTTTCAGGATCGCCGGCGCGCCGCGGGTTCTCTCCGTGTACCAGACGTTGCCCTGCAGATCGAAATACGGTTCCTGAATCCAGCGGTTCTGGCCATCCGGAGATTTCGGCTGGGCCACGGTGTATTCGACCCACATGGCCTTGCCCAGGGCCGCCTGGTCCAGGGGCAGATCTTCATCGTTTCGCACCATGCGGGCCGGCTGGTCGGGGCCGAAGTGTTCGGCGAGGTAGGCGATCAGTTCCTTGCGTTGCGCCGCGTTGATCGCGCCGGGCGGCATCATCGGCGTGCCGTCCTCGATGCCCCAGATGCTGTCGTTCATATTCAGCATCATGTCGACGAATGCCGTCCATGCGGTGGCATCGTTTCCGGAACGCTGCGAGATCCAGTTCACGCCGTGGCAGACGATGCAGGTTCGCTCCAGGGTATCGCGCCCCGGGCCTGGCGGATAAATTTCCTCGTAACCGGCGAACGCCACCGGGGCCACCGGGCGAGAGCCGACGACACGCACGCCCTGGCCTTCGCGCTCCACCTCGAGATCAATCGTGATTTCCGCGCCCGGGCTGACCGAGACCTGCTGGGAAGTACTGACCAGGCCGGGTTGTTCGACCGTGACCTCGTAGTTGCCCGGCAGTACGTAGGGGGCGGAAAAACGGCCATCCGCGGTATAGACCATGTACGTGAGATTGCGCTTCGGCTCGCGCAGGTAAACGCTGCCGGCCACCAGTGGCTCGGTCGAGGCAACGCGGCCTGAAACTGATCCGGTTCCGTCCAATTCGTCGGCGCGGACCGAGGGGAATGCAATCGAGAGAGAAAACACCAGGAACGGGACGATGAGGAAAGGGTTCATGCGCGTACTCTCCATGCAGAGTGAGTGCGACGGCACCTGACGTCAGGTCAGGCCCCGGTTTGCATAAGTACCTTTTTCATTACACGGCCGCATTGCGGCCTCGTCAAACCGCTTACCGCAGCGTTTATCCCGCGACCGCAGAACCTTTTTGGGTCCGAATCCCGGTGCTATTCGAATCCGTCTTTGAAGAGCAATTGAACTGGCAGATCACCCCCTTCGAGCGAACACTGCAGTTCATAGGTCCCGGCGAGAGGTACGGGCAGGCCGCCATCCTGACCGACGCGCAGGTAGTAAACGCCGGTTTGCGTAAAGTCGTACTCGATGTACGGATCACGCGGGTCGACCGAACCGATGGCTGCTGGCTGATCGCGGAACCATTCGCGCGATGTCGTGACTCCGGGTGGATTGGGTTGCTGACCCGAATCATGAACGGACATGCCGGAGTTTGATGCGGCGTGCCGCAATGGTGGGCATCAGCCCGGATCCTGCCTGGCTGCGGCCTGTCGATCGGGAAACCTGCCATCACTCATGGTTGCGAGATGGACGGATCCCGCTCGTGGAAAATCGCTCCCCCGTGCTTGTTAGAACGGGGAGGTGGTTGCGCTATACTTTCTGACCGCAGCTATTGAGGGGGGTTGAGATGCAGGTTCCACTGTCCATCATTGACTATCTGCGCCGCGCGGAACAGGTTTTTCCCGAGCGGATCGCCTTTGTTGACGAGCCGAACCAGCCGGCGGAGTCCTGGGGTGCGCAGACTTACCGGGAAATGGCGCGTCGTGCGCGCGCCCAGGCGGCGGGTCTCGATGCTCTTGGCATTGCTCGTGGTGCACGGGTTGCCATTGTCAGCCAGAACTCGGCGCGGCTGCTGACCTCGTTTTTCGGTGTCAGTGGCTACGGCCGCATCCTCGCGCCGATCAATTTTCGTCTCGTGGCCGATGAGGTCGCCTACATCGTGGACCACTGTGGCGCGGAAGTCCTGATCGTCGACCCGGAACTGGATGAAGCGCTGGCGGATGTGAGCGTCAGGCACCGGTTCGTCATCAGCGCGGAGTCGGACGAGGCGCTGTACCGGTTCGGTGTGGAACCCGAGCCCTGGGAGCATCCGGACGAGAATGCGGTGGCCACCATCAATTACACCAGCGGCACCACCGCGCGGCCCAAGGGCGTACAGCTCACCCACCGAAATCTGTGGCTGAATGCGGCGACCTTTGGTTGGCACCTGGGTGTGAATGACCGCGATGTTTATCTCCATACCCTGCCGCAGTTTCACTGTAACGGTTGGGGCATGCCCTACGCGGTAACCGCGATGGGTGGCCGGCACGTGATCCTGCGCAAGGTCGACGGTGCCGAGATTCTGCGACGGATCGAGTCGCATGGCGTGACGCTGATGTGTGGCGCGCCCGCGGTGGTGAACCTGGTGCTCGATGCCGCCGAACACTGGCGGGGTGAGATTCCCGGTGCGGGGCGAATGCAACTGGTGGTGGCGGGTGCGCCACCGCCGGCACGTACCATCGAACGGGTCGAGACCGAGCTGGGCTGGAAGCTGACACAGATTTACGGCCTCACCGAGACCGCCCCGCTGCTGACCATCAATTCTCCGCGGCAGGAGCTGGATGATCTGCCGCCTGCTGAACGGGCCACCCGGCTGGGCGCGGCCGGTGCTCCGGCTCTGGGTGTGGAAATCGCTGTCGATGACGATGGTGAGGTCCTCGCGCGCAGTAACGTTGTCATGGGTGGCTACTGGAACCAGGCTGAGGAGACCGACAAGGTGATCGCCAACGGTTGGTTCCGCACCGGTGACGGTGGGAGCCTGGGCGAGGGCCACGTGCTGACCATCGCCGATCGCAAGAAGGACGTGATCGTCAGCGGTGGTGAAAACGTCAGCTCCATCGAAGTCGAGGACGCCATTTTCGCGCATCCGGACGTTGCCGAGGTCGCCGTGATCGGCATCCCGGACGAGAAGTGGGGCGAGCTCGTGATGGCGCTGGTGGTGCGGAAGCCCGGGTCCGAGCTCTCCGAGCGTGACGTGATCGACCACACGAAGAAGAAGCTGGCCGGTTACAAGTGCCCCAAGCGCGTCGAGTTCCGCGAGCAGCTGGCCCGCACGGCTACCGGCAAGCTGCAGAAGTTCAAATTGCGCGAACCGTATTGGCAAGGGTATCAGCGGAACGTCAACTGAGGCTTGTCACCGCACCCCTTCGTTTGAACGAAGAGCCGTCTCACCGTACAATTCACGGGCTTTCGTTCGATGGTTGATGTGGAAACCCCGCAATAATTAACTCCCGCAACAAGAATTTCCGTAACAAACACCAAGGAGTGAAATTCGCATGTCCCGATACCCTGCCGCTGGTCGGCTGATGCTTATGGCCGTGTTGATCGCCCTGACGGGCCAGGTCTTCGCACAGTCCGTGCTCATCGCCAACACCAACGATAACGACCACGCCCCACTGGCTGCCGCGCTGTCTGGATTGTTCCCGACCGTCGACAATTTTGAAATGAACGATGACGGGTCGCTCACCTCAGGGGTGCTTGCCCCGTATGACGCGGTTATCGCCTACACCAACTCCGCGCTGGACGACAGCGCCGGCGCTGGCGACGCACTGGCTGACTATGTGGATGCCGGTGGTTGCATGGTTTTGGCTACCTACGGTATGTCAACCCCCTGGGAAATTGCGGGACGAATTGCCACGACGGGCTACAGCCCGCTGGTCAATGTCGGCAGCAATGGGACCGTCAGCGGCAATCTCAATGCCCTCGTTCCAGCAGATCCGGTATTCGCCGGAGTCAATTTTGGAACCTTGACTTACGACAATAACCCCAACTTTGCTCACCCTGATCTGGACACCGGTGCGACCCTGCTCGCCGACGACGGGGCCGGGATCAACATGATTGCGCGCAATGCCAGTGGAAACGTGCTCGCGATGAACCTGTTTCCTGAAGACGATGCTGACAATAATAATGATCTCTATCGGTTATTCGTCAACGCGGCGGCCGAATGTGCCGGCGGAATCCAGGCTTCGAGCCGTGCGTCTTTCAGCGTGGAAAAGGACTTCAGCGACGACAATCCTGGCGAAGTCGACGTGACGATCTCCTGCAACACCGGCCTGCCGCTGGAGCAGACCAAGACCATCAGCGAGGGCGAGGGTGTGCAGTTCATCGTCACCGATTACGATGACGGCGAACTGGATTGCACCATCACCGAATCCGTACCGGCGGGCTACGAGGTCGAGTACGACGATGGCAGCAGCGTCAGCGCGGACAGCTGTCAGTATGAAAACGTCGCGTTCGGTCAGGGATTCAGCTGCGATATCACCAACACGCCGGCTCCGGTCGACATCGTGATCGAGAAGGAGTGGGTGTTCGAGGGCAGCACCGGGCCGGAGGGTGTCGATACGGACTACTGGCTGACCCTGTGGTGCGATGCCGAGATCGTGAACGGTGTCGACACCGGCGATTTCGTGGAGGCGCCCGCGGTTCCGGGTCCGAAAGGCCCCGGGGGCTGCGGCCTGGTCCAGCCGACCCAGGAGAGCGGGCAGTTCATTGGCAATTACCACAACTGGTGCCAGTCGTTCTACGGTGACAGTTCCGCGGTATTCAACGCCCAGGTGATTCCGGAGTACCCGGACTCGCACTGCTACGTGACCGAGTCGGTGTTCGACGGCGCGGTCGAGGTGGACAACGGCTGTGACGACCTGACGGTCAGCGCCGGGCAGGGGGCCTCGTGCACCATCACCAACTCGGTGTTCTACGAGGGCATTCCGACCCTGAGCCAGTACGGCATGGCCATCCTGGCGCTGCTGATGCTGGGCATGGGCCTGGTCGGCTTCCGCCGCTTCGCCTGAGCCGAAGAGCAGCCAGTCAGGGCCAACCACCGGCCCTGACCCGCACGACCCAACCCCGCGGCAGGTAACTGCCGCGGGGTTTTTTGTTTTCCCGGTCGCGGCCACCAGGAGCAAAAATGGGGTCAGAGCAATAATGGGGTCAGAGCAATAATGGGGTCAGAGTAAAGGGACAGAGTAAATACTCTGTCCCTTTACTCTGACCCCAAAGTTTGTGACCCCGAAAGTTGCATCCCGCTTTCCAGCCTGGCGTCGATGCCGGCCACGACCGCCAGCCTCCCGGCCGGAGGCATGGGCGGGTTGGCTGGTCTATGCTGGAAAAAGCAAAACGCTGCATATCTTTATTGAAGGAGAATAGTCATGAGAAACCATTCGGTTCTGATACTGCTTCTGGCGCTGTTTCTTGCAACTCCCTCTGATGCGGATATGTTTCTGGTGAAAACAAATGACGGGCCGGGTTTTGCGACGCCGGATGAGGCGGCTGAAGTGCTTGAAAATGGCATCATCCTCACGTTCAATGCGTTGGCGGCATTGAACGTCGACGGGAGGATCCTCGTCGGAGGCCTGCCGGTGGGTACGCGCACGATTTACCTGATTGTCGAAGCCCCGTCTCACGACGAAGTCGACCGCATGCTGCGGGATCTCCCGGCCTGGGGTGTTTTTTCGTGGAAGGTCGTGCCGCTACAGAGTATCGAGGGCAGGGCGGCGATGGGGCGGGAAATACTGGCATCGCTCAAGGCGGGAGACTGACGCGTAATCGTTATACAGGTTCTGCCACGGTAAACGGCCGCCCGGTCCGCTGGTCGTGCCGACCCTTGATGCCATTCCCGTGTCTGGCCCTTGAGGGGGGAGGATCTACCTGCCGTGGTGCCGGGCGATTACCGTCTCGTTCAGCCGCAGGAAGCGGGCTGCATTGTGATACAGGATATCGCGTTTCTGGGCTTCGCTGAGAAACGGAGCCTCGTTTTTGACGTTTATGCTGCGCTCGATTGTCTCGGGCCAGACCATGTGATCGGAACCGAACATCACGTCCATGCTCACCAGGCAAGAAAGTAATACGGTCTGACGCATACCGGTACCCGGGCCGAGTGTCACGGACACCCGGAATACGCGATTTCCGGCCAATGGATAATCTCACGGTTTTTGACGCCGGGTTTGAGTGAGTCGCGCGCCCTGGTGACCGCCCGGTTTTTTGACCGCGGGTAAAGGCGTGGGAACGCAGGGTCAAGCACGCCGGCCTGCGTGCGGATATAGTTGGGCAGTTAACCCACTTGAGCCATCCGAGCCATGAACCGTCCCGAAAGTTACGACAAGGCCGCGCTGGTCGCCTGCGGCGAAGGTCGATTGTTTCCTGGCGACATGCGCCTGCCGGTCCGACAGATGCTGATGCTCGACCGGATCACAAAAATATCCGACAGCGGGGGCACCTACGGCAAGGGCGAGGTGATCGCCGAATTGGATATTCACCCCGATCTGTGGTTTTTCGACTGTCACTTCCAGGATGATCCGGTCATGCCCGGCTGCCTGGGCCTCGACGCGCTGTGGCAATTGCTGGGGTTTTTTCTGGCATGGGGCGGCGCCCAGGGACGTGGCCGCGCATTGGGTGTCGGCGAGGTCAAGTTTTTCGGCCAGGTGCTGCCCGAAAATAAGCTGGTGCGCTACCAGCTGGATGTTCGGCGCGTGATTCAGCGTGGGCTGTCCATGGTCGTGGCCGATGGGCGAATGGCGGTGGATGACCGCGAGATCTACACGGCGCGGAACCTGAAGGTCTGCCTGTTCACATCGATGGAAGGATTTGCGGGAGGTTCGGCATGAGACGCGTCGTCGTTACCGGTATGGGTATCGTCTCCAGCCTGGGCGTGGGCATCGAGGCTGTCGAAGAGTCGCTCCGGACCGCTCGTTCCGGCCTGGTGTTCAGCGACGAGGCCCGGGATGCCGGTCTGCGCAGTCACGTCGTTGGAGGCATCGATGTCGACCTGGAGGCGCTGATCGAGCGCAAACAGCGGCGCTTCATGTGCCCGGCCGCGGGCTATGCCACGCTGGCCATGCGCGAGGCGATCGCCCAGGCCGGCCTGGATGAGGAGCAGATCCGGTCCGACCGTACCGGTCTGGTCGCCGGAGCCGGCGGCAATTCCAGCGTGGAGCTGATCGATGCGGTCGACACCCATCGCGAACGTGGCATCCGGCGCGTCGGGCCGTTTCGCGTGCCGCGAACCATGAGCAGTTCGATCAACGCCAGCCTCAGTACCACGTTCGGCATCCGCGGCATCAATTACGGCATGACGTCGGCCTGCGCCACCAGTTCGCATGCCATCGGACACGCAGCCGACCTGATTGCACTCGGGCGACAGGACGTGATGTTCGCCGGTGGCGGTGAAGACCTGCACTGGAGCCTGAGCATGTTGTTCGACGCCATGGGCGCGTTGTCGACCCGGTATAACGACACGCCCGAGCGGGCGTCTCGCACTTACGATGCCGACCGCGACGGCTTCGTGATTGCCGGGGGCGGCGGCATTCTGGTACTCGAGGAACTGGAGCAGGCGCGGCAGCGCGGTGCAACGATTCTGGCCGAAGTGGCCGGTTTCGGAGCGACGTCCGACGGGGCCGACATGGTCATGCCGAGTGGTGAGGGTGCGGTGCGCTGCATGCGGCAGGCGCTGGCGAATGTGGACGAGCCGGTGGCTTACATCAATACCCACGGCACCAGTACGCCGGCTGGTGACGTGGTCGAATTGCAGGCCATCGCCGAGGTTTTCGGCAGCGACATGCCGCCGCTGTCATCCACCAAGCCGCTGACCGGCCATTCGCTGGGCGCGGCAGGTGTACACGAGGCCATCTACTGCCTGTTGATGCAGCAGGGCGGCTTCATCACGCCGTCGGCCAACATCGAGAACCTGGATCCGGCCGCCGAAGGATTTCCCATCGTGCGCGAACCGGTCGAGTCTACTGAACTGCCCCTGGTGTTGAGCAACAGCTTCGGTTTCGGTGGCACCAACGCCAGCCTGGCATTCAGGAAGCTGTAACGCTTCCAGCGCGGTATTGCGCGGGCGACTGGCCCATCCAGCGCTTGAACGCGCGGCTGAAGGCACTCAATTCGGAAAACCCCAGTCGTTGCGCCATTTCGGTCAGCGAACGGTCGGGGTCCTGCAGGTAGTTAAGGGCCTGTTCGCGCCGCACGCGGTCGAGCAGCGCCGCGAAAGTCTGGTTTTCCGCCTTGAGTCGTTTGTACAGTGTTTGCCGGCTCATATTGAGCTGGTCGGCGATCACCGCGGCACGGGCACGACCGGTTTCGAGCTGGCGGGTGATGAGTTCGTGCACTTTCTGGCTGAGTTTTTTCTGGCTGATCCCGGGCGACGGGCCCATTCTTTCCTGCAGCAACTGCCACAATCGCGTCATCTGCGACGGTGACAGCATCGGGCTCGTATCGTCAGGCTGTTCCGGTGGATCGTTAGCCTCCGAGGCCAACTCGTGGAGCGAAGTGCCGGTCGACTGCAGGTAGCGCGCCATGACATCGACCAGCCCGTTCAGTGAGCTCATCAGTATTTTTCCTCCCGTGCAAAAAATGCGGCTTTAGCGCCGGCTCGCCACTACGCCGGCTTCCGCGTCTGTGTGTGTCAGGTCCAGTGACCTGGTAAGACAGGTGGCTGGTTTTCAGCTCCCTCTTATACCATGTCCAAGCGCACCGTTCCGCGTGACAAGTATCCCCGGGCCGCGCCACTGCCACAGGTTCGCGCGACCTGTTGTTGTTCGCTGAGTGGCGCTGTACGTTTATATGAAGTTTTGCGTTCACTCTTCCAGGCTGTCGTTACATGCCCCTGGCTCGTGCCCGCCGTGCGCGGCGCGACAGCATGTTCAGCCCTTCCACCAGCGCGGAGAAGGCCATCGCGGCGTAGATGTAGCCTTTCGGCACGTGGGCACCGAAACCCTCGGCGATCAGTGTCGTGCCAATCAGCAGCAGGAAGGCCAGCGCCAGCATCACGATGGTCGGATTGCGGTGGATGAAGTTGGCCAGCGGGGTTGCCGCGAGCAGCATCACGCTGACCGCGAAGATAACGGCAATTACCATGATCGGGACGTGGTCGGTCATGCCCACGGCGGTGATGATGCTGTCGACGGAAAACACCAGGTCCAGAAGCAGGATCTGTCCGATCGCCGCCGCCACACCCATCGTCGCCTTGCCGGAGTCGAACAGGTCGGGGCCGGGGTCCGGGTCGACGTTGTGGTGAATCTCTTTGGTCGCCTTCCAGACCAGGAACAGGCCGCCTGCGATCAGGATCAGGTCACGCCAGGAAAATCCCTCTCCAAACAGTTCGAACACGGGCTCGGTGAGCTGGATGATGACGGCGATCAGCCCGAGCAGCACGAGGCGTAAAATCAACGCGCCGGCGATACCGATGCGGCGGGCCTTCTCCCGCCGGTCGGCCGGCAATTTGTTGGTCAGCACCGAGATGAAAATCAGATTGTCGATGCCCAGCACCACTTCCATGACGATGAGAGTGGCCAGCGCCAGCCAGGCGTTGGGGTCGAACAGAAGTGTCGCGAGATAGTCCATGGTGGGTTTGGAATTCCTGCGCTGCCGATAGTTTCGGGACAAGACTAGCAGAAGTGATACGCAGCGAATGGCGGACGAGTATCGACAGGTGTTTCACCGGAATGTGACGGTTGCGGCTGAACGTCGGACGTCAATAGAGATGAAGAATTATCCCGAGTTGAGTGTCCGGCGGTGTTCTTCAGCGGCGCTTGCGCTCCGAATCCGGTCCGAGTGATTGGTGGCCCATAACCGGAAATCAGTCGTCGGACTCATCCCGCACGAGCTGGTCGGCCAGAATCTCGCGTGCCCGGCGGGCATCAGGGGTTTCCAGTGCGACAATGCAGGCTTCCGGGTCCCGGCTGACGAAGTGCAGGCCGCGCACGTCGACCGCGGAGTCGGCCAGCCGGCGTGAGAGTTCGGCCAGGGCACCCGGATGATTCTCCAGCCGTACCAGCAGGTGGTCATGCGAGACGATTCGGTACCCGGCCTCGCCCAGGCAGCGAAACGCCTCCTCGTAGGGCTCCGCATGGATGCTGAAAACCACGTTGCTTCCAACCGTCTGTCCGGCGAAATCCTTGATACAAACCCCGGCTTCTTCCAGCAGCGACGTGAGTTCCGCCAGCACGCCGTGACGATCCTTGCCAATGACGGTGAGCAACTTCACGCGGCGTGATCCCGGGCTGTTTCTATGTCGCGAAGCAGCGAGTCAATCCGCTCACGGGTGACATGGGGCATGCACATGACGTGGCTGATGCCGTCACTGCTGGCGAGTTGCCATTTGGTGCACACTTCAGGTGCGGGCTGGGGAATGATGACCGACAAAGCCGCCGGGTTGCGCCAGGCGTCAATGCCCGCTGTCCGGAACCGATCTTCGGCGTAGGCCGCGACCTCGAGTGCGGCGTGCAGTCTTTGTTTCATGCCGTCCTCACCCAGCGCCCGGATCGCATACCAGAATATCAGCGACGCCAGGCCATTGCGTGATCCGGATATCGTTGTGTCGACGGAACCGATGTAGGCCACCGCGTGACTGATGCGCTCGACGTGCTCGCGGCGTGCCAGCACGATGCCACACGGCACCGGCGCACCGAGGAATTTATGCCCTGAAATCGCAATGCTGTCGGTGCCGTCGGCGAAATTCCAGTTGGGGCGGGGTTCGAGCCACGCGGCGTATCCGCCGCACAGGGCCGCGTCGCTGTGAATGTAGTACTGCTCGATAGCCAGGTCTTCCATGATGCCCCGGATGCGGGTGATGTCGTCGCGTGCCTCTTTCATGGTGGTGCCGATGTTGGCGAACACGATGGGCGGCACGTCCCGTCGGATCCGAATCGTTTCGCGCAAATCCTCGTAATCGATTTCGCCGTGCGGCTGCGATCGGATCATGATGTGCCGCATGTTCAAGAAGCGCAGATTCTTGGCCACCGAGTAGTGGCTGTCCTGGGAAAAGTAGGCAATGCCGTCCGGATAGCGCTCGCGCGCGAGATACAGTCCGTAGAGATTGCCCTCGGTACCACCGTTGCTGACATAGCCCCACCAGCCGTCTTCCGGGGCCTCGGTCAGACCGGCATAGAACGTCACCACCTCCCGCTCGAAAGCGTGCGAGTTCAGCCTGTAAGACGTTTCGCCGAAAGGATCGCCGATATTGTTCAGGCAGTAACGCAGAAAAGGCGCCAGTGCGCGGTAGTCCAGATCGAGCGCGCCCGGATAGCCGACTTCGGTCTCGGCGGCCTGTTCGAGGCTGTGCAGAAACTGGTCGAGCTGCATCTGGTCGGGTCGCGGTAGTTGCAAAATTCTGGATTCCTCGTCAGTTTCCCGTCAATTCCTCATCGTTTCAGAGCGTGAATATGCATCCGGTTGCATGGATGGTCGGTGCGTTTTCGCGCCTTGCCGGAACGAACTGCACCAGACGCCTGTGAAAATTAATCAAGGCACAGCGGTGGCGCCATGACCGGGGTCAGTCAGTCGGGCTACGAGCTTGCCGGATTGAGGATCCAGGCATGCGTTCCGCCTGAATGGGCACGAATTAGCCTGCGCTTTTTGCAACGACTGTAAGAATTGTCAGTCGGATTCCGCAACGGATTGAGGTTAAATGGTCCGTGATTGCCACCAAGGGGGAAATAGCACATGGCAAGTATTCTGATAGTGGATGACTCGGCGTTCGCGCGCAGCAGTTTGCAAATCATCGTCGAAGGCGGTGGCCACAAGGTGATCGGCCGGGCCAGCAATGGTGAAGAAGCCGTTGACCTGTTCAACGAGCTGAAGCCGGAACTCGTTACCCTGGACTTTTTGATGGCCGGTGAGACCGGCGACCAGGTGCTGGAGCGGCTGCTGGACATCACGCCCGATGCCAGGGTCATCATGATATCCGGCATGGGCGATCCCGCCATACAGGAAAAGGCCATGGCCGCTGGCGCCAAGTGCTTTCTTCCCAAACCCTTCAAAAAGGGTGAAGTGCTGAATTCCATCGACCGGGTTCTGCAGCCATGAGGTCCCGTGGCGTAATACTGGAACCGTGTCATGAGGACGGCTTCGACCGCCTCCTGCTGAAGGGTACCCAGAGCGTTCTGCAGTCGCTCGAATCCATGTTCGAACTGGAAGTCGAGAATTCCGCTTCGCTGCTCGAGGTCGTACCCTGGGACGAGAACCAGGCGCCGCTGCAATTTGGCGACGGCCCGTTCTACTCGGTGAGCTGCGGGTTCGACGGCGATCTCGCCGGCCGGGCTGCTTTCGTGCTCAGTGAGGACGACTTCCGGCACCTGGCCAACGAGCTCATGCCGGTTCTGAGTCTGATGTTTCTGTCGGATCCCGGGGCTGAACTGACCAGCCTGGAGGAAAGAAAGCCGAACTGGATGGAAGACACTTCGTCTGCGCTCGATGACGAGGAATGCCGAGCTCAAATTCTCGACGCCTTCTCCGAACTGGGCAACGTTCTTGTCGGAGCCTGCACTCGCGCGATCTTTGAATTGACCGGGTTGCGGACGCAGCATTCGTTGCCCGTCGTCGAGTTCAGCCACGACCGCAGCAAGGTCGACGGCTTGCTGGTCGAAGGCCTGGACTCACCGCCCATGTTGGTGGTCATCGACAACGAGCTCCTGATCGGTGGGCGGACGTTGCGGTTGTGGAGTTTCATCACGCTGGATGCTGTCTCTTTCGAGCGCGTGCTGGAAAGTCTCGACTCGTGCACGGAACGGGACAATTTCTCGAACCTGGTGGCCCGCAGCGGCCCCAAAGCCACGTACGCCGATTCGTTGGCGGTGTGATGCCGGGAATTCGGCTGCTGACCGTTTGACCGGGGCACCTGCTCCGGTCAGAACGCGACGCGACCGGGTTTAAGCGCTATCCTGCGGCCCATGCCGGCCCGCTCCACACACTACGACTGCATCGTTCTCGGCGCCGGAGCCGCCGGGCTGATGTGCGCCCTGACGGCCGGCCATCGTGGCCGGCGCGTGCTGGTGCTGGAGCGGTCGAACAAGCCGGGCAAGAAAATCCTGATGTCGGGCGGTGGCAAGTGCAATTTCACCAACCTGCACGTTGCGCCGGACCGGTTCCTGTCGGCCAACCCCCATTTTTGTAAAAGTGCGCTGGCGCGCTATTCCCAGTGGGATTTCATCGAGCTCGTTGAGCGCCACGGCATCGAGTATTTCGAGAAAGAAACCGTCAACGGTCTCAGCGGCCAATTGTTCTGCCGCCAGTCATCGAAACGGATCGTCGCCATGTTGATGGCGGAGTGCGACGCGGCCGGCGTCGAGGTTTACACCGGCTGCGAAACAAGCGGCGTGGTGCACCGGGATGGCTTCCATCTGGAAACCACGCTGGGCGGCTTCGCCGCCGATTCCCTGGTCGTGGCCACCGGTGGGCTGTCCGTGCCCAGCCTGGGCGGATCACCCTTCGGCTACCGCCTGGCCGAGCAGTTCGGCTTGAATGTATTACCCGTTGCGGCCGGCCTGGTGCCGTTCACGGTCACCGGCGCGCTGCATGAAATGTGCAGCCGCCTGTCGGGGGTTTCCTGCGAGGTCCGTATCACCACTTCGGCCGCGACCTTCCGCGAAGACCTGTTGTTCACGCACCGTGGCCTGAGCGGACCGGCCGTGCTTCAGGCTTCCAGTTACTGGCGGCCCGGTGAATCGGTCAGTATCGATCTGCTGCCCGGCGAGGATGCCGCGGCGTTGCTGTTGGGCTGGAAAGCCACGTCGCCGCAGAAGTTGCTGCGTTCGCTGCTGGGTGAGCGGTTGCCGAAGAACCTGGTGCACGAACTGGAGTTGTTGCACTGGCCGCGGCAGTCCGGGCACCCGCTGGCCGAGTGGCCCGACCGCGAACTTGTCGCCGTCGCCGCACAGCTCGAGGCGTGGCGGGTAAAGCCCGCGGCTACCGAGGGATACCGTACCGCCGAAGTCACTCTGGGCGGCGTCGACACGCGGGAGTTGTCGTCCAGAACCCAGTCCTCGCAGGTTCCAGGGCTCTTTTTCATCGGTGAAGTGGTCGACGTCAGCGGCCACCTGGGCGGTTTCAATTTTCAGTGGGCCTGGTCATCCGGTCATGCGGCCGGGCTCGAGGTGTAGATCTGATCCCACCCCCGGCAAACCCCTCAGGCTCGAAGCTGTGTTCCCATCGCGCCTGAGTAATTGATGATGGTCTCATCGATTTTCTTCGCATGTTTGCCGGGGCCTTGGTTTATTCCCGGAATCAGCCGCCGAGAGGCGATCCGGGGCGTAAGCGCTTTTCCAATATAATTCACGTTAATGATCACCCGATTCGTCATCAGGAATTTTGGCCATGACCAAGAAAACGAGTCAGAAACTTCCGGCATATCTGGATCCGGCGGGCAGCGAATTCGATCTGTTCAAGTCGCCTTTCTACCTCATTGCCCACGCGGATTTTCAGTACCACGCAGATCTCGACATGGCTATCGCCAAATACGGGCTCGACCGCACCTGCTACCGGCTTCTCACGATTCTGAAAAGCAAGGCTCCGCTCAATATCAAGGACGTGGCCGCACTGACCTTGCTCAAACGCTCCACCGCCAGCCGGGCGATCGAGCGGATGAGGCAGGAGGGCTGGGTCGAATCGGCGGCCAGTGAGACGGACCAACGGCTCAGCAATGTGCAGCTATCCGCCGAGGGCACGGCGCTGGCAGAAAAAGTGATGCCGATGGGACGGCGTCAGCTCGAGCGTGCCATCGAGGGTCTGGAGCCGTCGCGGATAATCGAACTGGTACGGACGCTGGAACATCTGGTCGGCAATCTCAGCCGGCTACCCATCGAATAGGGGAGGCCGGAGGCAATAACCCGGGTTGGCGCGGATTGCGGGTTCGGGAGCCGGGCTGCCGGGCGCGGGCCACCGGCCGGCCCCTGTGGTCCGGTCGGCAGCGCGGCTGGCCGCGGGGTTTTGCTGGCGACGTGATTATTGCGGGCGTGATACGTCCAGCCCGGGCAATTCCATTTGCAGCAGCAGCCGGTCGAGTTCACGCACGTCGTTTTCCAGCAAGCGGTCCAGGATGTCCAGTTGTTCGTGGATCTGACCCTGCAGCTTCTCGTAAACGGCATAGGACTGACGGGTGGGTGCCCGGTCGGAATTGGCCACGGTTCCCATCAGAATGCCGAGCTTGTTGTCGAGCCGGATCGGATAGTGAAACGCATCCGCCGGTCCTTCCATGCGTGGTTCGGTCAGGGCGTATTCAACGTCGGTCAGCCGGGCTTGCACCGTTTCGATGATCTCGGTGAGTCCGGTCTGACCCTGTGTGACTGCGTCCAGACCTGCCAGCGCTTCAAGCTGGCCGCGCACGTGACGGACGGTCAGAATGCCATCGCTGACGTCGGTGAGCTGATCACGAATCTGCAGGTGGAACTGCAGTTGCTCGTGCAACTCCCCGGGTCGTTCCTCGATGCGGGGATCGGACTCGATGACCAGGGGGGCGGTCATCACCTCACCCCCCGCCTCGAGTCGGACCTGGTAGCGGCCGGGAACGGCCAGCGGTCCGACCGGCGGTGTCTTGGGCCGGTGCCAGAAGGAGACGCGACCGGGTACTCCGAGCGCGCCGGGGTAACGCAGGTCCCATACGAACCGGTGCAACCCGCCGCCAGTGCCGACGGCCGTGCTGCGGCTGTACGCGGCACCGGTGTCTTCTTTCTCGGGAAACGGACTGGTTTCGATGGTCTGGGCCACGGCGTGCGTCGCGGATTCGCCGTCGGCGTCCGCCGTGGTCCGAAACGCGGCACCCGCCGACTCCTGCTTTTCGCTGGAGAATCGATTGACCAGCTTGCCGTCTCTGTCGAGGATCGAAAGGGTGACGGGGCCGCTCACATTGTCATCGAGGCGATAGTAGATGACGGCGCCGGGTGGCGGATTCTCGCCGACCGGCGAGGTCGGCGCCACATAGTCGTCGCGCACCCGAAGCGCGACCGCGGGATTGAACAGGTGCACCCGGGACCGGAGGGCGTCATTGCTCATCTGGCGCAGCGGACCGATATCGTCCAGCACCCAGAAAGCGCGGCCGTGGGTGGCCACGACGAGATCGTCCTCATGCACGGTCAGATCGTAGATGGGCGTGACCGGAAGGTTGCGTTGCAGCGGCTGCCAGCGGGCGCCGCCGTCGAACGACACAAAGATGCCGGTCTCCGTGCCCAGGTAAAGCAGGCCGGGGCGCACCGGGTCCTCGCGTACCACGCGGGCGAAGGTGTCGCCGGGCAGTCCTTCCACGATCTTGCGCCAGGTCTTGCCGTGGTCGGTGGTGCGGTACACATACGGGCGGTAGTCGTCGTGGTCGCGGCGCTGAACGGCGAGATAAGCCGTGCCGGCATCATGCGGCGAGGCTTCGACGGAGTTGATCTTGCTCCACTCGGGCAGGAGGCCGTCATCGGGTGTGATGTCGGTCCAGCTTTCACCGCCGTCGCGGGTGAGGTGGACCAGCCCGTCGTCCGAACCGACCCAGATGGCACCTTGTTCGACCGGCGATTCCGCCAGCGCATAAATGGTGTTGTAGACCTCGGTGCCGACGTTGTCGCGGTTGATCGGCCCGCCCGACGGTTTCTGCCGGCTCTTGTCGTCCCGGGTGAGGTCGGGGCTGATCAGCGCCCAGCTCATGCCGTCGTCGGTGGAGCGGAACAGGCGATTGGATCCGGAGTAGAGCATGCCGGGATCGTGTGGCGAAATGAGCAGTGGCGATGTCCACTGGAAGCGGAATTCCGCGGCCTCGGCGCCGTGACCGATGTTGGTTTCGGGCCAGGGGTCGACGGACTGGTTGCGTTGGGTCCCGTGATCGTAACGGCTGACCCCGCCGTCGGTGCAGCCGGCGTAAACGTACTGATGAGTGCGACGGTCCGGAGCGGCCCAGCCCATTTCGCAGCCGCCCACCGGGTACCAGTCGCGATGGCCGATGCCGTTCCAGTCTCCGCGGCTGGCGATGGCGATGATTTCCCAGTCCTGTTGGCCGCCGTAAATGCGGTAGGGGAAACGGTCGTCAGTGGTCACCCGGTAGAACTGGCCGGTGGGCTGGTTGTCGTCGGATCGGCTCCAGGTGGTGCCGGCGTTGAACGACACGTTGGCCCCACCGTCGTTGGCGCTGATCATGCGCGTGGGTAGTCCCGGGTCGATCCACAGGTCGTGGTGGTCGACGTGGTGTGCGCTCATGGGTGCGAAGGTCTCTCCTCCATCCGTAGAGCGTTCCAGGTTGATGTTCATGACGTAAACGGTATCGGCGTCGGTGGGATGCGCGATGATGTCCATGAAGAACCAACTGCGCCGCCACAGCGCGCGACTGCCATTGACATGGCGCCAGGTGCGTCCGTGGTCGTCGGAACGATACAGGCCGCCCTGTTCGGCCTCGATGACCGCGAAGACCCGTGCCGGGTCGGCCGGCGATACGGTCACCCCGCTCTTGCCCCAGACACCACCGGGTAATCCGTTGCCCTGCAGGCGTTCCCAACTGTCGCCACCGTCGGTGGAACGGAACAGCCCGCTGCCCGCGCCTCCGCTGACCAGTTCGTAGGGGTTGCGTTTCATCTGCCACGTGGTGGCGTAGAGCACGTCGGGATCGCCGGGGTGGAAGGTGATGTCGTATGCGCCGGTGCGGTCGTCGACGTAGAGCACCTTGTCCCAGGTGCGCCCGCCGTCGCGGGTGCGGAAAACTCCGCGGTCTTCGTTGGGGCCGAACACGTGTCCCAGTGCGGTGACATAAACCGTGTCGGGATCTTGCGGGTGAACGATGACGCGGCCGATGTGGCGAGTGTCGTCCAGACCCAGATGCTGCCAGGTACGGCCGCCGTCACGCGAGCTGTAAACCCCGTTTCCACGGGCCACATTGCCGCGCGGTTTCGGGTCGCCGGTGCCGACGTAGAGGATGTCGGGATTCGATGGCGCGATGGCGATGTCGCCGATGGCGGACACCGGCTGATCGTCAAAGATGGGCTGCCAGTTGACGCCGCCGTCCGTGGTTTTCCACACGCCGCCAGCCGGGGTTCCGAAATAGTAGGTGGCCGGATCACCCTCGATACCGGCCACCCGGCTGACCCGTCCGCCGCGCATCGGCCCGATCATGCGATAACGCAGGCCTTCCAGGGCGGATGCCGGAACGGCCCCGGTTTCCAGTGACCGGGCCGGAGCGGCCGTACCCAGTGCCCAGAACGTGATGCTCAGTAACAGCGTGGTCTGCAACAGGCGAAACGACTTCATTCAGCTCTCCTCGGTGGGGTCGGCCGGACCGTCATCATCCCGCAATCAATCGAGGTCGGCGAAAAACGGATGATCGAATGGACGGAGGCCGGGGCTTCACGCGTCAAGATTCCGGTCCAATATAACCAAATAAATATGAATAGTAGCAGGAAAAGGTTAGCTGCCCACACGAGCGAGCCTGCGGAGGACGCCAATCCTCGTGTGGGCTCATGGTTCAGGTGATCGGCGTGGGCCGGGCTGGCCCTGGACATCACGGCTCACGGCCCGGCCGCGGGCAGGGCAGTGCTTTGGGCTCGACGTTGGGGCGACCGTTCAAGCCATGCTCGAATGGAGCTCATCATCGTGCAGAAACGTGGCCGGGAAACTCAGGGGTTCACGTTAGCCTGAAGGCGGCGGCGTGCAGAAGGCGGACGCCCACGGCCCAGGGAGACGCGTCAGGGCCGGTTGTCCCGGGGATCCCAGAGCCGCGTTTGCGCCGAAGCCTCGTAGGCCATGCCGTCGGGATAACTGATCAGCTCGATGTAGGTACCGAACGGCGCGCGGACGTAATTGATGGTCTGTCCGGCCGCGGGGCCTTCGGTCACGGGCAGGGGGCCGAACAGTTTGTCGGCGCCAAGCGCGATGAGGTGGGCGACGGCCTGCTCGATATCGCTGACGTAAAAGGCGATGTGCTTGCCGCCGCGGTCCGAATTGCGGCGGAAGGTCTGATCCTGATCCGGGGCTTCGTACTCCATCAATTCGATGCTCGCGCCGGTACCGCAACGCACCTGCGTGATGCGGTTCACCACGGCGCGGGGATGTACGCCGAGCAGATCCTGCATGAAGGTCCCTTCAGGGTCGCTGAAGGGCCCGAAGGTCAGGGGCGCGCTGCAGCCCAGGCTGTCCTCGAGCCACGCGACCGCAACGTCGATATCCGGCACGGTGATGCCGGCATGATCGACGCCGAGCAGCCCGGGTACTGCAGAGCCCGATGCTTCGGTGCCGTTGTGTTTCGGTGACCACAGGGCCGGTTCCGCGTCCTGTTCGTAGGCCATGCCTTCCGGGTAGCTGATCAGCTCGATGTAGGTGCCGAAGGGTGCCCGGAAATAATTGATGGTCTGCCCCGCTGCCGGACCTTCGTTAACCGGCAGTGGCCCGTGCAGCTTCTCAACCCCTTTCGCCACGAGGTCCGCGACGGCGGCATCGATGTCCGTTACATAGAATGCGACGTGGTGCCCGCCCCAGTCGGAATTCTTCGGATAGCTGCGCTCCGGATCCGGTGATTCGTATTCCAGTAACTCGATATTGGCGGACTGGCCGCAGCGCAGCATGGTGATCTGTTGGATCACGGCCCGCGGGTGCACCCCGAGCAGGTCCTGCATGAACGTGCCTTCGGGGTCGCTGAATGGCCCGAAGCTCAGCGCGGCGCTGCAGCCGAACACGCTTTGGAACCAATCGACCGCCTGTTCGATGTCCGGTACCGTGAGCCCGACGTGATCCGCCGCGACGATAACGGGCGATATTTCCGCTGCGGCCGGTTCGACGGCGGCGCTTTCGTCTTCGGCGCTCACGGCCACCGGCGGAGGCGTGCCTGCGCCGTCACCGGAAGAGCAGGCCGTCAGGGCAAGGATGGCTGCAATCAGCAGGGTGGCGCGACACGATGGATTCATGATTTAGCCTTCACGGATTGATCAGTTTCCTGGAATGGTCTATGCGGCATTCAGGCCGACAGCGTGTTACCGCAGCGTTCGAAGGTATCACGCCGGTTGCAAATGCGGCAATCGCGCTCGCGTGGGGCCGTCCATGCCGTCCGTCCGCGGTTGCAGTTCGACTGCGGCGAGGACGGCCCGCAACCGGCAGGCAATTCATCGGTTGAAGATTCATTTCGATGAAGTTTGATCAACGACTTGCCTGACCGCCGGAATACACGCTTAATGGAGCGCCATGTCTCAGATGAAGCCGAAAATAACCGTGCTGGACACAACGGATTCAGTCCCGGGTTCGAACGGACCCATGGGTCTTGATGCTGACAGCGATAAACGATGGGACACGCATCGGGCCGGGGGCGGTTCAGTGGCGGAAAGCTTCGCGATGGCTATTCTCCTGGCGGTGGTTTGTGCAATGTCGCCGGGAGTGGCGCGCGGCTGGATGCAGCCGGCGGATTGCCCGCCGCCGGGTGATGTGGCGGAAGTGGCGGCATTGTTCGAGGCGGTGCGGGCCGGCCGCCATGACGAGCCGGCGGCCGGGCACGGCATGGAGGCCCATGCGCGCTGCCAGGTGTTTCTGACCGTTGGCGGACCCGATCGTGCCGCATTCACCACGGTGGGGCAGGGTGCGGATCCGGGACGTGCCCTGGCGGAGGCCATGGCCGGTCAGCCGGATGGTTGGCGAGACGGTACATGGCACCGCCTGGACTTCGTCTCCCGGGTTGAGCCGTTCATCGCTGGCGGACCACCCCGGCCGCGCAGCCTGTACGGGCTCGCTACCGGCGAAGTTGACGGCATCGCTCTGCTGCCAATGGAGCTTTCCGTGTGGGGCCTGGCCGACAAGGATGGCAGTCCGCGGGACGATCGCCTGCAGCGCTTTCTGGACCGCCAGCCCTGGCGATCGCGCCGGTCCGCGATATCTTTTCGGCCGGAGGTCAAGCCGGTGCCCTGGCGACATCGCTTCACGACGGATGCGTGGTTCTCCGTCGGGGGGGCACCGGTGCGACTGTACCGTGGCCACCCGGACGCACCCGCAACCGACCGGGAATCCCTGCTCCGCGCGGCAGTGGATGGTGGCGACTACCTGTTGCGTTCGCTCAGCGCGAAGGGCCGTTTTCTCTATCATTATTCCGCCCGCGACGATCGCGATCGGGGGGGATACAACATCCTGCGTCATGCCGGCACCACGTTCAGTTTGTTCGAGCTGTACCGGGCCACCGGGCTGCCCCGATTCGCAACGGGTGGCCGGCGTGCGCTGCAGTACCTGGAAGAGCACATCGTCGATTGCCCCGGCGACGCGGCGGCGGCGTGCGTCGCAGAGCATGGCAAGATCAAGCTAGGCGGCAATGGTCTGGCTCTGGTCGCGTTGACCGAGTACTTCGGCGCCACGGGTGATGACTCGATTCTGCCTGTTGCTCGGCGTCTCGCCCGATGGCTGGCCCGGGCGCAACAGCAGGACGGGCGTTTTCGCCCCCATCAGTGGAGCTACCCGGAGGGTGAGCCGCTCGATTTCATTTCGGCCTACTACCCGGGTGAAGCCATCTTTGGCCTGGCCCGTCTGCACGGTCTCGATCCCGATCCGCGCTGGTTGGACACCGCGAGCCGGGCCGCGCGTTATCTGGCCACAGGGCGCGACGGAGGAGTTCCCACCGACGAACTCGCTCATGATCACTGGCTGCTTTACGGCCTGGCGGAACTGCAGGTGATCGGGCCGGAACCGTTGTGGATCGATCACGGGACGCGCTTGTCACGAGCCATACTCCGATCGCAACGTCAAAAGGGCTCGCCCTGGCCCGACTGGCTCGGTAGCTATTACACACCTCCGAGATCGACACCGACGGCGACCCGGACCGAGGCGTTGGTGGCCGCCTGGCATCTGGCTGGCGCGGCGGGTCGAAATGAAGATCAACCGGTCCTGCTGGCCGCCGCGTGCCGTTCCGCGTCCTTCCAGCTGATGACCCGGTACACGCCGGCCAGCGCCCTGTTTCTGCCGGCTCCGGCGCGGGCGCTGGGCGGTTTTCGCTCCAGCCTGACGGACTTCAATGTCCGTATGGATTTCGTTCAACACAACATTTCCGCATTGCTGGGCATCGTCGTCATACTGGACGAAATCCTGGCGCACACAGAACCTGCGCAACGTGTCTGTTCGCATGCGTATGATCGCCAGAGGGGCAATTGATGGTATAAATCTGCATCTTTCCTATACTGAGGAATAATGTCGTGTAGGAGGGAGGGCTGTCATGATGTCGTATTCTCCGTTCAGAATTTCCGCCGTTGTCCTGATTCCGCTTCTGATTTTCTCCACACCACTGCTGGCGCAGTCCGAATGCGATGCCCTGTCCAATCGCAGCGCCGATTTGTGCGCGGATTACTGTCACGTACTCGAGTGCGATGCGTTGGGGTCGAATCCCTCCAACCGGGAGGTCAGACAATGCGACAAAACCCGCGACAAGTTGCTCGAGCGCATCATTCCCTCCGACCTCGTGACCGTGGACTGCGAAGACGTGGACCAGGACCTCGTTTACAACAGCGAGGACAATTGCCCCGAAGTGGCGAATTCGGACCAGTCGGATGCGGACGGGGATGGCATTGGTGATGCGTGTGACAATTGCCCTTCGGTCGGCAATCCCGATCAGCATGACAGCGATGGCGATGGAAAGGGTGACCTGTGCACCGCTCAGGGTGCCGCCCAGTGCCCGTGCTTCAGCATCGGGTTGGCGCGTCTGGTGATCCGGAGTCTTCAGCCCGGAATCAGCACCCAGGCCCCCGCCAATGACTACTGTATTTCGATGCCCGGCGTGATCGGGTCCATTCACGCGGGGTTTTCGGACTTTACCAGCCTGTCCAATCCCGGGCTGACGTCCGCCAGCGTCTACCAGCCGTCGGCCGGCACTTTCCGTTGCAGCATTACCTACCGGCACTACAACGTGATTCGGTACATGACCCTGGGCGCCACTGCCGAGGAGCGGGACGCCTGTGTGGATGTCATGGTCGAAGCCATTGCGCTGGAGGACAACAACGACCGCTGCAACAAGGACTATCTGCAGTAGCTCAGGACGTTTCCGGGCCTGAGTGGGCCGGATCAAACGCGTTCTTCCGGATGCCATCCGGCATCCGGAAGAACGGTTGACCGGTCCGCTCGCGTTCCGCATTCCCTCGAACTGAAAAGCCTGCTCTGAATTCCGGCAGCGGCGCGGGTACACTACGCCGGCCACACCGGGCTGCGGGAGTCGACTTGAAACGCTGGAAGGAATTGGGGATCGCAACGATCCCGGGAACATCGCAGCACCTCTATCTGTATCAGGGCACGGACGACTTCTCGATCAAGCTCGCGCGCGGGCACGAATTGATGAACACGCGCAAGCATGGCTCGGAGGATGCACTTGGTGCCTTGCCGTGCCGCCGCCTGGCCGACCGGCGGGCGCCGCGGGTTCTGATTGGTGGCCTGGGCATGGGATTCACCCTGGCGGCGGTGCTGGCCGAAGTCGGTGACGGGGCCCGGGTGACCGTCGCCGAGCTGGTGCCGGAAGTGGTGGAGTGGAATCGCGGTCCCCTGGGCCAGGCCAGCGGCTATCCGCTGAATGATCCGCGGACCCGGGTTCATATCGGCGATGTCGCGGAACTGCTGCGCGGCAGTCGCGAGGCTTTCGATGTGATCGCGCTGGATGTGGACAACGGCCCGGAAGGATTCACCACTCGCGGCAACGACTGGTTGTACTCCCTGGAAGGCATTGCCGTGACCAGCGGGGCGCTGCGCCCGGCCGGCGTGCTGGCCTACTGGTCGGCCGAACCGCACCGGGCGTTTTCCAGGCGGCTTGGCCAGTGTGGGCTGGATTACGAAGAAGTGCAGGTATACGCGCACGGCAACCGCGGTGCGCGGCACACCATCTGGCTGGTGCGAAAACCCGCATGAAACTTTTGCATGGAATACAGGGCCGGCAGGCCCCGGGAGTGTATTGAGTGTCCACCAAATTCAGTATCGACCTGAACGGCAATTACCCGGCAGGTGAGTACGTGCGACTGGCGCGGTTGGCCGAAGACCTCGGCTTTGACGAGGTCCACGTGGTCGATGATCTCGGTTTCCGGCCGGCCTGGCCCTTGCTGGCCCTGATCGCCGCGAATACCCGGCGCATCGGGATCGGACCCTGGCTGGTGAGCCCGCGGATCGTCCATCCGGCGTACCACGCGGCCAACCTCGCGGAAATCGATGAACTCAGCGATGGCCGGGCGGTATTCTGCATCGGCCGCGGCGGATTCATGGGCGCGCTGGGGCTCGACGAGCCCGACAAACCCCTGACCATGCTGCGTGAGTCGGTGGGGTTGATTCGCCGCCTGCTGGCCGGTGATCTCGATGCGTTCGAGGGTTCCGTGTTTCAGGCGCAGGAAGGATTGGGCCTGCATTTCGAGCCACGGCGTTCACGGGTTCCGCTCCTGGTCGGAACCTGGGGTCCGCAGACGGCGAAGATGGCGGGCGAAGTTGCCGATGGCTTTCTGGCCAGTTGCCTGACGGATCGCGAGTATTACCGTATGCTGGTGGAAAGCTTCGAAGCGGGCGCGGCGAAAGCCGGGCGGGATGGAACTTCCCTGGAAAAAGCCGTCAGCCCGTTGTGCTGCATTTCCCACGACCGCGAGTTGGCTTTCGAACTCATGCGCCGGAAACTGCCGGCCATGCTGCAGCACCTGTACCCGCTGACGGCACGGGCCGGCATCGATCCCGCCGACGTTCCGCGCGAGGCCTACAACGTCAAGGCGCTGGACCGGAGTCGGCCGGTGCCCGAACACGGTCTGGCGCTGACGGAAGACCAGGTCCGGTTTTTCTCCACGGTCGGCACGCCAGCGGATGTCATTCCCCAGGTCGAGGGCTTGATCGAAGCCGGAGCGACCCACATCGCCTTCAGCGGTCTGCTCGGCCCCGTTCCCGACGAGGCCATTCGATTGCTGGCAAGCGAGGTGGTGCCACGTTTCCGATAATGTTTGCCAGGGGACGCCCCCGTGACGCATTGTGTACTTCCGTGAATTCCAAAGCCGGAGTCAGTACCCGCGTCAATGCTGTGACAATGCCCGGGCAGCCGGATCGGATCATGGCATGGGTCTGCAAATGCCGGCCGCAAGGCCTGCCAGGCAGCATTGGCACGAAACTTATCACCGAGTGCCGGGGTCATTAACATGAGCCTCACACGAAACAAGGGCATGGCGCAGACCGCTAAAATCAAATCCGTTGCAGGAATCGTGGCCGCGGTTCTGGTCGTGGGGCTGATGGCGGCGTGGCTCATGTCGCGTGAAGAGTCTTCCGGGGTTGATGGTTTCGGTCAGGTGTCCGGGGTCGACGAAAGTTCGAGTCCGGACGATCTGGCCGCAGAGCCGGATGCCGCGGTGCCGCTCGAGGCCGATGAGTTGCGGTCGACGATTCTGGCGCGGGAGGCCGGGGATAGCCGCGCCGGGCAGACTATGCGCCGGGCGGCTCCGGTGGAAGTGACCATTCCGCGTGATGTCGTCATGGCCGACTACAAACGCGATCTGTGGACGGACATTCAGGCCAGCCCGCCCGACCTCGAAGCGCTGGATGACGTGCTTATCGACGCGGAAATGGCCTATCGGCTGTACATGTACTACGGCAACTGTTCCGTGTTACCGCGCACGGACACGCAGGCCGACCGGCGGCTGCAGCAAATCGAAGACCGTGTGGAACGGGCCCGGGGCCGCTTTCTCGAACGCCTGGAAGGGCGTGCCGATCAGATTCTCGACGACTATGAACTGTGCAGCCTCATCCCGCCCGACGAGGATGCCCGGTTGGAGGCGGTGGCGTGGCTATCCGAGGCGGTTCGCCTGGGGCACGAGGTCGCCGAAGTGCAGTTCTACGAAAAGGCCATGGGTTTCATTCTTCGCTCTGACCGCAATACGAATACCCCGCCGCTGGCCCTGCTGCAGCCCGGCGTGGTGATGGAATTCAAGGACACCGCCCGCTTCGCCTTCGCGCGCGCCATGGAGCGGGGGCATCCCGAGGCTTTTCTGGCGATGTCGCGCGCGGTGCTCGAAGGACTGATCTACCCGCGCGATCCGGTGCTGGCCTATGCTTACGCCGTCAAAGCGGAGATGGAAGCCGCCACCAATCGCACCATCGCCAGCAATGCCAGTTACTGGCGCGAGGCGGCGGGTCAATTCCTGGACCAGGATCAAATCGCCGAAGCCAGGCAACTGGCGCTGGAAATGCACTCTACCCTGGACGATTGAGTGCGGGCGTCAGGTTCGCCTACTCCGCGCCGGGCAGTGGTCGGTTGGAATTCCAGATATCGCAGTGGATCAGCCAGCTGCCATCGACCTTGCGGTTGACGTTCATCCATTTGCCGCTGTCGAGCACGGTGCCGTCAGCACTCATGATCGAATAGGTGCCGGTTGCATAACCGTTGCCGTCGAAGGTTTCGGTGTTGGTCAGGTCCAGTTTCACTTTGGGCGCTGCATTCCTGGAGCCCTCGAGTTGCGCCAGAATGGCTTCGCTACCGTGCGCGGTTTCGGCATTCGGCGGCATTCTGCAGCCGTCGGCGGTGTACAGGGCCTGGACTGCCGCCAGCTCTCCGGAATTGTAGTTGGCCTCCCACGCCTGGACCATTGCCTCCATGGGGGACTCGCCCGATGTCGCCAGGGGTGAGACGGCAAGAAAGGCGATCAGTACGAAACATCGGCTGCAACGCCGCAGTGTGGATGGTGTCATTGGGAACTCCTCTGTCGAATGGGTGCGCGTCTCGTGGTTCACGCGCCGGACGGGCAACGAAACTGCATCCTCATGATTCAGCTTAGCAGAGAGCGTTGGATTTGCTTCGGTTTCGCGGGCAGTACGCCGCTGCTTGCTTGATCATCGTCATATGTGAAGGCCACGACCTGCCGGGCACATGTCCTGCTCTCCATTTTCTGGTGTGTACCGTTCCGGTTTGATAGTCTTGTTACGCAAGTTACTAATACGCCGACAGCCGTCGGCGCCGAACCGGAGAAGTTGCATGTCGTACCGCGTTATCCAATGGGCCACCGGTGGAATGGGCCGCAATTGCCTGCGTGCCGTGATCGATCACCCCGCCATGGAGCTGGCGGGAGTGTACGTTTACAGCGACGGCAAGGCCGGCAGGGATGCCGGTGATCTCGCCCGGCGCGCGGAAACCGGGGTCATCGCCACGAACGATATCGATGCGATCCTGGACATCGATGCCGATGTGGTGATTCATGCGGGTCGCATCGTGCCGCCTTACGGTTCTCACGATGATGACCTGATTCGGATTTTGTCCTCCGGCAAGAACGTCATCAGCATCAACGGCTACTCCCATCCCGCCCATTGGGGCGGTGAGCGCCTGGCGGCTCTGGAAACCGCCGGCCGGCAGGGCAACGCGACCCTGACGGCGGCCGGCCTGAACCCGGGTTTCGCCGGCGAGCAACTCGCCGTGGTGGCTTCCGGCGTTTGTACCGCGATCGACAATCTCGAAGTGGTGGAGAGCGTCAGTGCCGTTGCCGTGCGGCATCCGGACTATGTGTTCAAGGCGCTGGGGTTTGGCGCCGATCCGGACGAGGTGGACCCGAACGATCCCGCGTGGGGGCCGGCGGCTTCGCTCAACGGCATGTATGAAGAAGTGCTGGCCGCGATCGCCGAACACCTGGACATGAAGCTTGAAGGAGTGATCACCGAACACCAGGTATTTCCCGCCACCGAAGATCTCGAGGTCGCCGCGGGCCTGATCCCGGCCGGCACCATCAGCCATTTCCGGTGGCGCTGGCATGGCATCGTGGGGGGGCAGCGGCGCCTGACGATGACCATCCACTGGTACATGCAAACGGCCCACCTCGACGAGACCGAACCGCCGCTGTGGACCATTCGGATACAGGGGCAGCCCGGCATCACGATGCAGGTTGAAGTCGAAAAGCGCGCGGGCGACACAACCCCGACCTCGGCCGAGCAGATCGCGGTCGCGGGCTCGGTGATCAACACCATCCCGGTGGTGTGCGCCGCGCCCGCCGGCGTGATGCTGCGCCCGCTCGCGACCCCGTACTCCGGCCGGCTGCACGCAGGCTGACCCGGTCGGCGGGTACGCTGCGCGCAAGCTGACCGGAACCGCGGAGAAGCTGACCGGAACCGCCGCCTCGAACAAGCGCACCGTCATCCTGAAACAGCGCGCCGTCATCCCGGACTTGATCCGGGATCCACCCGGCCCAGTGAAACGGATCCCGGCTTTCGCCGGGATGACGGGGTGGGATGCCTGGCGCGGAGCAGCGCACCGTCATCCCGAAACAGCACACCGTCACCCTGAAACAGCGCACCGTCGTCCTGAAACAGCACACCGTCCACCTAAAACAGCACACCGTCATCCCGGACTTGATCCGGGATCCACCTGGCCTGGTGGAATGGATCCCGGCTTTCGCCGGGATGACGGGGCCGGGATGCCTGGCGCGGAGCAGCGCACCGTCATCCTGAAACAGCGCACCGTCATCCCGAAACAGCATGCCGTCATCCCGAAACAGCATGCCGTCATCCCGGACTTGATCCGGGATCCACCCGGCCTGGTGGAATGGATCCCGGCTTTCGCCGGGATGACGGGGCGGGATGCCTCGCGCGGAGCAGCACACCGTCATCCTGAAACAGCACACCGTCATCCCGGACTTGATCCGGGATCCACTCGGCCTGGTGGAATGGATCCCGGCTTTCGCCGGGATGACGGGGTGGGATGCCTGGCGCGGAGCAGCGCACCGTCATCCTGAAACAGCACACCGTCATCCCGAAACAGCACGCGGTCATCCCGGACTTGATCCGGGATCCACTCGGCCTGGTGGAACGGATCCCGGCTTTCTCCGGGATGGCTGAAAACAGCAACAGGAAAGATACAATGGCTGTGTTGAATTCATCGCCGACTTTTTATTTGCAGGAGCAAGCGCCAAACCTTTATGCCTCGGTGCGTTTGCTCCAGTCATATCGGAGAACCCATGGGTAAGATCAGCCGTCGACACTTCCTGCAGGGTTCGGCTGCGGGCACCGCCGCAGCGTTAGTTGGTGGCTGCTTCGCAATCCGTGGAGCAAGCGAGGCCGACACACTCATCGCCGAAACGCATCAAGGGCCGGTCCTCGGCGTCGCGCTGGGTGACAGCGTGCGTTTTCTCGGCATTCCATTTGCGGCCGCCCCAACGGGGCCGTTGCGGTTTCGTGCGCCAGAGCCGGCCAAACGGCGCGATTTTGTGTTTTCTGCGACTTCGTTCGCTCCTGCTCCGATCCAGAATCCGCCTCGCGAAGGGCTATACGGCCCTGGCGCGTTGCCACTTTCCGAAGATTGCCTCTCGCTGAATATCTGGCGGCCATATGGGGCTGGGCCCCATCCGGTCTATGTCTGGATTCATGGCGGCGGCAATGTGGCCGGATCGAGTCGGATGCCCGTGTTTGACGGTGCGAGATTCGCGCGACACGGCATTGTTTGCGTGACTTTGACATACCGCGTCGGGGCGTTCGGATTTCTCGATGTCAGCTCTATTCTGGGGTCTGACTACGCTGGAAGCGGCAACAACGGCATGCTGGATATCCTTGCGGCTCTGGAATGGGTGCGCGATAACATCGCTGCGTTTGGCGGCGACCCGCAAGCGGTCACGGTCGGCGGACAAAGCGCGGGTGCGAAAAACGTTTGCACCTTGCTGGGTATGCCTGCTGCCAGAGGGCTTTTCAGGTCGGCCATCGCCCAAAGTGGTGGTGCGGAGACCCTGAATTCTGCCGCGGCTGCAGCCCATATGGCGGAGTTGTTTGCCCACGAAGTCGAGGGCAATGCGACGGCGATTGAAAAAATGTCTGCACAACACTTGCTGTTGATTCAGAACCGGGTCGCGGCAAAATGGCCGCGAAAATATCCGTTTCGGCCCGTCATTGACGGAATCCATCTGCCCAAACTACCTCTTTCTTCCTTGCAAGCGGGCGAGGGTCACAGAGTGCCGTTGTTGATTGGGACCACGCGTGATGAGGTCGCATTTTTCGGACCGAATGACACGCGTGACGGCGCTGTCGTTCAGAGTGACCTGGCCAATATTTCCCTGTCGGATTTTGCGCCGGTTTACGCCCGGTATCCCTCGATCATGCCCGAATCCGATGCGATCGATCGTCGCTATGCGGCACTGACCGCGGAAGAATACGGTATTCCGACCATTCATGCCGCCGATGCTCATGGCAGCCATGCACCGACGTGGCGCTATCGTCTGGACATGCCGCGAAATACTGATCCGAATGCGGGATATGCGGTGCATGGTTCAGAACTACCGCTGGTGTGGGATAAACAGGACGATCCGGGTTCTGCCGTCCTCGGACCGGAAGGACCAGAAGCGGAAGCGCTCGCCGCCCGCATGCACGCCCACTGGGTCTCCTTCATCCGCAATGGAGCGCCAGACCTGTCGATTGATCCCGGGTGGGGCAGGTATGAAGACAAAGCGCGCAGGACGATGCTTTTCGACAGGGACAGTCGAGTCGCAAGCGATCCCGGTCGGGCAGAACGCAAGCTGTGGGAAATGGCGAACTTCGATTTCAGCTAGTGGTTCCCGGAAATTCAGAGGTCAGAGTCGAGCGGACGGCGTTGCGCGCCCCGACCGCGCATCGCATTGCATTGGGCCACGAAAGGTGTTCGTATTGCGTCCCGGGCCGCCACCGGTGAGGTGGACAGGCCGGGGGCCATCATTTTTCAGCGAGGTATGACATGCAGGGTTTTGTGACATTTGGGGAGATCATGTTGCGGTTGAAGACGCCGGGGCACGAGCGTTTTTTCCAGTCGCCGTCGTTCGAGGCGACGTTTGGCGGGGGCGAAGCGAATGTCGCGGTGGCGCTGGCGAACTACGGTCTGAATGCCCGGTTTGTTTCGGCACTGCCCGACAATGCAATCGGCGATTCGGCATTGCGGGAGCTGCGTGGCTTCGGGGTCGATACCCATCACGTGCGGCGGTCTGGCGATCGGGTCGGTATTTATTACCTGGAAAGCGGGGCCAATCAGCGCCCGTCGAAAGTGATCTACGACCGGGCCGGCTCGGCGATCGCCGAGTGCCGGCCCGGCGATTTTGACTGGGCACGGGTGTTTGAAGGCGCGAAATGGTTCCACATTACCGGCATCACCCCGGCGCTGAGTCAGCCCGTGGCCGATCTCAGCCTGGAGTCGGTCAAGGCCGCACGTGAACTGGGTGTGACGGTTTCCTGTGATTTCAATTTCCGCGGCAAGTTGTGGAAGTACGGAAAATCGGCGCCGGAAGTGATGCGCGAATTGGTCCGCTACGTGGACGTGGGCATCGCGAACGAAGAGGACTGCCAAAAATCGCTGGGGATTACCGCGGACGTGCAGGTCGAGAGCGGTGACCTGGATACCGCCACGTACGAGGCGCTCAGTCAGCGGGTTCTCGAAGAATTTCCGGACATGAAGGCGATCGCCATTACCCTGCGCGAATCGCACAGCGCGGATGTCAACGGCTGGTCCGCCTGCCTGCGTGACCGCCAGGGATTCCACCTGTCGCGGCAATACCAGATGACGGACATTGTCGATCGGGTGGGCGGTGGTGACAGTTTCGCCTCCGCGCTGATTTACGCCTTGAATGCCTACGAAGACCGGCAGCAGGCCCTGGAATTCGCCGTGGCCGCGAGTTGCCTGAAGCATTCGATCCTGGGCGACTTCAACCGCGTCAGCGTGGCCGAAGTCGAGCAGTTGATGGGTGGCGATGCCTCTGGGCGGGTTCAGCGCTAGCGGTTCGAGCCCGCTCATGCATTCCGCCCCATTGCCCAACGGAAGGGCGGCTTCGATCGCACCTGGCTTGCGCGCTCAATCAGGTTTGGCCAGCCCCTTGCTGCGCAGCAGCGCCTCGACGCGGGCGTCGCGGCCGCGGAACGCGCGGTAGGCTTCGGCCGGGTCGATCGCGTTGCGCGGCGCGAACAGGTATTCAACCAGCCGCTCCGCCATTTCGGCATCGTAAAAGCCACCCGGCGCTTCGGCAAAAGCTTCGGCGGCGTCAGCGGTCAGCACCTCGGCCCAGGTGTAGCCGTAGTAGCCGGCGGCATAGCTCTCGCCGGAGAAGATATGTCCGAACTGACTGGTGCGGTGGCGCATCACCAGTTCGTCGGGCATGCCCAGTTCGGCCAGCATTTCACGTTCAAACGCCTGCGGGTCGAGGCCTGCGGGATCGGTGGTGTGCAGCTTCATGTCGATCAGCGCCGAGGCCAGGGCCTCGGTGGTCTTGAAACCCTGGTTGAACGTGGCCGCGCGCCGAATCCGCGCCACCAGTTCGTCCGGGATGGGTTCGCCGGTCTCGTGGTGCACGAGGTAGCCGTCGATCACGCGGTCGGTGGCCAGCCAGTTTTCCAGCAACTGGGACTGGAACTCGGTGTAATCGCGCAAGCCCTGGTTCAAGGTGGGGTAGGCCACGTTGGAAGACAGGTAATGCAGGGCGTGGCCGAACTCGTGGAAAAAGGTTTCGGCATCATCCCAGGAAATCAGCACGGGCTCGCCGGGCGGGCCGGAGCTGAAGTTGGAATTGTTCGAGACCAGTGGGGTGATTTCGCCGTTGATGTTTTCGTGACTGCGGTAGGCCGTGGCCCAGGCGCCGGATCGTTTGCCGGTGCGGGCGAAGGGGTCGAGATACCACAGGCCGATGTGTGCGCCGCTGTCGCGGTCGGTGACTTCCCAAACCGCGACATCGGGATGGAATACCGGAACCGTGCCCTGCGGCAACGGCGAGAAGCGGAAGCCGAACAGTTCACCGGCCACCATGAACATGGCTTCGCGCAGTTTGTCGAGCTGCAGGTATTGTTTGACTTCGTTTGAATCCAGGTCGTATTTCGCCTGACGGACTTTCTCCGCGTAATAGCGGTAGTCCCAGGGCTCGATGGTGATGTCCGCGCCCTCGCTGTCGGCGATCGCTTGCATGTCGGCGACCTCCTCGTGCACCCGCGCGACCGCGGCCGGCCACACGGCTTCCAGCAACGTCATGACCGCTTGCGGGGTTTTCGCCATGCGGTTCTGTACCTGCCATTGGGCGAAATTGTCGTAGCCCAGCAGTTCGGCGCGCTCATCGCGCAGCTGCAGAATCTCGCGGATGAGGGCGTTGGTGTCGTTGGCGTCGCCATTGTTGCCGCGGCTGTAGTAATTGCGCCACACCTGTTCGCGCAGCGCGCGCTCATCGGAAAAGGTAAGGAAGGGGTCCATGGACGATCGCGTGTTGGTGATGGCCCACTGGTCCGGCTTGCCGCGGTCGGCCGCGGCCTGTGCGGCGGCCGCGATCACCGAGTCCGGCAGACCACCCAACTGTTCTCCGCTCAGCCACGTCACGTAGCTTTCCTCGTCGGCCAGCAGGCGATTGGCGAATTCGGTCTGCAACTCGGCCAGGCGGGCGTTGATGGCCGCGTGGCGATTCCGGTCTTCGCCCTGCAGGGTTGCGCCATTGCTGGCGAAATCATCGTAAACCTGCCAGGTCAGGCGCTGCTGGTCGGGCCTCAGATCGGCGTATTCCTCGCCTTCGTACACCGCGCGGACCCGCTGGAACAGCGCGTCGTTCAGGCGGACTTGCGAGTAGTAATCAGCCAGGCGGGGTGCCAGTTCCTGCTGGATGGCGCGAAACTCGGGCGAGGAAAGATTGCTGCGCCACACGCCGTACAGGGCCAACACGCGATTGAGCGGATCACGGGCGGATTCCATCGCGACCAGGGTGTTTTCGAACGTCGGAGGCTCCGGCTGCGCGGCGATGGCATCGAGTGCGGCCAGACTCTGCGCCATGGCGGCTTCCATGGCCGGCTCCAGGTCGGCGAGCTTCATCTCATCGAACGGCGGCACGCCGTCGTAAGGGCCGGTCCATTCGGCCAGCAGCGGATTCACCGGTGTGTTCGGATCAGGCGCGGCCGTGGGCGATTGATGAGTGGTCTCCGGCACTTGGGAATCCGCGGTACGGTCGGGCGTGGAAGAATCACAGGCGGTGAGCAGGGCCGGGGCGATCGCGGCGGCCAGAATCCATTTCATGAACGGCATAGTTGCAAGCACTCCCTGGTGAAAGGGTGGTGAGTGAATTCGAAACGAGACAGTTTAGTGCAGCGGCGACCGGGTTTCGAACCGCGATCGCGTCGTAGCCCGGGGACTCGATGCCGGCGTGTGAGCCGTGAGTCCGAGAGGTCCCGCAATGACCGGTTCAGCCGGGCGGCGGGCCGATGCGCCGGGCTTGTCGTCTATACTTTCGAGTTCCTGTCCGCCATTCGAGTTCCCATCATGCGATACACCCCAGCGAAGATATTCTGCCTGCTGCTCGCCAGTGCGTGCATTCCAAACGTCTTTGCGGACCAGAATGCGGTACAGGCCGAACTCGACGCGTTCTGGTCGGAAGTGGCGCGGACCGTGCGGGAAGGCGATTTCGATGCCTATCGGCGGACCTATCACCCGGACGCGGTCCTGGTGTCGGGTCCGAACGGGGCCAGTGAGCCGATCACCGACTCCTTCGTCCGATGGGAGAGCGGCTTCGCCGAGACGCGGGAGCAGGGAATGAAAGTGGATCTCGATTTCCGCTTCGTCGCGCGCCTCAACAGCCCGACAACCGCACACGAAACCGGCCTGTTCCGCTACGCGGCAACGGATCGGGACGGAAACAAGGAAATCACTTTTTTCCACTTTCAGGCCCTGCTGATCAAGCGGAAGAATTGGAAAACAATGATGGAATACCAGGTCGGGCTGGCCACCGAGGCGGAATGGAATGCAGCGGGCGAATAATGTGGGTTCTGCCGAAGCCCCGGACTGCTTCCTGAGCGACGGCCGGGCCCGTGCCGTTCTCTGACTGGCTGGATCGGCTGAAGGCGCTGCCCGAGCGGCTGCCGCGCCCGGTCAGATACTGGCTGGACGTGGTGGTGGCCGCCGCCCGCAACTGGTCGGACAGCCAGGCATTCATCTATTCCGCGGCGCTGGCGTTCTTCACGGTGTTCTCCATCGCACCGGTGATGATCGTGGTCGTGGCTCTGGTGGGGTTGGTGCTGGGGCAGGAGGCCGCCAGCGGTGAATTGATGGAGCAGTTGCAGCAGGCGCTCGGCAGTGATGCGGCGGAGGTGGTGCAGACCGCGGTGCTGAATTCGCGCATCGAACAAAGCGGTATCTGGCCGACCCTGGTGGGTGTGACTGCAATCGCGCTCGGTGCGACGACCGTGTTCGCGCAGATGCAGAAATCGCTGAACCGCATCTGGGACGTCGTGCCGCGGCCTTCGCGCAGCAGTGCATGGCGACTGATCAAGGCCCGCTTGCTGTCATTGACCGTGGTGCTCGCGATTGGATTCGTGCTGCTGGTCTCACTGCTGCTCAGTGTCTTGCTGCGCACGATCATGACCTTTGCCGATCAATGGCTGCCGATGCCCGGATGGATCATGGTGGGGGCCGAGCTGATGTTGTCCCTGGTGGTCGTCACCGGGCTGTTCGCGGCCATTTTCAAGATTCTTCCCGATGTGGTGGTGCGTTGGCGCGATGTTCTGTCCGGCGCGCTGGTGACGGCGCTACTGTTCACCGTCGGGCGGTCCCTGATCGCACTGTATCTGGCCAAAACCGCGACCGCATCCACTTACGGTGCGGCGGGATCGCTGGTACTGCTGCTGCTCTGGGTCAATTATTCGGCCCTGATCCTGCTGTTTGGCGCGGCCATTACCCGCGCCGTCGTTGAGAAGGCGGGGAAACCCGTCAGGCCGCGCAGTATTGCCGTTCGCGTCCGTCGCGAGACCGTGGAAGAGGTGGATGAGTAACCGGCTCCAGGAACGCCGTGGCCGGTTCCGTGTGATTGATTTTCCACGCGGCCTCGCCGGGCAGATGCAGGCCGCGCAGGGGGCGGACTTCAGGGTGTGCAGCGGTAGACGCTGAACAGTTGCCGGCCATCCTTGACACCCGACTCGGCAACCACCGTGTCACCGCCCATCAGGGCGGCTTCATTGCGGGCCAGGGCTTCGAGTTCGCCGGCCACCTTGGACGGCTTGCGCTCGAAGCCGGCGATGCGGCTCTTGAGCACCGAGGCGACTTCGCCCTTGCGTTCGCAATTCTGAACCTCGGCTTTCTGTGCGACCCGGACCTTCGCGCCTTCGGGTGTCGGCTCCACCCAGGTGCAGGCATGGGCGGCGGCGGCCAGTGTGGCGAGCATGAAAATTCTGCGTGTCGAAATCATCCGTTTTTTCCTTCTCAATCGGGGCCTGTTGGTCCGGGTCGGCGAGCTTGTATGATAGCGCTTCCCGACCCGTGTGCCGGTCGATGACCGACAATTATCCGACCTTGAAAATTCCAAGCCTCCGGCGTTCCGCAAGGCGATCGTCTGATTTCCTCGAAACATGAATAAACCTCACAGCGATACCCGGCTTCAGCGCTGGGCGGTGGTGGCCGGCATCGTGCTGCTCGGCTTCAACCTGCGGCCGGTCGCGGTCAGCGTGGGGCCGTTGCTGGCGGAAGTGGAGCAGGGCCTGGGCATGGGGGAAGTCGCCACCGCGCTGCTGACCTCGCTGCCGGTGCTCGCCTTCGCTTTTTTCGGCGCGCTGGCGCCCGCTGCGGCCGGCCGTGCCGGGCTTCACCGGCTGACGTTTCTGGCGCTGCTGGCGGTTGTCGGCGGACTGTTGGGCCGTTCGGCGACATCCTCGGTGCCGCTGTTCCTGCTGTTGTCGATGGTGGCCCTGGCCGGGATGGCGGCCGCGAACGTGTTGCTGCCTTCGCTGGTGAAACTGCATTTCCCCAACCGGATCGGACTGCTGACCGCGCTCTATACGGCGGCGCTCTCGGTTGGCATCACGGTGTCATCGGTGTTCACGGTGCCGCTTGCCGTACAGTTCGGCAGTTGGCGAGGTGGCCTGGCGTTCTGGGCGGTCGCCGCCGCCGTCGCGGCGGTACCCTGGGTTCTGCTGCTGCGGCATGACGCGGCGCTGCGCACCCGGCGGCGTTCGATTTCGTTGTGGCAGGTGGCCCGAACGCGGCTCGGGTGGACCATGGCCCTGTTTTTCGGCTTGCAGGCGGCACAGGCCTACACGGTGTTCGGCTGGTTCGCCCAGGTCTATCGCGATGCCGGTTTTTCGCCCGCCCATGCCGGAATGATGCTTGGGCTCGTCACCGGCGTCAGCATACCGCTGTCGTTGTGGGCGCCGAATGCCGTCGCGCGAACGTCAAACCAGACCCGGCTGATGCTGGGTCTCATCACCTGTTATCCGCTGGGCTATCTGGGTCTCGCCGTCGCGCCGGTGTCGGGCGCGTGGTTGTGGGCCTTGCTGGTGGGAGTCGGAATGAGCATTTTTCCGGTGGTGCTGACCCTGATCGCGCTGCGCAGCCGCACGGCGGACGGCACGGCAGCGCTGTCCGGGTTTGCCCAGAGTGTGGGCTACGGTCTGTCCGCGATCGGTCCATTCGGCATTGGCCTGATCTACCACGCAACCGAGGGGTGGGTCTGGCCCATGCTGGCCCTTTCGGTGGTGGGCGTGGCGACGGCGGTGCTGGCGGTATCCGCCGGACGTTCGCAGTACATCGAGGATCAGATCGGGTCATGAGGGAAGGTCGAGGCTGACACGTATCTGGTTTTTACCGAGGTGCCCAAACGGGATGAAACCAAATGGGAACTCTCACGGTCTGATTGCGGAACAATGTGGTTTATACTGGCTGGCTACCGGGTGAAATCGATGGCTGAGTCGCGAGGCTGCGGGTTTCTGCTGCACGACTTCCGCTGAACCTGGCCTGCACAGACCGTTTTTGGTTTTTTGCTTTGAGGGATTGATACCGACGTGATCAGGAATCTCGCATTGATGCTCGTGTTTCTGGGCATCGTGTTCGGTGGCATTTTCGGTTGGAAATACCACCAGGCCCAGAAAATGGCGGGCGCTCGGGGCGGCATGGCAGCCGTGGTTTCCACGCAGCCCGTGCGCGAAGAGTCCTGGCAGGCCAAACTCCCTTCGGTCGGTACGGTCACTCCCACCTATGGCGTGGTGGTTTCCAGCGAAGTCGCCGGCATCGTGCGCGAGCTGGGTTTTGATTCCGGCGCAACGGTCAAGGCGGGCGACCTGCTGGTGCAACTCGATGCCGAAGTGGACATCGCCGAGGCCGCCGCGCTGGAGGCGGAGCGCAAACTGGCGGAACTCACGCGTGACAGGCTGCTTCGGATCGTCAATGAAAACCTGGGTTCACGGTCCGACCTCGACGAGGCCGAGGCTCACCTGGAAGCCATGCGGGCGCAGGTGGCTGCCAAGCAGGCCACGATCAACAAGAAATCCGTGCGCGCGCCGTTCGATGGAAAACTCGGCATCCGGACATTCAATCGCGGTCACTACCTGGGCGCCGGCGAAGAAATAGTTGAACTGGTCGCGCTGGATCCGATCTACGTGGATTACACGCTGCCGGAACGCTATCTCGCGCAAATTGAAGTCGGTCAGGATGTGATTGTCCAGGTGGCCGCCCGACCCGGCCAGGAATTCAAGGGCACCATCAACGCGATCAGTCCCAGTATCGAGCGGGCCACCCGCAGTGTGCCGGTGCGGGCGGAATTCGCGAACCCCGAGGGGTTGTTGCGACCGGGCATGTTCGCCGACGTCACGACCGTGCTGCCGGCCCGCGATGCCGTGGTGACCCTGCCGGAACGGGCCATCACCTACAACCCGTACGGCGATTCGGTGTTCGTGGTCGAGGACGGTGAGGGCGGGCAAACGGTTCGCCGCGTTCAGGTCAGAACGGGTAATGTTTCCGATGGGCGGGTGGAAATTCTCAGCGGTCTCGAGCCCGGAATGGAAGTCGTTACCGACGGCCATAACAAGTTGCGCAACGGTCAGCCGGTGACCGTGGACAATTCCTCCCTTCCCGATGAAAACCAGGCCGCCGGGCTCGTGGCGCCGTCCTGATGTCCGGCCACCCGATTTCGGCCGCCGAAAATACCAGACCGATCCGATAGCGCCCGCCTGATGAAATTCACGGACATCTTCATTCACCGACCGGTGCTGTCCAGCGTGGTCAGCCTGCTCATTCTCGTCATGGGCGCACGCGCGCTCGGGGAACTGGAAGTCCGTGAATATCCGGAGACCAGTAACACGGTGGTGACGGTCACGACGGTCTATCCCGGCGCCAGTAGCGAGCTTATCCAGGGATTTATCACCACGCCTCTGCAGCAGGCGATGGCCGAGGCGCGAGGGATCGACTTCCTGGTGGCCCGCAGTACCCAGAGCGTTTCCACGATCGAAGCGCACATGGAGCTGAATTACGACCCGAATGCGGCAGTGGCTGAGATTCAGGCCAAGGTTGCCAGCCAGCGCGGTGTGCTGCCGGCGGAAGCCGAGGATCCGGTGATCGATGCCACCACCGGGGACGACGTGGCGCTGATGTATCTGGTATTCACATCTGGCGCGATGTCTCCCTCGCAGATTACCGATTATCTTCTGCGCGTGGTGCAACCGGCATTGCAGGCGGTGCCCGGGGTCGCCAAGGCGCAACCGTTCGGGAACAATGCCTTCGCCATGCGCGTGTGGCTCGATCCGCTGCGGCTGGCGGCTCACGACATTTCACCGCAGGAAGTGTCCTCCGTGCTGGCCGAGAACAATTTCCTCGCCGCGGTGGGGCAGACCAAGGGCCTGTACGTGACGACGGATCTGGGCGCCACGACCGACGTCAGCACCGAAGCGGACTTCCGCCGTCTCATTGTGCGGCACGACGGCGACACGCTGGTCCGGCTGGAAGACATCGCGCGCATCGAGCTGGGGTCGGAAAGTTACGATGCGACGAGCTGGTTCAACGGCACTCCGGGTGTGGTGATCGGGGTGGAGGCCGCGCCGGGATCGAACCCGCTGACCGTGGCCGAACGGGTTCACGAGAAGCTGGCGGAGATCAAACCCCAGCTTCCCGAGGGCCTGGAGTCCATGGTGGCGTATGACGCCAGTGTCTACATCAACGACTCCATCCGCGAAGTGTTCAGCACGCTGACCGAAGCCTTGCTGATCGTGCTGGGCGTGATTTTCCTGTCGCTGGGATCACTGCGCGCCGCCATCGTGCCCGCGGTCGCCGTGCCGCTGTCGCTGGTGGGTGGCGCGCTATTGATGCTGATGATGGGGTTTTCGATCAATCTGCTGACCCTGTTGGCCATGGTGCTGGCGATTGGCCTGGTGGTGGACGACGCCATCATCGTGGTGGAAAACGTGCATCGGCACGTGGAGCTGGGCAAACGGCGCTTCGAGGCTGCCATCATCGGCGCGCGCGAGATCGGGCTGCCGATCATCGCGATGACCACGACCCTGGTGGCTGTTTACCTGCCCATCGGATTCATGGGCGGCCTGGTCGGGACCCTGTTCACCGAGTTTGCCTTTTCGCTGGCCGGTGCGGTATTGGTCTCCGGCGTGGTGGCACTCACCCTGTCACCCATGATCTCGTCCAAGGTGCTCACACGCCACGGAGAGCCGGGCCGCTTCGAGAAGGCCGTGGAGCATTTTTTCAACGCCCTGGCTGATGCCTACCGGCGGCGGCTGAGCGCTACCCTGGACTACAAGCCGGTGACCCTGGTATTCGCCGTCGTGGTGCTGACCAGCATTTACTTCATGTTCGTGACGACCCCGGCGGAACTGGCGCCGGTGGAAGACCAGAGCGTGGTGTTCATGCAGGGGCGGTTGTCGCAGACGGCGACCATCGAATACAACCGGTTCTACACCCAGCGGTTGCGCGAGGAACTGCAAACCATTCCGGAAGACCACAACACCTTCCTGTTCCTCGGCCGGGGATCGCCCAATACCACGTTTGGCGGATTCAAGCTGAGTCCACCGTCCGAGCGCGAGCGCTCGGTGATGGAAGTGATGCCCGAGGTGCAGGCGGCGGCCAACCGGGTGCCCGGCATTCAGGCGGCGGCTTTTCCGCGGCCGACCCTGCCCGGTGCCGCTCGGGGGTTGCCGGTCCAGTTCGTGATCACCACCGCGGCGGACTTCACGGAACTCGACGCGGTGGCCAACCAGATGCTCGGTGCGGCGATGCAGAGCGGCAAGTTCGGCTTCCTGCAGAAGAGTGTCGAGTTTGCGCGGCCGCGCACGACCCTGGTGGTCGACCGTGACCGGGCCGGTGACCTGGGCATCTCGATGGCGGCGGTGGCGCGCTCTCTGTCGACGATGCTGGGCGAAGGCTACGTCAATCGATTCAATCTGGAAGGCCGCAGTTACAAGGTCATTCCCCAGGTCGAGCGTTCCGCCCGGCTGAATGCAACCATGCTCGATGAATACTACCTGCCGACGGCCAGCGGCGAGCAGGTGCCGCTGTCCACTCTGGTGGGTTATCGCGACACGGTCGAGCCCAGTGCCCGCACCCAGTTTCAGCAGCTCAACTCGGTAACCCTGCAGGGGGTCGTGGCGCCCGGCACTTCGCTCGGCGAGGCGCTGGCGGAACTGGAGACTCTGGCGGCGGACATCTTTCCGCAGGGGTTCACCTACGACTTCGACGGTGAGTCGCGGCAGTACATGGAGCAGGGCAGTTCGCTGATCGTTACCTTCTTCCTGGCGATTCTCGTCATCTACCTGGTGCTGGCCGCCCAATTCGAGAGCTGGCGCGACCCGTTCATCATTCTGGTGTCGGTGCCGATGTCGATCGCCGGCGCGCTGATCTTCATGACGCTCGGATTCGCCACCGTGAACATTTACACCCAGGTCGGGCTGATCACTTTGATCGGACTGATTTCCAAGAACGGCATCCTGGTGGTCGAGTTCGCGAACCAGCTGCGGGAATCCGAAGGGCTCAACCGCCGACAGGCGATCGAGAAATCCGCCGCGATCCGGCTGCGCCCCGTGTTGATGACGACCGTGGCCATGATCATGGCCATGGTGCCGTTATTGCTGGCCAGCGGTCCGGGTGCGGTCAGTCGCTTTCACATCGGTCTGGTGATCGCCACCGGCCTGGGGATTGGCACCCTGTTCACGCTGTTCGTGCTGCCGGCCGTCTACCTGATGGTGACTGCGCCGCGGGCCCAGTCCTGACGGGACCGCGTGGCCTGGGATTGAGGTGAAGGGCGGTAGCGGCCCTTGAGGGAGAGAGACGGGTTCGGACCGCTACCGCAGAAACATCATGCCGCCTTTTGCCACTCCAGTTTTCTGAACGGTGCATCCACCGGGGTGTTGGCCAGGTGGTTGGTGTAGTTCGACATCACCTTCTGTGACAGGCCCAGGATGATTTCCAGAATCTGCCGGCGGGTGAAGCCGGCATCCAAAAACGCCTGAATCGCTTCATCGTCCACGTTGCCGCGGCCGCGCGTTACGTTCAGGGTGAACGTCCGCAGCGCTTCCAGGCGTGCATTGGGCAGTGGCGTCTCGTTGCGCAGCGCTTCCGAAATCTCTTCACTGACGCCCATGCTCTGCGCGATGAAGGTATGCGCAGGAACACAGTAGTGGCATTCGTGCTCCACGTTGATGGTCTGCCAGACCACGGTCAATTCGTCCTTGTCGAAGCTGGAGTTCACGAACAGTTCGTGCACCGTCTGATAGGCCTCGAGCAGCCCGGGAGCTTCGGCCATGACGGCGTGCAGGCCCGGAATCATGCCGTAGGCTTGCCGGGATTGGGCCAGCAGGGGTTTGCTGGCTTCAGGTGCGGTTTCCTGGGTGTGCAGGGTGAATTCAGTCATGTCGTTCTCCGGGTGGTTGGTGGTGGGTGAATTGTTTAAACCGATCGGTATAGACTAACTTTGTTTAAACCGATAGGTCAAGACAAATTTCCGATTTTCGCCGGCTGGGTTCACAATTAGGTTTAGAATTTATATAGAGTTACAGATAAATTAGATAGTTATAGTCATTTCTGAATGCTCTCTTGTAGACCTTAGGAAAAAGGTTATTTAAACCATAAAGTCAAAACATGGTAAGATTTCGCTGAACTTCAGACAGGAGGCGTGGCGAATATGCCGTGGGAAAAATCATTTGATGAAGAGACGGCCCTGGAAAAAGCCATGCAGGTGTTCTGGGACAAGGGCTATGAATCGGCCTCGATCGCCGACCTGATCGAAGGCACGGGTCTCAATCGCGGCAGTCTCTACAACGCGTTCGGCGGTAAACGGGATCTGTTTCTGAAGACGCTGACCAAGTACGACCGGGAGACCCGACAGGCCTGGCTCGCGGAACTCGAAGCCCTGGATGACCCCAGACAGGCGCTGTCCCGGTTCTTCGATGGAGTCGTTGAACAGACGATCGCGGACCCGGACCACAAAGGGTGCTTTCTGGTGAACACCTCACTGGAGTTTCCGGCGCATGATGAAGAAGTGCGACAGTTCGTCGCCAAAGGCCTCCGGGAACTGGAAGGATTCTTCCGGCGTTGCATCGAAGTCGGGCAGGCGCGTGGTGAGATTCGCGCGACCCTGGAGCCGCAGGTCGGCGCCAAAACGCTGGTCGCCCTGCTCGTTGGCATCCGTGTGCTCGGGCGGGGAGTCGGCGATGAGTCCACGCTTCAGGCCGTCGCCGATGAAGCCAAGCGTTTGATCGACTGAACCTGCACGGCCGATCTTGTCACTTTCGTTCCTGCCGCAACCGGCGCTTCACGCGGCGCCGGATGTGGTCATGCCCGTAACCGGACACCGATCATGAACCCAAACCGTCAATACACTTACGGCGCACACTGCGTCCCCGGATGTCGAGCCCGCGCTCGAGGCGCCCGAGCCGTCAATCTGTAAGGCGCCTTACTGACCGTCCTGATGGCTGCGGTCGATGACCAATTGGCCGGCTCGCACGACCGCCACGAGCCGCCGCGTATTGGAAATCCCGGTCAACGGGTTGGCGTCGAGGATAACGAGGTCGGCTGAAAAACCGGGCGCGACCGCGCCGTGGGTTTCGCCTTCATGAAGAAAATCAGCGGGTGCGGTGACCGCGGCGCGCAGAGCCTCCGCGGGACTCAGTCCCGCCCGCACCAGCCATTCGAGTTCATCGTGCAGACTGCGGCCGGGAACCAGGAACGGATTGCCGGCATCAGTGCCGGCGAGCAGGGGAATGTCCCGGTCGGCCAGCAGGGCCGTGAGCGCGAGCGCATGGCGGAACCTCGCCTCCCGGTCGTCGAAGCGACCACCGTCCCGATCGTTGCGGTGGCGCGCCGCCTGCTCATTCCACTCCGCGCGGAGGGAGGGCGGCAGCCCGGCCAGTTCGGGAGGAGGCGATTCCGCGTAGCCCGGAATCGAATTGGCGCGCAGGGTGACCAGCGTCGGCGTGTGGAAGGTGCCGTTGCGGGAAAAGGCGGTGATGGCGGCGTCGCAAGCCGTTGCGGGTGCGGGACGGCAGAACTGTCCCAGTTCGTCGCGCAGATGTTCCATGCTGGCCATCCCGGCGGCCGCGGCCTCGGCCAGCGTGACTTCCGCCGGGACGTGTCCGGCGATGGGTAATCCGAGCCGGGTCGCGGCCGCTGCGGCGGCGAAGAACGCATCGCGTGGCAACAGGGTGTAAACCTTGATGAAGTCCGTGCCGTGTGCAGCCAGGCTTTCGACGGTGGTGACGGCTTCAGCGGCATCTTTGACGGAACGGGAAACACCGGGATGCACGGGTTGTGGGCCGTCCAGCATGGGACCCGCAGCGGCAATCCGCGGGTAAGCCGCCGGGTCGGACCTCGCGCGGTTCCGGAAGCGGTCTGTGACCACGGGATCGCCGCCCATGTCGCGAATTCCGGTCACGCCCCAGGCCAGGAAGCGTGGCAACAGGTCGGCGGCGATCGCATCGTCCCACAAAACGTGAACGTGCATGTCCCACAGGCCCGGCATCACGTAACGGCCCCGGCCATCGAGCCGGCGGGAAGCATTGGCCGTCCCGGGTTCCCTGTTCGCACGCACGGCTTCGATGCGGTCGCAGCGGATGACCACGTCACGATTGGCTTGCACGGTGCCGGAGCGTACGTCGATGACCGCGATGTCATCCAGCAGCAGGCTGTCGGTTTCCGTACACGATCCGCCCGCGGCTGGCCCCGGCGCCAGCGCGGTGGTGATCAGAAGAGCGAGGAGTGGAGCGCTTCTCATTGACTGACATCTTAGGGCCGGCGGCAGAACATCTCCACCGCCATGCGGTCTGAATGCCTGGCCGCCCGCATGACGTCGAGCCAGCCTGTATTATTCGTCAGGTTTCCCAATGGATTGGCAGAGGACTGTGCCGTGAGCGTATCAAAAGGAAAGCTGGACTCGATCGTCGATGCGGTCAGCTCGGTGTTGATCGGCAAGGAGGCGGAAGTGCGGGTCGCGCTGGCGTGCCTGCTGGCGCGTGGGCATCTTCTGATCGAGGATTTGCCCGGCATGGGCAAGACCACGCTCGCCAACGCGATGGCCAGGGTGCTGGGGCTGGAATACAACCGCATCCAGTTCACCAGCGATCTGCTGCCGGCCGACATCGTCGGTGTTTCGGTCTACGACCGTAACGAGGCCGCGTTCCGTTTCCACCCCGGGCCGGTGTTCTGCCAGCTTCTGCTGGCGGACGAGATCAATCGCACCACTCCGAAAACCCAGAGCGCACTGCTCGAAGCGATGGCTGAAGGGCAGGTCACGGTCGAGGGCAAGACACGCGCGTTGTCGACGCCATTTTTTGTGGTGGCGACGCAGAACCCGATTCAGTACTCGGGCACGTTTCCACTTCCGGAATCCCAGCTCGATCGCTTCCTGATGAAGATCTCGCTGGGCTATCCGGACCTGGCGTCAGAAAAGCACATACTCACCGGCGGCGATCCCCGCGGGCGGCTGGTCGATCTCGAGCCGCAGATCTCGATCTCCGAACTGCTTGACCTGCAGGACGAGGTCGAGGCGGTCAATGTGGCCGAACCCGTGGTGGACTACCTGCAGCGCCTGATCCATTTCACGCGGACCAGCGAGGTTTTCGAATACGGACTGTCGCCACGCGCCGGGCTGGCGATCCTGCAGTCGGCCAAGGCGATCGCCCTGCTGGACGGACGCACCTTCGTGATTCCGGAAGACATCCAGGCCGTTTTCCCGGCGGTGGCCATCCATCGCCTTCAGGGCACGGGGCGGGGACACGACAGCGGCAGCCGGGTCCTCATCGACAAGGTGCTGGACTCGGTCGACGTGATCTGAGCGCGACGGAAGGCGAGCCATGCATCCGCTGAAACGCGCTCGGGAGTACTTCAGAAGGCGCTATCGCCGTTGGATCGACCGCCGCACCCGTCCGGTGGACGAAGCGCTGCTGGACCACCGTCGGCTGTTCATATTTCCATCCCGGGCCGGATTCGGGTTTCTCGCACTGGTGGCCGCCTTGTGGCTGCTGGCAACCAATTTCGAAAACAACCTGATCTTCGCGCTGTGCTTTCTGCTTGTCGCACTGTTCGTGGTCAGCATTCACTACACTCATGCCACGCTTACCCGGTTGCGGGTCAAGCCGGTGCGGGCGGAATCGGTGTTCAAGGGCGAGGAAGCCGCGGTCGAGATTTGTTTCAGTCAGGATAAAAGGCGTGCCCGTGAGCAGGTGCTGTTGCGTTTCGCGCGCGGGGAGGCCTTGATGGTGAACGTCGATCAGGCCGGGGACAGTTTCGTGACGGTGCTGGCTCCAACTTCGCGGCGCGGCTTTCTCGATCCGGGCTTGTTGACCATCGAGAGCTATTATCCGCTCGGTCTGTTGAGGGTATGGACGCATCTGCGATTCCGTTTCGATGCGGTGGTCTACCCCGCACCGGTCGCGGACCTGGCCGCGCCGGCCGAGCGGCGCGGCACCGGTGAAGGCCACTTCGCCGGCTCGGCCGGCGCTGAAGATTACGTGGGTCTCAAGACCCATGAGGCCGGCGAATCCTTACGGCATGTGGCGTGGAAGCAGTACGCACGTGAACAGGGGCTGTGGTCCAAACAGTACGGGGATCCGGTGGACAGTCGGGTGTGGATCGACTGGGCTGACTATCCTGGTATGGATACCGAGCAGCGTTTGTCGCGCATGGCCTGGCAGGTCTGTGAATGCGCATCCGGAGGGCGTTTGTACGGTCTGCGGCTGCCGGGGACCGAAATCGAGCCCGATCAGGGTGTGGCGCATCGGCAGAAGGCGTTGCGCCTGCTTGCGCTGCATGGCCTGGGCGACGCGGCGGGAGAGAACGATGCGGCGGCCTGACTGGCAACTGTCGCGTAACGGCCTGTTCTGGGTCCTGCTCGCCTTCGGGGGCGTGGTCGTGCTGCATGCGGACCACTTGCCTGTATGGGTGATTGGGCTTTCGGCGCTGGCCTCTGTGTGGCGCATCCTCGAGTACCGGGGCACGGTGCCGTTCCCGCCCTGGCCACTCAAGGGCGCCCTGGTGATTGGCTGCATGGCGGGGCTGGTTCTGCAGTATCGCACCATGCTGGCGCTCGAGCCCATGGTGTCGATGCTGATTGCCGGCTTCGCCCTGAAACTGCTGGAGATGCATCACAAGCGCGATGCCGTGGTGCTGGTCTACCTGGCATTCTTCACCGCCGCCGTCGACTCGGTGTTCACCCAGGAGGTGTTCCAGTTCGCCGGAGTATTGACGACTTTCGTCATCGCCGTTACCGCGCTGGTCAGCATCAACCAGGCACGTAGCCGGGGGTTCTCCGCGGGAACTTCAATGATCGCACTGCGGATGCTGGCGACGGCATTGCCGCTGATGCTTGTGCTGTTTCTGGTGGTGCCGCGGTTGGGCGCGCTGTGGTCGATTCCCGGGCCCAAAAGCCAGGCCCGGACCGGCATCAGCGACGTTATGGCGCCCGGCGATTTTTCCCAGCTAAGCCGTTCGGATGAACTGGCGTTTCGCGCCCGGTTCGATGGTCCCATCCCGTCCCGCTCCGCACTGTACTGGCGCGGTCTGGTGTTTTCGGAATTCGACGGCCGGGAATGGTCGCAGGCGGATCTCTACGGCCCGGATGCGGCCTTTTCGCGTCGCGGTAGTGACATTGAGGGTATCGAGCGGCACGGGCAGGCCGTGCGCTATACGATCACTCTCGAACCGACCTACAGCCACTGGCTGTTTGCGCTGTCGACGCCGGCGACCGGCGAACCCGGCGTTCGCCTGTTGCGCGACTCGCGGCTGGTCAGCATCGATGAAGTGACCCTGAAGCGGGGTTACGACATCCGTTCCTGGCTGGATTACCGGTTGGATCCGGAGGGACTGCATCCCAATCGGGAAGCGCTGGAACGCGCCATTCCCAGAGATTCCAATCCCGAGACCGTGCGGATCGCCCGGCAGTGGGCCGCCGAGGCGGGTTCACCCGAAGACCTGATCGAGCGCGTGCTGCGGCTGTATAACGAATCTTTCGTTTACACCCTCGAGCCGCCGCAGCTGGGCGAGCACACGATCGACGAGTTCCTGTGGCGCACCCGGCGGGGCTTCTGTGAGCATTTCGCCGGTAGTTTTGCGTTCTTCATGCGGGCGGCCGGCCATCCGGCGCGAGTCGTCGGCGGCTACCTCGGCGGTGAGGTACACCCCACCGAGAATTTCGTCACGGTGCGGCAGTACGACGCGCACGCCTGGGCCGAGGTCTGGATCGAGGGACGTGGCTGGGTACGGGTGGATCCCACCGCCGCGGTCGCGCCCGAACGCGTGGAAATGAGCGTGGCCGACCTGTTCGCCGACGATGACTGGTTCCTGGCCGACAGTCCGCTCAGCCTGGCGCGATTCCGCCATTTCGGGCTGGTCAACTGGCTGGTGCTGCAGATGGATTACGTGGACTACGTCTGGGGCACCTGGGTGCTGGGCTACGACAAGCGGCAGTTCGAATTCCTGCAGGATCTACTGGGCCGAATCACGTTCGCGCGAGTTGGCTTATTGTTTCTTCTGGCCGTGGCGTTGTCGGCGCTGCCGTACCTCCTGGTTCGGTGGGTTCAGGCGCACCGGGAAAAGCCGGATCCGCGAGATGTGCTGATCCGGAAGTTCTGTGACAAGCTGGCCCGGGCGGGCTCGCCGCGGCGCAAGGGAGAGGGCATCCTGGATTTTGCCCGCCGCATCGCCGCGCAGCGGCCGGAACTGGCCCCCGCTGCCCTGGCCATCGCCGAGGCGTACGCCGCCAACCGATACGATCCGGACGGACCGGCCGGTTTCGCTGATCTGCAACAGGCTGTGCGGAGATTTCGAATCCATGGGCGGTAGGATCCGGAACGAATAACTGGCCTTGGCCTGAAATTCGTTCGGGGGCGCGATTTACGGCTGGAGTGGCCGCTGATGCAGGACGGTGTCGGTGTGCTGCTGGAACTCGGCAACTTTGCCGTCTTCGAACTTCCACACGTGCGCAAAGGGCGCGCTGAACGACTTGCCCGTCGCCTTGTAGGTTCCGCTGTACTGTCCCAGCACCACGACAGTTGAGCCCTGCGCGACGAATTCCTCCGGGACCGCGGCGTAGCCGTCCCACTCGGCCCCGATTTTCATGAAGACATTTCCCAGGACAGCATCCGGCCCCACCGAGACGCCGCCATACGGTCCGCCTTCCGCCTCACTCCAGCGGATGTCCGGTGCAAACGATGCGACGATGGCGGGAACATCGCCTGCGGCGAATGCCTGATAAATACCACGCACGGAGTCAAGATTCAGGCTCATGAGATTCTCCCATTTGTAAAATTGGGGTCAGAGTAAAGGGACAGAGTAAACGGACAGAGTATACCGGCACGTCGAAAGTTTGGTTCAGGATTGGTGTGCTTTTTCTCGGATTGTCATCGCGATCAGAACAAGCGCTTGTGCTGACACGGTGCCGGTCGTCTGCAATTACCCCAGCCGTGGATGCCGTTGGCTTAAGCAGAAATGCCGTGAGCTGCGTCGATTTACTCTGTCCCTTTACTCTGTCCCTTTACTCTGACCCCATTCTTGTGGTGAATTGGTTTGTCAGGGGACTTCGAATACCTCGATGAGCACGCCTTGTTCGTCCCGGTGGCCGGTTCCGATGGCGAGAATGCCGTTGAGCCAGGCGTGGTCGCCGGGCGGGCACTCGAAATGAAACGACTGACGAAAGTAGATACCTGGGGGTTCGGTGGTATCGTTTTTTCCGGGGCGTTGCAGCGCCTTCGGGTAGGCGTGGCGCAGCCCCAGTCCCCTCAACAGAAAGCGGGTTCCGTCGTTTTCCTGGAGCATGATTCGAACATCCAGTTCCGCGACGTGGTCGGTGCGGACAAGCTGGCAGTCGGCTCCGCCGGGCAATAGGGTGCCCGACAGGTGTTTGCCGGTGAACTCTCCGCCGCTCACCGGCATGTAGCGCCGGTCGCCGTAGGGTCCCTGGTTAGCCGTTTGGGACTCACCCACCAGAGCGCGAAGCGTGAACAGGTGTTCGAGGTTCACGACTCGAGCATTTTTCCGCAAGGGCTGTTCGCCTGATTCCCGGTGCTTTTCGAAATGCCCTCGAAACGTGCTCCGGCGGGGATGTAGGGCGGGCTCTCGTTGGTACTGCGAATGCCGAACCCGGCGATGGCCTTGTAGTTGCGCGAGTGCTCTTCCATTTCCTCGTGGGTAATGACGTCGTGGATATCGTCGAACTGGCCGCCGCAACGTTCCTCGACGATATCCAGGATCTTGTCCGGTCCCGCCACACGGTTGGTCAGGATGATGCGGGACGTGGCCGGGCGCATTTCCGTTTCGTAGGCTTCCAGCGCCGCGGGAGTGAGGCCCAATTCGAGGAAGCTCTGGCCAAGTTTGCGTGCGTCGATGATCCCGGCGCCGGTGCCATTGGAGCCGACCGGGTAAGCGGCATGTGCCGCGTCGCCCATCAGGCTCACGCGTCCTTCGGTCCAGCGGTCCAGGGGGTCACGGTCCACCATCGGGTATTCAAATACCTTGTCCGACGCCTCGATCAACGCCGGGGCGTTCAGCCAGTCAAAGCGGAAACCGTCGAAGCGGGGCAGGAAATCGTCGGTATTCGCCTCGCGATTCCAGTCTTCCTTGTTCCATGCCGAGTCAGGGTCGTAGTTGAGGGTTGCGATCCAGTTGATCAGGGCCTCGCCGGATGCCGGGTCGGGCTTTGAAATGGGGTAGCTGACAAAGCGCAGTCCGTCGTGGCCAACCATCACCATGGACGCGCCGGTCAGAAACGGGCGGGACCGGGAGGTGCCGCGCCACAAGATCGTGCCGCCCCAGCGGGGTTCGCCTTCGTCAGGATACATCTGTGCGCGGATGGCCGAGTGAATGCCGTCGGCCCCGATCAGCAGGTCACCCGTGACCTCGTTGGTCTCGCCCCGGACCGACTTCAGGCGCAGCACGGCTTTGCCGTCGCGGTTCTCGAACCCTGTGGCCGACCAGCCCGTGCTCACGCAATCGGTGCCGGCCCGCTTGATCAGTTCGTCGTAAAGCATCATGTGCAGCTTTCCGCGGTGCACGGAATACTGCGGCCAGCGATATCCGGCCCATTCACCGCGTGGTTCGGTCCAGATGTGCAGGCCTTTCTTCGTGTACATCCCGTAGTCGCGTGTACGTATTCCCACCTCATCCAGCCGGCTCTCCAGGCCGAGTTCGAACAACTCGCGGACACAGCTGGGCTGAAGGTTGATGCCCACGCCGAGCGGCTTGAGCTGCGCGGTGGATTCATAAATACGAAACGGCACGCCGATCTGATGGCAGGTCAGGCCAAGCGCCATTCCCGAAATGCCACCGCCGGCAATCAAAACGGACATGGCTTCTCTCCGGACTCCTGCATGGGGTTGTGGGCGATGACGATGAAGCATTCGCCGATCGTCCATTTTCTTGATGAACTTATTTAGTTTGACAACAAATAAATGGATATGCAACTAAATGGCGGTCGGTTGTCGCGGAAACGTTCGGGTTTTTGTCGCCGGCGGGGCAGAGCCGGCGTGATCGATCGACGAACCGGTCGTGCTCAGTCCGCCTGCGACGACAGACGCGCGAACACGTCGTCCAACTCCCGCAGCAGGCGCCGCAATTGCTGTGCCTGCCGTGATCCGAGTTCTTCGGCGAGCCGGGCTTCCAGGGCCCTGACCTTGGTGTCGAAGCGTGCGGCCTGTCGATGTCCGGCCGGGGTGAGATAGAGTTCATGCGCCCGCTTGTCCGCCTGGCTGCGCCGGCGCTCGGCCCAACCCAGTTCCTCGAGCTTGTTCAGGAAGGGAACCAACGTGGATGTATCACGCCGAATGGCCGCCGCCAGGGCCTTTTGTGTCAGCCCGGGATTTTTTTCGATCAGGGACAAGGTGGTGAAGAAACCCGGGCGAAAATCGTCACCCATGTACTCCTTGAAGTAACGTGCCGTCGCGATGAACGTGCGCTGCAGCACGATGCCCAGCATCTCATCGAGATCGCCGAACTGCAGATCGTTATCGCCGGGTTCGGGTATGGGTGCTGGTTTTGATTTCGCGGTCATGTCCGGATTCCGGGGGTGAACTTTTGTGTCGCGCGACCAACGTTCCGATTCATGGGATTATCGCATCACTGTATCGCAGTTTGGCCGACCGAAGTCAGCTCTCGATGGCGGACTCTCCGGCAGTGCATTTTCCTCCTGTCAATCATCCTGTGCGCGTTTGCGGCGTCCCCGTAGCCGGTTCCACCACATGGTTGCGCCGGTGGCGATCATGATGGCCGGGGCGAGGCCGAACAGGGCCCAGACGGCCTTGGTGGTCTGGTCGCAAAGACCGGGGCCGTCGCAGGGGATGCCGATGCCGTTGATGCGGCCGAAGTGCAGAAAGGCCAGCCAGTACAGCACGCGATCGACCAGCCGGGTGCCGGCATTCTCATCGGTGACGGGTTGCAGCCAGTCGGCCACCGCGTGAAACGCCGGCGCGAAACACAGGTAGAGGCCGCTGACGACGAAAGTCAGCATGAAGGCGTAGCTCCAGATGCCGATCATGCTGTGGATGTCCCAGACCTGCCGCTTCCAGCCGATGCCGCGGTGAACCACCAGGCTGCGCCGCCAGCGCTTGATGCCGGGCCACCAGATCACCAGCCCGGTCAGCAGAATGAGCAGTACGCCGAATGCAACGACGCCATTGAGGGTGCGCCCGGTGGAGCCGGAAAGAAAATCGGCATGAAGCTCCATCAGGCCGGTGATCAGGGTCATTCCCAGTGGGGTGGCCTGGCCGACGTCCTCGCCCGACCGCGGATCGAACAGCCGCTTGCGCAGCGTGTCGTCGCGAGCCAGCCAGATAACGACTGCCTGCTCGGGGTTGGACGGACGATGAAGGCGTCGGATGGAATAGCCCGGGTGGGTCCGCTCGGCTGCCGCCGAGAGTTCCTGATCGCTCAGGATTGGCCCCGGTCCGGTGGATAGGATGGGCTCCGGCGTGGCCGCGACGTACAGCTCGTTGCGATAGACGAGGACGCTGCCCGACAGACTGATGAACCCGATGTAGAGACCGAGGCTGATCGCGGTCCAGCGGTGGACCTGGAACAGCAACCTGCGCAACTTCAGCTTCTGCGGCTGGCGCTGCCAGGTCCGCCAGGCGGAGCGTTCCCGCGCCATCAGGAATCCCGGCCCGCCGCCGCAAGGGTGCGTCCCGAACGGGGGGCTGGCCGGGCCGGCACTTCGAGCCTCCGGTGTCGGTCAGAGCTCAACGGTGCTGCCGAGCCCCCGTTCACGCGCCAGTTCGAGCATGGCGCGCGCCACGGACAGGTCCTGGATGGCGATGCCGGAGCTGTCGAATACGGTGATCTCTTCGTCGTCGCGGCGTCCGAGGTCCGGCTGCCGGGTGACGCGGCCCAACGGACAGATTGTATCGGCGGACGGGATGATGCCGGCCGCGAAGGCATGCTGGAATTCGCCGATGGCCACCGATTGCGCCGGCAAGTCGGCAAACCAGCGGGCGCGAGCCACGAGGTCGGTATCCAGCTCCTGCTTGCCCTTGCTGTCCGCGCCCATCGCGCAAACGTGCGCGCCAGCGGCGACCCATTCACTGCGCACGATGGGCTGCGTGCTCGGTGTTACGGTGGCGATGATGTCCGCACCCTCGACGGCTTGCTGCGCCGAGGTGAATTCGAACGGAATGTCGATGTCGTCGAGCTGCCGGGCCATCCACTCGGCGCGGCCGGTGGAGCGGGTGTGGATACGGATCCGGCTGAGCGCCCGCACCGCCGCGACGGCGCGGATTTCATGTTCGGCCTGATGGCCCGCGCCGATGACGCCGAGCACGGATGCATCCTTGCGGGCCAGGTAATCGACGGCGATGGCATTGGCGGCAGCGGTGCGAAAACCGTTCAGATAGGCGGCGCCGAGGATGGCCATCGGAAATCCGGTATCGGGATCGAGCAGGATGATGGTCGATCCGTGCGCCGGCAGGTCGTGTTGCCCGTTGTCGGGCCAGTAGCTGCCGATTTTCAGGCCAACGGTCGCGCCGGCCGAGTCGGCGCCGGCCTTGACCCCGAACACGTCCTGTGGCGCCAGGCCGGTACCGAAGGTCACCGGAAAAACTTCGGCTCGATCTTCGGCGATGGCTTCGAAGGCTTTTTTAACGGCTTCGTAGGCGTTTTCGCGGGTCACGATCTCGCGAATCGCGGATTCCGGGACGACGGTAACAGTGCTCATCTCATACGCTCCTTCGTAAAGGGGGTCGTCAGATCGGCATACACGGCGACTGCCGCATACGGAATGGGGCGTCTTCACCAGCCAGTGGTTTTATCCCATTCGGCCAGAATTTCGGTGCCCGTGCCGCGCACGACATGATAGCGGTCGTACATCGCGGCGGTCATGCAGGCGTGGTTGGGCAGGATTCGCAGGCGGGAACCGATGGGTGCATCCTGCAGTTCGGGAATCCCCCGCGTGCTGATTTCACCATGCTCCTGATGCACTTCCGCGACATGCGCCGTGGGCGCCAACGCCGTTCCGTCGATGCGGAGAATCCGCCCATAGCCCGAGTCAGGCGCCGATTCCACCCGTGAACGGTCCTTGGACAGGGCGAGGCCGCCGGCGTCGATCACCAGGCGATGCTCTTCGGGGTGTCGGCTAATGGTGCTGGCCAGAACCGATACCGCGATGTCATCGTGTCCGCAGGTCCCCAGACCCGCCTGGAACAGGTCGCCAAACAGAAAGACGCCTGCCCGCACTTCGGTCACGCCTTCGAAGGATTCGCCAAAGCGGGCCGTCGGCGTTGAACCGATGCTCACCTCGGGACAGGGCAGGCCGGCGGTGCGCAGCACGTTGGCCGCGATGACGGCTGCCTGCCGCTCTTCGTCGGCCACCGCGCGGACGCCGTGCGGATCGGTGCAGGAATAGGCGTGGCCGGCATGGGTGAGCACCCCGCGCAGGTCCGTGTGCGATCCGTCCCGAAGCGTTTCACCGGCCCCGACGAACGCCGGATCGGCCGCGGAAAAGCCGGTGCGGTGTTCGCCGCAGTCCACTTCCAGGTACACGCGGAACGCGACCCGCTGGTCCGCTGCGTAACGCGCAAGCGACCGGGCCACCTCCAGCGAGTCGACGATGACTTCCAGCTGCGCTCCGTTGCGGATCAGTCGGGCCGCCCGGTCGAATTTGCTCGGAACGATGCACACCGGGTACTGGATGTCGGTGAATCCGTTCTCGAGAAAGTACTCGGCTTCCTTCAGGGTGGCGACCGCGATGCCGCGGGCGCCGCGGTCCCGGGTCAGGCGGGCGACCGTGGCCGATTTCGCGGTTTTCAGGTGCGGGCGCAAGGCCACCCCATGGGGTTGCAGGCTCTGCACCATGCCGTCGAGGTTGGCCTCGAGCCGGTCCAGATCGAGGACCAGGGCGGGCGTTTCGAGGTCATTCAGAGTCATTGCGCCTGCTCGCTGCGGCGGGCGATCCAGCGCTCGATGTGCTGGCGCAGCGCGACCAGTGGAATCGCTCCCGGAGCCAGGATCTGGTCGTGGAATTCACGAATGTCAAACCGGTCGCCCAGGGCCTCTTCGGCTTCCCGGCGCAGCGCCAGGATTTCCAGTCCGCCGGAATCGTAGGCGGTCAGCTGGCCCGGCAGGATCGCGATCCGGTCCACTTGTTCCACGGCGGTGGATTCGGGGAAGCGGTTGGCCGCGATCATGAATTCAACCGCTTCCTCCCGGGTCCAGCCCAATAAATGGATGCCGGGGTCGACGACCATGCCCCGGGCCGGCCAGGCTCGCCGCTGAATCGGCCCGGTGACGGTTTCGTACAAATCCATTTCTTCGGCCAGCCCTTCCGAGTAGCGGGCCCAGCCCTCGCCAGGGCCGGCGAACCAGAGAATCTGCGAAACGGGATGCAGGTCCTCGACGGACTGGGCGACGGCGACCTGCAGGTGGTGGCCCGGCCAGGTTTCGTGGAAAGCGGTGGACTCGGCCGCGCCGAGGGTCTGCTTTTCGGGCTCGTGGAGTGGAATGCGGTATTCACCCGGGCGGTCCGGGGTGGGCGGGCGGTAGTGCGCGGAACGCCCCGTGCCCTCCTCGTGCTCGGGAAACGGAATCACCTCCACCGGCTGCCGCGGCATCGTGCCGATCCAGTTGGGCATTTCGGCGTGGGCCCGCTCAACGGCGTCACGCGAGAACTGCAGTAACTGTTCTTTGCTCTCGAAGTAGTCATCGGGATCGGCCTTGACGTGGGCGATGATGGCGTCGAAGTCGTCGAGTCCGTAGGCTTCCTTGCCCAGTTCGATGACCGTGGCCTTGTTGGCTTCGACCGTTTTCTGTCCCAGTTCGAAAACGTCCCGGCCCGAACGATCCAGTGTCGTATAGCTGCGCAGCGAGGCTTCATAACACGCTTCGCCGTCCGGGTTGGCGGTGACGGCGAGCGCTTCTCGCGCCTGGTCGAGGTACTCGTCGGCCAGAAAGTCGCGGTAGCGCTGCAGAGCGGGGTAGACCGATTCGGCGACCAGGGTCCGGGTGGCCTCCACGAAGTCGGGATCGGGATCGCGAACAGCCGGTGAGTAATAGGGTGAATCCTCGATGTCGAGGGCCAGCAGCCCGTCCACCTGGTCCAATACGAGTCGAACCACGGAGCGGGGTGATGAATAGCCCTGGGCCAGGCCCTGCCGGGCGTTTTCGATTTCCTGGTCCACGTAGGCCGAGAATTTCCCCCAGCGGGCCAATGACTGCTCGCGCAGCTCCGGGCTGCCGACGGGTTGCAGTTCCGCGATCAGCGCGTATCCGGTCTGCCAGCCGTCCATCTGATTGACGTTCCACCATTCGAATCTGCACACGCGCAAATCCCTCGAGGATTTCAGGGATTGCTCGATGTAGGCGAGAGTCAGCCACTCGGGCCTTCCCGCCAACGCGTTTGAATCCACCGATTCCAGGTCGTCCAGCAGGTTATCGATGACCGATTCCGCTTCGAGGCGGGCGGCGGGGCTGCGGTCTTCGATGCCATCGTGGCGGTCGATCTCGACCCCGGAGAAGTAAGCGATTTGCGGGTATCGGCTCAGTAACTCGGAGTAGTACCGGTCCGCGACGTCCGTGACCGTTTCCGCCATCGCGGATACGGAATCCCCGGATTCGGCAATGGCTTCGGCGGCGGGTTCAGTAGTGGCTACGGCTTCGGACGTCGGTTCGGACTGTTTCTGGCAGGCCGTGACAAAAATCGCCAGCAGGGAGGCCAGAAGAAGGGTTCGAGTGGCGTGGGACATGCGAGGCTCCTGGCTAGAAATGACGGGAAAACGGATGAACAGGTTCAGCGGGCCCGTTCGACCGGCGGTGATGCGGCCTGGCCCGTGCGCCTTCGGGTGCGAGCCTATACCGCCGGGCTTCGATCACGGAGCGCGACATCATTCGACGGGTCCTTCATGCGGGATGAACAGGGTGCGGACCGCATCGTGCGGCAGGGCCGGAACCCGCATTCCGGCCACGCCCGTCATCGTCTCGGCAGCCACCATGGCATTGACGATGGCTTCCTCGGTGGCCTGCACAGTGGCATGAAACACCGCGCTGAGTCGGTTGTTCGGGTACATGTCGATTCCGGAGGGTTCGTTCTCGTCGATCCGCCCCGCGTTCGCGGTGGAAAAGGCCACGAAAATATCGCCGGACCCGTCTTCGCTGACCGCGCCCAGCCGGCCCAGGGCCAGGGAGGGCCGCTTCGCCACGCGGCGCAACTGGTGGGGCAGCAGTGGCGCATCGGTGGCCACCACGATGATGATCGATCCGTCGCGAATCGGAGCGGTGGTGGTCTCCCGCGTGGCATCCTCGCAGTAGGGATACCAGTCCACGTGCCGTTCGACTGCGGGGTCGGAAAAACACTGCTGGCCCAACGGGAGTACCTGGTCCACGTCACGGCCGGCGAGCCGGAAGCCGCGACCGCTCCAGTTGTAGTTGCACTGCACCAGCACGCCCACGGTATAGGTCTTGCCATCGTGATCGAATCGTCGCGATGCGGTGCCGATGCCGCCCTTGAAGCCGTTGCAGATCATTCCCGTACCGCCGCCGACGGCGCCTTCCTCGACCTTGCCCCCCGTTGCGGAGCGCATGGCTTTGAGTGCGGCTTCAGCCGTTACGTGAAAACCATTGATGTCGTTCAGGGCACCGTCGTAGGTTTCCGCGACCACGGGTGCGTGCCAGTCGGCCGGCCAGCCCTTCTCGACCATCCAGGCCACGGCGGCGTCCCGCACCACGCCCACACTGTGGGTATTGGTGATGGCGATGGGGCCGTCGATCAGGCCGCGCTCTTCCAGCCAGGTCGTGCCGGTCATCTCGCCGGATGCATTCAGCGTGAACCAGCCGGCGAAGACGGGATCGGTCGATTCGCGCCCGCGCGGGTGAACGACCGTGACCCCGGTTCGTACCGGACCCTCACCGACGATGAGTGCGCCATCGCCTTCGATCAGGGTGACATGACCGACTTCAATACCCGCCACGTCGGTGATGGCGTTGAGTTCGCCGGGTTGTCCATCGAAGGGAATGCCCAGGTCGCGGGCTCGTGGAGTATCGGCATGAAGGTTTGGAATTGCCTGTAAAAACAAAAGGCAGAGGAGGGGAGTGAAGGTTCTTGTTGTCGTGATCAGCATGCATCTGCCTCTGTGATTTTCGGAGCTGACGACGCGCCATCATATACGCGAAGTCCGCGGACGTCAGCGTGCCGCTTGAAAAATATCGCCGCCGTTGCCGTTTTGACTCGAATGAACGCTGCCGCTAGAGTCTGCCGTCTTCGCCGTTCCGGTCGCGCCGGAAATAAGCGGCCAGCCGCGGGAGAGGGAATCCCATGAAGTACAGAATCCTGCTTGTCCTGGCCGTTGCCACCTCCTTTGTTTTCGGGACGAGTCGCCCGTCGCTGGCGGACGACTCGCCGGCGCCGGGACTCACGGTCGAAGAGATCGTGACGTTGAAGAAGGTGCGGCAGGCGGTGTTGAGCCCGACGGGCGACCGGGTCGCCTATCTGCTGGAAGTGCCGCGAACGCCGTACCTCGATGAAGACGGGTCGGCCTGGGTCGAGTTGCACGTGGTCGACCTCGCGGGACACTCGCGCCCGATGTTCACTGGAAAGGTCAATGCGTCGTCACCGCAATGGTCGGCCGACGGAGACCGGGTGTATTTCATCGCTCGCGAGACCCCCTTGGATCCGTACGTCAGCCTGCTGTCGGTGCCGGTATCCGGTGGCGGCCCGACCGTGGTATTCCGGCCCGCGCGGGACATCGGCGCGCTGCACCTGTCACCGGACGGGCGAACCGCTGCCTTCCTCGCAACAGCGGAACCCACCGCCACCCAACTCGACCTGGCCCGCGCCGGTCTGACCGCCAGCGCGCACGATGAATCCGCCGAATCGGTGCGCGTCTGGCTGGTGGATCTGGAGAACGGGACCGTCGCCGCGCCGTACCTGCCGGGCTCGGCATCGGATTTCGCCTGGTCTCCGGACGGTTCGCGCTACGCGGTGGCACTGGCGCCCTCACCGATGGCGGATGACTGGGAATTGAACCGTGACATCGTCGTGGTCGAAACCCGCGATGCATCCCGGCGGCATGCGCTGGGCGTGATCGGCAAGCTGGGCGCCTTCGCCTGGTCTCCCGACGGCCGGCATATCGCGTACATCGCCGGCTCGGAGCGGAGCGACCCCAATCCCGGCCGCCTGTTCGTAAGGCCGGCGGGTGGCGGGGAGCGGGAGGAGTGGTTGCCTGAATATCCGGGCCAGGTCGAGGCGCTCGCCTGGTCCGGTGCGGACACGGTGACCTATATCGGTTCGCTCGGGCTCGACCGTGAAATCGCACGGGTGTCGGGCGAATCTTCGCGGCGGGCCCCCGTTTCCGGACCGGGGGCGCAAACCATCATCTGGCAGTCGATGGACGCACATGCCGACCTGGCGACCGTCGCCGCGGTCGGTCACACGCTCGCCCATCCGGCCGAGGTATACCTCATCCAGGACGGGGAACCGCCGCGACGGCTGACCGACTCGAATCCGCTGCTCGCCGAGCGTCGTCTCGGCCGGCAGGAAGCCATCCGGATTGCGGCGCGCGACGGCGTTGAGCTGGACGCCGTGGTGATTCATCCCGTGCCGGATGCCGGCCACGATCCTGCTCAAAGCGCTGAGTGGCACGCGGCGCCGCTGATCGTGTTCGCGCACGGCGGGCCGGAGGGGCACTACGGCAACGGCTGGCTTTCCGGCTATGACGAGCCGGCGCAGGCGCTGGCCGCGCAGGGGTTCCGGGTGGTCTTTCCCAATTACCGCGGCAGTACCGGCCGGGGGGTGGCGTTCTCGAAAATGGGGCAAGGCGACCCGGCGGGCGCTGAGTTCAATGACCTGGTCGACACCCGTCAGTACTTCGTTGACCGGGGGCTGGCGGATCCCGATCGGGTGGGAATCGCGGGCATTTCCTATGGTGGCTATGCAGCCATGTGGGCGGCCACGGCGCAAACCGATTATTTTGCCGCCGCGGTTTCCTTCGTCGGCCTGAGCAACCTGGTTTCCGCCTTCGGAACCACGGACATTCCCGGCGAAATGCAGGTTTCACACACCCGGGCCTGGCCCTGGGACGACTGGACCGCCATGCTGGAGCGCAGCCCGGTCTTTCACGCCGGCCAGTCGCGGACCCCTTTGCTGATTTCGGGTGGCGACTCGGATGAACGTTTTCATCCCGCGCAGTCACTGGAGCTCTACCGTCACCTGAAGCTCCGAACCGAGACCCCGGTGCGCCTGGTCACCTATCCGGGCGAGGGTCATGGCCATCGGAACACGGCGGCGCGGTACGATTACGCGCTGCGGCTCGAACGGTGGATGAACCACTACCTGCAGGGTCCCGGCGGCGAGCCGCCCCCGTTCGATATCGGACATGGATCCCGCCTGCTGACCCGAAACGCCGCAGATGCCTCGCCGATCGAGGGTGGGCCTCCGGAATACGACCTGGTCATTCGCGGCGGAATGGTGCTGGACGGGCGTGGCAATCCGCCCACGCGCGCCGACGTCGCCATCGACGACGGCCGGTTCGTCGCGATGGGTGAGGTGCCGGGTCGGGGGCTTACCGAACTCGACGCGCACGGCCGCATGGTGTCGCCGGGCTGGATCGACATGATGGATCAGTCGGGTGAAACCCTGCTGCGCAACGGCCTGGCCGAGAACAAGCTGTTGATGGGCGTGACTACCGCATTTGGCGGCGAAGGCGGTACACCGGTGCCGGCGAAGGAGATACCGGAATATTTCGCGAGGCTGGAGGAGCAGGGCATCAGCCTGAATTTCGGCAGCTACTACAACGCGTTTCAGGCGCGCGAAGCGGTGGTCGGTGAAGCCGATGTCGCGGTAACCGAGGCCGACCTGTCACTCATGCGCGCTGAAATGCGCCGGGCGATGCAGGCGGGCGCCGTGGGCATGAGCAGCGCGGCGTTCTATCCGCCGGCATCGTTCATGAGCACGGAGGAACTGGTCGAGCTCGGCAAAGCCATGGCGCCATTCGGTGGCATTCACGCGGCGCATCTGCGTGACGAGAGCCGGCATCTGCTGGAAGCCATCGACGAACTGATCACCGTCGGTGAGCAGGCCGGCATCCGGGTGGAGATCTTCCACTTCAAGAACGCATTCGCGCCCAACTGGGGCCGGACGGTGCACGAGGCCATCGAACGCATCGAGGCTGCGCGCGCCCGCGGCGTCGATATCGGCGCCAACCAGTATCCCTACATCGCCGGCGGCACCGGGATCGATGCCACCGTTCCGGCCTATGTTTTCGCCAACGGCCGTGACGACGGCATGGCATTGCTGGCCGACCCCGTGCAGCGGCAGCGGCTGAAAGCGGAAATCGCGGATCCGCGATCGGACCGCATGGTGATGAACGCCGGCGGCTGGCAGAACATCGTGTTGATGAGCGCTTTCAGCGAACGCTACGAACCGTTTCAGGGGATGGATTTCGTGCAGATCGGCCGGGCGCTGGAGCGGGACCCGGCGGACGCGGCCTGGGACATCATGCTGGAAGCTCTGCCGCGCCGTGCGAATGCGCTGTACTTTTTGATGTCCGAGCCGGATGTGCAGACGATTCTGCGCCAGCCGTGGGTGTCCATCGGCAGCGATGCCGGAACCAGTCTGGTGCTGGGCCGGCCTGACGACATGGCTTTGCCGCACCCGCGCACCTACGGCACCTTTCCGCGCATCATCGCCCGTTATGTGCGTGACCTGGGCTTGTTTGGCCTGCCCGAAGCCGTGCGCCGTATGACCTCCCTGCCGGCGAGCCGGATGAGCCTGGAAGACCGCGGCGTCATCGAACCGGGCCGCTGGGCCGACGTGGTGATTTTCGATGACCGTTCGATCCGGGATACGGCGACCTTCGAGGAACCACTGCGCGTGCCTGCGGGCATCGATTACGTGCTGGTGAACGGTGAAATCGTCGTCGATCACGGTCGTCATACCGGCGCCAGGCCGGGCCGGGTGTTGTACGGCCCCGGTCACGACCCGGCGGCCATGGAGCGCTGGTAACGCCGGGCCGGGTAGCTTAGTCTGTCGCGATGGAAGGCGTTTTCATGGAAATTCGCTCGTCGCTGATGCGCTTCGTTTCGCGCTACTTCAGGCATCAGCAGGCTGCGGTCGAGGACGTCGTCCAGGAAGCCTACGTGCAGGCCCTCGAAGCGCAGCAGAAGACGGAAATTCGTAATCCCCGGGCTTACCTCTATCGCGCTTCCCGCAATCTCGCGCTCAAGGAACTGGAGAAGAGCATGAATCGGCTGACCGATTGCGTAGAGGATTCGGTGCTCGAATCGGTCTCACCTCATGAAGCCGGGCTCGATCACGAATACGAGGCTCGTCAGAAATTCGAATTGTTCTGCCGCGCGGTGCGCTGCCTGCCGGTCAAGTGCCGGCGGGTGTACATCCTGCGCAAGGTCTATGGATTCACGCAGAAGGAGATCGCGCAGCGCCTCGGCATTTCGGAGAAGACGGTGGAAGCTCACATCGCCAAGGCCGCAGTCCGCTGCACCGATTTCATGGATGCCAGCGAGAACCGGCCGGTGCAGCCTGTGGTCCGTACCGGCAAAGGATCCTGAGAATCGTATGGAAAACGTCACCCCATTCCCCAACCGCGACCAGGCCAAAGAAGAAGCCGGGCTGTGGCTTGCCCGGCTGGATCGCGGTGAGCTCAGTGCTTCGGAGCGTGATGCGCTGCGGGAGTGGCTGGGTAAGAGCCGGTTTCACGAAGAATACCTGCGCAAACTGGTCGGCAACTGGGATGACATGGACATCCTGTCGGAGCTGGCTGATCTGTTCCCGTTGAAGCCCGATGGCCACGCGTCCCGTGGTCGCTCGGCGTGGAAGACTGCCTGGATCGGCGCCTCGGCGCTCGCGGCCGGCGTCCTCCTGACGATTGGCCTGCTGCGGCAGGAAAGCCCACAACCGCCCCCGCAACCGGAACTGGCTTCGGAGACGTACCAGACCGCGATCGGTGAACAGGCCAGTTTCGAACTTCAGGACGGCAGCACGGTGACCCTGAATACGAACAGCCGACTGAACGTCGCGTTCGGAGGCCCGCGCCGCGAAGTCACCCTGCTGCGTGGCGAGGCCAGTTTCGATGTCGCGCACGATGGCGTCCGGCCCTTCGTGGTTCACGTCGGATCCGGTCTGGTCTGGGCGGTGGGTACGCAGTTCAACGTGCGCCTTTTCTCGAGCGAGGTCGACGTCACCGTCACCGAGGGAACGGTCAAGGTGTTTGCCGGCATCGATCCGCGATCGGCCGATCTGGATCTGGTTGCCAATCGGGAAGCCACGACCCGGGAGGTCGTGTTGGACGCGGGTGAGTCGGCGCGTTACGACCAGCGGATCGAAATCATGGAACGCCAGCCGGCCGAGGCCATTCAGCAGAAACTGGCCTGGCAGCGGGGGTCACTGATTTTTCGCGGCGAGAGCCTGCGGGAAGCGGTGGCTGAAATCTCCCGGTATACCGAACAGGAACTGGTGATCGTCGACCCGTCCATCAACGACATTCCCATCGGCGGGCATTTCAAGACCCAGGACATCGATGCCCTGATCGCTTCGCTGGACCGCAATTTTCAGATCCGCTCCGAACAGGTTTCTCCCAACCGAATTCATCTCTACCGCCAATAAGCTTGCTCGCGCTCAATCCTCTTCAAAACCTGCTGAATCTTCCGCTTGTGAATTCGAGTAAGGGAAATTCACTTTGAATCGGTCATTAAGCGATAACGTCCCGCGTGTGCTTCCGAAAGAAGGCCTTCGCGGTGGCGGCTGTTGGGGATGGATCGTGCTGGCTTTCGCCCTCTGTCTTCCTGGATCGGGAATCCAGGCTGCGGAAACTGTAACACCGGTGCTGTTCGATATCCCCCGGCAACGAGCAGATGTTGCTTTGACATTGTTTGCTCAGCAGGCCGATATCACGGTGATTTTCAGACACGATCTGGCCCGGAAGCACCAGGCCAATCGACTGGTCGGACGGTACCTTCCTTCCCGGGCCGCTGACGTTTTGCTGAAGAATTCCGGCCTGCGAGCGGAATTCGATGAACGAGGCCATCTGACGATCGTGGAGAGACCGAGTCAGGAGACCGAAGTGAAGAAACCCTCGTGGATCGCGGTAACCCTAGCCGCATTGTTCGCACCCGCCGCCAGCGGGCAGGAGTCAGCGGGTGCGGAACCGGCCGAAGTTCAGCGGGCCGGCACCATCGAAGAAATCGTCGTGACCGCCACCAAGCGGGAAGCCAATATCCAGGACATCCCGGCCAGCATTACCGCGCTGGGCGGGCTGGAAATCGAGCGCCGCGGCCTGGTCAGCATGGATGATTACCTGAGCACCATCCCGGGCGTCAACATGGCCGACCGGGGCGTAAGCAGCAACAAGATCATCATTCGCGGGGTCAACGCGTCGATCGAAGAGGACTCCACGGTGGGCGTGTTTTTCGGTGAGGTTCCGTTGAACACGGTCTCCCGGGGTTCGACGGCCGATCTGAAAATGATTGACCTGCAGCGCGTGGAGATTCTGCGTGGTCCGCAGGGCACCCTGTTCGGTTCCGGCTCCATGGGCGGCGCCGTGCGCAACATTCCCAACCGGCCGAATCTCGAGCAGCTCGAAGGCAAGGTCGAAACCGGGTATTCCAATACGGCTCGCGCGGGCGGCTCGAATTACGACATGTCCGGTGTGCTCAACCTGCCGCTGGTCAAGGACACCCTGGCGCTGCGCATGGTCGGTTACTACTACGACAACAGCGGCTACGTCGACAACATCGGCGCCAGCATTCCGCGCGTCAAGGCCCTGGCCGACCAGTATGGCGCGACGGTGGTGGACAAGTATGGCGTGGGCGGTGCCGAGTACTCGGGCGCACGCGCCACACTGTTGTGGACACCCACCGATCGGCTCAGCCTGACCCTGATGTATGCCTGGCAGGACCAGGATCAGAACGGCGAGACCGAGGTGAATCTCTCGCTGGACGGCTACCAGAACTTCCCGATGCAGATCGCCAATCTGTATGAGGGCGATGAGCGCAAGGCTTCCGATCTCGACGTGACCAATCTGCTGATCGAATATGACCTGGGCTGGGGCAGTCTGCTGTCGAGCACCAGCCGCCTCAACCATGACACCCTGGAAGCCGAGGACATCAGCAAGGACTTCGAAATTCCGGCCGCTCAGACCCGGGAGCATTACAAGGAAGCTTTCGTGCAGGAGGTGCGCTTCACTTCGGACTGGGACAGCCCCTGGCAGGTGATCGCCGGCATTTACTACGAAGACCTGGAACAGAACATCGTCAGCGAAGTCCCGTGGACGGGCGCTCCCGAAGCAATCACCGAGACTCCATTCGGTGATTTTCTGGGTACCGATCCGAACGATCTGTACCACCAGAACGACGTGTTTACGCTGGAACAGACGGCGGTGTTCGGCGAACTGTCCTACCAGTTCAATGACCAGTGGTCCGCTCTGGTGGGTGCGCGCTGGTTCGATTACGACCGGCGCAAGATTGAAAACCAGACGGGCGTGTTTTCCGGCGACGGCATTTTCGAGGACCAGACGATCAAGGAAAGCGATACCAGCTTCAAGGCCAATGTCAGCTATACGCCGAACGACGACACCCTGATTTACGCGCAGTGGGCGGAAGGTTTCCGGGTCGGCCGGCCCATCACCCCGGCGCCGTCTTTCTGCGACTCGGTGGACGGCAACGGCAACCCCGGCTCCGACGGGTTCCTCGACGGCACCACGATCCCGATCGAAAGCGACGGAGTGGAGTCGGACAGCCTGGACAGCTACGAGCTGGGCGGAAAGTTCACCATGCTGGACAACCGGTTCCAGGCCAATGTCTCCATTTATCGCATCGACTGGAACGGCATTCCGGTCAGCGTGTTCGCCGAGCCCCATTGCGGTTTTTCGGTCACGGTGAATGCGGGCAAGGCCACCATCCAGGGCGGCGAACTGGAAACCACCTATTACTTCAACGACATGCTGCGTCTCGAATTCGGCCTGGCCTACACCGACGCGGAACTGGCCGAGGACAGTGATGCGCTGGGACCCAAGGGCACGCGGCTGCCGGGATCCTCGGAGTGGAAAGTCAACGTGGGCATGCAGTCCGACTTCGAGCTCTTTGAGCAGCCGGCTTTCGCGCGCTTCAACTACGCCTACGTGGACGGCTTCCATGACGACATCGGCGCGACCTTCACCGAAGCCGGTGATTACAGCAAGCTGGATCTGCGCGCCGGCATCCACTTCGATACCATCGAGCTGGAGATCTACGGAACCAACGTGCTCAATGAGGACGCGATCACGCATGTGATCAGCGACCCCTATATCGCTTACCAGCTGCGGCCGAGAACCATCGGCTTCGATGTTCGCTACCGCTTCTGACCGGACGGTCCGCGCGGGAGCGCGAGGCACATGAGGCGCCGGTTCGGTTGCCTGGGGGCGGTGTTGCTGTTGCTGGCGCCGGTCGTGGCGTCAGCAGCGACCCGGACGGATGCATCTGCCGACCTGGAACGGCCCGGAGAACTCCGGGCCTTCGTCGACGCGCTGGTTCCACCCCTGATGGAAAACAACAACAGCCCTTCCGGGGCTGTCGCCATCATGAAGGATGGCGAACTGGTTCTCGCCCGGGGCTACGGCTGGCAGAACATCGAACGGCGTATTCCGGTGGATCCGTACCGGACGTTGTTCCGGCCCGGTTCGGTGTCCAAGCTTTTCACCTGGGTGGCGGTCATGCAGCAGGTCGAGCAGGGCCGCCTGGATCTGGATACCGACGTCAATACGTGGCTCGAGCATTTCCGGATCGCCGATACCTTCGAGCGGCCGGTCACCCTGCGGGACCTGATGACCCACACACCCGGTTTCGACGACGGCGGCATGGGTTACCTGATCATCGACGACGCCGAGCGGGCCCTTCCGCTGGCCGAAGCGATGGCCCGGTACCAGCCGGCCCGGGTCAATCCACCCGGAACATTCACGGCCTACAGCAATTACGGCACCGCGCTTGCCGGTCTCATCGTGTCCAATGTGACGGGCACACCTTATATTGAGTACGTGCGCGAACACATACTCGTCCCCCTGGGAATGCGCGATTCCACTTTCGAGGAGCCCCTGCCGGCAGCCTTGAAGAATCAGATGGCCGCGAGCTATGCCGCCGCCGGCGGCGGTTACGTTGAGCAGCCGTTCGAAATCATTATCAGTTTCGCGCCCGCGGGTGCGATGAGCGCATCGGTGACCGACCTGGCGCGCTTCGGACAGGCAATACTCAACGGGGGCGAACTGGACGGCCGGCGAATCCTCCGTCCCGAATCGGTCGAGGCCATGCTCACGCGCCAGTTCGCCCAGGACGATCGGCTCAACGGCATGGGCCTGGGGTTCTACGAAAACGAACGCAACGGAATTCGCCTGCTGGGCCACGACGGTGACACCGCGTGGTTTCATTCGGAACTGATACTGGATCCCGCCCACAGTCTCGTCGTCTTCGTTTCCTTCGGCGGAGGCGGCGGCGGTGTGGTGCGGTCCACGTTCAAAAACGCGTTCTACGACCGGTTTTTCCCGAACGACGAAATGCCGCCCGTGCCACCACCGGATTTCGCCTCGCGTGCCGGGAAGTACGTGGGTGAGTACTGGTTTTGGCGCAGCAACTTCTCGACCATCGAAAAAGCCTTCTCGATGGCGGACGCCTTCCACGTCGAAGCGACGGCGGACGATACGCTGCGACTGGTGATCGGCGCGGATTCCAAGCAGTACGTGGAGGTCGAAACCAACCTGTTTCGTGAACTCGATGGCGACTACACCCTGGGCGGCGGGTTTCGGCCGCGGCTGCTCGCGTTTCAGCAGGATTCCGCCGGGACCATCACCGGGTTTACGATGGACGAATGGCCGTTCATGTCGCTGCGCAAGAAGCCCTGGTATGAACGCCTGCTTTTCATGCAACCCCTCTTGTGGTTTTGCGGCGGAGTCTTCGTCGCCACTCTGCTCTTGCGATTGATGCGGCGGCGCGCCATCGGCCTCCTGCCTCGAACCGACCGCCGGGCCATCGATGCCGCGGTCTGGGCCGCGGCCAGCCATTTGACCGTCGGCGTGGCGGCGGCCTGGGTGCTGCACTTCGTGGCGGGCCAGTTGCGCAACGAGGTTCCGTTTTCCTTCAAGTTCGCTCTGGTCCTGCCACTGATCGCCACCGTGCTGACCGCCTACCTGGTGTACCACGCCATCGGGGTCTGGAGTGGCCCCCGCCTCGGTGGGCGGACGGTCCGGCTGGCGCATGCGCTGGTGTCGTTCTGCGCCTTGTTCATGTGCTGGTTCTATGCCTACTGGAACATACTCGGGTTCCAGCTGCCCTGAGTTATGAACCTGCACCGCGACTATTCCGCGCTCGATCGTGACGGAGTCCGGTTCGAACCGGACCCGGCCCGGCCGTTGGCCTTGTTCGCACCGGATCCCGAATACCGGCCGACGGCTGTACTCGAGGTGGAGCCGGAGCCCCGGTTCCGGTTATTGATCAAGAATGAAACGAGCCGCCTTGGCCTGCCGGCGTTCAAGGCCCTGGGGGGCATTTACGCGGTTTCGCGGTTGGTGGGAGAAAGGTGGTATCGGGAGACCGGGGAGCACCTCCCGGTGGCGGAACTCAATCGGCCGGACGTGCGCCGGTTCGCGGGCCGGCTGACGTTCGTGTGCGCGAGCGCCGGCAATCACGGGCTCGCGGTCGCGCGGGGGGCGCGACGGATCGGCGCGTCCGCACGGGTGCACCTGGCCGAGACCGTACCCGAGGCCTTCGTGGAGCGCCTGGCCGGTGAAGGGGCCGAAGTTCGCCGTTCGGGCTCGGACTACGAGGCCAGTGTCGACGTCGCGATGCAGGACGCGGAATCCAGCGGGGCGATGCTCCTGGCCGATGGATCCTGGCCCGGGTACCTCGATCCGCCGGCATTGGTGATGGAAGGCTATACCCTGATCGCAGAAGAACTGCGTGAAGGCTTCGCCCGGAATTCGGCCTGGCCGGACCGCGTCTACCTGCAGGCCGGGGTCGGCGGCCTGGCGGCCGCGATGACGTACATGATCCGCTCCAACTGGCCGGTGCAGCCGGAAGTGATCGTGGTGGAGCCGGAAGCCGCCCCGTGCCTTCGTGAGAGTCATTCCGCAGGCCGGCTCGTGCGGGTCCACGGTCCCGAATCGGTCATGGGACGGCTCGATTGCAAGGTGCCCTCCTTACTGGCTCTGGACGTGCTCGGCCGCAGCGCCGACCGGTTCATCACGGTCAGCGATACGGCGGCGGAGCGGGCGGTCGAGCGCCTGGGGCAGTTTGGCGTGGCCACCACGCCTTCGGGTGCGGCGGGTCTGGCCGGGGTTCTTGGTGACGGTGGGTTCGCCCACGGTCGGCGGTCGCTGATCCTCGCGACCGAGGCGTCCGTTTAGCCCGGCCCTTTCCGACCCCGAGTTTCACCCTGGCGGGCGCGCCCCGCTGGTATATACTTTTCGACCGTTCTCATCGGGTTGACGGGCCCCGAGTTTCCATGAGTTGCTGCCACCACTACCATCCCGATCCGGGCTGCGACGCCGCGTTCGCGGTCGATGTGTCGGCCATTACCTTCGGGCGCGGCTGCATGAGGGAGCTGGGTCCGCAGGCCCACCGTCTGGGACTGCGCCGAGTGGCCGTGTTTACGGATCCGCGGGTCCGGGAATTGCCGCCCATGAGGGGTGCGCTGGCGAGCCTGGCCGCTGCCGGAATCGGTTTCGAGGTGTTCGACGAGGTGCGCATCGAGCCGACCGACCGTTCGTTCGCCGCGGCCATCGCTTTCGCCCGCGAGGCCAGGGTCGACGGTTACGTCTCCGTCGGCGGCGGATCGGTGATCGATACGGCCAAGGCGGCCAATCTCTACGCCACCCATCCCGCGGCATTCGACACCTACGTCAATGCCCCGGTCGGCGCGGGGCAGCCGGTGCCCGGACCGCTGCGGCCGCACATCGCCTGCCCGACGACGTCCGGTACCGGCAGTGAATGCACCGGCATCGCGATTTTCGATGATCTGTCGCTGCACGCCAAAACGGGCATCGCATCCCGGCGGCTGCGGCTCGACCTCGCGCTGATCGATCCGGACTGGACCCGGCACCTGCCGCGCATGGTGCTGGCCTGCTCGGCCTTCGATGTGCTGTCGCATGCACTGGAGTCGCTGACCGCGCGGCCACATACCCGGCGCCCGCACGAACCCGGCGCCGAACGTCCGCTCAGTCAGGGTGCCAACCCCTGGTCCGACATGGGCTGTGCGCGGTCTCTGGAATTGCTCGGCAAATACATGCTGCGGGCGATCGACGATGCCGCGGACGACGAGGCTCGCGAGCAGGTGATGTGGGCATCGACCCTGGCCGGCATCGCGTTCGGCAACTCCGGCGTACATCTGCCGCATGGCATGGCCTACGCGGTGGCCGGTAACGTGCGCGATTACCGGCCGCCGGATTATCCGCGGACCGAGCCGATGGTGCCGCACGGCATGTCGGTGATTCTGAACGCGCCGGCGGTGTTCGCCGAGACCGCTTCCACGTCACCTCAGCGTCATCTCGACGGCGCCCGCTGGCTCGGAGCCGATGTCGCCGAGGCTGCCGAGGCCGATGCGGGTGAGATCGTCGGAACGCGGTTGATCGAGCTGATGCAGGCCGCCGGCCTGCCCCAGGGGCTCGCGGGACTCGGCTATGCGGCTTCCGACATCGGCCGGCTCACCGAGGGCGCGGCGGTGCAGCGCCGTTTACTGGACAATGCACCCGTAGCCGTGGACGATGCCTTGTTGAACCACCTTTTTTCCCAGTCACTGTGCTATTGATCTCATGAGCGACACACCGCCCGGCCGGGCCGAATTTCCCTGGTTCCACGCCATTGGTACCCGCTGGATGGACAACGACATCTATGGGCACGTCAACAACGTCCAGTATTACTCCTATTTCGACACCGCGGTGAATCACTTCCTGATCACCGAGGGCGGGCTGGACATCCAGGCCGCGGACGTTATTGGGGTCTGCGTGGAATCCAGGTGCACTTATCGCGCACCACTGGCTTTCCCGGAGCCGATCGAGGCGGGCGTACGGGTCGAGCGGCTGGGCAACACATCAGTCCGCTATGGCGTTGGTATCTTCCGCGCAGATGAGCCGGAGCCGGCGGCCTGGGGCTACTTCGTTCACGTGTTCGTGTGTCGCCAGGACATGAGTCCGACGCCTATTCCCGCAGCACTCCGGGAAGCGCTCAACCGCCTGGCCTGAAACCGGAGAAAAGCTGCCTTCAGCGTAGCTCCAGGTTGCGACTGTCCGTGCCGCCTTTCTGCGAAACGGCGGTCACCGTCGCCATTGGCGTGCCGTTGCCGGCCTGTGTTTTCGCCAGCCATTCCACCCAGGCGCGGCGTTTGCCAGACCGGGAGGAGCCGCCTTCCAGGTGGCCGATCTCCATGCTGGCCGAGCCGGAAAGCAGGGCGGCGTTGTGCAGTTCGATGTTGGCGCGCACCGGTACCGCGATGCCGGTGTCCAGCGCCTGCTGCGTCACGTAGCTGGGCAGCAGGCCGGTGTTCTCGATCCGGGCCCGGATTCTCACCAGGTCTCCGTCGAGCGCTTCCACCTGCGTTTCGGTCACGCGCACCAGTGGTGATTGTTCGATCAGATACAGGTGCCAGTTGGTGTGCGCCTCGAGCAGCCGGTCGTAGCGCTCGCCGGGCAGGCAGCCGATGCTGGTGTAGGTGCCGTAATCCGGCATGTAGATCTTGCGCAGGAACCCCCCGATTTCGACTTCGCCGAGCTGGGGATGGTCGTAGGGCTGCCAGTCGACGAACAGCTTGCCGCCCATTTTGTCGCTGATGCGCAGGCGTTCGCTTTCACTGGGCCGGGCGGGCAGCGCGGCGGTGGTCTGCGGATAGACGCCGAACTCGAAGATCCAGCTGAAGATTCCGTTCTGGAAATAGGCCCAGTCCACGTAGGTGCCCCAGATGGATCCGTGCCAGGATGCCGGTGAGGCGCCGTGGATTTTGAATACGTTGACCTCCACGTCGTCTTTGACGAGGTCGGCGATCTTGCCGCCCATGCGCTTGTAGATTTTCTCGTCTTCAAACGAAGCGCGGACCTTGTCGCCGGACAGCGGGTCCACCCGTTGATTCGACGGCGGATACACCGCCACGTTGCCGGACATGTGGTAGTTGATGAGGCCGGTCAGGTTCGGCAGGGTGAGCTGAAAATCGACCACCGCGCGGGACTCGGCCTCGGACAGCGGGTAGGGTCCCGGCTGATAGGAAATCGGGTGCGGCTGCCAGTTCTCGGGAAAATTGCGGTTGATGTCGATGCCGCCGACCCCGTCTTCGTTGAACCGGCCATCTCCGTCGCTGTCCACGCCCTCGGTGTACACCGTCCACTCGCCCTGCCAGTCGGTGGGGTCGTCACCGTCGGTGACGGACACCATCAGGCGCGGGTCATCCGGGGAAGTCCGCAGCGCGCCGTTCGGGTCGCGCACCCGCATCATCGTGATGTAGCCGTCGCCGTTCAGATCCTCACCGGGGTCTTCGTCCTTCTGGCCATCACCATCGTCGTCGAAGGGCCGCACCACGCTGCGCAGGTTATCGGGCCGCGTGATGACGTGGTCCGAGCCGTCCGGGTTCAGCTTGGGCATGATGTAGAACACCTTGTCGTCCAGCACCGAGGTGATCTTGGGGTCGCTGCCATAGCCGGAAGTCAGGGTCTTGATGGTGTGCAGGGCGATTTCACCGCCGGCGACTTCGCCGGCATGCAGGTTACCGTCGATCCAGTATCCCGGTTTGTCGAGACCGTCGCCGGTCTCCCGGTTGGTGAGTTCCAGCACCAGCAGATCCTTGCCGAGGTAGCTCTGGCCGATCGTGTGCAGCCGGGTGATCTCCGGGTACGCTGCGACGACTTCTTCCAGGTAGCTGACCACCTCGGCGTAGGTGTGGACGTGGTCGAACTTGATCCGGGGGGCTTGCGCACCCCACGCGAGCGGCGCGCCCATGGCGATCAGGAGCAGGAACTGCGGGAATCTCGAATACCCGGCGAAAATTGGTTTCATGTCTTGGGTCCCTCGGTGATTACCAGTACAGTATAGAGCGATGCTGAATGCCGGTGGCCGGGAAATTGGGCGGATCGCCCCAGAAGAGAAGTGTGTCGTGTCGGCTGCAAGCCAGTTCATTTTCAGATGAAAAAAAGTCGCTGGGAGGCGTCGCCAAGTGAACCTGTTTCGTACTAAATGGATGACGACGCTTCTGTGTGCGGGCGTCGTGCTGCCTCTGGGCGCGGAGCCCGAAGTCATGGATAAACCGTACCGACACCCACCGCCGCTGGACACCGTTCTGTGGCTGCCGGATTCGCAACCCGATGCCCGGGTGCGCTACGCCAACGACAGCGCCGTACAGTTTGGCGACCTGCGCCTGCCGGAAACCGAGGCTCCTGCGGCGGGTCATCCGGTGGTCGTTTTCATCCATGGCGGCGGCTGGAAGGTGGACTGGACCAAGGATTACACCAACCGCTTCGTCGAAGCGCTGACCCGTGAGGGGTTCGCGACCTGGGATCTCGAGTTTCGGCGCATGGGTAACCAGGGCGGCGCGTATCCCGGCACCTTTCTCGATGTCGCGGCCGGAACCGACCATTTGCGGACCCTGGCCGAAACTCATCCCCTGAATCTCGAGCAGGTCGTCGTCGTCGGGCATTCGTCCGGCGGCCACCTGGCCCTGTGGGTGGCGGGACGCGGCAACCTGCCGGAATCCAGCCCGTTGTACACCCCCGATCCGCTGCCGCTGGCCGGCGTGGTCTCGCTGGCCGGTGTCAACGATCTGGAGCGCTCGCTGGAACTGGGCGACCGAACCGATGTTCTCGAACTCCTGGGGGTCGATTCCCGGGCCGCCGCGGCATCGCGTTTCGCCGAGACCAATCCGGCCCGGCTGCTGCCGTTCGGGATTCCCCAGGTGTTGATCGTCGGCACGGCCGACGGCGAATGGCGCATCGCGATGACCCGGGAATACGCCGCGGCCGCCCGTACCGCGGGCGATGCGGTTGAACTGACCCTGCCGGAAGGGGCGGATCATTTCGACGTAACGGATTCGGAAGGCCCCGCGGTCGGAATCGTCACACAAGCCGTGGACTCGATATTGAGGCGGTAACGCTAAAGACAGAAACCGGACGGCGCAGGGCGCAAACCGGGGAGAAGGTGCACATGAATTTCACACTGCGAGCGATACTGGTCGGGTTTGTCGGCGGCTGCCTGGCCGGACCTCTGGCCGCCGACGATCTGGTGATTTCGGGGGCGCGGGTTTTCACCGCAACCGGGCCGGTGGCCCGTGAGGGCTTAAACGTGGTGATCCGGGACGATCGCATCGCCGCGGTTTCCACAGACGTGGAACCGCCGGAAGACGCCGTCGTTATCGACGGGCGTGGCTACACGGTTCTGCCGGGGCTGATCGATCCGCACGTTCATCTGTTTTTCGATCTGACCGGCGACGGCCCGGCGTTTCCGACCAGCGATGCGGACGCCGAGGCCTTTTTGATGCGGGAAATGCCCGCCGACCTCGAGGACTACCTCGATCACGGCTTCACGACCCTGCTCGCGGCGATCGATTTCTGGCCGCACATCCTGAAGGTGCGCGCCCGGCTGGAATCCGGCGAGTTGCGCGGGCCGCGCCTGCTGGCCGCTGGCGGAGTGTTGATGGCGCCCGGCTGGCATTACATTTGCGGACGTCTTAAAGGCGAGCCGAAGCAATGGTGCAACGATCATGTCGCGGTGCAGATCGACAGTCCGTCCAGCGCGGTCGCGGCAGTGCAGCGTTACGCCGCGAGCGGGGTGGATGCGATCGTCTACGACAGCATGACCAATGCGTCCGGCGTCGATCCGGCAGTGGTCACCGCCGTGGTCGACACCGCCCGGGCTTCGGGTCTCCCGGTGCTGGTTCACAATTCCGATACCGCGGGTTACGCGGCCCTGATGGACGCCGGGGTCGACGGCTTTCTGCACCCGCCGGCCGGTACCCTGGACACCACGACTGGCGAGTGGCGGGTGATTTCCGGGGCAGTGCCCGAAGGCCTCGTGCTCGGTATCACCATCGGTGAAACCGAAGAGGCCATCCGCAACGGTCAGCGCAGTCCCGAACAGCAGGCTGCGTTTTCCTGGACGCGCAAGAACGTACAGTACCTGTTGGCGAACGGTGCGCTGCCCGTTTATGCCTCGGACATTCCCGGTGCGGCCCCGGATTACACGATGCCCATCGTCATCCGCTCGCTGACCGACCTGGGGCTGACTCCCGCGGAAGTGTTGCAGGCGGCGACGATCCATGCCGCGGCCGCATTGGGCCAGGCGGATGAAATCGGCAGCCTGGAAGCGGGCAAGCGGGCCGACGTACTGGTCGTGCGCGGTGACCCGACCCGGGACCCCGCGGCGCTGGGCGAGGTGGTCCTGGTGATCCAGAACGGTGAGATCGTGGTGGACAATCGGCCGTAGTTGCGGCTGCCGACAGGAAGGACGGTCGCGGCGGGCCCGATCACTCCCGCTGAGTCGAAGTTTCGTCCAATGAGATCGCCGTTTCCATCAGGGTGGAGACCAGCAGGCTGAACAAACAGAACGACAGGAACATGAAAAAGCCGAGCTGAAGGGTCGTCCCGTTCGTGGTCAGAACCTCCACGCTGGCGCGCCGTGCGCCCTGGCTGATCAGGTTCAACTGGCTGTTGATCATGCCATTGAAGGCGATGTAGGCCATCAGGATGGCGATCACCATGACGTCGGCCATCGACCACTTGCCCGATTTCAGTGCGAAGAACTCGATGAAGGCGTTGTGGCGCAGGCCGCGCAGGTCGTAGGCGTAGGCGATGGAGGCCAGCAGCTTGAGCAGCGGAAAGGCCACGCTGAACGTGACCAGCAACACGCCGACGAGCACCATGTCGGGTTCGCGCGTCGCGGTCAGTATGGACACCACGTCGAGAATGCTTTTGCTCTGAAAGTACAACACCTCGTTGTAGAACCTCACCGGCTCGCCCATCAGGGTGAAGCTCAATTGGTTGATCTGTGCTTCCACCTCGATCATGGGTGTGAGAATGCCGCAGGCCAGCAGCAGTCCAGCCGCCCCGGACAGCAGGATCCACTGGGCACGGTTACCCGCCTGTCCGGCGTGTTTCACTTCCAGCAGCATCAGCAGGGCACAGATCAGGGCCAGGCCCGCGAGGTTGCGGGAACGGCCCTGGTGATGCGCCAACCGGTCGTTGATCAGGGCCTTGCACTCGGTGATCGATCCGGCGCAGCCGTGCCGTTCGCGGATGTCCTGGCGCACGCTGTCATCGACCTGGCCGAAAGTCTCCTCGGTGATGTCGCTGAGCAGGCTGACCAGAAAGGCACTGAGTTGGCGGCGGGTTTCGGGTTTGTCCAGTTCCAGCAGGATGCGGTCGGCGTACTGGGGGATGCCGGCCTTGACGGTGTCGATGTCCATCAGGGTGTTGCGCATGCCTTCCTTGATGCGCCCGGTGGTCCGGTCCCACCAGTCCCCGGTCGTGTTCTGCAGGCGAACGTATTCGTCGGCGGCGGTCAGCAGGGTGTCCAGGATGTTTTCCAGCGCGTGGCGGACCGACTCGCGTTTCGCGCCCTGAATTTCGAGATCGCGCACCTGGTTTTCGACGATCTCACTGACCTGGTTGACCCAGATGTCGGCATTGAGCATGCCGTACCGAACGTGCCTGAGTTCGGCCAGGTCCTGGCTCAGGGACTGCTGGGTTTTCATGTGCCCGATCAACTGCCAGGACAGAAGCGCCAGCAGTACCAGCAGCACGCCCAGCAAGGCGTTCACCGTCGGATTCCGGTCGGCGGTGTTGGTCATGTCGAGTGATTCCAGAGCGACCCCGTTGGCACCATTGTGCACATTTCAGGCCCATGAACCCACACGGCAGCGGATTTCCGGGCCGCGCAGACTGTTACCATGGGCGTGAAATCGACCCCGTCATAAAGGAATCCTCGATGTCACAATCCGTGGAACAGGCAGTGAAGCATGAAATCGAATCGCTGCATGAATTCTTCGTGGGGTGGTTCACGGGCGAGTTGCCCGCGGAGCGTTTCGACGAACTCTTTCTCCACCGCATGGACGAGGAGATGATTCTGATTCCGCCGGCGGGGATGGTTCTGAATCTGCAAGCGCTGAGTGAAATGCTTCGGCAGAGTCACGGCAACAACCCGGCGTTCCGGATTGCGATCCGCAACGTCACGGTGCGGCGCGTCTGGCCGGACCACGTCCTCGCCACCTACGAGGAATGGCAGCGCAACGCGCTGGCTTCGGAGCCGGCGGACAACGGCCGCATTTCCACGGTCCTGTTTCGGCGGGGCGACGCCTTGAGCTGGCTGCACCTGCAGGAAACCTGGCTGCCGGCCGAAGTGATGGCGGCGGGGCCCTACGACTTCTGAATCCCGGTCGGGGATTCGGTAAATCGGCCTGGTTTTGCGCCGTGCACGGCGAACCGGACGCGGATTCCGCACTTGCGGGGCCTGTGTATACTCGGGGTCCGCGATAACGACCCGCTTGCAAATCCCGGAGTCCCGAACGATGAAACGTTTTCCCTGCCTCGCCCTGTTGCTGGCTTTCCTGGCTACGAGTGTCGTTGCTGACGAATCGCCGTATTCTCCCGAATCGATCGACCGTCTGATCGAACAACTCGGCCTGGTCGAGGATTCCGTCCCCGCGCGCGAACGGCCCGGTTGGGCGCCGCCGCGGCGGATCGCGTTCAGCCCGTTCGGCACCGCGGCGCAACGCGAAGAAGCGCTGGCCGCGGCACGGGCCGTGGCCGGCGGTGCCGAGGTCGTGGCGTTTGGCGAGGAAGGCCTCGGAGCGCTGGCGGACGCGGACGTGGTGATCAGCCGCTGCACGCCGGCCATCGTCGAAGCGGCCCCCGCGATGCGCTGGATGCACAGCCTGACCGTGGGGGTGGATCGCTGTACATTCTCCGCGGACGTGCGGGACCGCGAGTTCCTGCTCACCAACAACCAGCGGGGCATGGGGCCGGACATCTCCGAGCACGCCATCGCCCTGTTGCTGGGCCTGACCCGCAACCTCGATTTCTACGTCCGCGAGCAGCAGGCGGGCCGCTGGTCGCGTGGTCAGCGCGAGGCGGTAAACGTGCGCGGCAAGACCTTGCTGGTGCTGGGTCTGGGCGGAATCGGCACTGAGATCGCGCGCCGGGCTCACGGCCTGGGCATGCGGGTCATCGCCACCCGCAACTCCAGCCGATCGGGTCCGGATTTTGTCGAATACGTGGGTCTGAGCGACGAGACGCTGGAACTGGCCGCGCGGGCCGATGCGGTGGCCAACTCCCTGCCGCTGACACCGGATACGGCCGGTCTGGTGGGTGAGGCGTTTTTCTCGGCCCTCAAGCCCGGAGCCTTCTATGTGTCGGTCGGGCGGGGTGGCACCACGGATACCGATGCCCTGGTCGCGGCGCTGCGGTCCGGCACGCTCGGCGGAGCCGGCCTGGATGTCACGGACCCCGAACCGCTGCCGCCGGAGCATTCCTTGTGGCAGATGGACAACGTGATCATCACGCCGCACGTTTCGGGACATACCGACGAAGTGCGCGGCCGCGCCCTGGCCATTGCCGTTGAAAACCTGCGTCGCTACACCCTGGGCGAACCGTTGCTGAGCGTGGTCGATCGTGAGGCGGGTTACTGAGCGAAACTCGCGCACCGGACGCCAGCCACCGGACACCCGGGGCTTTCGTCCGGCAAGAAGCCGGTCTTACGCCACGGCCGGATTCCGCGGGAGAAGCGAGGGGCCGGGAAGCGCGGTTGTGGCCAGGCGGGCGCGGATGGCTTCGCCGATAATCTGCGCCTGGGCGCGCACCGACACGGTGAATGCCAGGAAGCTGCCGAAGTCCCGCGTCGCCGCGAGACTGGTGATATAAAGGCCCGGCACCTGGGTCTGGAACCCGGGGTCCAGTTGCGGAAACCCGTCCCGGATGTTCAGCTCGCTCAGCAGGCCTTCGGTGAGTAACGGCACCCGCTGGAGATCCACCCGGTAACCGGTGGCGAACACGACTTCGTCCACGGTCAGGACCTCTTCGTTGTCCAGGGTCACGCGAATCCCGCCGTCCCCGTCGTGGGTATCCCGAACGTTCGTATGCGGATGAAGATGAACGTTGGGGTGATCGATCCGGTCAGCCAGCCACGGTTCCAGTTTCAGTCGGCCTTCCTCCCAGAAGCGGCGGTTGAGATCGGCCTTCTCCGAATCGGTGAGTCGCCGGTACCAGGCGGGGTCGGTGCTCAGGCGGTCGACGATGTCATTGACCCAGCCCCATTCGGAGGTTTCGAACAGCGGCGTGTCGTGTCGATAGGCCACGTGCACTGCCGCCGCGCCGGCCTCGCGGATCAATGCCGTCCATTCAAAAGCGCTCTGGCGTCCGCCGATGATCAGCACCCTGCGATCCCGAAGCTGTCCGAAATCAACCCGGTCGCAGGTATGTCCGTACCGGTCGGCAGGAAACAGGGGTGCGAGTTCCGGCGGGGTATAGGCGAAGTTGCCGAAACCGAGGGCCAGTACCACATTGCGGCTGCGAATCCGTTGGCCCGTGTCGGTCAGGGCGATCAGGTCGGCGCCGTCCCTCAGTAGCTGGGTGATGGTCGTCTGCCGGCTGTAGATGGCTTTTTGTTCCTGAAACCAGCGTGCGTAGTCGAGGTAGAAGCCCCGCGAAAGGGGTTCGACATCCCGGCAGCGGCGGCCGAGTGTCGTGAGATAGGCATCGATGGTGTGAATTCCGAGAGGATCGAGTGACCAGTCGCAGGTCGAACGCAGCAGCATGCCTTCGGGCATGTGTTCACGCCAGAAACCCATGGGCACTCCGACCACCTGATGATGGATGCCGTGCTCTTGCGCGTAGGCGGCCAGGGCCAGGCCAAAGGGGCCTGCGCCGACAATCAGCAGATCGGTGGAAAGCGTGTTGCCGGCGTCTGCGAGCAGGTTGGCGATGCCGGCCGCTCCCAGTCCGGGGAGGACCAGGCCGCCGCCTGCGGCCAGGCTTGAGCGCAACAGGTTTCGTTTTGTGCGGTCGATGGCGTCGCTCATGCCGTTACCTTTGTTTTTCTTCAATACGTTTGTGCAGTGGAATCCCGGGGAGGACTCCGCGTGCCCGCAACCGATCTCCTTGCCCGGGTCCCGTCGATGGTCCGCCACAGGGTGGTGTGGGAAAGGTTGTTGACCGGGTCGTTGACCGGGTTATTGAGCGGGTTTCCGTCCGCTTCGTCAAGCTCACCGTGATCCTCTCCTTCCCTGGCGTATGGAATCTTTGCGCACCCCGGTTTATGGTAACGGTATTCCGAACGAGGGTCTCGCGCCAGATCAAAGCGTCGGCATGGACCAGGCTTGCAGGCTCACCGCCTGCCCCCGGTCGCCCGTCGCCCGCAGAGCGCGAGCCTTTCCAGCGTTTGCCCCGGAGCAATCAAATGCAAACCGCCATACTGCTGTTCGACGGCATGACCGTCCTTGATGCCATAGGTCCGTACGAGGTGCTGCAATCTGTGCCCGGCGTGGAAGTGTGTTTCGTGGCTCGCGAAAAAGGCGAGATACGGTCGGATTTCAAACGCCTCGGGCTGATGGCGGATTTCACCCTGGCGGAGGTGCCACAGCCGGACATTTTGATCATTCCGGGCACGCCGTTCCCCGAGTCGGTGACTGGCGATCCCGCAGTGCTCGACTGGATTCGCGGGGCGCATGAATCCAGTACCTGGACCACATCGGTGTGCACCGGCGCGCTGGGCCTGGGTGCGGCGGGCGTACTCGAGGGCCGGCGTGCGACCACCCACTGGTTGGCCCTGGACGCATTGAAAGCATTCGGTGCGACGCCGGTCGAAGAACGGGTGGTCCGCGACGGCAAGGTCTGGACGGCCGCCGGCGTGTCTTCGGGTATCGACATGGCTCTGGCTCTGGTGGGCGAGCAATTTGGCGACGAAGCGGCACAGGCGGCCCAGTTGATCATCGAGTATGATCCGCAGCCACCCTGTGATGCCGGGTCGGTGAAGAAAGCGCCCGCGCCACTGGTCGCCGCCCTGCGCGAGCAGTTCGGCGACCTGATGCAGGGAACTGGCGAGGCATGACCCCCCTCTGGGCGTCTGTCACTGAGCAACCCGAGGACGTGAGCGCGAGAGCCCTGATTGCAGATGCGAGATGAGCAGGAGGAACAGCCGGCGGACCGGCTTGGCGGCGCCGAACCGTGCGTGATCGTCGGGGGCGGACCCGCCGGTCTGACGGCGGCGCACGAGCTTAACAGGCTGGGACACGCCGCCGTCGTACTCGAAGCCGACCACCAGGTGGGTGGAATCTCGCGCACCGTCGAGTACCGGAATTACCGTTTTGATATCGGCGGGCACCGGTTTTTCACCAAGGTCCGGATGGTGCAGGACTGGTGGCGGGAGATGCTGCCGAATGATTTTCTGGTGCGTCCGCGCTTGTCCCGCATTTTTTACAACGACCGCTTCTTCGACTATCCGCTCAAGCCGCTGAATGCACTGCGCAACCTGGGTTTTCGCGAGAGCGTCCGGGTGTGCCTGAGCTTCGCCTGGATCAAGCTGTTTCCGCATCGCGAAGAGCACAGCTTCGAGCAATGGGTTTCGAACCGCTTCGGCCGCCGGCTGTTCGAAATTTTCTTCAAAACCTATACCGAAAAGGTCTGGGGCATGCGTTGCTCGGAAATCAGCGCGGACTGGGCCGCTCAGCGCATCAAGAACCTGGATCTCGTCACCGTGGTCAAGGCAGCCTTTCTCGGTAATCGTGGCACCGACGGCCAGATCACGTCGACCCTGATCGAGGAATTTCATTATCCGCGTCTCGGTCCGGGCATGATGTGGGAACGGGCCGCGCGCGTTCTCGCCGATGCCGGTCGACCGGTCGCGTTCGGGCACCGCGTGATTGGTGTGCGCCACGAGGACGGCCAGGTGCGGTCGGTGACGGTGGATACGCCCGAGGGCGTCGTCGAGATGGCCGGCTCGTCGTTCATTTCGACCATGGCGATTCGCGACCTGTTCGAGGCACTGGATCCGCCGCCCCCCGAACGGGTGCTGCAGGCCGCGCGTGATCTCAGGTACCGCGATTTCCTGACGGTTGGCCTCATCCTCGACTGCCCCGAGCCGTTTCCGGACAACTGGATTTACATTCATTCCGAACAGGTTCGCGTGGGTCGCATCCAGAATTACAAGGCCTGGAGTCCGGAAATGGTTCCGGACCCTGATCGGAGCTGCATCGGTCTGGAATACTTCGTACAGGAAAACGACGATCTGTGGAGCATGGCCGACGCAGACCTGATCGCTCTGGGTATCGCGGAGTGTGCGTCGCTGGGTCTCATCGAGTCGCCGGATGTGGTCGACGGTGTCGTGATCCGGATGCCGAAGGCCTACCCGGTATACGATCGTGACCATCACGAGCGCATGGAGATCATCCGTGATTACGTTGCCGGACTGCGCAATCTGCAGCTGGCCGGACGCAATGGTCAGCATCGGTACAACAACCAGGATCATTCCATGGTGACGGCCATCTACGCGGCGCGAAATATTGCCGGCGCCGATTACGACGTCTGGAATGTGAACGTCGAGCAAACCTACCTCGAGGAGGGCGGGGACAATCGCCCGGAAGCGGTCAGGACTTCCGATCGCCTGGTGCCGCAGCGGATGGAGGAAAACCGGGCGGCCCGAACCCTCAGAAAAGCCTTCGCGCGCTACGATCCCGTGGCGCTCGGCATCGCACTGGCCGTTCCCGCCGCCCTCGGCCTGTTTTGCGCCACCGCCGTATTGTTGCTCAAAGGGGGCGATTCGGTCGGCGCAAACCTGGCCTTGCTCAGTTACTACATCATCGGTTACCGGGTCAGTTGGGGCGGCGCGGTCGTGGGTATGATCGAAACCGGCCTGCTGGCGTTTGGGTTCGGCTGGCTGATGGCGAGCCTGATCAACACCGTGGTAGGGTGGCAGGAACGGGCGTTGCGGAAACGGCTCGAGCTCTACCTGATATTCGAGAATGTTGATAAAAACGTAAGCGACGTGAACCGATGAATTCAGAAGAGCGGAGTCAGGACGTTGACTGGGCGCTGATCAACCAGGCCATCGCGCGGTTGCGCGCGTCCGTCATGGCGATTGCGATCGGACTCACGGCCGGTACCGGCTTGTTCGTCGCCACCGTATGGCTGGTGATTCGGGGCGGTGACCCCGTGGGTCCCACCCTGGGCTTGTTGCGCCATTTCCTGCCGGGCTATTCGGTGACCTGGGCCGGGGCATTTCTGGGCTTTTTCTACGCGGCGCTGCTCGGTGCGATCGTCGGCTGGGTCGTCGCATTCATTTATAACCGGGTCGCCGCCCGGCGCAACGGTGGATGACGGCCACCGCGGACAAAATCCAGCGCAACTGGCTGCTGGCGGCGGTGTTCGTTCTGGCCGGCGCCGCGTTCGCCGCCTATGCCAACGTCTGGCCGGACTCGCCGGTCGTCGATGACCGTTTTTTTGTTGGCGAAGACCGTTTTTCCGGAATCGGGGACATACCGGGATTTTTCACCGAAGACCTGTGGGCCGGATCCGGCGTCACCAGTGGTCATTATCGGCCGGTCCTGTTGTTGAGCATCTGGCTGGACTGGAAACTCCACGGCGCGTCCCTGGAGGGCTATCGACTGACCAATATCCTGTTGCACGTGCTGGTGACCCTGACGGTCTTCGGCTGGGTCCTTCACGTGTTGCGGACGTTTCACGGGAATGGGGCCAATCCCGTCTGGTGCGCTTTCCTGGCGGCCCTGGTGTTCGCCGTCCATCCGGTGCATGGCGAAGTGGTCAATTCGGTGTTCAACCGCTCGTCCATGCTGGTGGCATTGAGCGGGGTCGCGGGACTTTGGTGGCTGTTCGCCCGGGTCCGGCATCAGCCCTTTCTTGCCTGGGCCGGCATGGCCTGCGCTTATTTCGTCGCCATGCTTTCCAAGGAAAGTGCCGTCGTGCTTCCGGGAATCGCGGCCATCTACCTGTTCGTGCTGACCGACGGCAACTGGCGGGCGCGCCTGCGCGCCAGCCTGCCAGTGCTTTGCCTGCTGGTGCCTCTGGCCCTGTACTTCTGGCTGCGGATGCAGGCCCTGACGGATGCGGGCCCGGTGGATGTGGGTCCGGTGGATGCGGGCCTGGCGGATACAGGTCTGGCGGACGGGGGCCTGGCGGATGCGGGTCCGGCGCGTGTCGAGTCCGATGGGGAGGACCGGCCGTCGCCACAAATCCTGAACCTGTTGCAATTGCCGACCTGGAACATCGTGCTGCGCGCGGCGAGCGTGTGGGCCGATTCCCTCAGATTGGTACTGTGGCCGCACCCCCTGACCCTGGAACACGCAGCCCAGTCGCGAGGGTATCAGTGGTTGGCATTTGTGCTGCAGGCCGCCCTGGTTTTCGTCGCGCTCGCCGCATCCGTCCGCCGGCGTTTCGGTCTGCTGCTCGGCCTCGCGTTTTTCTATCTCGCGTTTTTGCCGGCCAGCCGGCTGGTCGGCGCGCCGGGGGAACAGCCGCATCTCGTTGAACGCTATCTCTACTTCCCGTCTGTGGGGCTGACTCTGTTACTTGCATTAGCCCTGGGTTTCGTGGAGCGGCGTTTGCGCCCGGGGGCGGCCGGCATTCCCGTTCTCATTGCCGTGCTGGCTCTGACCCCGGTCTGCTGGGCGCGCAATTCGGAATGGGTGGACGAGGTGACCCTGTACGAGAGTGAATACCACAAAAACAGCCGCTCGCCGCGAACCCTGCAACTGCTTACCGCGGCCCTCCTGCCCGCCGGAAACCACCAGCGGGTGGTGGAAATCTGCGACCGGCACGAAGCGGCGCAGCGGGTGAACGGCAAGTACAGCAACCAGTGCGCCATCGCGTACGCGTTGAGCGGCCAGGTGGCCAGGGCCGAGCGCGCCTTCATCAATGCCACGTTAAACAACAAGGGAAAGGCGCTGGCCCACGCCAACCTGGCGCGTTTCTACCTGCGCAACGGCCGCCAGGACGATGCTCGGACCCAGCTGGAGGCCGCCATCGAAGCGGAGCGCGAGCCCGCCAGGATCGCGTTCCGTGAGGGCGAACTGCGCGTGCTGCTGCAGCGCGGCGATCGGGCACGGATGATCGAGGCGCGGAAATGGTTCGAAGAGGCTTTGCGTCTCGATCCGTACATGACCGATGCGCTGCGGTGGAAGCGTACCCTGGACAAGGAACTGGGGTCGGCCCCCGCGGCGGACTAGGGTTCTTCAGTGTTTCCGGCCGGCCTGGCGCTGGCCTAGCCAGCTGAGCCAGCCCAGCGGCACCGACACGGCGCAACTGATGAAGAAAAGCAATTGCAGCGGTATCGCGGCAAAGGCGAATCCCGGCCCGCCACGATCTGCCAACAGTCTGTAAAAAGCGCGTTGTGTGGTGACGACGACCACAATCAGGCCCAGCGGAACCAGGGCCCAGAGGCTCGTGGTCCAGATCAGGGCGGCCAATGCCGCTCCGACGCCGATCCACACACTGGCGGATACCAGGGCGTTTCCGCGTTTCATGGGGGCGCCCGCGGCAGTGTCGAAAGAGTTCGCTAAACCGCTGATTGCCGCCGCGGCCAGCAGGATCAGGGTCGGCAGCAGCGCCGTGGCACCGCCCTGCCATATGGCCAGTATGCAGGCGATTGGAAACAGCGCGGCCGCCACGGTGGCGACCCGTGCGCGCCGGTTCAGATTGAGATCCGGTGGCGCCGAACGGTGTTGCAACAGCAACGCCGTCCACGGAACGCCGCGACGGAAGATGTCGGTTCTGATCATGTCGCCGAAGCGCCAGCGTTTCAAATGGGTGGCCAGCATGGCCTTGTGCAGGCGAATGCGGTGACCGGTCTGCCGGATGCGGTAACCCAGTTCGATGTCTTCCACGCTCGGCTCGCGGTAATCGGCGTTGAAACCGCCGGCCTCGGCGAACACCGTGCGCCTGATGGCGCCGCAACCCGACCAGAACGTGGACGCCTGTTCCCGGCCGACCTGGTGGTTCCAGTGGTGAAACAGGTTGCGGTAGCGGGACAGCAATGACGGGTGCGCGGGCGTGTCGTCATAACTGCCGATCACCGCGGAGAGTTCCGGGTCCGATTGCAGGGCACTGACGGCTTTGGCAATGGCGTCCGTGTGCAACACGACATCGGCATCGGTGAAGAACAGAATCTCGCCGCGGGCGAGTTCGGCGCCGGCATTGCGTGCCGCTGCCGGACCTGAGCGACGCTCGATTCGTCGATGGCGCACACCGTGCCGCTCGATGACCGCGGCGACATCGGACGCGGGTGAGGCATCGTCAATAACGATGACTTCAAGGGTCGCCCAGTCGGATCGGTGAATGGCGGTGAGACATTGATCCAGGTCACCCGCCCCGCCGTGTACCGGCACGATGACCGAAACGAGAACATCAGCGGCCCCTGGCCCGGTCGCGATATCCGGCGGAAGGTCTTCAGCCATCGTGCGGGTCATGCCGATACCGTTCGAGAATGTCTTCGGTGGGGCCGAAGGAGCGAATTCGGCAATCCTCCACCCAGATGGCGCTGGGGCAGGTTCGCCGCATCAATTCGTGATCGTGGGATGCGTGCAGAACGATCTGGTTCGTGCCGGGGTAGTGGATCAGTGCGTCCTCGACCTTGCCCCGAAAAGCCTGATCCACGCCCATCAGAAACTCGTCGAACAGAAATACCTCGGCTCGCTGCAGACGCATGGTTTCGATCAGGATGGACATGAACAGCCGTTGCTGCATGCCGAAGGACAGGTGTTCCACCCAGGTGAATTCCTGGTTCTCCAACCCGCAGAATTTCAGAATCCGCTCCAGGCTGTCCCGGGTTTCCCGCCAGCCCAGGCCGGCCAGGGATGCGTACAGGAATACATTGTCGCGCACCGGCAGCGCGGAGGCCGCGCCCGCGCCCGGCTCGAGAAAGCAGCACAGGCGGCCGTCCACGTCCACCGAGCCGGAATTCGGGCGGTAGATTCCGGCGATCAATCGCAGCAGGGTGGACTTGCCCGCGCCGTTCCGTCCGATCACGGCAACCCGCGATCCATCCGGAATTTCGAGTTGCAGATCGTTCAGAACGACCTTGCGACCCTCGGGGCGCTGGTGGTTTCGCAGGCTCATCAGCTCACGGTACAGGGGGCGCCGGCGCCGGTCGGAGACCATGAATGCCTTGCTGACGGAGTTGAGACGGATGGCCATGGTTCGGGTTCAGATGTAGTCCGGAATACGCGGGCTGGTGGTTCTGAACAGGATCCAGCCGAAAGCCAGTACCAGCATCGATCCCATCAGCGCCAGCCCGGTTTCAAGCGGGTCGATTTCACCGCCATAGAGCAGGGTGTCCCGCGCCAGGGTGATCAGGCCGGTCAGCGGATTGAGCTCCACGACCGTGCGGGCCAGCCCGTCGCCGACAATTTGCGGGTCGAAGAACACCGGGGTGACGAAAAACAGCATGCGGCAGAACAGGCTCCAGATGTAATTGAGGTCGGACAGGAATACCACCAGGGCGCACAGCAGCAGGGAAGCGCCCAGCGACAGGGCGAGGATGCCGGCGAATACCAGTGGATAGACGAGCAGCGCGCCTCCGAGGTTCGCGCCCATGAAGACTCCAAGCACCAGGACAAGTAGAATTTCGATGAACAGGGTGAGTCCTTCGATGCAGGTCTGCCGCAGCACCAGAAGTTGAAGCGGCACGGTGGTGTTGAGTATCAGTGAACGGCTGCGCAGGAAATTCTGGGCACAGCGCGTTGTCGAGTTGATGAAGAAGTTGTAATGGACGAGCCCGATCAGGATGAACAGCTCGTAATGTTCGATTTCGCGCAGGCGGTCGACATTGCGGAAGACCATGAACAGAACGGCCGTCATCAGAATGGGGTTCAGCAGATGCCAGATCAGACCGAGCGAAGAATTTTTCTCTTCGGCCAGAAACGACGCCCGGGTCGTCTGGAACAGCACGTAGGCGAAATGCCGCCAGCTCATCGGCCGAAGGTACCTCGTTCGTATCCGCTGGCCGCGGGGCATCGGACCGCGGCATCGTTGGCTGCTTGCATCGTCTCCCCCTGCCTGGTTGCCAGTGCGGATGATACTCCAACGACACCGGCCGGGCGAAAGTCTGTGTGGTGTGGCCGCGTTTTCGATGGGTCTCCGGCCAGTTTGGGCTCGAGTGCTTCGCGGTGTCGGGGCGCACCGCAGGGGAGCCGGGAGCGCGTGGCGTGAGAGAACCGGGCGGCGAGGGTCTGCAGCCGGCCCCGGAATGGCGTCGTGCAGATGTGGTCGGCATCGTCGTGCTCACGCTGGTGGGTGCGGGCTTGAGGATTATCGGCCTGAACGAAGGGTTGTGGGTGGACGAGATCGCGACCCTGGTCAACCACGTTCTGACGCCGGTCCGGGACATCATTGGCGATTACGGATCCCGCAACAACCACATTCTGTATTCGGTTCTGGCCCATTTCAGCGTCGAACAGTTCGGCGCCAGCGCCTGGGCCTTGCGGCTGCCCGCCGCGCTGTTCGGTATCGCCACGATTCCGGCGGCCTGGTACCTTGGCCGCCAACTCGCTTCACGGTCGGAAGCCTGGGTGGCCACGGCTTTTCTGACCTTCAGCTATCACCACGTGTGGTTTTCGCAAAATGCCCGGGGTTACTCCGGCCTGCTGTTCGGATCGGTGCTGTCCACCATTTTGTTCATCCGTCTGCTGTCACCACGAACCGCGGGCTACGGTACGATCATCGCCTACGCGGTCTGTGCCGCGCTGACCTGCTGGTTGCACCTGATGGGGGCCGCGGTCATGGTGTCCCACGGGCTGATCTGGCTGGTGCTGACGTTGTATCGCCGCGGCGCGGGATCGACGGATGTGCCGCTGGCGACCCTGCCGGCGCTGGTTCTGGCGGGCGGGATCTGCTTGCTGCTCTACCTGCCCGCCCTGGATCCGGTGGTGGTTCAATTCGTCGACGTACCGGCGCAGCGGGCGGGTCCGGGGACGTTGCCGTCCCTGGGCTGGATGGCGGGTGAATTCTGGGCTGGTGGGCTGCGCGCGGTCCCGGGCGGCTGGCCGGTCGCCCTGCTGGCCTGGCTGGTCGCGGGATTCGGAGTCGTGGCATGGCTGCGGCGCGGCCTGGTTGCGACCGCCATCCTGATATTACCCATGGTCGCGATCCTGCTGATCGCGGCGGCGGTGAACGCGGTCGTCTTTCCGCGCTTTTTCTTCGGCTCCATGGTCTTCATGCTGCTGATCGGGGTGGGTGGCGGTTTTGCGCTCGGGCGGATCGTCGTGCCGTGGCTCGGCCGGCGCTCCTTGACCGCTCTGGGCCTGGCCGTCGCGCTTGCTACATCGGTGATGGTTCCAGGCGCCTGGCAACCGAAACAGGACTACGAGGGCGCGGCGGCGTTCGTCGAAAGCCGCTGGCAGCCTGGCGACGTGGTGCTGGCTTCAAACGCAGTCGCGGAACCGATGAGACAATACCTCGGACTGGACTGGAGCGAACTGCAGAGTCTCAGTCAACTCAACGACCTGGAACACAACCACCGGCGAATCTGGCTGGTGTACTCGCTGCCCCGAAGTTGGGCGGGCGACTTACCCGGGATCTGGACCAAATTGTGTGAAGACTATATTTTGATGCATACCTTCCGCGGCACGGTTGGCGGCGGCGACCTCGTCGTGATGTTGAATGCGAAAGGGGGCCGGGCGCCCTGAATCAGACAGGCTCCGGAACACCCGATCGCAAACCCAGTGGCCACTTGAAAAATTCATGATCAATCGCGACCTGCGCCGGAAGATGAACTCCAACATGCACCTTCCCGGGTGGGCTCTCATTCGTCTGTTGCTCACCGCAACCGCCTGCTTGGCCAGTGTCGCGGCCTGGGGCAGTGCGGAACTGCAGAATGACGCTGGAAAAGTGAATTCGCCGTCGGGCGCTGAAGCGAACCCGCGGCCGTCCCCGGATGAGTCGACCGCTGAATCCGCTGGCACGGCTTTTCCGCTGCCCGAAATCATCGTGACCAGACGGCGGGCCCGTGCTCCGTCTTCGGTCATCGTGCGCGATGTCACACCAGCCGACTTCGCCGCATGGAATGCGCATACCGTGGGTGACTCCCTGACCTACGTGCCGGGGGTCAACGTTCAGATCGGCGGATCGTCCGCGGATTCCCGGGCGTGGATCCGCGGATTTCGCGATCGTGACGTGCTCGTGCTGTACGACGGAATTCCCATTGCGTCCGGGTTCGAAGGCACGGTCGACCTCAACGAAATCTCGCTGACTGCGGTTCGCAACATCCAGGTGATGAAGAGCGCCCCTTCGGTCATATACGGCACCAACGGCATGGGCGGGGTCATCGACGTGATCCCACAGACCCGGGTCGATGATGACTACCTGGCAGGAGGCGCGGAACTGGGTAGCGATGGCCGGAAGTTGATCCGGGCGAGCGCCGGCGGTGGCAACGGCAGTGTCAGCTATGCCGCGTCGGCCAGTTACCAGAGGGCCGATGACTATTCGCTTTCGGAAGGCTTCGACGCCGTGGCGTACCAGCCGGCCGGCACCCGCGTGAACAGTGATTTCCGGCGCAGCAACCTGTTCGTCAGCCTGGATGCGGCGGAAACCCCGCTGGGTCACGCGTCGGTCTTTTTCAATGTCAGTGACGCGGAAAAAGGTCTGCCGCCCGAGGCGGGATCCGACGACCCGGATTTCGAGCGGCTGACGCATTCCCTTCGCACCACCCTGGGCGTGTCCAACCGTTTTGCGCATCTGCCGCTTACCGCGAAGCTGTACTACAACAGCTACGACAGTGATCTGACGGCCTATACCGATGCCAGCTACGGCGAGGTCGACGAGATCGAAACGGCCGAAGACTACTCCCTGGGTGGCAAGTTGTACGCCACACTGGAAACCTCCGGCCACAACCAGCTGGTGATCAGTGGTGGCGTGCAGAAAGACGTGTATATGGCCGAAGGTGAACTCGAGAACGGCAACAAGGCCGAACTCGCCACCTGGACCCTGGCCGTGGAGGACCAGTACTGGATCAATGACCGGCTGTCGTTGGCTGCCGGGCTGATCCACACCTACTTCGATCAGACCCGGCTGGACCGGACACGCAGCGCCACCAATCCGCAGATTGCCCTGGCCTGGCGGGTTTCCCGGCCGTTATCGATTCACGCTTCGGCCGCGCAGCGCACCCGTTTTCCCAAGCTCAGGGAGTTGTATCGCCGTCGCTGGGGCAATCCGGACCTGAAGGAACAGACCGCCAACAACTACGAACTGGGTCTGCGCTACGAGCATCGTCCGGGATGGAGCAGCGATCTGTCGCTGTTTCGCAGCGATGTCGATGATCTCATCGAACGCCCGAACCGGGATTCCCTGTACCAGAACCTCGACCGGGTGACGCTGTCCGGCATCGAGCTGGCCAGCCGGGGCTGGATCAGTGACGATCTGTTCGCCGGGCTGGCCTATACCTGCGTGGATGCCGAAGAGAAGCTGGATGACGGCACGTCCCGCCAATTACGCAGCCGGCCCCGGCATACGGTGATGCTGGAACTGCGTTATCGTCTGACTGCCGATACACTGATTTCCGTGAACAGTATTCGTGTGTCCGGGCTGTACGACCTGACTGGCGACGGAGTGCATACCCGTGTGCCGAGTTACCTCGTGTTCAACGCCCGGGCCAGTCACGCATTCGCCGGGCGCTGGGAAGCCTACGTCGCGGTTTCCAACGCGTTCGACGAGGATTATGTGCAGCGGCTGGGCAATCCAAGAGAGGGCCGGGCCTGGTTGGCCGGCATCGGTTTTGACTTCTGATCATTCGCTGCGGCCGGAATTCCGGGCACCGGAACGGTTTGGGGCGTGTGCGCATGGCGTTTGACGGGCGCGGCCGTGTGGCCGGTATCGTTTTCGCGGTCTGCGCCCTGGTCATGGCGGACGAAGCGGGCGCCACCCCCTGCGAGATGCTCGCGGACCAAACCCTGCGCTGGGTGGTGCCATCGAAGCCGGGTGGCGGCTACGACGCGTATTCGCGGCTGATTCAGCCCTATCTGGAGCAACGGCTCGGAGCCCGGATACTGATCGACAACCGGCCCCAGGCGGGCGGCATCGTGGGTGCCGCCGCGATTCGTGACGCCCGTCCCGACGGGCGGACCCTCGGTTTCATCAACGCCCCGGGACTCCTCGCCGCCCATGTGTCGGGCCGGCAGCAGGCGCCCGACCCGTCAACGGATTTCACGCTGCTCGCCCGGGTGGTCAGCAACCGCATGCTGCTCTTCACCGGCCATGACTCGGGCATCGGTGATGCGGCCGAACTGTTGCGCGTGGCGGCCGATCGGCCCGTGGTCGCGGGTACACGCGATGCCGGTTCCGCGAGCTTTTTCGTGTTTCCCATCGTCGCCCACCACCTGGGATTGGATTACGCGATGGTGACTGGCTATGTGGGCAGCACCGCCCGCGTGCACGCCGCGGTGCGCGGTGAGGTGGATGTCATTGTACAGACTCTCGATTCGGTGATGCCGTACGTGGTTACGGGCGAGCTGCGGCCGTTGCTGTGGGTTTCCGGAGCGCCGGCTGACGGGTCATCGGGGCCACTTGCGGTCCGGGTCCCGGGGCTGTCTGACTTCAGCAGCCGTTTGGGGGAAGGGAACGAGGGGGACGGCGTGGCCGACGTCGCAGCGGCGGTGTCGTCCATCCTGCTGGCCGGCCGCACGATCGTGGCGCCTGCGGGACTGCCGGAGGCGGAGGCGGCCTGTCTCGAGCGCGCTGTGATGGATGTGCTCAAGGATCCGCTGCTGCAGCAACGGGCGGAGGCGTCGGGACTGACCCTGGAACCGGTCGGCGCCGAGCAGGCCGGGCGCGAGCTGCGGGAAGCGCGTCGGCACATGAGGACGTACGCTTTCCTGGTGCGGTCGGTGATCGACCGGACGAGCCGGTAAGGGATAGCGGGTATGGATTCGAGCGTCATGGACGCCGCCTGGGAAGCGCTACGGCTGGTGCTGTCGTGGCCTTACATCGTTTACCCGATTGCCGGCACCTTGCTGGCCATGGCTTTTTCCGCCACGCCGGGTTTGAACAGCGCCAGCCTGATGGCACTGGCGATTCCCGTCACCATTGCCTGGGATCCGCTACCGGTGATGCTGCTGTTCGGCGCGTTCGTCGGCGGCGCCACTTTCATGGGGTCGATCACCGCCATTCTGTTCAACATTCCCGGCAAGGCGTCGAACGCCGTGGTGCTGCTCGACGGCTATCCCATGACGGTCCAGGGTCATGCACGGGAAGCCATCGGCGCCGCGGCGACCTCCTCGGCGCTCGGGGCCACCGTCGGCGTACTGATGCTGGTCGTCATGCTGCCGTTCATGCGCAGTGCTGCGCTGGCGCTGGGTCCGGCGGAATACCTGATGATCGCGATCTGGGGATTGACGACACTGGCGGCCCTGTCCGGTGGCTCCCTGCTGCGGGGACTGGTGGCCGCCGGACTCGGGTTCCAGCTGGCTTTCATCGGCTACGATCCGCGTACCGCCGAACTGCGTTTCACATTCGGGCTCGACTATCTGAGCGACGGACTCAGCCTGGTTCCGGTCCTGCTCGGCTTGTTCGCCATTGCCGAGGTGCTCGACCTGATGGCGAGCGGCCGCGAAACCCTGGCACCCAGGCGGACGCCCGATCCGCTGCGCGGCCGCGTGGGTGGAGGTATCCGTGCGGTATTCCGGCATTTTCCGTTGTTCTTGCGCAGTTCGGTACTGGGTACCGTCATCGGAGCCATTCCCGGAATCGGCGGTTCGGTGGCGGGGTTCATCGCCTACGGGCAGGCCAGCCAGACAGCGGCCGACCCGTCTGAATTCGGCAAGGGAGACGTGCGTGGCGTTATCGCACCGGAGGCCGCCAATGACGCCAAGGACGGAGGTGCGTTGATTCCGACCCTGGCGCTGGGCATTCCCGGCGGTACCGGCACGGCCCTGCTGCTGGGGGTCCTGACCCTGCACGGACTGACGCCCGGCCGGGAAATGCTGACCGATCACCTGGTGCTGGTTTTCGTGCTGATCTGGTCCCTGTTCCTTTCCAATTGGCTGACATCCCTGCTGGGCATCGCGCTGGTCAATCCGATGGCGCGACTGACCACTGTCCGGGCCGGACGGCTGATTCCGGTGATCCTGGTGTTGGCCGCGGTCGGGGCTGTCCAGTACCGGGGTCTGCTGGCCGACCTGGTCTGCGCCGTCGTGTTCGGTTTCATCGGTTACCGGATGAAGCGTGTCGGCTGGCCCCGCATTCCGCTGGTCATGGCCCTGGTGCTGGCGCCCCTGTTCGAGAACAGCCTGCACCTGACCCTGCGGCTGCACGAGTTGGGGCGGATCGACTTCTGGTCGCGTCCGCTGGTGATTGTGTTGTTGGTTCTGACCGCAACCAGCCTGGTTCTTCCCGTGATGCGGGCGCGCCTGCGCGCCTGGCGACAGCGAGGGGGTTGAGATGCGCCTGCTGCGTCCCGGCACCGGGTTGTCCATCGGATTCGCGCTGCTGTCGGCGTGGTTTCTCTGGCAATCGTTCGGTCTGAGCCCGGTCGCTTCCTCGGTTCCCCGGGTGGTGCTGATCCTGACCCTGGTGCTGCTCGCCGTCGAGGCGCTGAAGAGCGGGATTCACGTTTCAGGGCGTGCCGATGCGGCCTTGCCGGATGGCGGCGATGCCAGTGGCCCGGTTCCATCGAATGAAAATGCCGGTCCGGTCGGGCGCTGCCTGGCGTGGATCGTCCTGCTGCCGGTGGCCCTGGGCGTGCTCGGTCTGCTGATCGGTTCGACCGTGTACTGCCTGTTGTTTCTGCGTTGGCGAAGTCACGAGCCATGGGCTTTCAGCCTGGCGACCTCCTGCGGGCTGGGTCTGCTGTTGTACCTGTTGTATGCGGTGGTGTTCCGCGCTGCGCCTTACGCGGGCTTGCTGGGCTTGTAGTGGCCCGGTAAGCAACGATGCGGCGAGGTGGCGTGAATTGCCGAAGCGGGTGCGCGGGACTGCGGATTCGGTCTATGCTCCCGGCATGAATTCCCGGCCCGAGATCTCGAGTGTCATGTTGTGCTGGAACCGCCTTCCGCTTTCCAGGGTGTGCCTGGCGTCCTATCTGGAGACCATCTCGGTGCCGCATGAGCTGTTCGTGATCGACAACGGTTCGATCGATGAAACCGCGAACTGGCTGGAGGAGATTGCCGGACTTCCCGGTGTCACCGACGTGATTTCCCAGTCGCGCAACGATCCCGCGGCCGCGCTGAATCTCGGGCTTTCACGGTGTTCAGGCCGTTTTGTGCATTTGATGGAGAACGACTACCGCTATCGGCCCGGGTGGGATCGGTACATCATTGACCGATTCGACCGCATTCCGGAACTCGGCCAGTTGGCCCTGTTCGAGGGCGATGCGCGGTTTCACCGGGGCAGTCATAAGGGGCTGGTGTGGCTTGCGGCCGAGAACGTGTGCACGACCTCGGTGCTTCGCCGGGAGCTTTACGCCGGGCAGGGTATCCGGGTGCACGGGCACTACTTGGGCAATTGCTATCCCGATGATCACGACCTGTCGACCCAGGTGCGTGAGGCGGGCTGGCTGGTGGCCTGGCCGGACCGTGACCTTGCGCGCAACGTGGGTTTCGAGAACACCGAGTATGGTCGGGATCCGGGTTACTACGTCCGGAATTACGCGCTGAAACTGTTTTCTGTGGCCCGGCTTCGGGGCAATCTGCGTCACTGGCTGAAACTGGATTTTCACGACACATTGACCCTGGTCGGGCGCCTGGCTCGCGCCTGCTGTTTGAAACTGCGCCGGTTGATCAGGCCGGGCTGAGCGGTGGCTCAGAGCAGGGGGCTGCCACTCAGCTTGCCGGGAATATCCGCCCCGAGCAGGCGGAACACCGTGGGTATGACGTCGTACGAGTCGCGGACGCCGAAATCGCCGGAGCTGATGCCATCGCCGGCGAGCAGCGCCATACCGTGAGGACCGGTGTGTCCGCCGGTTCTGCGATACGGCACGGGTCCGATGCATCCCAGCGAGGGATGCTCGAAGCCCAGGGCGGCATTGCTCCAGGTGATGATCAGGTCGCACCCGGTGGGTCCGAGCTCAAGCGGATCGGAGCCGCCGCAAGTGACTACCTGATCGACCACTTCCTCGCCCGTCCGGACGTCGCGGCAGTCGCGTACCAGGGCTTCGATCGCGTCACAGACCGAAGGGTAATCCGCCCTGGCGACGATTCCCGATCGTTCCCGCCCCTCCAGATTGATCCGGACCCGGCCGTCATAGAACGAGGGTAGCGCGAAGTACGGCAATCGTTGCCAGTGAGGCCGGTAGAGCTCGGTCGGCATCCAGTCGAGTGGCAACCGGAGTTCGCCTTCAGCGGTATGGAACGCCTGCGGCGCGGCGGTCCGCAACCGGCGTTTGACCGATTCGGGCAGCACTCGCGCTGCGATGCGTCGTGCCGAATCCAGCGGTTCGGGAAATTGCCGGATCTGTGTCTTGATTATCTGTGACCACGGGATCGCGGGGTCCGCCATGGGCAGGCCTGCCGGTGCGCGGGACCAGCGCCGCGGCGTGCGCAGGAGCGGACGACTCGTGTGATGCCGGTAAAGCAACTCGGGCAGCAGAACCATGCTGGCCACATCGGACCGGTTGGGCCCCATGCCGTTCATGGCGAAGGCCACCACGGTGGCTTCCGGGAAAGCCGTGACCAGTTCGCCCACGAAGCGATCCGCCGCCCGGTGCACGGCGAGCAGGCCTTGGGCGGCCACCGCTGCTGAAGGCAGGTGGTGCAACGGGTGTGTCGGATCGATGCCGTGCCACAGGTTCTCGATGGCCGAATGCAGTTCACCGGCGACCACGAAGGCCAGCTCCCATTCCGGACAGCGTTCGGCGAGCAGCCAGCGGGCGGCCCGGGTGCGGAGGTCGCTCGCGCGGACCAGTGTGTCGCCCAGCGCCCGGGTCTGCTCGACACACGGCCATACCACGTCGTACATTCGTTCCCGGGCCGGATATTCGCCGAAGCGCTCCAGCAGTTCGCCGACCAGACCGTTCGGGCGGGATCCGCGAGCCGTGCCGGGATCGTGCGCGCCCCAGTTGACGATTCCCCGGACGGTGGGTGCCCTGGCCAGGTCGAAATAAGGCGCATCGAATACGACGGTGGACCGGTTCAGATGCGCGGGGAACGGTGTCAGGGTGGTGCCCCCATGCCACGCTTGATAAGACTGTGTATCGAAGTGCACCGCGGATGCGCGCCCGGCCGCCTGCGGGTCCAGGCCGCTGCTGGCATGCTCCCAGGCGAGCCCGGTTCGGGTCGCCGAACCGTGATGCAGCAAGAACCGGGCGCTGCGGTCGCGCAGGGACCGCAGGTGAGGCAGTTCACCCTCCGCCATCAGCCGATCCGCCAGGGAGGCTTCGTAACCGTCCAGGCCGATGGCCAGTACCCGTCGCTGTGTCACGCCTGTATGCGGCTCCCGTGCCAGGGTTTGCGGTACTATCCTAGAGTCCCCGGCTGGGTGCAAGGCGAGTCTTTCGTATGGGTGATCACGCGCAGGTGGCAAGCACGGGCGAGGTCTCTGTCAGCGTCATTCTGCCGACCTACAATCGTGCCGCACTGCTGCAACGCAGCATTGACGGTGTTCTCGGACAGTCGTTCGACGACCTGGAACTGATCGTGGTGGATGACGGTTCCACGGACAACACCGCCACGGTGATGAACGGGTACGGCGATCCCCGTTTGCGCTACCTGCGGCTGGATCGGAACCGGGGCCTGTCGGCTGCGCGCAATGCCGGGCTGGCCTGCGCGCGCGGGCGGTACCTGGCGTTTCAGGATTCGGATGACGAATGGCACCCCGGAAAGCTGGAAAGCAGCTTGCGGGCTCTTGGTGCCCACCCCGACGCGGCCGTGGTCTACGGCGATATGATCCGGCAACTGGCGGACGGGCGACGGCTTTATCTGCGCTCACCCGACATCGAGCGTGGACGCCTGATCAATCCCCGAACCCGTTTCTGGCAAACCTATATGCTGGCCATGCAGCCCACGCTGATCCGTCGCGAGGCAGCGGGGGACATAAGCTTCGATGAAGCGCTGAACTATTTCGAAGACCTGGATTTTCACCTGCGCCTGGCCATGAACCACACCTACGTGCACCTGCGCGAACCGCTGGTGACCTACCACGAGACCGGCGGGCTCACCGCCGATCCGACGCTGGAGTTCAGGGCCCGCCGCTACCTGCTGCGCAAGTACCGAGCAAGCCTGCGCCGGGAAGCACCCGGCATGATCGTGCGCGAATCCGTGAACATCACGCTGCGACGTTCGCTGATGCCCATCGTGCGCCAACACCTGGAGCCAATGTGACCGTGCGGCCGCCACTTGTTTCCGTGATGATTCCGACCTGGCGGCCCGATCCTGAATATCTCGAAACCGCGGTTGCCAGCGTGCTGGCACAATTCGAGCCCGGGCAGGCGGTACAGATCGAACTGGTGGACGATTGTTCACCGGATTTCGACGTCAGTGCGTTCGCGGACCGGTTCGGTACCGGCCGCCCTGGCAGCGGGCGTGTGTCCGCGCGACGCAACGAGCGGCGGCTGGGGCTGGTCGGAAACTGGAACTCATGCCTGGAACACGCAAAGCATCCGTGGGTTCATCTGCTGCATCAGGACGATTTCGTGCTGGACGGTTTCTATGCGGCCTTGCAGGGCGGTGTCGGCCGAACGCCGCAGGCGGCGCTGGCGTTTTCGGCGAGTTATTTCGTCGACGGGGATGGCCTTGCCTGGGCACCGAAGCTCGTGGCTCAGGACGCCCCTGGCATTCTCGAAGACTGGATGCAGGCGGTGTTCGCCCGGCTGGCGATACAGTGCTCGGCGACCCTGGTCCGGGCGGACGCGGTGCGGGCGCTGGGCGGTTTCGACACCGCGCTGGCCTATACCCCGGACTGGGATCTGTGGCAGCGGCTGGCGGTCGACTTCCCGATCTGGTTCGATCCGAGGCCACTGGCGGCTTTCCGCCAGCACTCCGGTTCCGAGACCAGCCGCCAGCGCGCCAGCGGAGCGCACGTGGCCGAAATTTTCCAGTGCATCGAACGGTTCCCGGCGCGGCTGGGGCCGGAAGCGGTGGAGCCTGTGTCCCGGACGGCCCGGCGTCATTACGCGGCCTTCGCCGTGGAAGAGGCCTGGACCGTCTTGCCGACGCCCGGTGGAGCGGGCCGGGCTGGCGGACTGCTGAAGCTGGCCTGGCAACGGACCTCGACCCTGACGCTGGCTGCGGCCCTTTGCATGTGCCTGGCTCGCGCGTGTGTGCGTCCCCTGGTTTCTCGCCGCAGACCGCTGGATCTGTCCCGGACCGCGCGCTGAACGAAAAAGCCGGTCAGTGGTGCGGGCCGGTTCCACGCACCGCTGCGTATCCGAAACCGAGCGCGTTGACCGCCTGGGCCACGCACAGCAGTGAGGCGACCGGCACGAACCGGCGCAGTGGCTGCGCGGCAGCGGCGCGTAACAGGGTCCACAGGAAAACCGGGTAGCGGAAAACTTCGCGCGAAACGTGCACGGTCCCTCGCCGCGCACGTTCGCGATGGAATTGAAATGCGCCGCGGCCGTAACTGAAGTGCTGGTGGACGAACTCCCGCAAGCTCGGCGACTTGGTGTGCCGAACCACGGCCGCGGGCACCGACACCAGCGGATGTCCCCGCCAGCGCCAGCGGTCGCACAATTCACGGTCCTCCGACGCGGTGCGAAAGGCCTCCGAAAAGCCGCCCACTGAATGGTAGGTATCAGCCGGCAGCGCGATGTTGCTGGAGGCGAAGAATCGCGCGTTGACGGGGTCGCTGTTATAGAAGGTGTATGCACTGTCGAGGATGATCTGGCTGGCGACCGCGCAGGAGTTGTCTGGGCAGTGGTTGACCATTTCTCCGCCGAGCAGGGCCAGCGGCGTGCGCGTGTGGGACTGGGCGAAGGCTTCGATCCAGCCGGGGTCCGGCAGGCAGTCGTCGTCGGTGAATAGCAGCAGTTCGCCGCGCGCCTCGGCCGCCCCGCGGTTCCGGGCGGCCGCCGGGCCGCTGTTCTTCTGGCGCATCAGCGTAATATCCAAAAGGTCCCGGAGACTCGCCGCCACGTCGTCCAGCGGAGGGTTGCTGCCGTCATCGACCACGATGACCTCGAAGCGCCCGGTGGGGTAAGTCTGCTCACGCAGCCGTTGAAGGCACCGTCGCAGTGGGCCGGGCCGGCAATAGCTGGGAATGATGACCGAAACGAAGGGCTTGTCCATCTGAAATCCGTGTCAGCCGCGCCGGACCTGACCCGGCCCGACCTGGCCCGTTATCCCCCGTGCCACTGGATTTGAATTCGACGTCGCCATTATAGCAACGACCCGGAAAGTCGCTGATCGGAGTCGGGCTTGCAGCCGACCACTCGGCTGATGCACTCTGCAACCCAGCACCTCAACAGCGGAGCTGTGCCGTCGCGTCCCATGAACCTGCTGGTCACCAATACCCAGGAGGAGCAGGCCTACCTGATCCTGCGCTGCCTGCGTCACGAGGCGAAACGCATAGTGATTACCGTGCCCGAGGGATCGGTGTTTTCGCGCTGGTCGGGCATCTCTGCGTGGTCCCGTCACGTGAGCCGGCGTTACACGGTGCCGGACTGCACCGCCGAGTGGCGGGCCGGGCGGATCCGCGCCGAGAACACACCGGCCGAAGAGCACTACATGCAGCGTATCGAGGAGATCTGCGTCCGCGAGCAAATCGATGTGATCTTTCCCTCGTACGATGCCGAGGTCATGGTCTTTGCCAAGAACAGGGCGCGTCTGGCGGAGCAGGGAATACTCGCCATCGTGCCCGATTACAAACCCCTCGCGCGCATCATCGACAAGGCGCGGACCCTGGAGGCCGCCCGCGCCGTCGGATTTCCAACGCCGGCCAGCTGCATACCGGAAAACGAGGCGGAACTGCTGGATGCGGCCGGCCGCTTGAATCCGCCCTGGGTTCTCAAACCACGCTGTAATGCCCATGGGGCCAATATCCATCGGCTGGAGGACGTCGAATCCCTGCGAACCGCGTTCGCCGAACTCGCGGCCATTCAGCCCCGGCCGCTGTTGCAGGAGTGCGTGCCGGTCGGCACCAAGCGCAATTACTATCTGATGGTGACGCCGGATTTCGAGGTGGTCAGCGTCCATTCACCGCAAATCCACCGCCACCGTGTCATCGGCGTGCGCACCCCTTGCGCGGTCGCCGAGACGACCGATGAGGTGCCGTTGCTCGACGAAGTGAAGGCGCTGGTGCGGGAACTGGGCGTTTGGGGCGCCATGACCGTGCAGACCATCGTCAGCCAGCACGATGGAGTGCCCCGGCTGATGGAGATCAATCCACGGTTCGGCCACAACCTGTGGTACCGGACCGAGTTTGGCGTCAACGAGCCGCTGATTTACCTGCGTATGGTCGAGGGCAAACCGCTGCCGGAAATTCCCCGCTGGCCGGCCGGTGTGTTGTTGCTGGATCCGCTGTGGGATTTGCTGCAGCTTTATCTGCTGGCAGTCGATCGGGCCGGTGTCTGGCTGCGTCGACGCCTGGGACGGAATGGCGGGAACATACCCGGCCAATCCGGCGAATCGGTCCGGGATCTGATGCGTACCCTGAAATCCGAATATTTCGGCCCGTCAGCCCGGGTCACCAATCCACTGAACCGCGGCCTGCTGTCCGATCCGTTGCCCCCGCTGGTCCGGATCGGCCGCACGGTGCTGTTCGAATGGAACCGGCGCCGTGCCGTGAAACGGGAACGAAAATGAGGGTCATGACACGCCCGGTGCCGTCGGCCTGGGAGCCCGCCGGCTCGGGCTTCGCCCCGGCAACACGGCGTCATAACCGATAACTCGCGCAACGGATTCCAATCACGGCTTGTTTGGCCCTTTGGTGCTTAACGTGGCCGTCCGGACTTTTTTACCCCGGTTTAACACGCCATGGCGTATCTTCGCCGAGTCCCCGGTTTTACGGAAAGACATCCACATTGGCGTTTCATCCGACTGCCGGTTTCTGGGTTCGACACCTCGTTATCCCGTTGCTTTGCGCTGCGATCGTGCTGTCCATGCTGGAACAGACTTCCTTTGACTTGTGGCTGGCCGATCGCTGGTATGCCCTGGAGGGAGGCGCATGGGCCTGGCGCAACCACTGGCTGACTTACGACATCATTCACCACCGGGGTAAACAAATGGTCATCGGTTTCGGTTTGTTGATTCTCCTGGTGACTGGATTAACGTTCCGTGTGGATCGCATCGCCCACTGGCGCATGCCGTTGGCCTACCTGTTCTGCAGCATGGCCGTGGTGCCGGCCTTGATTGCCTGGAGCAAGCATTACAGTGGGGTGCCATGCCCGTGGCATCTGGAACGTTACGGCGGAACCGAGGTTTATCGGCACAACCTCGAGTACGCGGTCGGTGCGGCGCAGGGCGGTCACTGTTTTCCAGCCGGGCATGCCTCCGGCGGATTCGCCCTGCTGGCACTGTATTTCGCGGTATTGCCGTTTGCCCGCAAGCCGCTGATCGCGCTGATTCCCGGCCTGGTGGTTGGAACCGTGTTCGCTCTGGGACAACAGGCCAGAGGCGCGCATTTCATTTCACATGATCTGTGGACACTCAGCCTTTGCTGGTTTGGCGCCCTGGCCCTGTTCTTTGCTTTCCGGCCCTGGCGCTGGCCGCGGCCTGCTGGTACCCATGACACGACCCGGGACGCCAGGCCATGAAAGTTTGCTGGTCCACAAACCGATTGGTGCTGGCCGCGGCTGTCTTTCTGGCCGCCTTCGCGAATCTGACGTTCTTTCGCAACGTCGCAATCGTACTGGCCGATGATCCGCAACGAATTCTGCATGCTGTTTCACTGACGCTGATATTGCTGTGTGCGCTGATACTGTTGATCGCGGCCTTTTCGTTCCGGCGCGTGATCCGGCCATTCCTGATGGTGCTGTTCGTCGTATCCGCCGGGGCGGCCTACTTCATGGACACGTTCAACGTCATCATTGACAGCGACATGATCCTGAATGCGCTGTCGACCGATGCCGCGGAAGTGGGCGATTTGCTCACAGGGCGGCTTGCGGCCTACCTGTTGCTGCTGGGTGTGCTCCCGGCCGTGCTTGTCTGGCGTGTCGAAATCCGCCCGATGCCGCTGTTGAAAGCGTTGAAAACCCGGCTGGCGCTGGTCGGCGGCGCGCTGGCGGTTCTCACGCTGGCTGCCTTCGTCTCGTCGTCATTCATGGCGACCTTCGTCCGGGAGCACAAGGCGGTTCGATACTATGCCAACCCGTTGACACCGGTCTATTCCGCGTACCGCTTCGCGAGCTCACGGGCGGTTCGCGCCGACCAGCCGCTGGAAAAAATCGGCGAAGATGCGCGCATTCCCGCCGCTGACGTGCACCGCGAGCTTGTGATCCTGGTCGTGGGTGAAACGGCCCGCGCCGACCGATTCTCGTTGAACGGTTACCCACGGGAGACGAATCCGGAGTTGGCGTCACGGGATGTGATCAGCTTCGACAACGTGTCGGCCTGCGGTACATCCACCGCTGTCTCGGTGCCCTGCATGTTCGCTGTTTCGGGTCGCGCAGATTTCGATGGCAGGCGGGCACAGTCAACCGAGAACCTGCTGGATGTCCTGCAGCACGCGAATGTTAACCTGCTGTGGCGCGATAACAATTCCAGTTCCAAGGGCGTTGCGGAGCGGATTCGCGCCGAGGACTTTCGGACGGTAGAGGCGAACCCGGTGTGTGACCTGGAGTGCCGCGACGAGGGTATGCTGGCGGGGTTGCAGTCCCTGGTCGACCGGCAACCGTCTGGCGACATCCTGATCGTGCTCCATCAAATGGGGAGCCACGGACCCGCTTATTACAAACGCTATCCCGAGAGTTACCGCGTATTCCGCCCCACCTGCGAAAGCGAACAACTCGACAGTTGCACGGAAGAGCAGATATCCAACAGCTATGACAACACGATCCGCTATACCGATCATTTCCTCGCACGGGTCGTCGACTTCCTGCACTCCAATGATGCCCGGTTCGAGACCGCGATGGTCTACATCAGTGATCATGGAGAGTCGCTGGGCGAAGGCGGGATTTACCTGCACGGCATGCCTTATTGGATGGCGCCGGAATCCCAGGTCGCGGTGCCGATGATCATGTGGTTTGGCAGCAATTACGACGAAGTCGATGTGAGTGCGCTCAAACGGCTGATTCACGCGCCGCTGTCGCACGATAACCTGTTTCATACGATGCTCGGGATATTCGAAGTCAGCGCGGAGGTCTATGACGAGAAGAAAGACCTGCTGTACCAGTCCAGGGTACTGCAAGGTCAGTCCGCCGAATACGACGGCTGACAGCTGTCCCGCTGACAGTGCGTCACGGCCTGTCCCCTCGTGTCTGGGTGGCCGTCTCAGATCAGGAGCCGGTCTGCAGTTCTGTTTCGGACACGGATCAGAAAGTCACGAGGTGCCGGGCCTTCCAGTCCGGTCCGTTCCAGTTGGCGCGTGTGCATGTAAATTCAATCCGCCGCCGGGCTGGAATCTGGCAGAAACGGCGTGCCCGGAGTCAGGCCGAACATCGCCGTCGCCACCCGGCTCCAGATCGGACGTTGGAATCCCGCCGGCAGCAGGCGGGCGAACGCGAACAGCAGCACGATGCCCCAGCGTCTTGGCGCGTGGAGGACCGGCATTTTGGAAACGTGCAGGGACTGACGCAGGATGCCGCCCGCTTCGTCAACACGCCCGTCGGCCAGGGCGAGACAGAAAACGCCGAAGGCATCGCGCGCGCGGGCACGTCGAAGAACCTGATGGTCAAGCTCCGGATCGGTTTCCGCGGCACGCCTGAGAACCGCCTCGCCGGCCCGGATCATCCGCTGGTAGTCGGCGGAATAGTTGCCAGGCCGCCGTACATACCCCACCAGGATTTCGTCCACCGTGGTGAACTCACAATGGCGCGACACCCGCAACCAGGCTTCCCAGTCGGAGCGGCCCTGCACCTCGGGGGCGGGTTCGAATCCGCCGGCGGCCTCGATGACGTCCCGGCGGATCAACGGAACGCTGCCGCCGGCGACCAGGTCGCAAAAACGCATCTGCCGGTACACCGAACCCTCGGCGCGGGCTCCGAAACGCCAGCCGGTGCAATGATGCCGGCTGTCCAGCAGTGCCGAAAAACAACTGACCAGTCCGGCCCGTGGGTTGTGTTCCAGCCGTTCGATCTGCCGCTGGAGTTTTTCCTGTCGCCACAGGTCATCGTGGTCGAGGAATGCAATCAGCTCGCCGCGGGCCTCCGCCAGCCCCCGGTTGACGGCGTTCGAGTAGCCTGCATTCCGCTGGCGGATCAGCCGAATTCGGGGGTCGCTGGCCGCGAGACGTTCGACGAGGTCGGCCGACCCGTCTTCGGAGCCGTCGTCGATGACCACGGATTCGAAGTCGGTGTAAGACTGCGCCAGCAGCGAACACAGGGTGGTCTCGAGAAAGGCCTCGGCGTTATGGACCGTCGTGATGACGCTGACGCGGGGTATGGAGGATTCCCGGGTCAACCGGCAAACTCGCACACGGCCCCGATCACCCGGTCGAGGTCGTCGTCAGTGAGCCGGGGATGCAGTGGCAGGTTGAGCGCCGTTTCCGCCAGGCGTTCGCTGACGGGAAGCTCCACGGAACTGCCATACAGCGGGCTCAGGTGCAGCGGGTGAAAGCGCAACGTGGTGTAAATTCCCCGTTCCAGTAAGTGGTTCGCCAGTGCGTCGCGCCGGCCGTCGCGAACCTGGACGCAGTAGGTGAAATACGAGTGACGGTCGCCCGCGTCCGGCTCCGGTGGAACGGCCAGCCAATCGAGTTCGGCAAGTGCCTGCTGGTAGAGGGCCCACAACTTCGCCCGGCGTTGCTGGGAAGACCGGAGCCTGCGGAACTGGGCCAGGCCCACCGCGGCGCACAGGTCACTGGGCGTCATCTTGGGAAAGGCATCGGTGATCCGGTGTTCCCACCACCGGCCGCCCTCCCGGGCGGAAGCGAATCCCGTGCTCGTCACACCGCACAGTCTGAGGTCGCGGGCGCGCCGAAGGTGTTCGGGATTGCGCGCCACCAGCCCGCCTCCCTCGCCCATGGCCAGGTTCTTGATCGAATCAAAACTGAAGACGCCGATGTCGCCGAGGGTGCCACAGGCGCGTCCCTCGTGGCGCGAGTCGATGGCGTGTGCCGCATCCTCGATTACCGGCAGCCCGAACTCCTTCAGCCGGGGCACCTCCGCGGGCAGGCCCGCGTAATGTACGGCCATGATGGCGGCTGTCCGCGGGGTGATCGCCCCGGCGACGGATTCCGGATCGATGTTCAGGGTGGTTTTGTCGACATCGCAGAAAACCGGCCGATGTCCGGCCAGCAGAATGGCGGAAGCGCACGCGACCCAGGTAAATGACGGCACGATGATTTCCGCCCCGGTGCCGGGAGGGATGTCCAGCAGATGGACGGCCATCTGCAGGCCGCTGGACCCGGAATTGAGGAGGACCAGTTCGTCGACGTCGAGGTGCTGAGCCAGCCGGGACTCCAGTTGGGCGGTTTTCGGACCCATGCCAATCCACTGCCGGTCGATGCAGTCGCTTATTTCCGCCAGTTCCTCATCGCCCAGCAACGAGCCGAAAACATGAATCAATGACTCGTCCGTCGGCACAGCCCGATTCCGAGTGGCTTGTTTCATCCGGCTGGGATGGCTGCCGTGATGGATTGGTGTATTTCCCGCATGGGTGTCTCCCGGCGAACTCTGCGTCACATTTTACCCCGGACCCGGGCATTACTGGCCAGATGTTCCAGATCATTTACCGGCAGTTGTTTTTGAACAAGAATCGGGTACCTGAACGAGATGAATTTCCGGAGACGATGATGGCCGAAGTGAAGCAATCCGAACTGTGGATCGGCGGCGAACACGTGCCGCCTTCATCCGGCGAATATTTTGATGACCTCAATCCCGATGACGATTCTGTCTATTCGCGGGTCGCGAGCGCCACCGCCGAAGACATGGAGAACGCATTGCGGGTTGCACGCGATGCGTTCGAGCACAATCGCGACCGCCTGGCTTCCGAACGCGAAGCCTGGCTGAGCAAGGCCGCCGAGCTGGTCGAGCGTGACCGCCAGGACTACCTGGACATTCTGACGGACGAGGTGGGGTCGCCGCGTTTCAAGGCGGAATTCGAGGTTAATTACTGCATCAGCGGATTGCGGGCCGCGGCCGGTGTGCCGCGACAATTGACCGGAGAAGTCATTCCCTCGGACATGCCGGGGGTCTTCAGCATGGCCGTGCGTGAACCGGTGGGTGTGATAGCCGGTATCTCGCCATTCAACGTGCCATTGCTGAAAGTCACCAAGCAGGGTGCGATGCCGATTGCGACGGGAAACGCCACCGTCCATTTGCCGTCGGAATTCGCATCCCAGGTGGCTTTGCGGTTTGCACGCACACTGCATGAAGCCGGGGTTCCGGGTGGGTTGTTCAATGTGGTTACCGGCAACCCGTTCGAAATCGGGGACGTCCTGACATCGCATCCCCTGGTCGACAGCATCTCGTTCTGCGGATCACCGCGCATTGGAAAACACGTGGCGGAAATCGCGGCGCGGGATCTCAAGCCGCTGACGCTGGAACTGGGTGGCAAGAGCCCGATGGTCGTACTCGATGATGCCGATATCGACGAAGCCGTGCAGGCCGCGCATTTGAGCATTTTCTTTTTCCAGGGACAGGCCTGCATGGGCGCCAGCCGGATTTTCCTGCAGCGCGGTATCGCCGATGAGTTCATCGGGAAATTCACCGCGGCCGCCGAAAATTCAAAAATGGACGACCTGCGCGACATGGACACGTCGATCGGGCCGATCATCAGCGAGCGTCAGCGCGAACGGGTGCGGCGGCATATCGAAGATGCCAGGGCCAGGGGCGCTGAGGTGCTGACCGGTGGCGACTGGCGCGGCAACCGGTGTGAGCCGACCATCCTGCGCGGGGTGGCCGAGGGCATGGAGGTTTTCCGTGACGAGACTTTCGGCCCGGTGACGTCGATCTATACCTTCGACGACATCGACGAAGCCATGCGGATGGCCAACGATACCGAATACGGCCTGAGTTTCGCGATTTTCACGCGTGATATCGACACGGCCCTGCGGCTGGCGCGGCGGGCCGAGTCGGGCATGGTGCACATCAACCGTGCGACGATCCAGGACGAGCCCCATGTTCCGTTCGGTGGCGTCGGTCTCAGCGGGTTTGGCCGTGAGGGAACGTCCGCGGATCTCGATGTGATGACCGAGTGGAAGTGGATCACGATCCGGATGTCCTGACATGGCGAGGCCCGACGCACGCCCCAACCGTGCCGATACGGTTTCGCATCATCTTCTGCGGCGTTTGAAAGGCCTGGGCGCCGAGCATCTTTTCGGTATCCCGGGTGATTACATCCTGCCGTTGTACGAAGCGGTCGAAGGCAGCGGGGTCACCCACGTTGCGACTTGCAATGAACTCAATGCCGGCTATGCGGCCGATGGTTACGCCCGGCTGCGTGGCCTGGGGGCGGTGGCGGTTACCTACGGACCCGGGTCGCTGAGTGTGGTCAATGCGGCGGCGGGCGCTTTGGCGGAAGGCGTCCCGTTGCTGATCATCTCGGGCGGGCCCGCGCTCCACGCTTACGTCAGCCAGCCCGTCATGCACCATCTGCTGCCGGGCCGTTTCGATGCCTCGCTCAAGGTGTTCGAGCAGGTTACGGCCCACGCACGGATTCTGGATGACCCCGAGAGCGCGGCGGCGGACATCGATGCCGGTCTGAAGGTATGCCTGGAGCAACGCAAACCGGTTTATCTGGAAATACCACAGGACGTGCAAGCCCATCCCTGCGGAACCTTGCCGGATCGGCCATTTCCGCGAGGCATGCAAAGCGATCCCGAAGCGCTGGAGTTGGCGGTGTCCCGGGTCGCCGACCGCCTCGCGCACGGCGGCCGTGCGGTGATTCTTCCCGGTCATGAAGTCCAGCATGCGCAAATCGAGCCTGCGGTAACGCGACTGCTCTCCCGGACGGGCTTGCGCGCTGCTTCGGTGTTCAGTGGCAAAGCGGATTTTCTGGAGCAGCACCGCTGTTGCATCGGAGCCTACCAGGGCGCGGGCAGTCTGCCCGAGGTGCGGAAATTCGTCGAGAGTGCCGAAACCGTCGTGTTCCTGGGTTGCGTGCCGTCGGATTTCAATCTCGGCGGCTTTACGGCCGAACTCCCTCGTGACGGGCTCGTCCACGTTCTGGACAACGCCGTGGTCGCAGGGAATGAGCGTTTCGTGCCGGTGGCGATCAAGGACTTCGTCGAGGCCTTGACCTCGGCTCTGACTGACAAGGTAGCGGACCCCGAATCCGCGCCAACACAGGCGTTTTCACATCGCGCGACCGATGCCTATGAGCCTGTGCATGGCGCCGCGATGACGAACAAGCGCTTGTATGACCGGATGGCGCATTTTCTGCGTTACGGTGACGTGGTGCTGGCCGATGCCGGGTGTGCCATCAACGCGACCCAGGTTCAGTTGCCCGAAGGCGTGCGCTATATCGCCAGCGGTTACTGGGCTTCCATCGGGATGGGTTTTGGTGCGGCGCTTGGCGCCGGTTTTGCGGCCGGCCGCGGCCAGCGGGTCATTGCACTGGAGGGCGACGGCTCTTTCCAGATGACCGCGCAGGAGCTTTCCAGCATGGTTCGGTACGGCCACCCGACCATCGTCTTTGTCGTCAATAACAAGGGCTATACGGCGGAGCGTCTCATTCACGACGGTCCGTTCAATGACATCGCGGACTGGCGCTATCACCTGCTACCGGTCGCGTTTGGCGGGGTGCAGGGCGAGGACGTGCACACGGAGGGGGACCTGGAGCGAGCACTCTCGCGGGCCGCGGTGCATGCCGGACCGGGTCCGCTGGTGGTCGAGGTGCACATCGATCCCTGGGATGCCTCGGAAGCGTTTCGCTTGATGAGTGTCGCGCTGCGCAGCCGTTGAGACTGCCGACGCACCATTCAGTCCGACGGTGGCGGCATCAGATTCTGAAACTGAAGCAGACGCACGAAGTCCGTCAGTTTTTCGCGCCGGTATTCTTCCACCTCGCGCGTGCGCCAGTCATAGAATCCCTCCCCGTCCCGAAGTCCGTTGCGTTCGTTCGCCATGTTGTCCTGGACGATATCGGGCACGTTGAAGCGGTTGGGGTCGACGTTGTCGCCCAGGTATCGGGTCGCGTGGTAAAGAATGTCGCCGCCACCCCAGTCGATGAATTCAAGCAGTCCCAGCGTTGCAAAGCGAATGCCAAACCCGACGCGGACGGCGCGGTCGATGTCCTCGGCGCTGGCGATTCCTTCCTCGACGAGGCGGGCCGCCTCATTCATTGCCAGGGCCTGTATGCGTGGCACGATAAAGCCTGGCGAGGCTTTGCACACCACGGGTTGTTTGCCGACGCGTTCCAGCAAGCTCACCAATTTGTCCACGTTTTCTTTTGATGTGCGGTCAGCCGGACTCACCTCCACCAGGGGCATCAGGTGGGCCGGGTTGAGCCAGTGCGCGTTGACGAACCGTTCCGGGTGGGTGACCAACCCGGCCAGGTCATTGGCGGACAGTGTCGAGGTCGTTGAGGATATGATGGCCGTTGTTGAGGCGTAATCGACAATCCAGTCATACACCCGGCGCTTGATGTCACGAACTTCGACGACGGCTTCGAAAATGCCGTCCGCGGCCGCGAGATCGGCGTTCGCGCCCTGCCAGTCGAGGATTCGGATGCGGTCGAGGATCGCGCCGGACTGGCGTGCATTGAGCACTTCGGCCGTCTGCAGAAACCGGAGTTCGGAATCGAGTTCGTCTCGCGTAGCCCGTTCAAGGGATTCGAAAGCCTTGCGGTCGCGAACCTCGCTGTCGATCAGCGCCACGGGCAGTCCCGCGTAAGCGAAAGCCAGGGCCAGCCCTTTGCCCATTCGACCCGTGCCGACGACGCAGATTCGGTTCAATGCACGGTGCTCCGCTCGATCGTGGTCACGACATCAGCCGCGGGTTCATTCAAACGCATATGCGTCCGGGCCAATGTAGTCATGGAAAACACGATCCGGGTCATACTGCACCCTGAGCGCCCGCAGGCGTTCCCAGTCGTCCGGTGCGAAGCATTCGGCAACGTGTTTCGGGTAGCGAACCGGATCGATTTCATTGATGTAGTGGCCTTTGGAGTACGGGCGCATCAGTGCGACGGCTTCGTCCATCCAGATGTAATTGGGCTCGATATCCGCCTCTTGCTCCGCGATCATGTACCACGACATGTAATGCCTGCCGCCCGTGCGTACGCAGGATGTGGAGTCTTCGAAGGTCGAATTGAATGACCAGCCGCAAAGCAGGAAAGAGCGAGGTGAACGTGGTGGTTGCTCCACCAGCTTCTTCGCAAGCTTGCGTAACGCTTCGCCGGGCTCCTCTGTCCACATGTTCTCGACGGTGGTGCGCGCCGGGCTGGTCTGGTCGGTTTCCGGCGGTATGTAGAGTTCCCGATAGGTGACGGGCACGCGTTCGCGGCGGTGAATGCTGAGTTCACCGACCCGGCTGGCGGCTACCGGCGTCAGCAGACGAGTGGCCTCTTCGGGGCTGTTGGCAAAAGCGAAAAACTGAACCACACAGACGATATCGCGTTCCGGGTAGGGATTTTCGGTGGGGTGGAAGCGTCCGATCTTGATCAGGATTTCCAGCCGGGGATCTGCGGCTTCACCAATCCGGTCAAATTCCTCCAGCGCTTCGTCCAGCCGGTCGATCGGGATCACATAGGTGCTGGCTTCTACGGCCGTATGGGCCTCCTGCAATTGAATTTTGTAGCGTACGACGGCGCCGAAGAAGCCGGGTCCGGCGCCCCGGATTGCCCACAGCAGCTCGGGATGGTTCTGCTCCGAAACGGTTGTCAAGTTGCCATCTGCCAAAATGACTTCGGCACCCAGCACCGATCGACAGGCAATTCCGTACTCGGGCATGTTCCAGCCAATACCGCCACCCAGCAAATAACCGCCGAGCCCCACCATGCCGGTATGCGCGGCAGGAAATACCAGGCCGTGCTCCGCGGTGCGTTGGTAGAGTTCATTGGCCCGAATGCCGGGCTGGATCCAGGCAGTGCGATTCTCGGCGTCGATCTCGACGTCCCGAAGCTGGCTGAGATCCAGCAGAATCCCACCATCGCGCAGCACGGCCCTCGCGGGGTTGTGGCCGGTCGAACGTACGGCAACCCGATCCTCGTTCTGGTGAGCGTAACGGATTGTTTCGGCGGCATCCTCGCTGGATTTGGCGCGGACTATGACGTCGGGGTAGCGTTTGGGCTTGAAAATGTACCAGGTCATGCCCGCCCACCACGATGGATAGGAGTCGTCGCCCCGCCGGATGATGTTTCCGGTAATTCTGCTCAGGCCATTCGCCAGGCTGGTGCTCAGGGTCTGGGCCAGGGCGCTTGATGCCTGCAACAGACCTGCGGCTCCGGCGGCAGCCGCCCCGGTGAGTTGTGACAAAAATGTTCGACGTGACTTGCGCAGGGCGTGCATGGCAACCACCTCCGGCATGACTGCAGGAAAGATGCATGAGCGAGACACCATTGGATCAGTTTTGACCCTGACTGAAAATGATGCGCGTCAACCGTCGGCGGGTCGTGACCGCTTGCGTTCGGCAGGTCAGTCCTGCGTGGTGGCCTGGGTTGCGACCGTCTGTCTGAAGTGTTTCAGACCCCAGATCAGGACAGCCGCGCCGCACAGCCCGGCGGAGGCGGCGATGATCGACATGGAGTAACCGACAGCCGCGTCGGCACGGAACAGATAGTCGGTGCACAGGGCGACCAGCGTTGCGCCCCCCGTGATGCCCATCAGGTTCATGAACAGGAAAAACAGGGCGGTAACCTGCGCCCGCATCTGATTCGGGGCCATCCATTGCAGCGCGGCCGCGGATGTCGCGATGGGAAAGCTGGCAAAGAACATGGCCAGGCCGAACACCCCCAGCGCGGCCTGCAGTCCGTCGATGGAAGAGAACAGCGCGGCGGGAAGTACCAGACCGAGGGCCCCAAGAATGCCGGAGCGCAGGGCGGCGTCGGTATGTCCCCGTCGCGTAAACCAGTCGGTCAGCCAGCCGCTGCTGAGTGCTCCGGCCGTATTACTGATCAGGACAAGAAAACCGAGATAAAGGCCAACTTCACGGGCCGTCAGCCCGAAGTTCCGGATCAGAAAAGCCGGCGCCCACGAGAGCAGAGCGAACAGCGACAGCGACATGAAACCAAAGCCGATGTAGTGCGCCAGGAAAGTCCTGCGGTGCAAGCCGATATAGCGAAAGACGTCCCGCACGGGATATCCGGAAGCCTGCGCCGGGTTTACGCCTTTCCGTTCAGGGTCGCGAATGGTCACAAAGAAGAGGGCGGCGATGATGACGCCCGGAATGCCAACGATGAAAAACGTCATTTGCCAGGGTTGGGTCAGGCCGATCAGCGGCAGGTCCTGCGCACCGAACTGGCTAACCCATTCGATGGCCGCTCCTCCAATCAGGTAGGCCAGGCCGGAACCGATAAAAGAGCCGAGCGAATAGATGCCGAGGGCGAAGCCCAGTTTTGAGCGGGGGAAGGAGTCGGTAATCATCGAGTAGGCAGCGGGCGAAAGCGCCGCCTCACCGGCGCCGACGGCCATCCGCGCCGTGAACAGCTGCCAGAAATTCTTGGTCGCGCCGCAGGCGGCTGTCGCGATACTCCAGACGAAAATGCCGGCCGCGATGATCAATGGGCGCGAGCGCGTATCCGCCAGGCGCGCGATCGGGAGCCCCATCAATGCATAGAAGATCGCGAATGCCAGGCCATGGAGCAGGCTGAACTGGGTGTCGCTGATCTGCAGATCGGCCCGGATGGGCTCCACCAGCAACGAGATAACCTGCCGGTCGATGAACGAAAAGATGTACGCGACCATGCACAGGACAACCATGTACCAGGCCGAAAAGGCCGACGGGGCGGGGGTGGCGCGGGCTTCATTCATCGGCGGGTCCTCCGTTGCCGGCGTTCGGGCGGGTCGGTCGGGTCATCGAGGCAGGCGCGGCGGATTGCCTTGCCCGTGACCTGGGTCGGGCAAGGCATCACAGGTCGATTTATCCGCCCGTGTTGTGAATCCGCTCAGAAGTTGTACTGCACCGACAAACGCCACTCGGACGGACGCCCATACACCTGCGACACGTAGGAGGCCGCTGTCGCGAAGGCGGAGTTTCCGGTAATCACATAGTCCTCGTCGGTGATGTTGCGGAACGCCAGCGTGCTTTCCCAGCGGCCGTCGTTGGTTCGCAGCGTCATCGCGGCGTTCAGGAGCGTGTAGTCGTCCTGGAACAGTTGGGGAGTATTGATGGCGTTGTTGTACTGTTCATCGTGAAACGACCAGTCCAGGCGCGGGGTGAGCGTTCCCCAGTTGCCCAGGTCGAAGGTATAGGCCGCGCCCAGGGACGTGCTCCATTCCGGTGTGTTGACCAGGCTGTTGGTGATGGCCACCGGGGTGGCATTGCCCTCGGCGGTCACGCTGGGGTCGAGTTCGTCGTAGCCCGCATCGAGATAGCCAACGGCGGCCGTGATGTACCAGCGGTCGGTCGGCACCAGGGTCAGTTCGAGTTCGCCGCCCTTGATTGTGGCCTTGCCGCCGTTGAAGGTAATCGGATTGAAGGATTCCCGGATGATGATCTGCAAATCGTCGTAAGACGTGTGGAACAAAGCCAGGTTGAGACGAATCCGGTTGTCCAGCAGGTCTGTTTTCAGGCCGACCTCCCAGGTATCCGCGTATTCCGGCTGGTAACTGCTGGGCTCCGGTGTGAACGCGGTGAAACGCTGGTCGAAGCCGCCGCTCTTGAAGCCCTCGGAGTACGACACGTAGGTCATCAATTCGTCGGCCCACTGGTAGGCCAGGTTGAGCATGATGTTGGTGTCGTCGAAAGTCTCCTTGAACTCGTCGAACGTGGCCAATCGGCCACCGGCCGGAATGGGTGCGCCGGCAGAGGGCAGGTAGAATCCCGCGAAATTGGGCCAGGTGGGTTCGAATATGCCGCTGGCCGACGAGTCACCCAGCGAAATCTGGTCCGGTGTGAAGCGTTTGGTGTCCTCGGTGTAGCGGATTCCGAAAGTCAGCGCCAACTGTTCGGTAATGTCGTAGGTCGACTGGAAGAAAAAGGCCTGCGAGTCATTGTCGTACAGGCCGCCGCTGAGTATGGAGCCGACTGGCAGGTAGACCGGGTTATGGTTGAAGCCGTCTTCCTGGAAGTAATACAGACCCAGCAGCCATTGCATGCGGTCATCGAGCAGCGTTCCGGAAAACTGCAACTCCTGGCTGATCTGCTGATGGTCGTAGAAATCTTCGGTGGCGAAGATGTTCGCCGGCGTGTTGTCACCGTCACGGGAAGACTCCATCTCCATTTCCCGGTACCCGGTAATGGACTTGATGGTCAGCCAGTCGTTCAAATCCCAGACGAGTTCCGCGCTCACACCCCAGATGTCGAGGTCGGACTTGACTGGAAACGTGCCCTGAGTCGTATACGGGCCGGCGAAGGAACCGGGGTGGAAGCACCCGGGGGCGCCGTTGACGCCAACACCGGGCGGTGGAAATGAAGGTGGGCCGGCTACGCCGAAGTCGGGATTGATGCTGACTGCCTGGCAGCTCTCCAGGAGGCCGTTTCCGAAGGTCGCGAAGGCACCCACATCATTGACTCCGGCACCCACGGACGGTGCACCGTTCTCGCGAATCCGTGTTGCATCCAGCGCTACGAACAACTGGACATCGTCACTGGGGGTCCACAACAGGGACGCGCGGCCCGCCAGGCTGTCCTCGTCGCCGGTGTCCACGCCATCGAATTCCCGCGTTACATAGCCGTCTCGGTCATGGGAAGAGACGGCGACATTGGTGAATACGTTTTCGGACAGCGGCATGTTGGCCTTGCCGGTGAGATACAACATGCTGTCATCGCCCACCTGAACCTGGATGCTGGCCGTGGGGTCCGCGTCGGGCCGCCGTGAGTGAACCACGACCGCGCCACCGATGGTATTGCGCCCGAACAACGTTCCCTGGGGGCCGCGCAGGATTTCGACCCGTTCGATATCCAGAAAATCGAGAACATTGCCGACCGACCGCGCCATGTAGATGCCATCGATGTACAGACCCACACCGGGATCGGTGACCGGGGTGAAGTCGGTCTGGCCAATGCCGCGTATGAATATCTGTGCCGCTGAACTGGACCCCGAGGACGGTGAAACGGAGTCGAACACCAGGTTCGGGGTGATGTCGCCGAGGCGGTCGGTGGAATCGATCTGACGATATTCCAGCTCTTTTTCGGTGAAGGCGGATACGGCGACCGGGGTGGTTTGCAGATTTTCCTCACGCTTGCGCGCGGTGACGATGACCTCTTCGAGTTCAAAGCCGGAATCCTGAGCATTGGCAATCAGAGGGACTGATAACGTTCCAAACAGGATCGGCAGTAACGCTCGCTGCAGGGTGTTCATGGTCCACTCCTCGGTCAGGATCTGAGAATATTGATTTGGGTCGGAATTAAATCAAAGTATCACGCCTTTCGGCCTCGCGCCGGGTTGTCATTGCCTGATTGAAATCTTTTGGGAAAAAAATTTCAAGCCAATTGGAACATTCTGTGAGCCAGATCAGTTGGTGAGTGGGTGCAGCGGTGGAACGAGCAGGGTCGATCCGCCGCCCGCATTGAAGTCGGCGACTTCGGTGTCGAGCAGGCCGTCGCGCGCGGCCATGGCGGATCGCCAGTCACGCTCCAGGTCGTCGAAGCGGTCGCGCTGACCCATGGTGACACCCTGCATGGCGTCGTCCAGACTGCTGATCAGCGTGAAGAGCTTGAAATTCAAACCGGGCTCATAGGCCAACACGTTCTGTCCGTTCGAGCGCTTGCGATTGATGACAGTGCTTTCCCACGCCTCAATGGCGTCGATCAGTGACTGCGCCCTGTCGATAGCCTCATCCTGTTCCTCCATGGTCTCCAGAATGCCGATGCGCGCCTCGACCTGTTGCTTGACGGTCTGCAGGCTCAAAACGCTGCGGTACAACTCGTCCAGCATGTCGAAAGCACGGCGCAGGTATTCCTGTTGCGTATCGACGGTCGATTGGGTGTATTCGAAGACCGGGTCCCAACGCAGGGTGAGCGGCTGCTCGTGGACGGTGTCGCCCAGGCTGAGCCGGACCGTGTAGTCGCCCGGCGGCAGGGTATAGCCCGGTATCGCGCCGCCGGCCGGTGCGCCGAACTGATACAAACCGGGTACTCGGGTCACCGGATCGACTTTCAGGTCCCAGGCCACACGATTGATGCCGCGTCGGGCGGGCAGCGCGTATCCGTTTCCGCCTTTGCCGCCCGCCGGGCCGGCTTTCGCATCGGAGGTCAGCGTGCGCAGCACGGCGCCGTCCGCACCGAGGATTTCCAGTTTCAGGGTTTCCGCTTCGAGGTCCGGCTCCGTCGCCAGCGCAAAATAGAGCAGGGCGCCGTCAGGCACGTTGGGGCTGGTGTATTCGGGTTTGCCGAAACTGTTGCCGTTGGCCCAGCGGTAGGCGACGGCCGGCGTATACAGGAACACATCCGCCTCCTCGTCGGAGGCGCTCCACTGCCGCAGTGGCGTGATGTCGTCGACGATCCAGAAGCCACGGCCCTGGGTGGACAGGACCAGGTCGTTGTCCTGTACCTTGAGGTCGGTCACGGGTACCGCCGGCAGGTTGAGTTGCAGGGACTGCCAGGATTCGCCGCGATCGAAGGAAACGTGCAGACCGCGTTCGGTACCGGCGTACAACAGGCCGGGGCGTTGCGGGTCTTCGCGAACCACGCGCACGTACTCGTTTTCGGGAATACCGCCGGTGATCCGGCTCCACCGTTTGCCGTTGTCATCCGTGCGGTAGATGTAGGGTGTGTCGTCTCCGGACTTGAACTTGTGCACGGCGACATACACGGTTTCCGGGTCGTGCGGGGAAATTTCGATGGCGTTGATCATGGCGCGGCCGATTCCCCTGGGAGTCACGTTCCGCCAGTTGGTCCCGGCATCGGTGGTCACATGTACCAGGCCATCGTCACTGCCGGCCCACAGGGTCGAGGCGTCGTGCGGGCTCTCGGCCAGAGCGAAAATGGTGTTGTAAACCTCGATGTTCTCATTGCTGTACGGCCGGCCCATTTTTCCCTGCTTGTCGGCCTCGTTCCGGGTGAGGTCGGGGCTGACTTCGGTCCAGTTGAAACCGCGGTCCGTGGACTTCAGCAGCACGTGCGTGGCGTGATAGATCACCTCCGGGTCGTGCTGTGAGACCAGGATCGGGGCGTTCCAGTTGGCGCGGTACCTCGCGTCTTTCGGCTGCACGCCGATACCGAATTCCTCGTAGGCCTGGATCGAGCGCGCGGTCTTCGTCTCGCGGTCGTATTCCTCGATCAGGCCTAGGTAGCAGCCGCTGTAGATGTAACGCGGGTTGTCGGGGTTCAACGCCATGTAGCCGTTTTCACACCCGCCCAGCACTTCGTAGTCCTCGCGCCCGATGCTGCCGTCGTATCCCCGGCTGGAGACGGCCAGGGTGGAGTTGTCCTGTTGTGCTCCGTAAACCCGGTAAGGGCGCTGGTTGTCGGTGTTGACCCGGTAGAACTGTCCCGTGGGCTGGTTGTGCTGGGTCGACCAGGTGGTGCCGCCATCGAACGACACGTTGGCGCCGCCGTCGTTGCCGTTGATCATCCATTTCGGATGGTCGGGGTTGATCCACAGCGCATGGACATCGCCGTGCGGCACCCCGACCCGTTCGAAAGTCTTGCCCCCGTCGACTGATTTCATGAACGGGGCGTTGAGCACGTACACCGTTTCTTCATCCCGGGGGTCGGCGTGGATGTGCATGTAGTACCAGGCGCGTGAGCGGATCAGGGGATCGCTGTTCACGCGGGTCCAGGATTCGCCGAAATCCTCGGAGCGGTACAGGCCGGCATCCTCCTCTTCGGCTTCGATCAGGGCCCAGACCCGTCCGGGTTTGGCCGGTGAAGGTGCGACCCCGGCCTTGCCGAAGGCTTCGGGCAGGCCGTTACCGGCGATTCGCTTCCAGGTCTCGCCACCGTCGGCGGACTTGTACAGGCTGCTGCCCGGGCCGCCGGAACGGATTTCCCAGGCCTGGCGCTGCATGTCCCACAGGGTGACATACAGGATGCGGGGGTTGGACGGGTCGTACTTCAGGTCGACCGCGCCGGTGGTGTCGTTGTCGGTGGTCAGCACCTGCCGCCAGTTCGACCCGCCGTCAGTGGTCTTCCACACGCCCCGGCCCTCATGCGGTGCCCAGGCTCCCCCCTGAACCGCCACCCAGATCGTGTCGGGATCGGTGGGATGAATCTTCACCGAGCCGATCTGGCGTGAGTTTTCCAGGCCGATGTGCTTCCAGGTTCGACCGGCATCGGTGGACTTGTAGACCCCGTCGCCCTGCGCCGACATCACGCCCCGGAACGGGGATTCGCCGGTTCCAGCCACCACCACGTTGGGATCGGAAATCGACACGTCGATCGCACCGGCCGGAGCGGTTCGGAAAAATCCGTCGGATACGTTGACCCAGTCGGAGCCCGCATTGGTCGTTTTCCACACTCCGGCGGTTGCGCCCATGTAGTACACATAGGGATTGCCGGGAACGCCGGCCACCGTGGTCACGCGGCCACCGCGCCAGGGGCCGATGTTGCGGGCCTGCAGTCCGTCGAAGTAGTCCCTTGCCCCGTCAGTTCCGGTGTCCTGTGCCGCGGTCGACATGGGTGACAGCAAAATGGCCAGAAGTAACGAGCCGATCAGAAGCGGTGAACGGGTGGCGCGAAAGGCTTTGGGTCTCATGGGATCCTCGGAGGGCAGTGCGGCAGTTCGGCCTAGAATGTCGGATCGGCGCGGGGCTTTCAATGCCATAATTAGGGTCCGCGCATCGGGCTGGGGCAGAACAGGACGAATTCATGACAAACACGCCTCGCGTGGAAATCCGGACGGCGCTGACCCTCGACGCCGATCCGTCGAAAGAACTGAAGGCCGATCTGTACCTGCCTCCGGAATGCGGAGCAGAGCGGCGGCCGGCGGTGGTGCTGATTTTCGGCGGTGGCTGGCGCGAAGGTGACCGCTCCCAGCAGAAGTTCTACGGACTGGCCCTGGCCCAGGCGGGCTTCGTCTGCCTGGCGACTGACTATCGGCCGTCCACCCGCGCGCATTGGCCGGCTCAACTCGATGATGTCCGCACGGCCGTCACCTGGCTGCGCGGCCAGGCCGACGAGTTTCAAATCGATATGGGACGCATAGCGGTCTCCGGGAACTCATCCGGCGGACACCTCGCGCTGATGGTCGCGGCGGCCCAATCCGAGGGCCCGGAGGACGGCGAAACGGAGGCGAACGCATCGTCGGTCGGCGCCGTCTGCGCGTTTTACCCGCCCACCCGCCTGCAGGGGCTGGATGCGGAAAGCGAAGACGACACGGTGCGCAGTCTGCTCGGATCCGGGGCCTCCAGGGAAGCGTACCGTCGCGCCAGTCCACTGGCCTACGCGGCCAACCGCTGGCCGCCCGTTCTGCTGCTGGCCGGAGCCGAGGATGCCCGCGTGCCGGTGCGGCACACCCTTGATCTCCATCAGGCGCTGGTCGAGGCCGGCAATACCGTGGAACTGCACGTTTTCGCCGGGCTGGGACACGCCTTCGACCTGCAGCGCGACCGCGCTGAACTCGCTGCCGGCATCGTCATCCGCTTTCTGCGGGAATACTTGTGAGGCAATCTCTTTTCGGCCTGGGTGCGAGCGTTCCGACGTCCGCCATCCGGTGTCGGTTCGCAGAGGCCGGTTAATCGTCCCGTATCCCGTTCATCCGGTGCGCCGCGGTGGTTCCGGCTCAAGAGTTTTCCGTAAAAACGGCCGGACCAGCCAACGATAACCTGGCCGGTCCGGCCCGTGATCGGGTTTCAGGACCCGGTTGCGGAGTCCGGAAGGTTTATCTCCGCCCGTTGATTGCGCGGACCAGCAGGGAAATCGACACCGTCCAGAGGACGAGGTCCTTGAGCAGGAACTGACCCGGGACGACGGACAGCGCCGGAAAACCGCCCAGGCTGGCCTCCCAACCCGGTGCGGTGAACAGGAAGCTCAGCGTGACGCTGAAAATCGCAACCGCCAACGCGGCACCGAAGATCGCAATCGCGCGGTTGAACGGGCCGACGGCCAGCGCGGCCGCGGTGACGAGTTCGATCACCCCGATGCCGTTAGACACGGTTTGCTGGCAACCGATGCCGTACAGCCAGGACATCAATGGGCTCGACGCGACCAGCCCCTGGATGGCTTCTGCCTCGTAGCCGGTGAACTTCATCGCGCCCATCCACCCGAGGATGAGGATGAGGGCATATCGAACCGCGTGGTCGGACAGGGTGAGGTTCCTGGCGGCGGTCAGGGCTGCGGATTGTTCGGATGGAGACAGTGGCCGGCTTACGAGGGCGAATGATGCGGACATGAAGAGTTCCTCCTGTGTTTTCGGTTCAATGCGCCGGAATCGGCTGCAGGCAGTTAAAGCAAGATTCCGGCCAAAACGGATTCGTTGTGGAGGTAATCGAAAAAAGTCAAGCAAGTCAGTGAGTTGAAATTTTCAGGTCGTTCGGGAACCTGCCGCCCGAGTGGCGCGGTCCGGGTGCGGGCACCGAAATTCGCGATGCGTTTCGAAAATTCGTGCCGGCGGCGCGGAATTTCGCAAGCGCTGCGGGAATGGACCGTCCGCCGAATGCGGTCACGTTTTCCAGCGTGCTGAAATTAAACGATAAATCGGTTTGAATCTGCAGGCCGGATCCATTGGCACGCTCATTGCTTCTGTTTCGATCCACTTTTTTGGAATGGAACAGCAGCCATGACTCGACCGTCAGATATTAGCCGGATGAACGCAGGTCCCATCAGCCCGCGTAGAGCGATTCAGACCTTGCTATTTACCGTGCTGCTGGGATTCGCTCCTGTCAGCGTCGGCTGGGAGTATCCGGATCAGCCGGGCCGTTCCGGATGGCCGCAGCACGACGAGGTCGCGAATCTCGATGCCGAGCCCTGGAACAGCGGGTGGTCGATCGCCGTCGATAACGACCTTCTGGCCGGTCACGACAAGGACCGGGACTATACGGGCGGGTTGGCCGTGACCCTGGGCGGCAAGCGGGCGAGCGAAAGCGCGTTGTCACTCGATCCCGCCCTGAGTTGGCTGAACCGTAAGCTGCCGACCGGCGCCTTTCATGCGGTGGAAGGCGAACGCCCGCCCGATCACTCGCTGCAGTTCGGCCTGGCGGTGTTTACCCCCGATATCCGGCAGGCCGGCCCGGTCCACGATGACCGTCCCTACGCGAGCCTCGCCTGGCTGAGCAATTCGCAATACCTGCTGCATCCCCTGGGAAGCGAGGCCTTTCAGAGCACGCTGACGGTTGGCCTGCTGGGCACCTCGATCGGCGAGTGGACTCACAAAGCCGTCCACCGGCTGGTCGGCAGCGATCGCCCCGAAGGTTACGCTCACCAGATTTCGGACGACGGGGAACTGACGGCGCGCTACGCGCTGGCGTATCACCGGCTGTTGGCCTCCGGCCGGGGGGAACGCTCCGGTTACGACGTCAAGCTGATGGCGGGAGGCAGCATCGGCTATCTCACCGAGGCCGATGTATCACTGGGCATTCGGTGGGGCCGTATCGCGACACCGTGGTGGCGGTTCTACCCCGATGTCGCCGACTACGGCGCCCAGCCACCCGCCGCTCCTTCCGCGGGGTATGGACGCGGCCGGGACCGGTACCTGTGGGCGAACTTCAAGCTGCGCGCGCGCGCGTACAACGCGCTGCTGCAGGGCCAGTTCAGAGACAGTCCGGTCACGTGGTCGTCTTCGGATCTGCACCATTTGCAGGCTGAAGTCGCGGTTGGCCTGGTGATTCCGCTGCCCGGTTTCGATCTGAACTACGCATTTCGCGTGCAGACCCGGGAGATTCGTCACGGGCAGCAGCCGCGATTCGTGACCTGGGGCGGCGTAACGCTTAGCAGGTCGTTCTAGCCAGCCGAACGACCTGTCGGTACGTGTGCCTCAGGGATCCGCGTGCTCTTCGGGAGTGATCCCGAACGCTTTCATCCGGTAGGTCAGGGTCGAGGGCTTGACGTGCAGCAATTCAGCCGCGCCGCCCGAGCCGGACACTTGCCAATTGGCCCGTTTGAGCGCTGCGATCAGGTTTTTCTTTTCGAGTTCGCGGAACTCGGTTTCGGTGACGAATCCGTCGTCTGCTTCGCGGACTGCCGCAGGGCGCGACGCCGTGGGCGAGGCGGCCGGAGCCAGGTCCAGCGCCAGCCGGGACCCCGAACTCAGGATAATGGCGCGCTCGATGACGTTCTTGAGCTCACGGATGTTGCCGTGCCAACGATGGCCGCGCAATTCCTCCGCCTGTTGCTGGGTAATGGACAGCCGTTCCCGGCCGAGGTCGTCGCAGAAGCGGTTGATGAAATGGATCGCCAGCGGAACGATGTCGTCTCTCCGTTCCCGGAGCGGCGGAACCGTGATGGGAAACACGCTCAGGCGATAGTACAGGTCCTCGCGGAATCGCCCGGCTTCGACTTCCGCGCGCAGATTCTTGTTGGTCGCCGCGACGATGCGGACATCGACCGAAACCGTGCGGTCGTCACCCACGCGTTCGAATTCGCTTTCCTGAAGCGCGCGCAGCAGCTTGCTTTGCAGGGACATGGGGATTTCCCCGACCTCGTCGAGGAACAGGGTGCCGCCGTCCGCCAGTTGCATGCGGCCCACCCGGTCGCGGTGTGCTCCGGTGAACGCGCCCTTCACGTGGCCGAAGAATTCGCTTTCGAACAATTCCTTGGGGATGGACGCGCAATTGACCTTGATGAGGGGGCCGCAATCGCGGTCGCTGGCCGCGTGGATGGCCCGGGCGATCATTTCCTTGCCGACGCCGGATTCTCCGAGAATGAGTACGTTCACCGGGGTGGCGGCCACCGCGCGGACCTGGCTCAGCGTCTGTTTCAGAGCCGCGCTCTCGCCGATGATCTCGCCGAAATTGACGGTCAGGTCCATCTCTTCGCGCAGGTAATCGCGCTCCTGTTCAAGCTGCTTGTTGAGTTCACGGATCCGAACGAAAGCTTCGTCACGTTCCGCTTCGATGCGTCGTCTCTCCGTGATGTCGCGGAAAACGACCACCGCGCCGTCCGGCTCGCCCTCATCGGTCAGGATCGGTGTGCTTGTGTATTCGACCTGGACGGCAGAGCCGTCGTTGGTCCAGAACACCTCGTCGTCGACGCGATGGACCTCACCATCGCGCAGGGCGGCGTACACCGGGCATTCCGAGCGCGGGTAGGGTGAGCCGTCGGCGTGGGAGTGGTGGTGCATTTCATGCACGCCGCCTCCGACCACCTGTTGCAACTGCCAGCCGAGCAGTTCGATGGCGGCCTTGTTGGCGAAGGTTCCGTTGCCGTCGCGGTCGAGGCCGTAGACGCCCTCGCCGGCGGATTCGAAGATTACCTCGAGATGTCGCTTGTGAGCCTCGAGTTCGGCATAGCTTTTCTCCAGCTGTTGCTCGGCCTCCAGGCGCGCCCGTATGCCGCGAAAAACGACCACGGCGCCGGTGATTTCGCCGTTCCGGATGATGGGTGTGCTGGTGTATTCAACGGGTACGGCATCACCGTCCGCGGTCCAGAACACCTCGTTGTCCACGCGTTGAACCTCGCCGTTCTGGATTGCCGCGTTGATCGGGCATGCCTCCAGCGCATAGGGCCTGCCGTCCGCGTGCGAGTGATGGTGAAGTTCGTGCAACAGCTTGCCGAGGATGTCTTCCGGCTTCCAGCCGAGCAGTTCCGTCGCCGCTCGATTGACGAAAGTCGTGCGGCCGTCGGCATCGATGCCGTAAATGGCATCGCCGGCGGCCTCGAGAATCATGTCGCTGAGTTCGGTCAGCTCCTGGTAACGCTGCTGCAGGCCGTCGGACGGAGAGGCTGGCCTGATCTGGACCGCGATCAACGAATCCGCTCCGGCGGAAGCGATCGGCCACGCATCCAGTCGGCCGGACTGGCGCCGCGCTGGATCGCCGTACTCCACAGGCACCTCGTCAGGGCATGTTCCGCCTGCGAGCACGGCGTCAATCGCCGCCTGAGCCCGATCCGCTGATTGTGGTGTCAGGCAAGCGAACAGGGATGGCTGATCACCATCCTGCCAGTCCTTCCCCAGATACGCCCGGAGCGCCGGACTCGCGGTCCGGCACTTCAGGGATGAATCCACCACGGCAAAAAGCCCTGGCGCAGTGTCGATGAAATCCGACATGGACAGTTGCACGGTCCAGCCTCCGATACGGATTTTTGAAAATGCTCTCGAAATATTGGGAATCCCGGTATCCCCTCACGAGTCACCAGACTTTAACACATTGTTTTATGCGAAAAATTGCTTTTGGCATGACATTTGCGTTTTACCGGGTGAACTGACGACAACCACAACCCGGAGAGTGAGATGGAAAGGGTAACTGACTTGAATCCTTCGGCACTGGTCGCCCTGGCGGTGACCGAAGCCTTCCCTGAACAATCCTATGGCGCCGTCCCCATGGTCGAGCAGTCCGATGCGGTTGAAGCGTATCTGGCCTTCGATGAGGGGGTGCTGGCCGAAGCGCCGCTTGCGTTCGAAGCGTACATCGGGCGACTTCGATCCGAGCGGTACTGATGCAGGTCCGCTCGCGAGACGTTCGTCGCAACCGCCGGTTCCGAAGAAGACGGTCAGGAACGGAACGAACACAGGATGCCTCATCGAAGCAAGCGCGCTCACCGGCGCGGGCCGTAAAACCCGAGGTCAGGGTTTCGGCCACATCCGGTGGAATGACTGAAAGTTTCATCAATCCTCAATCCAAGGAGATCATCATGTCTTACCCATTGAAATCGATTGTGCTGGCGTCCGCCGCCGCGCTGCTGATCCACAACCCGGCTTTCGCTGTGGACGAATACAACGTGTCGAAGGGCGTCACGCTCGACGGCGTGCCCCTGGGGCTTCGCGGTGTGGATACCGTCGCTCTGTCCCGTGTCGGCGCGGTGGCGCGGGGCACCGCCACCCATACCGTCCTGCACGACGGCAACGCCTACTACTTCGCCTCGAAGCAGTCGGCGGAAACGTTTACGAAAAACCCGGAAAAGTACCTGCCCCAGTATGGTGGCTACTGTGCGTTCGCCGTGGCGCTGGGCAAGAAACTGGACGGCGATCCGCGTTACGCGGACATCGTGGATGGAAAGCTCTACCTGTTCGTCAACGATGCGATCTTCCAGAAGTACCTGGAGGATCCGCAGAAAACACTGAAGACGGCTGAGAAGCGTTGGCCGGAAATCCAGCACAAGGCGGTCGGCGACCTGCTCTGATCACCTCCCTTCGGCGCGGCCGGCAAACGTTGCTGCCGGCCGCGTCGTTTCTTGTTGTCTCCTCCATGAAACCCTGCGAGGCGGGTGGAAGGGACTCAAGGGACCGGCCCGACAACGGGCGCTGTGGCATCAGGCCGGTTTGGAAAACTCGCGTTTTCGAAGCAGCGCTTCGACGAAGCGTGTCCGCCACCGGGTAATGTCGTTCCTGCGCAGCACGTCGATCATGTCGGCATGGCGCTGCTTGCGCTCCTCGAGCGGCATGGCCAGCGCGGTCGCGATTCCGTCCGCGACGTCGTCCCGGTCGTACGGGTTGACGATCACGGCGCTTTTCAGTTCGCGCGCGGCGCCGGCCAGGCTCGACAGCACCAGCATGCCCGGGTCGGCGGGGTCCTGCGCGGCCACGTATTCCTTTGCGACCAGGTTCATGCCGTCACGCACGGGCGTGACCAGCCCGACTTTCGCGTGCCTGAAAAAGCCCATCAACTGGTCGCGGGAAATGCCCTTGTTCAGATAGCGGATGGGCACCCAGTCCGATTCGGCGAAGCGGCCGTTGATGCGTCCCGAGGTGCGCTCGAGCTGTGAACGGATCTCGTCGTAGGTACGTACGCCGGTCCGGGTGGGCGGCGCAATCTGCATCATCGTGACGTGGCTGCGGGTGTCGGGGTAGCGTTCGAGCAGACGCTCGTAAGAGAGCAGACGCTGTTTCAGCGCCTTGCTGTAGTCCAGCCGGTCGACGCCGATGATCAGGTCCCGCCCTTCCAGGCTGCGGAACATCTTCTTCACTTCTTCCGTGCCTGTCGCGGCTGCCGCCAGATCCGTGATCTGAGCGACATCGATCCCGATGGGGAAAACGTCTGCGATCAACTGCCCGCCGGGTACCCGGATGACGTGGTCGTCGAGGAAATCCGCGCCGATGATGGGTTCCCGCACGCAGGTTTCGAATGCGGCCAGGTCTCCGGCCGTGTGAAAGCCGAGTACGTCGTAGGCGCACATGGCGCGGAGCAGATACTCGTGACCGGGTACGGCGCGAAATGCTTCGTAGCTGGGAAAGGGAACGTGCAGAAAGAACCCGATCGGATTGGTCACTCCGGCGGCACGCAGTTCCGAGGCGAGCGGGATCAGATGGTAGTCGTGAACCCAGATGATGTCGTCGGGTCGGAGGATGGACATCAGCTTGCGCGCGAACACCGCGTTGACCCGGCGGTAGCCCTCGAAATCAGCCGCGTCGTACTGAATGAAGTCGAGCATGTAGTGGCATACCGGCCACAAGACCCGGTTGCTGTAGCCATTGTAGTACTGCTCGTAATCGACCTCGTTCAGCGCGATCGTCGCGTAGTCGATGTTTTCCTCGGTGATGACTTCCGGGTCGGTCGCTTCGCCGTCGGTCAGTTTGCCGTTCCAACCGAACCAGACTCCGCCGTGTTCCTGCAGGGCGGCCAGAACGCCCACGGCCAGCCCACCGGCGGCGGCCCCTTTCTTCTTCGGGCGGGCAACCCGGTTCGATACGATGACCAGTCGCTGGTCGCTTGCATCCGTCATGGTCCTTCCGGGTGCTGGTGGCAGACTCCTAAAATACCATGCGGCCGGAACGCGGTTTCGGGTTGTGGCTCAGAGCGCCTCTTCCCATGAGCGGCTGAGCCGGACGGATGCATTGATAATGCCCGCCATGCTGTAGGTTTGCGGAAAATTTCCCCACAGGCCGTTGGTACGCGGGTCGATGTCCTCGGAAAGCAGACCGAGGGGGTTGCGCAGCGAGAGCATGTTCTCGAACAGGTCGCGCGCCTCCTCCTCGCGGCCGATCGAAGCCAGCGCGACGATGTACCAGAATGTGCAGATGTTGAATGCATTTTCGGGTTCGCCAAAATCATCGGCGGCCACGTAGCGAAACATGTGTTTGCCGCGGCGCAGGTTTTTGCCGATGCATTCGACGGTGGATATGAAGCGGGGATCGGTCGGCGCCAGGAAACCGAAGTCGATCATGGTGAGCAGGCTGGCGTCCATCTCGGGGCGGCCGAAGCTTTCAGTGAAAGACTGCTGCTTCGGATCCCAGGCGCGTTCCAGGATCACCGCCCGAATGGTGTCGGCGTGTCCGCGCCAGTAGTCCGCGCGCTCGCGCAAACCCAGCACCGCGGCGATTTTGGCCAGCCGTGCACAGGCCGTCCAGCACATCATGGCCGAGAAGGTATGCACGCGTTGGCGCCCGCGATACTCCCACAGGCCGGCGTCGGGCTGGTCGAATTTGCGCCGTGCGACTTCACCCATGACCTCCAGGCGGCGGAATTCGGCTTCGCTCGCGGCTCGGGGCATTCGCTTGTCGAAGTACAGCTGGGTCGACGCCATGACCACCGCGCCATACACATCGTGCTGGATCTGCTCGAACGCCTGGTTGCCCCTGCGCACCGGCCCCATCCCCTGGTAGCCCGACAGCGAGTCGATGATGACTTCTTCCATCCGCGAACTTCCGCTGATGCCGTAAAGCGGTTTGAGGTCGTCACCGCCGGCGTCACCGACGATGTTCATGATGTAGCCGAGGAACTGTTGCATCGTTTTGGTAGCGCCGAGGCGGTTCAGTGCCTGGACCACGAAGTAACTGTCCCGCAGCCAGCAGAATCGGTAGTCCCAGTTACGTCCGCTGCCTGCAGATTCGGGTATCGACGTGGTGAGGGCGGCGACGATGGCGCCGGTGTCCTCGAAGGTGCAGAGCTTGAGGGTGATGGCCGCGCGGATGACCGCTCCCTGCCATTCGAAAGGAATCGACAGACCGCGGGTCCACTCGTGCCAGTAGTCCAGGGTGGCCCGGTAGTGCGTGTGGAAGGCGGTTTCGCACGATTCGCGAATCGTTTCGTCCGGTCCCAGGATCAGGTAGATTGGCCGGTCGAGGATGAAGCCGTTTTCCTCCAGCACATGGGTCAGTGATGCGCTCGTGGTCAGTCGCATCACGGTATCCGAGCACACGTAGCGAATGTGGTTGCTGCCGTGGGTCGTCCGGACCGGGGCCGCGCCGTAATCGCTCGCCGGTTTCAGGCGTATTCGGATTCGCGGGCTGCCGGAGACGGGCTCGACGCGGCGCACCAGCATCATCGGTGTGAACATGCGGCCGACATAGCGATAGCGCGGCGCAAAATCGGTGATTCTGATGGCGGCGTCACGGGTGTCGCGCAGCGTCGTGCTCAATATCGCGGTATTGGTCAGGTATTCCTGCTCGCTGGCGGCGAAATTCTGCAATTCGATGCTGAAAAACCCCGGCATCCCGGACTCTTCGTCCTTGCGCAGCAGGCTGCAGAATACGGGGTCCGAATCGAACTGCGGCAGGCAGGTCCAGACCATTTTGGCCTTTTCGTCGATCAATGATGCGATCTGGCAATTGCCGATCACGCCGAGGTTAAGCGTGCTCATATCCGTCCTTTTCAGCGGTTCGAGTCAACGGTCAGGTCAACGGTCAGGTCAACGGTCCGTGTCGGCGCAGATGCCGGCTGCGAACGCGCCGCTCATCCAGCGGCGAACCGCCGCGACATTGTCCAGAGTGTATCGTGCCAGACTGCCGGCGTTGCCGCCGACTCGAATCGAGTAACCGCCGAGTGTGTTGACGTATCGGAATCCGTCTTCATCGGTGACGTCGTCTCCGACGAAAACGGGCCGCCGGTCGGTGAATGGTGGCGAGGACAGAAACCACCGGATCGCTTCACCCTTGGTGTGGGCGCGCGGGGCGATTTCGAGCACCATTTTGCCATCGATCAGGCGGAAGTCTTCACCCAGTTCGGCCAGAATTTCCTTCACCAGGGATCGAGCCTGTGGTTCGTAATCGGGGGCTTTGCGGTAATGCAGGGAGAATCCGGCGGCCTTGCGTTCGCAGAGCAGTCCGTCGGCGCGAGCGACAAAACGGTCAAGCCTCGCAAGCATCCCGGCGGGTAGCGATGGCGCGGGCCGTTTTTTTGTCGCACCGTCGGCGCCGCGCAGTTCGGTTCCGTGGGCCGCGCCGGCCGCGAATCGTTCGGGGCTGAAAATGCGGTCCAGATCCTCCAGGCTGCGGCCGCTGATCAACGCCAGTGCGTGGTCAACGGCGTGCGATGCCGCCCCGAGGGCCTGGATCAGATCCGGATCGGCGGCAACGGCATCGGGATGTTGCTCGATCTCGAGCAGGGTTCCGTCCACATCCAGAAACAGCGCGGTACGCGTGGGATCGAAGGTTTGGGGCGGCTGGTTCACCGAACTCAATTTACAGGCTTTGGTTCAGCTGAAAAAACCTCACGGCTGCGTTTCCAACTCGTTCCATCGGGCGAACGCGGATTCCAGTTCCGCTTCCACTTCGGCCAGATCCCGGGTGACGCGCTCGATGTCTTCGGGGTTGCCGTCGTAAAAGGCCGGGTCGGACAGGGTCTCGGCCAGATTTGACTGCTGCTGTTCGAGAATCTCGATGCGGGCGGGCAGGGCGTCGAGCTCGCGCTGGTCCTTGTACGACAGCTTGCGCCTGCGGGTGGGAGTGGGTGTGGATTCGCGGTCCCTCGGTGCCGCCCTGGCGGGGCTGGATTTCGCGGCGGGTTTGTCTCCCGGCGCGTGCAGGGTGCCGCCACGGGCCTCCCAGTCGCCGTAGCCACCCACGTGTTCGCTCACGCCGCCGTCGCCGTCCAGCACGATCAGGCCGGTCACCACGTTGTCCATGAATTCGCGGTCGTGGCTGACGAGCAGCACGGTACCGTCGAATTCGAGCAGGATTTCCTCCAGCAGTTCCAGGGTTTCGATATCGAGGTCATTGGTGGGCTCGTCCAGCACCAGCAGGTTGGCCGGCTTGCTGAACAGGCGGGCGAGCACGGCACGATTCTGCTCGCCCCCGGACAGTGCCTTGACCGGCATCCGGACCCGGTCGGGACTGAACAGAAAGTCGCCCAGGTAGGAGATGGCATGGCGGCGCCGGCCGTTCAGATCGATGAAGTCCTGACCTTCGCAGACGTTGTCGATCAGGTTTTTTTCGGGATCGAGTTGGCCGCGCAGCTGGTCCGAGTAGGCGATGTCCAGGCGGGTGCCCAGGGTGACCTCGCCCCCGGTGGGCGTCAGTTCGCCCAGCAGGATTTTCACCAGGGTGGATTTGCCGGCGCCGTTGGCGCCCACGATACCGATGCGATCGCCGCGGCGAATCACGGTGGAGAAATCCCGAATCACGACCTGGTCTTCGAATCGGTGACTGACCTGGTCCAGGCGGGCCACGATCCGGCCCGAGCGGCCTGCGTTCTCGACTGCGAAGCTGGCCGTTCCTGTGCGCTCGCGGCGCGCACTTCGTTCTTCGCGCATCGCCTTCAGCGCACGAACCCGGCCTTCGTTGCGGGTGCGCCGTGCCTTGATGCCCTGGCGAATCCAGGCTTCTTCCTGGGCGAGACGCTTGTCGAACAGCTCATTGGCCCGCTCCTCGGCGGCCAGTTCCTGCTCGCGGTGACGCAGAAAGCCCTGGTAGTCGCCCGCCCATTGCGTGAGATGTCCGCGGTCCAGTTCGGCAATGCTGGTGGCGACGTTTTGCAGAAAGCGTCGGTCGTGCGTGATCAGTACGAGACTGCCCGTAAACGCCCGGAGTTGTTCTTCCAGCCAGCGGATGGCGGGTATGTCCAGGTGGTTGGTGGGTTCATCCAGGAGCAGTATGTCCGGACTGCCGACCAGGGCCTGGGCCAGCGCGACCCGGCGCCGCCATCCGCCGGAAAGCGTGGTCATCGGCGCATCGATCGGCAGGCGGAGCTGGCTGATGGTGGATTCGACCCGTTGCTGCAGGCTCCAGCCGTCGCGCGCTTCCAGATCGTGCTGCACCCGGGCCAGGGCGTCCATGTCGGTTTCGCCTTCTTCGAGCAGCAAATGGTGGTACTGGGCCAGCAGCCGCCCGGTTTCGGCCAGCCCTTCCGCGACGACGTCGTAAACGGTTTGAGCGTCCGCGGCCGGCAGCGTCTGCTTCAGCCAGGCGATGCGGGTTTCGGGCCGCACCCAGCGTTCGCCGCCATCCAGGGCCGCGTCGCCGGAGAGCACCTTGAGCAGGGTGGTCTTGCCTGCGCCGTTACGCCCCAACAGGCCGATTTTTTCGCCGGTGCCGACCTTGAGGTCAATGCCATCGAGCAGGGCGTGCGTGCCGTAGTGAAGGCTGGCGTTGTCGAGTCGTAAAAGGGGCATGGGGGTCGCAATGGCCGGAGCGTCGAGGCGCATTCTACGCCACCCGTGACCCCTCCGGATACGGGATTTACCGTGAATACGCTTCCATTGACTGTACCAGGTACCGCAGGCCGCCTCGAACCGCGGCGACCTGGGCCTGAATGCAGTTCTCATCGTCGACGCGGGGACTGTCCGGATACATTTCCGTGGTGGTGACGAAACGTGCGGCCGTCACACCCATGCACAGCCCGAGAGCTCTCGCAGGGTAGGTGATCACGCCCTTCTGCTGGATGGGTTCACCGATGAGCCGGCCGGCGTCATCGGGTGGGGCGATCGCGGTAACCGGTTCCACGGACTCGATGATCGCCCGCTGAAACCCGGGTTCCGGGCGTTCGCTGTCGGCCACGGTGTAAAAGCCGTCCGGAATCTGCCAGACATCCTGCGGTTTGGCGTCGCGCGCCGCCAGCGCCGGCCGAAATTCGGTATTGTCGGTGTCCGTGGTTTCGTGCAGGTCGAAGTGGACGGTGAACGCAATGTCCTGCGTATCGAGCAGGCGTATCACCGCCGCGGCTTCCTCCGAGCCGCCGCTGCCGCTGAAAGAGCGGTTGGGGTCGATGGCGGCCGGGTTCCAGCGATTGATGGTTTCGTAGCCCCAGGGGCTCACACACGGGAAGGCCAGGATATTGACAGCCTCCAGGTAAACCGGAGCCTGCGTGGTCAGAAAGCGGATCGCCCCCTGAACGCCGCTGGTTTCGTAACCGTGGACACCACCGGTTATCAGTATCGAGGGCCGGTCCGGCTCCCAGCGCGTGGACTTGACCGCGATCAGCGGATAGCGGTCCGGCGCCACGGAGAGTGCCCCGTACTCGATGAACTCGAAGTGCGCGTGCAGAGGTTCCAGGCGTTTGAGCACTTCCTGCGCGTACGACCGCCTGGCCTGCTGTGCCTGCCGCCACTCCTTCTTTTCGGCATCGCCCCAGGGTGTACCGGGTGTGCCGATGGGGTAGGTGTCGGTCATTCTCAGAGACCCAGGCGTTCGACAATCAGGGAGACGCTGTCGCCGGAGGTCATCGCGTCGCAATGCTCACTGTTCGGGTATAGATGCCACTGGCGGTTTTCCGCCGGCTGGATGCGGTTGAACACGAATGGGAAATCGCCCAGGGCCCAGTAGAAATCTCCGCCAAACACCGTGTCGGATTGCTCAATGCCCACATTGACCAGGAAGTCGACCCGGTGGTCGATTTGCCAGTCGCCGTCATCGGCGAACCGCATGCTGCTGGCGTTGAACGCCGGCCAGGGTTCGCTGTTTTCATCCGCTCCGCGGATGTCGCAGGCCGTGGTTTTGTGCACGTGGTTGGCGAACGTGTCGTACAGCGCGTTGATCTCCCGGTAAGGACGGGGCGATACGCAGCGGGCCGCTGCACCCAGAGTTTTGCAGTCGGCATCCGTGTGGCACTCCGTGACGCCATCCAGATCGCAATAGCCCCGGTCGTACTGCCGGCGCCCGCAGTGCGCGTTCAAATCCCACATATTGGGTCCGCCGACGAACAGCTGGTAGTCGATGATCGGATCGAGGCCGTGCCAGAGCACCGGCATGAAGGTGGCGTTCGTGCCCATGCTGCAGCCCATGGTGGCGAACACGTGCTCTTCCGACAGTTCGCGGTGGCTCCATGCAATGATGGAGGCGACACGGCGATTGAGGGCCGGGATGGTCGTGCCTTCCGGCGTGCTGCGCGAGTACCAGCCCCAGTGAACCGGGGCGGGGAAGGGCGCCACCACCGCTTCGCCAACGAAGCCGGATTCCCAGCGCACCATGGCGGTCCGGGCCGAGGAACGCCGTTCCAGGTCTGCGGCGACCTCCGCGTAATACCGTGTGCCGCCGGCGCCCGTGTGGATGAACACGGTGGTGTCACCGTCGGCGCTCAGGGTGAGGTGGCCGCCCATGTCGCCGGTCACGTAAGCCAGCGCCGATTTCTGTCGGCCCGGATCGCGGCCGTCCATGATGGCCGGACCCCCGTCCTCCATGACCGCGGGTACCCGGCAGGCGCGCCAGTCGTCACAGCTTTCCCGGCACGAGTACCGCACCCAGTAATCCCCGGTGTCGTCGGGTTCGGAACGGAAGACTTCAAATGCGGATGACGGATTGGCCGGATCGGGCACCCGGCAAATGGTAACGAGGTCGGCAAGTTCTGCGGCAGCCGCCTCGCCCGTGCTGGCTGGCGCGGGGGCTGACGCTGCAGTTTCCGGCTCAGCCGCGGTCTGTGTGTCCGGAGCGGTCCGGTTCTCCGTCGACTCCGGTCCGGCGGATTCGGCTGGAGGCGCTGATTCGGAGCAACCCGTGGCGCCAAGCAGGATGAGCAAGATCGCGGCCGCAGCCCCGACTCCAGTCCTGACCAGGCGGAAGCTCGGCCCGCATGGGGCGGGATGAGTCGGCGCGGACTCGATGCCATTCGGCGGAACGCCGGGTTTCGCATTGCGGTTCATTACCTTGTCTCCTCGGGTTGTCGCCGATTCGTTCGGGTCGGAGTGAAAATCGGTCGTACCGGTCAATGTCCGCTGATGTCGTAGTCGCTGAGGTCGACGTCCTGCATTTTCGCACGCTCGTATTTCGCCTCGCGCGGCAAGGGCACCGTCGCGTCGATACCCATCCGGGTCCAGCGGTCGTTTTCCACCATCGGGTTGAGCCGGTGGCCGATGGCGTCCGGGATGGTGATGACGTCGTGTTCATAACGGCAACGGGTTGCCACGGCCCATTCCACGTCGGCGATACTGAAGATGTCCACATCGGAGTCCACCACCGTCACGGTCTTGAGAAAGGCCAGGGATTCGAACGCGGCGTCGATAGCACGGCGTGGCGTGTCTTCGTCGGTCTTGTCGACCTCTACGACCAGGTTGTAGGGCACGCTGCCGTCCGAGAAATGTACCGCTTTCACCTCGGGTACCTGGCTGCGGATGCGGCCGAATACGCCGGCTTCCGCCACCGAAGAATAAGCCTGACGAACTTCCAGTCCGGACAGGATGGAATGGAAAATCGGCGCTTTGCGACGGGTGATGGCCGTGACCTCCATGACCCAGCGGTCTTCACGCGAGGCGTAATAGCCGGTCACTTCCGCGTACGGGCCTTCCGGTTCGCGTACGCCGGGGAGGATGCGGCCTTCAATGACGAATTGTGCGTTGGCCAGGCCTTCGACTCCCACGGTCTGCGAACGCAGCAAACGGGCCGGTTCGCCGAGGACCTGGCTGGCTATGCCGAGCTCGTCGGTGTCGATCGGTGCCGCGGAAGCCGGTGAGGCGGCCGCAAGGTGGGCGCCAACGTCGACGCCGTTGCTGACGGTGATCTCCAGCGGTTCTCCACGGGCCTCCGCGCGTTTGTAGTAATCCATTACGTGCCCCAGTTCTTCGAGAAGCAGGGTGAAGCGCCGTTTGCCGGTGACCATCATGCGGTGAATCGACAGGTTGCGCACCCCGGTATCGGGATCCCTGGTGATGACTACACTGGAGGTCAGGTAACGGCCTCCGTCACCCAGGGCGTGGTGCGGTATCGGCAGCCGGTAGAGGTCGGGATCGGTTTCGATGACTTCGTTCGCCGGGCCGCTGTCACAAATCACCGGGTCGACGGGCGCTTCCCGCCATGCGGCAATCTCGTCACTGAGTACGAACGGCAGGCGCTCACTGGTGGTGCCAAAAATTTTTGCGACCATGGGCCGATTCCAGTACAGGCCGATCAGAACCGGGTAGTCCTGCCCCTTGATATTCTCGAACAGAACGGCTTTTTCGCCTTCGAAGCGGCGCGCGATGCCGGCGAGCTCGAAATCCTGGTCGATTTCGCTGCGTACCCGTACCAGGTGATTGCCTGCTTCGAGAAACTCGATGTAACGCTGCATGTCTGTCAGGCCGCGTGCTGCTAGGTCCATGGGTGATCTCTCCGAATGGTTGTGATCGTTCGTGGGGCTGGCGATAGGATAAAGTATGCGGCTGTTGGTTTCAGTAGCCGGGCGGGGGGACAAACCTGTGGTTGAACCAATCAGTACGGGAATTGGACTATCGGTGGGCGCCCTGGCGCTGTTGGCGTTGGTGCCAATCGTGGTGGTCGGCATCCTTCTCGTTGGCCTGCGTTGGCCGGCCAGCCGCGCGATGCCCGTCGCCTACCTGAGCTGCGTGTCGCTGGCGCTGCTGGTGTGGGGTGTGCCGGCCGCGACTGTCGCCGCCGCTACCGTCAACGGGCTGATTGTGGCCGCCACCCTGGTATTCATCATCTTTGGCGCCATCGCCTTGCTCAATACCCTGCACGAGAGCGGGGGGCTGCACGCCATCCGTGCCGCCTTCAGCAATGTCTCGCCCGATCGGCGCGTGCAGGTGATCATCATTGCCTGGTTGTTCGGTTCCTTCATCGAAGGCGCTTCCGGCTTCGGTACGCCGGCCGCGGTGGCCGTTCCCCTGCTCGTGGGTCTCGGTTTTCCGGCTCTGGCCGCCGTCATCGCCGGCATGCTGATTCAGAGCACCCCGGTCTCGTTCGGCGCCGCGGGTACGCCGATCCTGGTCGGCGTGGCGACCGGTCTCGGCAACGACCCGGCCGTGAGTGCCTGGGTGCAGCAGTCTGCGTTGCCGGACTTCGGCGCCTTGCTCAGGCTGATCGCCATCAAGGTCGCATTGCTGCACGCCCTTGCCGGTACCCTGATACCGCTGATCGTCATCGCGGTGATGACCCGTCTGTTTGGCGAGAATCGTTCCTGGCGGGACGGGCTTCGGGCGTGGAAGTTCGCGTTGTTCGCGGCGGTCGCGATGACCGTTCCCTACCTCATCGCCGCCGTGGTACTGGGGCCGGAATTTCCCTCGTTGCTGGGGGGGCTGTGCGGCCTGATGATCGTGATCTGGGCTGCCAGGCGCCGTTTCCTGACTCCGGTCGATGAATGGCAGTTCGCGGACCGGTCGAGCTGGCCTGAGGACTGGTCCGGCCTCATCGATGTCCGCGCCGAAACCGTACCGGATCGCCAGATTGGTCCGGTCGCGGCGTGGGTGCCCTACGTCGTGGTCGCCGGTCTGCTGGTTATCACCCGCGTGGAGGCTCTGCCGTTCAAGGCGTTCATGCAGGGCCTTTCACTGAAGATTCCGGAGCTGTTCGGCACGCACATCTCGGTCAGTGTCGCGCCGTTGTATCTGCCCGGTACGGTCTTTCTGGTGGCGGTCTTGTTCACCGCCTTTTTTCACCGCATGAGCGCGGCATCCCTGGGGCGGGCGATGCGGCGGTCCGGTTCGGCCGCGCTGCGCGCCTCTTTCGCATTGCTGTTCACGGTGCCGATGGTGCAGGTGTTCATCAATTCGGCAGGCAGTGGCGGGATCCAGAGCATGCCAATCGTGTTGGCGGATGGCGTGGCGGCGCTTGCGGGCGGGGCCTGGCCCGTGTTCGCGACATTCATCGGCGGCCTGGGCGCGTTTGTCGCTGGCAGCAACACGGTCAGTAACATGATGTTTTCGTCGTTTCAGTTCGGGGTGGGCCAGCGCATCGGTTACGATCCGTCCTGGATCGTTGCGCTGCAGGCCGTGGGTGGGGCCGCCGGCAACATGATCTGTGTGCACAACGTGGTGGCGGCCTGCGCGGTCGTCGGGATGTTGGGCCGCGAAGGACTGGTCATTCGCAGAACCTTTCTGCCATTTGTTTACTATGCGCTGCTGACCGGCCTGGCCGGATTCGTCATCGTTCTGCTGGACTAGGCCCGTTCGGAACCTTTCGCCGGGCGACAGGCCGGGGGTCGGCCGGCACGACTGCTGCCGTGAATGATCTGATGGCCCCGCTGGCGCGGTCGAGGCTGCGCATGTTGGGTGGTTTGAGGCTACAATACCCGGGTCCAAACCCCGGGTTCGAAGAGGGTTTGCAGTCTACGGGGGCGACGGGGCCTGGTGGCCGGCCAGGTCTGCAAACTTCATTCGGTTGGTGAATGGAGTCCCTGTGTGCATTCGTTCCGACAGGAAGTCCAAGACATGGTGCTGAAGCTACCGTTGCTTGCCCTCGTGTACGTGGTTGTCGGGCTGGCTGCGATGCAGATATCCATTCCTCCCTCATCTGCATCGCCTCTGTATCCATCCGCGGGAATTGCGGTGGCGGCCGCACTGGTCTGGGGCATGCGTGTTTTGCCGGTCATTTTTTTGAGTTCGGTGGTGCACGCTTTGCTCGTCTACGGACCCATCCACGGGCTGCAGAGCTTTGTTATTGTGCTGGCTGTGACCACAGGTGCCGGTGCGGCGCTGCAGGCGGGTGTCGCTGCCTGGCTGGTTCGACGATTCGTCTCGACGGAACCCAGACTCGACAATTTCCGGGAATTCTTCATGTTCGGTCTGCTGGCCGGGCCCATCGCGTGTATTTTGAATGCGACCGTCAGCCTGGCCGGAATGCAAATCCTGGGCATCCTGCCGGCCAGTCAGTTTCCGGTCAGTTGGATTGGCTGGTGGTTGGGTGATTCTGTGGGGGTGTTGATTGCCGCTCCGGTGACCCTGGCGTTCATTGGCCGGCCGCGCAAGGTGTGGGCGCCGAGAGTCGCCAGCGTCGCCATGCCCATGATCCTCGTCACTGCGCTCGTGGCCTGGGGCATTGTCGAGGTTCTGCACTGGGAAGAAGAGAGGCGAAATGGCAATTTCAGGCGGGAGGCCGACCTGTTCGCCCAGGGTCTGAAGGCGCATTTCAGCAGCCATATCGATGCGCTGCGCGCTACCCACGGTTTATTGGAACACGACCCGGATGTCAGCCGGGACGAATTTCGGACGTTTACCGCGCCCTGGCTCGACGAGCAACCCAGTTTGCAGGCGCTGGGGTGGTCCGCGCGTGTCGCTCCCCGCGGGCTCGATGCGTTCGAGCGGCGCGTTCGTGAATCCGGCCGGTCCGGGTTCACGGTATTCAATCGCGATCCGGAGCGGACGCGGCCGGGCCCGGATGAGGAACTGCTGGTTATCACCTACGCGGAACCCGAGCCGGCCAATACGCAGGCCCTTGGCGCCAACACCCTGTCCATCGAAGAGCCAAGCAGAGCCGTTGCCCTCGCCGCGGATTCTTTCGAGCCCGTTGCCACCAGCGGATTTCGCCTGACCCAGGAAACGGACGACCAGATTGGTGTCGTGATTTACATGGCCGTGCGCGGCGCGGCCACCGATACACCGGCCGGGTCGACCCGCGAGTATCTTGGTGTCGTATTCGCCACGTTACGCATGCAGGATGTGATCGATGATGCGATGCGCACGGTCGCAGATCAGTTGCGCATCTGCCTGATGGATGTAAGACCCGATGGAACGGTAATGCGGTTGGCCGGTATGCCGGGTTGCGAGGCGGCCGACGAATTGTCCGGTTTGTCCTACGACCATGCGTTCGCCTTCGCGGGCCGCACCTGGCACACGCGGATTACGGCATCCGCGGGGTTTGGCCGGGCGCAGACCCCGTGGGGTTCGCGATTGTTTGGCGGGGTCTCCCTGCTGACCATCGTGATGCTGGGTGTGCTCCTGTTGTCAATCAGCGGGCGCACCCGGCGTATCGAAGCGGTGGTGGAACAGCGTACGCGCCAACTCAGCGCCGAAGTTACTGAGCGGCGAGCCAAGGAACAGGCGCTGCAGGAGTCGGAGAAACGCTTTCGCAATGTATTCGATCATGCCTCGGTGGGGCTGGCTTATTGTGATTTGAGTGGCCGGGTCCTGCGGGCCAACCCCAGGTTTTGCGAGATCGCGGGACACGATGAGGCCAGCCTGCGGGAGCTTGGCGCGCTCGACATGGTGCACCCCGAGGATCGCAGGTCCGCCGCCGAGGATTTCGCCCGCCTGATCTCCGGCGAGGTCACGCAGATGGAGAGTAAAAGGCGGTACATCCGCTCCGATGGTTCGAGTGCCCAGGTGCGGGTACGGCTCGCCCTTGAGCGTGATGCCGAAGGCGAGCCCCTGCGCGTCGTAGCTGTGGTCGAGGACGTTCGCGAAGAGCTCCTGTTGCAGGAGGCCGAGCGTGCCCGCGAGGTGGCGGAAGCGGCCAATCTGGCAAAAGACGATTTCGTATCGCAGATGAGCCATGAGTTGAGAACGCCGCTGAACGCCATTCTCGGGCACGCTCAATTGCTGGCTCTCGATCGTCGCAAGAGCCTGACCCCCGATCAGTCGGAGCGGGTGAACCAGATTCAGACGGCCGGCTGGTTCCTGTTGGAAATGATCAACGACATTCTGGATCTTTCCCGAATCGAGGCAGGCACCATGCAGGTGGTGCGTGAAACCGTTGACGTCAATGCTCAGGTGCGCGAGTGCCTGTCCATGCTGCAGGAGCAGCTTGCCGACTTCGACATCCGGGCCGACCTGGCCCTCGCTGACGATGCGGCGGCGGTTGAAGCCGACCCCACGCGCCTGAAGCAGGTGCTCACCAATTTGCTGAGCAACGCGATCAAGTACAACGTCAGGGGCGGGTCGATCTCCGTGAGGACACGCCGCCGGGGCGACCGTGTCTATGTTCAGGTCTCAGACACCGGGATGGGCATGACCCGGGCGCAACTCGCCCGGCTGTACGAACCGTTCAACCGGCTCGGCCGTGAAACCAGTGGCAAGGAAGGCGCGGGAATCGGACTCGTGGTCGCGCGCAGCCTGATCCAGTTGATGGACGGCCGAATCGAAGTGCAGAGTACGCCGAACGTGGGATCCAGTTTCACCGTCGAATTGCCCGCGGCGACGCAGCCTTTCGGCCCGGTGCAAGACCAGGAACCGAAACAGGAAGCGGCCGGCAGCGGTGTGCGAGGGCGGGTTTACTCGATCGAAGACAACCTGACCAATGCGGCGGTCCTTCGCGGATTTCTCGCGCAGCGGCCAGGCATTCAGCTGAAAAACTTCATTCGCGGGCGGGAGGGACTCGAGGCGACGATGGCCGAACCGCCGGACCTGCTGTTGTTGGACATTGCCCTGCCCGACTTGGGCGGAATCGAAATTCTTCGGCTCCTGCGTGCCCATCCGGGCCTGGAAGATCTGCCGGTCATCGTGCTTTCGGCCGGGGCCATGGAGCAGGAAATCGAGGAAGCCCGCGCTGCGGGCGCGACAGATTATCTCACCAAGCCGCTCGACGTGGGCCGCCTGCTTTCACGGGTCGACTCGATTCTGGGATCGGATTGACGGCAAGCTAGCGCCGGCCTCGGCCGCGACCGCGTTTGGCGCCTCCCGAGCGTTCAAAACGGACCCTGAGACCGGTTTCACCGCCGGACATGTGGCCGTCGAGCGCGGCTTGAGCGGCGCGGGCTTCGTGGCCTTCCATTTCGATCGTGGCAAAGCCTTTGCAGTGTCCGGTGAAAATATCCGCGGCGACGTTGATCGAGCGCACCGTTCCGTACGTTGAAAACAGCTTGCGAACCGACGATTCGCTGGCGTCTCCGGGTAAATTACCGATAAACAGTTTGAGCATTGGAGTGACTCCGGGGGGCGTACGACGGCGTGGCCGTGCACGAGGGGGAAGGGACCAGAAAAAACAAACCCCGCTGGCGCGGGGTCTGTTCAGTACTTGTTGCGGTGTGAATTCAGGCCGCGACCACGTTGGTGGCCTGGGGGCCTTTGGGGCCATCCTCAACGTTGAATTCAACCTGCTGGCCTTCGGCAAGCGACTTGAAGCCGCCGCCCTGGATAGCGGAGAAATGTACGAATACATCCGAGCCACCATCGGCAGGAGAAATAAAGCCGAAGCCCTTGGAATCATTGAACCACTTGACGGTACCTGTAGCCATTGTTTGTTACCTTCTAATCAAAAAGTGTCCATATTGGACATGGAAAACATTAATTGCATGACTCAATTTGAAGGCTTAGCGCAGGAGATACCGATTCGGAACTTCTGTGTGACCTGGAAAGAGGTGCAACCAATTTGTTACGACGAGGGTGTTAGTCCAACGTCGGGGCGAAGGGTACAGGTAAACCCGGGGCGCGGCAAGTGGAATGTGCGATGACGCCCTTTGATCCGGAAACGCCGGGCGGGCGGTGCCCGGCGATTTTCAAGTCGCGCGGCCTGCCGGAGCGGCAGGGGTCAGCTAGCCGGCCAGGCCCGAATCGAACAGGGCGAGCAGGCGCGTCCAGGCGCGTTCCGCCTGCGGCTGGTTGTGGACCGACGAATCCGGCGGGCACCAGCCGTGGGCGGTACCGTCGTAGACCTCGATTTCCGCGGCGAGACCGGATGCATCGAAACTCCGGGTCAAAATGCCTTTGGCTTCCGGGTCGCGTTCGTCGTCGCTTTCTGCGATGGCAATCAGGAAGGCGGCCTTCATTTGCGGTATCAGCAGATGCGGGCTGGCGGGATCATCCATCACCAGGCGGCTGCCGTGGAAAGTGGCGGCCGCGGCGATGCGATCCGGGCGGGTTGCGGCCGTGCGCATCACCATGGGCCCGCCCATGCAATAGCCGGTGGTGCCCATGCCGCGCCCGCTGTCGACCGCGGACTGGCCGTCCAGCCATTCAGTGAATGCGCTGGCGTCGGTCACATGGGTTTCGGGGGTCAGTGCCCGGGCCATGGGCAGCACGATGCCGCGGGTCGCCTCGTCGGCGAAACTCGCGCCTTCGGACACCACCGGCGCCCGCTGTACGCGGTAGAACGGGTTGACGGTGAGCACGGCGTAGCCGGATTCGGCGAGACGCCGGCCCATCTGCCGGAAAGCCGGACGCAGACCCAGGATATCCGGCCAGACCAGAACGGCGGCGTGTGCGCCGCTGGCCGGATGCGCGAAGTGGGCGTCGGCGATACCGTCCGGCGTTTCGATGTCCACATCCGCCTCGACGATGTCCAGCGCATCAGCGGCGCGTGGCAGCATCAGTGACAACCCGGCGCCGGCAGCCAGGGCACCGAATTCACGGCGCGTCATGTACTTTCTGAGATCAGTTTCGAACTGCTTCGGGTCGCACATCTGCGAATCCTCCCTTTCGGTTGAGTTCTGTGAACCGGTTCTGACTCAACATACTGCATTCATGCGGGCGGCCGTAAAATCCCCAGAGCGCACGAACGGCGAACGTATAACGGAAGTGGCTGGAATTGCGGTATCAGGTGTCCGGGGTGGAGCCGAAGGCCGCCGTGGGCACGAAGTCGAGGTCGTCGGCTTCCATGATGTCATCGATGTGCCCGGTGATCGTGGCGGACCCGGTATCGAGGACCAGAATGCGGTTGAGCCGGGGCAGGGTGACGAACAGCCGGCCGCCGGTGGCATCCAGGGCCATGCCCAGGGGGTTGGACGGCAGCGGAATTTCCCGGACTACTTTCCGCTCGCCGATCGAAAATACGGCGAGGTCGGCGGATGCCGAGCGTGCGATCCAGATCACATCGAGCCGCTCGTCCACGGCCAGGGCGATGGGAAAGGCGCCACCGGTGGGCCAACATCCGTCCACCTCGGCGGATTCCACATCAATACGGCACAGCGTCCTGGCGAACCCGTTCGCCACCCAACCGGTGTTTTCATCGGCAGAGGCTGCCAGGGCTTCAGCGCCCGCGCCGGTGTTCAGAGGGGTGATCGACGCGTCGTCAAGATGGACCAGGTAGGCCTCGCCCGTCTCGGGGTTGCTGGCCAGCAAGCGGTTCTTGCGAGCCAGATACAGGACCTTGTGGACACCCGGCCCGGTATGCAGGCGGCGAAGCACTTCGCCGGTATCCGGTGCCAGTTCGACGATGTCTCCGCTGTCTTCGCAGGTCAGCCAGGCCCGGTCGCCCTGGGCGGTCATCGTAATGCCATGAGGTCTTTCGCACGGCGCCCGGTATTCACGGGTGGCTGCCTGCGACATCAGGTCGCCAACGATGTAACCGGTGCTTTCCGATTCGGACCAGCGCATCTGGTCCGGGCGAATGGGTTCGGAATGAGGCACCGGGAATACTCCGTGCGAGGGTATCAGGTACCTGCGGCCATCCTCGGTGATGGCCACTTCATGCGGTCCCGAGCCGGCGGGTCGGCGCTCGAGCACGTTCAGGGTGCGTGGGTCGATGACGACGAGTTCATGGGCCGAGCGCGATACCGCCAGCAGTCGCGGGCCAACGGGAAGAAAATCCCCGGCTGCCACCAATCTGATCTGCGCATCCCCGTCCCGGGAAGCCGAGTAAACGAGTTGCCCGGAAGCGTGAAATCGGGGCATGAGTTCGCTGCCGGTGGCGTTCAGCCGGGACAGGGGCACGGGAGTCGACCAGCCGTCCGGCAAGCGGCGGCTCAGGTACAGGTCGCCCGATACGCTGCGGTTCGTGAACCGGTGGGACGCTTCGAACAGCAGGCTGTCTCCGGTGGGAGAAATATCCAGATTCCACTCGCCGCCGGGGCTGTTGACCGGCGGGCCCAGGTTCGTGACATCCCACGTTCCCCGGCCAGAATCGACGGCACGATACAGGTCACCCAGGCCCTGCCCGCCGGGGCGGTCCGATGCGAAATACAACTCAGCTGAAAGTGTGATCACGGGACTGAACTCGCGGGCTGGCGAGTTGACCGGCTCCGGAACGCGTGAGGGTGGACTCCAGGAATCGGCCGATCGGTGGGCGCACCAGATATCGGCATCGCCCGGGTGCGGATCCGCCGGGTCGGGCCGGTCGGACACGAAGCACACGCGAGTGAAGTCGGAACGAAAGTACGGATCGCTTTCGTTGTGTTCGGGACTGGCCCACGGGGGTGGCTCGATGCGTCCGTCCGGACGCAAAACGAGAATGGACTCCGCTCCGTTTTCCCCGAATGCCGCTGAGCTCCGCGCGAAGTAGTATCCGTCCGGCCCGCGGACCACCCCGTACTCCGGCAGGGGAGAGTTGAGGGCGTCGAGGGGAATCGACTCGGCTTGCAGCAGCGATGCCTGAACGAGAAGCGCCAGTGCGATGCCCGGACGCATCGGATTTCGCTGAGTGGGTGCGTGCATCACGAGCCTCCTGCGGGTGTGCCGATACTGATTCGATCGCGCATCGCTCCGGGAGTTTGAACGCTCTGGCGCGCCCGGTGCACGTTCCATCGCAGGGAGCGGAGTTCGAGTCGTGTGCGAGCGAACTCCCCGCAGCTTCGCCCGAAAGGCGTACTGGCCGCCCGGCCGGGTTTCAGGGGATACGGCTCCAGTAAATGCTGTGCACCCGGATGCGCGCGGCCGGGCCTTTGTCGTCGAACTCGAACTCCCAGGGCTCGCGTTCCTCGTCATCATCCGTCAGCCGGACGAAGCGATTGTCTGCCACGTGCTTCAACCGGGTGAGAGCTCCGTTCAGGTCGTCGGTGGGCAGGTTGACGAGCACCAGATGACCGCCGCGTTGGCGTACCGCGATTTCTCCACCCCAAGGATAGACTTCGTAATTGCCCTCGAACGCGGAAAAGTCGGGCGGCGTTTCCTCAGTCGGACTCCGTGCCTTGCCGAGGGCAATACGGTAGGTCTTGAGCAGGTTGTGCGCGACGTTCTTCGCCGGCCCGTCGCCGGCATTGGTCAGGGCGATGGCCGCGATCCGATCCTTTGGCACCATCGCGAAATGCGTGATGTAACCCGGGCAAGCTCCACCGTGTTCCACCACGGTCATGTCGTCCACCCGTTCGACCCGAAAGCCCAGCCCCCAGGTGGTTTTCCAGTCCGGATTCACCCAGTGCACCCGGTGCATTTCGCGCAGCGTATTCGGATCGAGCACCGAGGCGGCCGGTTCCGCGGCCGCGCGGTCGAGCAGAGCGAATTGCCAACTGGCGAATTTTGCGAGGTCCGAGACCGATGACGTGAATCCCGCCGCCGGCGTGATGCCACGGGTGAAGAATGGCGGAACCTCGCTGCGTTCACCGCTGCGGTCCATGCCGGAATACCCGATGGCGAGCGCTTCGCCGCGCAGCTCTTCGGGGTAGTAGGGCCGCGTGTCATCCAGTCCGAGCGGTTCGAGGATTCGCGCCTGAACGTAGTCCGCGAACGGTTCGCCCGTGAGGGTCGCGACCACTTCCCCCGCCAGCGTGAGCGCCAGGTTGGAATACTGGAAAACCGTATCGGCCGGGTAGAGCGTGTGCTGGTCGCGCAGGCGATCCATCACGGCGTCCCGGGTTGGAAACGGAAACTCCGGTCCGACCCAGTAGGGAAAGTCGGACTCGCGCGGCAGGCCGGAAGAATGGGTCAGCAGGCTTCGGACGGTAATGGGTCCGCCTTCCGAATGTGACTGTTCGATATCGAACCAGTCGAGGTGCTCGCTGACAGGGTCGCGCAATGTCAGGCGCTCGGCATCACGCAATTGCATCACTGCGATGGAAGTGAACAGTTTGCTGATGCTGCAGATGCTGTACAGGGTGCTGGCATCCGCCGGGCGTCCCGATTCCCGGTTGGAGACTCCATAGCCCCGGTTCCAGACCAGGTCGTCGCCTCGTACCAGGCCGACCGACATGCCTGGTACCTGCTCGTACCGCTGCACGCCCTCGAGCCAGGCGTCCATGACTTCGAGGGTTCCGGCCATTGTTGGGTGGGCATGGAGGGCCGTGTTGCCGATGGGTTCGTCGTCTGCGTGGACGGCGGCGCACCCGGTGATGGCGGCCGTCAGCAGGATCAGGTTCGAACGCTTGCTCATTGCGTGCATGACGCACTCCTGGCAAGGATGTGAGAGTACAGATTACCCATTTGAAAGAATTGCCGCACCATTGGGCAGGCTGAAGTGCGCTTTTCGTTGCGTGAACTTCAGTTATGGTAGGTTGTTCTGCGGCCATCAATCGGGTCAACCGGACCGATTCCAGATCCACCCCAAAGGAGGTGTCATGACGTTCTTCAACTCTGTCCGTACCGTGTGCGCGTTGCTGGCCCTGGGTCTTGCCCAGGTGGCGAACGTCTCCCTCGCCGACGAGATGAGCGGCGACCGGGTTCCGACCGAACGCGGTGATCTCATCATCCATCCGGTCAATCACGGTACCCTGGCCATGGCCTGGAACGGCCATACGATCTACGTGGATCCGGTGGGCGGAGGTGAGCGGTTCACGGACCTGCCGGCACCGGACCTCATCCTGGTGACGGACATCCATGGTGATCATCTCGATGCCGACACCTTGCAGGCGGTCGCCACCGCTGAGACCCGCCTCGTGGCGCCGGCCGCGGTGATCGAAAAGCTGCCCGCGGACCTTCAGGAGGCCGCCACGGTACTGGCGAACGGTGAAACGACGATGCTGCTGGACCTGACCGTCGAGGCCGTGCCGATGTACAACCTGACCGAAGAACGGCTGAAGTATCACGCCAGGGGCCGGGGCAATGGCTACATCGTCACGCTGGGTGGCGTGCGGGTCTACCTGAGCGGTGATACGGAAGATATCCCTGAAATGCGCGCCCTGAGCGACATCGACGTGGCATTCGTGTGTTTCAACCTGCCGTATACGATGACCGAAGCGCAGGCGGCCAGCGCGGTACGCGCTTTCCGGCCGGAAGTGGTGTACCCGTACCATTTCCGCGGCAGCGACGTCGAGGCCTTCGCCGAACAGGTCGGTGACGCCAGCGAAGTGCGGATCAGGGACTGGTACTGACCGTGGCGGAGATTTCCATGATGCTTTGCCTGCCGTATTCCGGTTCGTGTATCGCCTGGGTCCGGGCCGTGTTGGCGCCTGCCGTCCTGTTGGCTGGCCTTGCGGCCGCGACCGATGTCAGCGCTGACTCGGCTGCGGAAGCGGGAGGCCGGAACCTGGCTCCCCGGGAAGTCGGTGCCCAGTTGATGGCGCGGATGGCGCTGCAGCCGGGCGAGCAGGTACTCATCATTGCGCAGCCCGGGCGGTGGAATGCGCTGGTGGAGCGGCTGGGCGTGGAAATCGCGGCCGCGGACGCCGATGCTCTCGGCGTGATTCAGGTGGGTGAAGCTCCGGCTCCGGCGGGCTGGTCGACCGCGTTTACGAACGCCCTGGCGGGTCTTTCGGACCAGGAACGGGTTGCCGCTCTGTCGGGAGTGGACATCGCGGTGATGTTGCCCGGCGCCCGGGCTCACCCCGCATACGCCGCCCTGCAGGAGGTGTTGCGGAGCGGGCAGGGACGCACGGTGCATTTTCACTGGGAAGGTGCCTATGAGCTGAATGGCTCGATCAAGCCCGTGGATGCCGGGGTGGATCGGCTGTACCTGGATGCGCTGCTGGAAACGGACTACCCGGAACTGGCCAGCCGGCAGCGCGAGTTCGAGGCCGCCATGCGCGGCGGCGAAACCCGCGTGACCACGCCCTCCGGCACCGACCTGCGCTTTCGCATCGGCGATCGGCCGGTGACCCGGCAGGACGGCAATGCGAGCGCGGCTCGCGCCCAGGCCGCCCGCAATCTGATCGACCGTGAAGTGGAATTGCCGGCCGGTGTGGTCCGCGTTGCACCGCTCGAGACCACGGTCAATGGCACAATCGCGTTTCCTCCCACGGTGTGGGGCGGTGTGGAAGTGCGGGGTCTCGTTCTGACGATTCAATCCGGACGGGTCATCGACGTGCAGGCCGACAGCGGCCGGGAAGCCGTGCTGGAGGAACTGGATGCCGCCGGTCCTGCCGGCCGCGCCTTTCGGGAATTCGCGCTGGGCCTGAACCCGAAGTTGGCGATTCCCGCCCAGGGCGAACCGTGGATTCCGTATTACGGTTACGGGGCCGGTGTCGTGCGGCTATCGCTGGGCGACAACACCGAGTTGGGTGGAGCAGTGGGGGGCGGCTACGTCCGCTGGAATTTTTTCACCCATGCCACCGTACGAACCGAAGGCGATGTCTGGGTTCGGGATGGCGTGCTGGTGCGACCGTAAAACGGCGGCCTCCGGGCGGTATTCGCGTTAATCGATATCGATGATGATCTTGCCCTGGGCCCGGCCGGTTTCCGAATAGGCGATGGCCTCGGCCACCCGATCCAGCGGGTAGTGACGGTCGATCGACGGCCGCACTGCCCCCGACCGCATCAGGTCCGCCAGTGTTTCGAGATCTGCCGCGTTGAGGCTGGCGAGCATGCTGCGGACTTCCTGCGGAACAAACGGCTGCTGGATCAGGGCGGCGACAGGCTGTGTCAGCGGTCCGATCCAGTCTCCGTCGCCTGCGCTGCCGACCAGTATCAGTCGGCCGTCGTCTTCGAGGACGCCGCGGTTGGCGGAGATCGAGTGGTTGCCGACCATGTCGATAATGACGTCGTAAGGTTCGTCGCCCCGCGTGTAGTCCGCATGGCGGTAGTCGATCACGTGGTTCGCCCCCAGTCCCAGGACCCGCTCCACATTGCGCGTACTGCACACGCCGGTCACTTCCGCACCGAATGCGCGGGCAATCTGGACCGCGAAGGAGCCCACGCCCCCGGAGGCGCCGTTGATCAGTACACGGTCGCCGGGAACCACTTCGCCGTGATCGCGCACCGCCTGCAGTGCGGTCACCGCGGCGATGGGTGCGGCGGCCGCCTCGGCGAATGAAACGTTGGTCGGCATTTTGGCGATGGCCCGGTCTTCGGGGATGACGAGGTATTCGCCGAAGGCGCCCGAACGCCCGCCGAATACGGAATCGCCGGGTTTGAACCGGGTGACCCCGGCCCCCACGGCTTCGACAACGCCGGCGAAATCCACGCCCAGCTTCGGGTCCGCAGGTGCTCCGATGCCGGCGCCCAGGGGCCGCATGATGTAGGGCTTGCCGCGCAGGTAGTGCCAGTCCAGCGGATTCACCGCCGCGGCGCGGACCCGGACCAGCACTTCCCCGTCCGCGGGTTCCGGTTTGGCGATCACCGCGTGCTGCAGAACTTCCGGCCCCCCGTAGCAGGTATACCGAACGGCGCGCATGGTGCGACTGTCGTTTTGCGCCATCGCCACGTTCGTGCAGTCCGCGTCGTGGCTGATGTAGGCCGCGAGAATTACGATCCCGATCACGATGGCGCCCAGAAAGCCCAGGCTCAGTTTGTAGCGCAGTTTCATCTTCAGGCCCCTGGCGAGGGCGGCAGACGCATCTTGCGTGCCGCTGTCGGAGTGCATTATGACGACTGCCTCTACTGTGCAAATGACCCGAAAGTCACGGACCTTTCTTTCAGATTCAAGGATTTGTCGACGGTGGCCAGCCGCCCATTCGGACTTCGCGCCATCGAAACGCCTGAGCGGTGTTCCTCCACGCCGACTTGACACCGGGTTCGATTCAAGGCAAATAGAAGGACAAGGCGGGTCCGTACGGCGCCGACAATCGTTACCGAGTACGGTGTCCGGGCGTGCCGCAAGGAATCATCGATGTAAGTTGGGGGTAGATGCTTATGATCGATCGCGGGATGCGTGACCGGGTTGTCAGGGTTCGAAACCTGCAGGAGTATTTTCACACGTCGATCACTGATGTTGCCGCACGGCAACACGTTGAAATCGATCCTCATGCCGCACACTATGTCGTCAATCTGCTGACGATATTCTCGCGTTCCAACGAGCTTTACGAAGAGCATGCCGAACAGTACGGCCTGCGTCCATTGGCCCTGATGCTGGCCGAGGCAGCCAATACCGACCGCATCGATCACCGCAATCACCTGTTGCAGCGCATCGGCGACGTGGCCCTGTTCATCTCGGGATTCTTCGCCGACGGACTGGCTGGCAAGGCGGTGGATGTCGATTACTACATCTACATGGGTGGTAACGCATACGATTCACTGTCCGAGGAGATTCGTGGCACGTTTCGGGGCAAGGCGTTCGCGCCGGTTTACCGGGAGCTTGCCGCCAAGTTCCAGGTTCTGGTCGATGTGTTGAACGAAATCTCGGACGAGGCGAGGCGCAGTTCCGACGTTGATTTGCTGCGCACTTACGAGATCTGGCTGAAGACCGGTAGCCGCAGGGCCGAGGCGCTGCTGCGCCAGTGCGGTGTCGAACCCGTCAACGGGCCGGCAGACCAGCGGCACTGAGCGATGATCGAGCGTCTGCAACAACAACTCCACGACATTTACCAGACCGGCCCCGGTTACGACATTCGCGAATTTCTGGTCACCGATGCCCGCGTCGCACAGGCGCTCAGTGGCGGCAATACACTGACCCGGAGCGGTGAAACCCTGCTGTTGCAGGAGGACGAGGAGGGGGTCGCGGTCTCGCTTTATCTCGATGACCGCATACTCGACCGGCTCGACGGTGATGATCCCGCGGCCGCGCTGCGATCCGGGCTGCTCGACGATCTGTGCAAGGTCATCGAGGGGCTGAGTCATTTCAACTACGTGGCCTGGCGTGCCAGCCACGACCAGACTCTGTCACTGCTGGAACTCGAGTTGCAGGCGGAGATCGACAAATACGTCAGTACCATGTACTTCGCTCTCGACGAGCAGGACACGGACATGCTGCATGGACTGCACGGCCAGCTATTCGAAAACGTGCAGTTCCACGCCCACCTTTCAGGCGAGCAGCGCGAGCGTTACCGCGCGGCGAGTGAGTACGCGGCCCGGTTCTGCCAGGGTTTGAAACCGCGCCTGGTGCGGGCCGGCCGGAAAACCCGGTCCGAGCTGCGGCGCTTTTTCCGCATGCCACTGACGGACAAGATCAGCCACATTCATTCGAGCGCCTGGGCGGAGTCCTGATCAGGCACGGCCCGGCGCAAGGCATCCAGTAGTGCCGGGAGCAACTGATCGCATTGACGTGCGAGGAAGGCCGCATCGGGTGTGGGCCTCGCCAGTTCGCCGCGCAACGGGGTGTCCACGGCGCGGGCCAGGTCGCCGAGATCCGGAAATCCATAGCTGCCGGCCGTGCCGGCCAGCCGGTGCGCTTCGTCTTGAATGCCGTGGACTGCGTCCAGGTCTTCCGAATTACGTTTGAACCGGGTCCAAAGCCGGTTCAGTGTCCCATGCCGGTCAGCCAGACTGGCCAAATACCGATCATGGAGTTCCTCCATCGTGGACTTCAAACTGCCTGGCGGTGGGCGGTTAGCCACGGACGTTTTCGTCCCAGATCGCCCGTACCTGATCCGCCAGGGTCATCGGGTCGAAGGGTTTGCGCACGACGCCGATGGCGCCGAGACTCCGGAGGTGCTCGATTTCGGAAGTTTGTCCCTTGGCCGTAATGAAAATCACCGGAATGCCCGCCGTACGCGAATCACTCTGGAGCGTGGCCAGTGTTTGCGGTCCGTCGACACCCGGCATCATTACGTCGAGCAGAATCAGATCGGGTGTGATGTGTTCGACGGCGGCGAGCAGGGCAGTGCCTGAATCGCAGATCTCCACGGTCAGTCCCCCGACTCGTTCCAGGGCGATGCGGGCAATGTTCTGGATGTCCGGATCATCCTCGGCATACAGGACGGTTTGCAGGGATTTGCTCATTTCGTGTCGCCTGTATCCTGCAGGGCGGGCAGGTCGATGTAGAAGGACGTGCCCCGGCCCTCTTCGCTTTCAAAGCTGATGCTTCCGCCGTGAAGATCAATGATGGCTTTGGCGATGCTCAAACCCAGGCCGGTTCCCTGGGTGGCGCGTGAGTCGGTGGTGTCCGCCTGGGAGAAGCGCTTGAATACGTCGGGTTGGAACGAGAGCGGAATACCACGGCCCTTGTCGCGCACGGTAATGCGCCAATGTCCGTGGCGGTCGGCAACGGTGACGCTGACGGTTTCACCGGCCGGCGAGTGCTTGATCGCATTGGATACGATATTGGTGATCGATTGTGCGAGTTTGTCAGTGTCGCCCAGCGTTCGGACCGGTTCATCCGGGACGGAAAGTTCGGCGGTGACATCGTGGCGGCGCAGGAAACCGGACAATTCCTGAAGCGAAGTCTGCGCGATTTCACCGAGGTCGACGGGGGAGAATTCAAGGTTCGCCACCCCCGACTGGATTCGCTCGAGGTCGAGCATTTCGTTGATCAAGCGAACCAGTCGTTCACTGCTGGAGTAGGCGATTTCAAGCATGTTCTGGATTTCGTCCCCGGGCGGTCCGAATGTGCCGCCTTTGATCAATCCTATGGAACCCATGATGGAGGTCAGCGGGGTTCTGAGTTCGTGGCTCACCGTGGCGATGAACTCGTCTTTCATGCGATCGATCTCCTTGCGGGTGGTGATGTCGCGCACGACGCCGTTGAACATCCGTTCACCTTTGAATTCCGTGGTGCCGATGGCCAGTCCAACCGAAAAGGTCGTGCCATCGCTGCGCTGACCCTCTACTTCCTGGCGTATGTCGGTTTCCCCCGGATCGCCTTCCGTCAGAAATTGCCGCAACTGCTCCGACAGGCGGGTGGCGTCGTTCGGGGTCAACAGGCAGGTGAATTTACCGCCGATGATTTCCGCGGCGTCGAATCCGAACATGCGTTCGGCGGCGGGGTTGAAAGAGCGCACGGTACCCGTCTCATCAATCACGATGATGCCTTCGGAGACCGATTCCAGTATCTGGCTGGTGTAGCGCCTTTGATCCTCGAGTTCGGCCAGGGTCTCGGTCAATTTGACCTGGTTCAGTTCATCGGCGACGCAGTTGGCGAGATCCCTGAGCCGTTCCTGCTGTACTTGCGACATGATCCGGGGCTCGGTGTCCAGCACGCACAGGGTGCCGATGCGCGAACCGTTCTTCGCCGACAACGGCGCGCCGGCGTAAAAACGAATGCCCAGGGGGCCGGTCACCAGGGGGTTGTCGGCGAAGCGATCGTCATTCAACGCGTCCGGAATATGAAAAACGGTGCCTTCCAGGATCGCATGGCCGCAGAACGAAATATCGCGAGGCGTTTCCGTGGCATCCAGCCCCTGTCGGGATTTGAACCACTGCCGCTCGGCATCGACCAGGCTGATGATGGCGATGGGTACGTCGAACAAGGCCCGCGCAACGCGGGTAAGTCGGTCGAATCGTTCCTCGGGTGCCGTATCCAGGATGTCAAGGTCGCACAGAGCCTGCAGGCGTTCGGACTCGTTGGCCGGCATGGGTGGAGCTTTCATGAACGTTCCTCGATGTCGTGTCGTCGGGGTCAGGGCACTGAACGAAATCAATCTACCACAGGCCGCAGACGCTGGATCACGAAGTCCGGAGTTGACTTGCAGCAGGTCAGGATTGCCATTCATCCGGAATGATAAGATGACATTGACCTTCAACCGTCCGCGCCGGGCTGCGGACGAATGGATTCTCACGCAGGAACCGACCAGGAGATGGCAGATCGCGTATGTCTGAAAGGGCCAACCTCGTAATTGCCGAAGACGATGAGTTTGTCCGGGATTTGCTTGCGGCCACGCTCGAGGATGCGGGTTTCCACGTCACCCACGCTGGCACCGGCCGTGAACTGCTGACGATACTCGACAATGGATCCTGTGACCTCGTGCTGCTCGATCTCGGGCTTCCGGATGAAGACGGCCTGGTGCTGATGCGTCAGATTCGTGCCCGATCTTCGATTCCCATCGTCGTTCTGACCGCGCGTCGTGAACGAGACGCTCGCCTGAGCGCCCTGGAATTGGGGGCGGATGATTATCTGACCAAACCCTGCGATCCGCGGGAGCTCTCGCTGCGGGTGAAAAATCTCCTGCGGCGCAGTAGTTCTGCGTCTGGTCGGGTGCAACGGCCCAGCGCAGCCCGTAATCTGGAGTTCGAAGGTTGGAGGCTGGATCTGGATGCTCGCGCGCTGTACGATCAGACCGGGTGCGAGGTGCACCTGCCACGGTCGGAATTCAACCTGCTCGCCGCCATGGTGATCGCACCCAACCGGGTCTTGAGCCGGGCACAACTGCTGGATGCGATCGCGCAGCACGATTCATCACCATCCGAGCGCATGGTCGATGTGTTGGTCGCGCGCTTGCGCCGGAAGATCGAAGCGGATCCGAAACAGCCCCGCTTGATTCAAACGGTGGTCGGTGTCGGCTATAAATTCAGCGCGAAGCAGGCCGTGTGAACGTGCCAAAAAGCCGGGCCCCCAAAGCGCAAATAGTGAAGGAGCAGGGGACCCGGTTTTAATGCAGGTGACGGTCAGGAGTTAATTACCATCCCCAGGGTTTTCTCACTTCGCCCAGGTCGATCGGATCTCCCGCCCAGTTGACGAGGCCATCGCGGCCCCGTACCTGGTTGTCGGGCCATGGGACACTTGAAATGCAGGTTTGCAGGCCCTTCATGCGAGAACGGCTTGCCCGGGTGTTTTTCAGCTTCCTTTCTTTTCGAAACATTTTCCTTCCCCTTATTGGTGTGGTTATCGTGTGACGGTATCGTCTGGCCACACGATGGAACAGAGCTTAGGGCAGCGGGATTGCGTCCGAATCAACGGCGTATTAACAGGATATGAATGAATGCTTCGGCCTGGCCGGGGCGGGTGACCGGGGCGATGGCTGGCTCGTTGCGGCCCCGCGCCCGCGTGGCGATCGGTGGAACTTGTTATGCTCCGGTTTTCGACCCTATACCAGGAGTATCTCTTGCACATCGAACACTCCCGATTGGGCGGCATGTTCTGTTTTGCCGCCCTGACGCTGCTCCCGGCTTGCATGGCTTCGGCAGTCCCGGCGCCGGAAGAGCCGGCGGCATGGACCCTGGACGCCGCACCCGGCAGTTCCGCGCCCAACCTGGCACGGGGGCCCGACGGGACGCTGGTCTTGAGCTGGCTGGAAACCGAAGGCCGCTCGGCCGAACTTCGTTTCTCAACCCTGGAGCCGGAAGGGTGGGGGCCGCCACGCACGGTCGCCGGCGGGGACGACTGGTTCGTCAACTGGGCGGATTTTCCGTCGGTGGTGCCCATATCGGAAAATCTGTGGGCGGCGCACTGGCTGCAACTCAGTGCCGGTGGTATGTATACCTACGACGTCGCCATCGCCTTGTCCCGGGACGGCGGTGAGACCTGGGACGCGCCCGTTACCCCGCATCGTGATGGCACGGCCAGCGAGCATGGCTTCGTCAGCCTGTTTCCGTGGCACGGCGGAGTCGGCGCCGTATGGCTGGACGGACGCCGGACGGTGAGCGAAGAGGAACGAGGCGAGGACGGCAAGCTCAATGGCATGACGCTGCGCTCCGCGGTGCTATCACCGGCGGGCGATCTCGGTCATCAGGCGGAAATCGACGGCCTGGTCTGCGACTGCTGCCAGACGGATGTCGCCATCCCCCGGTCGGGACCGGTTGTGGTTTACCGGGATCGCACCGAGGCCGAGATTCGTGACATCCAGGTCGCCCTCACGGACGGTGGCCGCTGGCTGGACGGTCACCCGGTGGCGGAAGACGGTTGGGAAATCGCCGGTTGCCCGGTGAACGGACCGGCGCTCGCCGCACGGGAGGATACCGTTGCGGTCGCCTGGTTCACGATGGCCGCGAATGTGCCACGGGTGCGTTATGCCCGCTCGATGGACGGGGGGCGGAGTTTCGAACCGCCGGTCGATCTGGCAACGGACTCACCCGAAGGCCGGGTCGGCGTGGTATTGCTGGACGACGGCGGTGCGGTGGTGAGCTGGCTGGACAATCCGGACGGGAAGGGCGGTGAACTGGTTCTCCGCCACATCTCGGCCGACGGAACGCCGGGCCGCCGCCGGGTCATCGCCCGTACCGAGGTGACCCGTCCGGCCGGCTTTCCGCAGTTGGCCGTGAGTGGGGAGCAGCTGATCGCGGCATGGACGGACAGCTCGGGCGACAAGCCGCGGGTTCGAACCGCGCGCGTATCGCTGACGGCCCTTCGATCCGGGGAGGTGGCCGGCACCGGCGCCGGACACTGATTCGCCGGAGCGGGATCAGGGTTTGCGGTGATCCGCGACGATGGCTCCCTGTTTGAGCACCAGGTCGACGTTCAGCAGTGCCGAGCTGTCGGTCAGCGGGTTGCCGTCGAGCAGAACGAGGTCGGCCAGTTTGCCGGCTTCGACGGTGCCGATTTCATCCTGCCGGCCCAGGGCCGCGGCGGCATTCCCGGTCATGATGGTGACGATGTCGGTGGGTGAGAAGACCATTTCCAGAGAGCGGATTTCGTGCGCCAGCAAGTGCCGGTGATCGCGTTCCGGAGTCACGCCGTAGCGGGTGTCGGTGCCGAACGCGAGATCCGTGCCGGCATTCCACAACAGGCGGGCGTTAACGGCGCCTTCGCCGGCGTGGTAAAGCCGCTCCCAGGGAAACGGCGTGCCGTCGCGAAACAGGGGTTGGTTGTCGGGCGCGAAGAACGGGACGAATACGCCCAGGGTGGTCATCATCGGGATGCCGGATTCGGCGATCAGGTGCAGGTCCGCCTCGTTGAGTTCGCCGTCCACCGGCGTGTGGACCAGGCTTGCCACGCCGGCTTCGACCGCGGCCACGGTATCCATCACGGTCACCGCGTGGGTTACCACCGGCAGTCCAAGGCGCTTGCCTTCACGAACGATGAGTTTCAGGGTTTCCTTCTCCGGGCCGCCGGGGGATACCATGAGAACGGTTTTGATCGCATCGACACCGGCATCGCTGTATTTCTTCAGCGTGGCGAGAGTTGCCGCATCCGGGATGGGTTCGGCCTGGGTGCGCGGGGCCCAGGATGATTCGGCACGAGCGGGGTCGACCGTCGGGCGTGGACCCGTGGGCTGGGCCAGTGGCATGAACCCGGTGGTGAGCAGGCGCGGGCCGTTGACGCTGCCGTCCGCCAGTTGTTGGCGTAACTGCAGGATGCGTTCCAGCGGGTCGCCGCAGGACAGTACGGTGGTGAATCCGGCATCCAGCAGACTCTGCATCTGGACGGCGGCGGCTTCGTCACTCCACTGTGACGGATCACCGGGAACGATATGACGATGGCCATCGATGAAGCCCGGCATCAGCGTGCGGCCGCCGGCGTCGATGCGCTGGTCACCCGTCGCGTCTCCATCGTTGACGGATTGAATTCTGCCGTCGGCGACCAGCACCGAGCCGTTTTCGATCACCCGGCCGGTGCCGGTAACGATACGGGCGTTATGAATGACCAGGGTGCCGGGCGTTCCGGTTTCGGCGATGGCGGGCTGGCCCCAGGCCGACGCCACGAGGAATCCGATCAGTCCGAACAGGTACGAAAGGTCTCGCATGACGTGTCACCTCGATTCGTTGTCTACAGTCTGCGTCCAAGGTCTCAGTCCGGGTGCCCGGGTGCAATCCCGTCACCGCACACAAGCGCTCCGAAGCGCGCCGGACCCGGGCTTGGCACCTGGGTCGGAGTCGACGCAGACAGTTTCTGGGTTGGCCGCTGACATGGCCCCTGAAGGCAGAGCATTGAAGCGGTTTGCCCGCTAGAATAGCGCACTCTTCGCCGGATCCAGCTGAGGGACCATGCCATCCGACATCACGGCTGACTGCCACTGCATCATCGGCCATCCGCAACAGGCTCGCCTGCTCACGGTTCGGCAAACGCAGACCTGGTCTCTGCCCACGGTCCGGGTACCCGCGATGCAGTATGACTACCACGCGGCGGCGATCGCCCGTGAACTGTATGACCGTTTTCGTCTGAACACGCGGGTGTTGCGCCTGGTGTATCGTCAGGGCCGCCGCATCTGGCTGGAAATGGAGCACTTGCCCACCCGGGCCACGCCGACGGCGTCCACGGCCTGGATGGACCGGGCGGAGCTCGAACACGCCTTCTCGGGCCGGCCCGAGCTTGCCGGGCCGTGTCTGGACTGGCTGGATTCCCGTGCGAACCCTGCCACACCAGGCGAGCTGCGGCCCTGGCAGCAGCCGGGCTGGTTCGAACACGCGGAGCGCTGGATCGAACGCCAATTGCATCGTCACAAGCTGGTCAGGCGCGCGCCGGTGGTTCAATACCGGGCGGGCTGGGATCGCTCGTGCCTGCTCGCGGTGTTGACCGATGCGGGCTGGTGTTACTTCAAGGCGGCCTCGCCACGCGCCCCGCGCGAGGCGGAGTTGGTTCCGGCGCTGTCGGCGCTCTGCCCGGGGGTTGTGGATGCCCCGCTCGCCGTGGAACCGGATCGGAACTGGATGCTGAGCCGCGATTTTCTGCAGGACGGCGAACTGCTCCGGGAACCGGACCGGCTGCCCGAGTGTGCCGCGGCGCTGGCGCGTCTGCAGGCAGCGGCGATGGACGATGAGGATCGCTGGCGGGCGCTGGGGTGCCCGCGACTCGGGGCGGCGGAATTGGTCGATTACTTCGCGGCGCCGGAACGTCTGACCGGCGTTCTGGAGCAGGCCGGGCTGGCGTTGAGCGGGCCGGAGCGGGATGCGCTGCCACTCCGGTGCGCTCACATCGTCCGCGAGGCGGAGCGACTGGCGGAGCAGCGCCTGACCCACAGCCTGGTGCATACCGATTTCCGCAACGACAATCTGGTTCTGAAACCCTCGGGTCCGCGCATCATCGATTGGTCCGAAGCGGTCGTGGCCGAGCCGCATTTCGCGCTGGCGCGGATACTGATCGATCACGAAAATTCGTGCCGGCAGGCCCGGCCCCAGGCGGGTGTGATGCGAATTCCGGCGTCGCTGATGGAGCGCATCAGGTCGGCGTTTGACAGCGCACTTCCATCCGCGGTCCGCCCGTCCGATCCGCAGCCGGTGTGGGAAGCAGTGAACGCCCTGGCTCAGCCCTGGTCCATTGTGCTGGCAGCCCGGCGCCTCGAAGCCGCGGCAGAGCAGCCGTCGTTCGAGTCGAGCCAGATTCCGGCCCAGATACTTGCCCGGCTGCGCTGGATGCTGGCACGCGGAGCGCCGGATTCGGCGGGAGCACGATGACAGTGATCGAGGGCCCTCGCGGGGACTTCCGATAAGCTGTCTCCGGCGGAACCAGCCGCCCGCGGTCCGGCGCGGGCAACTATCGCGCGCTGATCACAGTTCCAGTGTGGTAAGTCGATCGCTTTGGATTTCGATGGCTTCGGTGCGCTCGGCCAGGCGTACCGTGTACTGTCCGGGCATCAGCGAAACCGGGTCGGCGCCGGCGACGCCGCGGCCGATGACCTCGCCGTCGGCATTGACGATATCAAACGAGGGATTGACCGCCCGGGTCAGGCCCGCGGCCAGGCCCACTTCGTCATCGGCGTTGAAGTAAGCGCCACCACCCAGCGCCGCCCAGCGCTCGAACGTTTCGCGCAGGCCGGGATCATCGATGGCGTAACCCACGATGTTGAAGCGAATGTCGATGCCCCTGGACCGCATCGCCGCGATCACGTCCGCCGGATTGCCATCACAGGTTTCCTCGCCGTCGGTCACCAGCACGATGATGCGCTCACCGCTCACGCCGGCCAGGTCGGGCTCCGTGTGCGCCAGTGAGTCGGCGATCGGTGTCTTCGCCAGGTTCATCGCAGTGATCCCGGCCAGGACGGCCGCGGCGCCAGCGCGGTCGAGAGGCTTCAGCGGAATTTCCAGGTCGGTTCGGCAACTGTCGGCCTCACGATGACCGAATACCCGCAGTGCCAGGGGTGTGCCTGCCGGCAGGGTCTCACTGATCAGGCCGTCCAGCGTGCGCTTGGCGATGGTGATCCTGCGTTCACCGTTCTGCCGCTGCAGCATGCTGCCGGAAGCATCGAGTATGATCTCGACGGCATCACCCGGTCCCAGGGCCGGTCGATTCCCGGGCAGTACCTGCAGGCTGCCCGGCAGGATCGTGGGTGGCGTGATGTCGATGCGTCGACTGGCCAGGGTCGTGCCCCCGTGGCTGACGTAGCGCAATTCGTGAACACCGGGCGTTGCGGGTGCGTGGATGAAAACGGTTTGGTCAATGCCGGGGGCGACGCCGGTGTCATCGCCGGGTTCGATGTATGTGTAGGCGACATCGTCATCGGCCCCGTCGGGAAAAAGCCTGATCACATCCCCGTAATTGCCGGGACCGGTCCAGTGCACTTCGAAGCGTTCATTGCCCGGTGCCTCATCCGGCGCGTCCAGTTCGGCGGACACCCCGGTGACGTCGAACGCGGCGGTGCCAATGACCTGGTCGCCTGTCAGGTAGACGACTTCGTAGGTGCCCGGCTCTTCCGGCGCGCGCAGGGTCACGCCTTTCGGATTGATGCCCACGTAGCCATAGCTGCCGGTGTTCCGCCCGCCCGAATCGCGCACGCGCAGGCGGTCTCCATGGTTGGCGGGGCCGTTCCAGTTCGCCTGGAACACCGCGCCGGCCGGTACGGTCGCCGGTATCGTTACATCGGCCTGTACGCCGAAAACCCGAAGGGCCGCGCTGCCGATGACTTTGCGTCCGGTGACGTATTCGACCCGATAGTCACCTGCTTGCGCCGGGGCCCGCAGGGATATCTTGTTGTTTTTGGCCAGGCCGACATAAGCATACGCGCGGCCCACCGCCTTGCCCGTCGAATCCGCGATCCTCAGGGTGTCTCCCTTGTTCGCCGGTCCACTGAATTGCACGTCGAAGGCATCGTTCATGCCGACCTGCTGCGGTACCTCGACCATGGCTTCCACGGCCTGTACCGTCAGAGGGCTGTGCGCGATGATTTCTCCGCCGGACACATAAACCACCTGGTACTCGCCCGGGTCGACCGGGGCGGACAGGGTCAGAAGCCCGTTTTTCGCCAACCCGACATAGGCATAGCTGCCACCGAGGAGATTGCCGTCGGTATCGGCGAAGCGCACGGTGTCACCCCGGGCGGGCGTCCCTCCTGTCTGGACTTCGATGGCCTCGTTGATGCCGGCGCTCGCGGGTGCGTCCAGGGTGATGTTGTCCTGGCCAATCACGGCCGGCGGCAGCAGTATGGCGCACACCCACACGGCAATGAATCGAATACGTATCATCCTGGAACCCCTTTTGGTTTCAGATAGGAGACTCAGAGATCATCGGTGTGGATGGAATTCAAGTCAAATTGCCGGCCAGGGCGTGCGCGGCATTGCGGCGAACGGTCTGCTCTGGCACTTTGGCCTGCCAGATCGCGGGTGTTGACGGGATGGCGTGGTGTTGATCGACAGACTGCCCTTGCAGGCCGTGGTGTTCTTCCTGGTCGCTGCCGCTTTCAGCACCGTGTACATCACCCAGCCGGTGCTGCCGGTGCTGGCGGAGGAGTTCGGAGCGGATCCTGCCCGGGTCTCGCTGACGGTTTCCGCCGTGGTACTGGGCATCGCGCTGTCCATCCTGCCCATCGGGATTTTGACCGACCGTTCGTCAGTGCAGCGGATTCTGCTGGCCGGGGGCAGCGTGGTTGTGGTTTGCAGCCTGCTGGCGGCACTGACCGAACACCTCTGGACCTTGATCACGGTTCGCTTCGTGCAGGGACTGTTCGTGCCGATGCTGACCACCAGCCTGGTGGCCTACCTTGCGCGCACTCTACCCCCCGAGCGGCTGAATGTCGTGATGGGCAGTTACGTATCCGCGACGGTAACCGGCGGCCTGGGTGGCCGGCTGCTGGGCGGCTGGCTGCATCCTCCGGCCCACTGGCGTTATGCCTTCGTTACTGCGGCTGTCCTGGTCGGTGTCGCCACCGTGCTGGCGGTCTGGCGTCTGCGCGGTGATCGCCCGATCAGCCATCCCGCCGCCAGTGGAGCCGGCCTGTGGTCGCTGGTGGTTCGGATCGACCTGTTGCGGCTGTTCGGTGTGGCGTTCGCCTCGTTCTTCGCCTTCTCGTCGGTCTTCAATTTCCTGCCGTTTCACCTTTCGGAACCGCCTCTGGCCGTACCCGTTCAGTGGGTGACGGCTCTCTACCTGACCTATGTGCTGGGCATCCTTGTCGGTCCCCTGGCCGGCGGTATCAGCAACCGCCACGGCAACGGAGCCGCGATGAGCGGAGGTGCGGCGGTATTCGCGCTGGGATTGATGCTCTCCCTGCTTCCATCGGTGCCGGCTGTCGCCGTTGCGTTGGCGGCGGTGTGCACCGGCTACTTCGCGGTGCACGCATCGGCGGTGGGTGCGCTCAACCAGCGCCTGGAGACCGGCCGCGGGCGGGCCAACGCCCTGTACGTGTTGTTCTACTACGTGGGTGGCTGGAGCGGTATAACCGCTTCGGGCTACGCCTATGAACACCAGGGCTGGCGCGGCGTGGTCGTCCTGTGCCTGGTGATGATGCTGGTGCCGCTGACCCTCGGATTGTACGAACTGCGCCGCGTTCCCCGAACACGTCCTTGACGTGTCCGAACGGTCGAACGTCAGCGCCAGGTTTCCCCCGGAACGCCATTCAGCCAATTACTGTCCCGGCCGGATGAGGGCGGACGACCGGAGCAGGTCGACGAAGGGCTCCGCCAGCAATCGCGAACCCAGCGAATTGAAATGGTCGCGATCGCGGTACAGAAAGCTGCTGCCGTTGTCGGGGTAGCAATACCCGTCCGACCGGGGGCAAACCGTGTCGAACAGCTTGAACACGACAACGTTGGCATGCTCTTTTTCGAGTTGGGTCAATCGGTCCGTTACTGACTCGACCAGTGGCTCGAACGCGTCTCTCTGCAGTCGGCAGATCTCGCGTTCATCGAGACTGCACTCACGGATGTCCTTGAACGGAAAAATCGGGCTCGGGCCGGTAATGACGAGGCTGACGCCCCGGGCCGCGAGGTCGTCGGCCAGGCGGCCCACATCATGGAGCCAGGGGCGAATCTCCTTGACCGTATGCGGCGTCGAGCGGGAAATGTAGATCCGTGCGATGAGCACGATGTCGCCCGCTTCGAACAGCGGCCGGATGCGTGAGTACAGTTCTTTGCGGGGCACGAACTGTGTGCCGGGTTCGAATGGATATGGCCAACCCGGGGTTTCGACCAGGTGTACGCCAACACCGAGGCGGTCGTGGAGTTCGTAGAGCATTCCCTGCAGGTGTCCGGAATGGCTGTCGCCCATGGTCCAGATGGTCGGCATGGAGGATCCGGGTCGGGGCGGCAGGGTGCAGTCCGTCACCGTATCCGGTGTCAGTTTGCGGCTGCCGCCGTCCAGGGCGCAGGTTCTCTTGTGTGATTTGCCGCTCGGCCTGACGGGCAGATAGGGTGGCGGATGCAGCGAGGCCGTGGCCGTCGCTGATTGTGCGCCCGTGCCAGCCATGGCGAACATCAGCATCCCGGCAATCAGCGCGTTGCCGGTGGCGCCCAGGGCGATGTCACCCACCCGGCGTCCCGACCAGGTTGCATAACGCAGCGGCTTTTCGATGGCATGGTAGGAAAGCACCGCCGCAATCGCGGCAATGAGCACGTAAACGGCCGAGTGCCGCCAGCCCGCGGCCAGCACGATGGGTCCCAGGGCTATGGCAGGCCAGTGCCACAGGTAGAGCGAATAGGAAATCTTGCCGACATAGACGGTCGGTGAAAAGGAAAGAATCCGGGCAGCCGGTGAATTCCGTTCGGATGCGAGCAGAGTGGCCGCCAGAAAAACGGCCACGATGGTCGCCGGCATGTGGTGGTGTTCGGGAACGAGAAAGCAGGCGATCAATGCCAGCAGAACCAGCGGAGAAAGCGGACGCAGCGCAGCCTGTATGCGTGGCGCCTGCAGGTGACGCCGGCCGAGAAAAACCAGGGAACCGACACCCAGCTCCCAGATGCGCGCGGGCATCAGAAAAAAAGCCGCCGCCTGATGCTCGCCGTAGAGCCCGGCAAACAGCGTGATGGAAATCAGACCGCCGACGATCATCGCGAGACCGAGCAGTCTGAAGGACCGGGCGCCGGGGCGAAAATAGAACAACCAGACAAAAGCGGGAAATACGACATAGAACTGTTCTTCGACACCCAGGGACCAGGTGTGCGTGAAGGCATTGAACAGCGAGGAAGGTGAAAAATAGTCGAGTTCGAAGAAGAACAGGACGATGTTGCCGAATCCGAACAAGGCAGCCAGTCCGGTTTCAACGGATGCGGCGGGAAACGGGTCGGTCGCCAGCACCACCGAACCGGTCACCGCCACGCAAACGGCCAGCGCCGGCAGAAGCCGCCGCACCCGCCGGGACAGAAAGCCCGCGTACAGTTGTGCCAGTTGCGTGCGCCGCTGGCTCATCAGGGACGCCGTGACCACGTAACCGGAAATCGCGAAAAACACATCGACGCCGAGAAAACCGCTGGGCAGGAACTTTTCCGGGAGATGACTGGCGATGACCGCCACCACGGCGACGGCTCTCAGTCCATCGACATCTGCCCGATAAGCGAGCTTGCGCATGTTACCTCTGCCGGTTTTTCCTGAGCAGTGCCCGTGTCAGCCCGACCACCCGGTGATCATACGCAGTGCCGTGCGTGTATTCGACGGTCCGGGCTGACCGAAGTCATGCAAAGAACACTTTCGCCCCGTGGCCACGGGTTCAGCTTGAGGCTGGTACTCAACCGGGAAATCGTACGGCCGCGCCGGGATGGGGGGCCGTCAGGTGGTGGCATCCAGCGCCGCCAGCCAGGACTGTTCCACGTCCCGGGGAAGCACGTCACGCCGGTTCTTTCGCCGCTCTTCGGGTTGGTTCATCCACCAATCGAAGGTGGCCCGGACCGTCTCCGTGAACGGGCGGTTGGAAAATCCCCGTTCGCGGGCCGCGGCCTGGCTGAAATGGCCAACGGCCGGATTTTCCAGCGGATCGGGGCACATGGGAAAGCGCCATTCCAGTTCGTGGTCGCGCAGGAACCCGGACGTCATCCAGACCAGGTCCGGATCGGCGCCGCTGGCGGTCAGTGATTCACGCATCAGGTCGCCCGTGGTGGTCGCCCCCGGCGGGTTGACCATGTTGTAGGCGCCCTCGATGCGTTCTTCCAGGGCGCGCACGGTAAATTCAGCGAGGTCACGGACGTCGACATAGCTGATCGCCAGTGATTGCGGGCCGGGGACCGCCATGCGACCGCCAGCCAGCGGCCGGTCGATGTACCAGATGAAACGGTCGGTGTGGTCGCCCGGGCCACAGATGAAGGTCGGCCGCAAAATGGTGTGCGCGGCCGGATAGTGGGCTTTGACCGCGGCTTCGCACAAGACTTTGAGCGGTCCGTACGTGGTGCCTGTGACCTCCTCCACACCCGGGTCTTCGAGTGTGGCCAGCGGTGCGGATTCGTCCATCTCCGGGCTATCGAACCGCTCGTAGACCGCGACCGTCGAAATGAACAGGTAATGAGGAGTGCCGGCTGCCGCCAGCAACCGGGACGAGTCATCCACGTGCCGCGGTACGTAACCCGACGTGTCGATCACCGCATCCCATTGCCGGCCTTCAAGGGCGGTCAGGCCGCCATCCCGGTCACCGACCAGTTGTTCGAGTTGTGGAAAGGCGTCCGGATGGTTGCCGCGGTTGAACAGGGTGACTTCGTGGCCGCGGGACAGCGCCTGCCGGACCATGTGCGGACCGATGAACCCCGTGCCGCCGAGGAACAGGATGCGTAACGGTTCTTCGTTGGGCCGTGTCCGTGCCGTCAGGCCGAACGGCACCAGGGCACCGAGCGCGCCGGTACCGAGGTTGCGGATCAATTGTCTGCGATTCAACGTCATTTGCGGTCTCCTGTACTTCGCTGTCCGTCGTGCCGGCCGGCTGGCAGATCCACACTTTCGGATTCAGCGAAGCATACACGGTGACTGGCGAAATCGTCTGTGCCGGCCGTCATGGCCGGGTCGGTCGCGGTGTGTTGATGCGGAAACCGGTCCGGGATTGTTCGACGAGGCGTTCTGTGTTCTATTGCGCGTTTTGACCGCCAGGATGAATCGTGACTGAAGCCCCCCTGATTGAAATGCGCAATGCCACCGTCTGGCGCGGCTCGACCCGCGCACTGCACCGTTTTTCGCTGAGTATCGGTCAGCACGAGCGGGTGGCCATCCTGGGGCCGAACGGGGCAGGGAAGACCACTTTGCTCAAGACCATCACCCGCGAACTGCGCCACGCGCCGGATGACGACAGCCGGGTCAGTATTCTGGGCCGCGAGCGCTGGAACGTCTGGGAATTGCGCAAACACATTGGTCTGGTGTCGCACGAGCTGCAGGCGGAATTCACACCCTACGCCAGTGTATTCGACGTGGTGGTTTCCGGTTTTTTCTCGAGCATCGGACTGGACGACCGGCTGCGCGCCCGGGTCCGGCCGCGGCATCGGGAACAGACACAGGAGATCATGCGCGAACTGGAAATCGACGTCCTGGCGGATCGGGCTTACCGCGACCTGTCCACCGGGCAGCAGCGCCGGTGTCTGCTCGGCCGCGCATTGATCCATGACCCGCATACGCTGATCTTCGATGAACCAACCGCCGGACTGGATCTGGCGGCGACTTTCGATTTTCTCGCGCGGGTTCGTCAATGGGCCAGGAACGGCCGCAGCCTGGTGTGGGTGACGCATCATCTGAATGACATTCCGCCCGAGGTCGAGCGGGTCATCATTCTCAAGAACGGTGAAATCGTGTCCGATGGCAGTAAAGCGTCCGTTCTCACTGCCGAATGCCTCAGCGACGTGTACGAAACGAATCTGCGTGTGACGGAAGTCGACGGCCATATTCTGGCCTATCCGGGGGCGGCGTGAGTCCGGTCGCCGTGGGTTGATACTTGCAAGCCCGGCGTCAGCCGTCTAAAACGGGTCACGAACCCCGCAGGCAATCGGATACAGGCATGACAGAATCGACGGACACATTCGACCACATCATTGTCGGCAGCGGCATCAACTCGCTGGTTTGCGCCGCTTTGCTGGCGCGTCGCGGCGACCGCATTCTGCTGTTGGAGCGTAACGACCGGTTGGGGGGCTGCATCCGCACCGAGGAACTCACCGCGCCGGGTTTCATTCACGATGTGCTGTCGAACTGGCATCCCTTGTTCGTGACCTCTCCGGCCTATGCCGAGCTCAAGGATGACCTGGAGAAATACGGTCTGGAATACTGCAATACCGATCGGCCCACCGCGGCCATCCTGCCGGACCAGAGCTATTGCATATTGAAAACTTCACGCGAAGAAAACGTCGCGAATTTCAATGCACTGTCCGCCGGTGATGGAGATCGTTACCAACAGTCCCTGTCAGAACTGGAGCAGTCCCTGGATTTGACTTTTACCCTGCTCGGCAATGAGTTTTGGCGCTGGGGCACCGCGAAGGTCTTCCTGGCGGCGTTGATCAAACGCGGGCCGGTGTTCCTGAGTCGCTATTTTGCGTCCTGCCTGGAGAACGGACGCAACTGGCTGGAGCGGGATTTCAATTCGGAGGCGGCCGCAGCCTGCTTCGCCACCTGGCCGGCCCATACCGGCATGAGCCCGGATGCGACCACGTCCGGTCAGATGGCGCGAATCATCGCGTTCACGCTGGAGATGGCTGGCTGTCCCGTCGTCAAGGGCGGGGGGTTCCGCCTGGTGCAGGCGTTCGAGCAACTGATCCGTGCGCACGACGGCGCCATTCGTCTGAACGCCGATGTCGTGCAGGTGCGCACCGAAGATGGCAGGGCCACCGGTGTCGAACTCGGCGACGGTACTGCGTTTCACGCCACGAAGTCGGTCATCTGCAGCACCACGCCTGCCCAGCTGTACCAGCGCCTGCTCGATCCCGCCGTCGTGCCCGAGCCCATAGCGCAACAGACCCGGGCGTTTCGCCACGGCCGGGCCGACATGCAAATCCACCTGGCCCTGGATGCCCCGCCGGAGTGGGTTCAGGATGAACTGGGCCAGGTGGCCATCGTTCACGTAACCCCGGGCCTGAACGGGGTTTCGCGGGCCATGAATGAGGCCGACCGCGGCCTGTTGCCGGCGGAAGGAACAGTGGTGGTCGGGCAGCCGGCGGCATTGGACCCCAGTCGCGTTCCGGAAGGCAAGGGCCTGCTGTGGATCCAGTTGCAGGAACTGCCTCCCCGTATTCTCGGTGACGCCGCTGGCGAAATAGACATCCCGCCGGATGGGAACTGGACCGAGTCGGTGCGCGAAGCCTATGCCGATCGCATCGTCGATCGCCTCGGCAATCATATCCGTGGGCTCAGGGAACACATCATCGCCCGTACCGTGCTGTCTCCGGCCGACCTGGAGTCGCTCAATATCAATCTGGTGGGCGGTGATCCCTATGGTGGGGAATGCAGTCTGGATCAGAACTTTTTGTGGCGGCCGCTGCGTGGGCTGAAGAACCACGAAACGCCGATCCGTAACCTCTACCACATCGGCGCATCGACCCATCCGGGGCCCGGTCTGGGCGGGGGTTCCGGCTACCTCGTGGCCAAGAGCCTGTAACCTCCCTGACCGGGTTGGGCACGACAGTCACCGGGCCCTCCTCAGTTGTGAGGGCCTTCACCCTAAAATGCGGGTTTACTGTCGTGCGAGTGGTACATAACATGCATCCGAAATGCGGCTTTCCGTCCGGATGGCTGCCTGGTCTGGAGGGGGGCGGCAACGATTAGCGTGCAGGCCTCCCGCGAGGGAGTGCATGAACAGGTTCACACCACCATGGGGTTTCGCCCCGATCATTCTGCTCGTCGTCATCTGCATTGCAGGCCGGTGCGGTCCACTCTTCGCCGATGAAGCTCTGGATCGCTTCGAGGGGGTTTGGAAACCCTCCCGTATATCCCGCGACGACCCGCTGTGGCTTATTGAAGATCTTGCCTGCAGTGGCTGTACGCTGCAGGGCTATCGACATCTGCAGGATCTGCTGGCCGATCCGGAGAACAACGACCGTTCCATCGGCGAACTGGTGAATGACGTGCGTGCCTTCGAGGCTGATCTGATCGATGCCTCGTTGACACCGGCGGCACGGGAAGCGCTCGCTGCATTCGACCCCACGGATGACCCGACCATTGATTGCACGCCGGACGGCGACGGGTTGCAGCATCAGATCAATGCGCCCTTGCCCTTTGAAATCAAGCGGGTGCAGGGCGGTCTGGAGCTTCGTTACGAGTACTGGAATGCCGTCCGTCGCGTTTCGCTGGACGCGCCCCCTTCACTCGGGGCGTCGCCATCACGTCTCGGGACGTCGACCGCGCGGATGCGTGGGGACACCCTGGTGATCGAGACCACCCGGCTGGTGCCCAACAAGATCGGCTTGCCCGGCGGGTCCATACCGCTCAGTCCCGAAGCCCGCATCGTCGAGGAGTATTCACTGTCGGAGAACGGCCAGCGCCTCGACCTTGTGCTTACCACGCATGACCCGGTGAATTTCACCGAACCGCTGGTGGACCAGCGGTCGGTACTCCGGGCGGAAGGCTGGACACTCAATGAGTTTGTTTGTGAAGCGACAACAGGAGAATTCTGAATGGCGTGGCAGAAAAATTACCGTGGGAAGGGAACAACCGGGGCGCCGGCCGTGCTGCTCAGATTCATTCTCGGGTGCGTCGCCACGGTGCTGGCGACCGGTGTTCATGCACACCACAACGCCGCTTCGCACTATGTCATGGACCAGGTTGTTTCCGTCACCGGTACGGTGGCTGAATTCCGCCTGATCAACCCGCACGTGCGTATCTATTTCACCGTCGAGACAGACGACGGATCGACCGAGAAATGGCTGGCGGAGGGTAACGCCGCCGGCGTTCTGAAACGACGCGGATGGACCCAGGACATGCTGTCGCCCGGTGATCGAATCACGGTTACCGGCAGGCCCGCACGGGACGGCGGAAACAAAGTGGACTGGGAGACCATCGTGCTGGAAGACGGCACCGAGATTCGTGGTGGCAATACGGTAGCCGGGGAACGGCAGCGTCAGCTCGACGAGTTGGAGCAGAGAAGGCGCCAGCAGCGAGCAGCAACGGATTCAACCGCGGACTGATCCGCTTTCGGTGGCCCCTCGTCTGGCCACCGATTCCATTATCGAAGGCACCCGGACCACGGGGCGGCCCGTCCGGGCCGGCCGGAAGTTTGGATTTTCAGTACATCCTGAACTTCCCGGTCCCATCCAATCACAAGAGAAAACGGAGAGAAATGTGATTACACCGAAACGAAGAAGAAACTCGACATTGCTGTGTCTCTGCCTGCTCGGGCCCGGGCTCGTTAATGTGGCGGCCGCGCAGGACGGCTCACGCACGTCCTCACAGCTTGAAGAAGTTATCGTAACGGCCGAGCGCAGAGTTCAGTCTCTGCAGGACGTGCCCATCAGTATTTCCGTTTTCGATTCCGAGGCGCTGGAAGCGACGAACGTGAAGGACCTGCGCGGATACTTCGTGCAAACGCCCAACGTTTCCTACCAGGAAGCCGGTCGCAGCGGCCCCCGCTCCGTGGACATCGCGATTCGCGGCGTGAGCAACATCGGTGGCAGCGTCAATGCTTTCGGTGTTTACCTGGACGAATTCAATGTCGCCAATGTCGCGCAGGAAGGCGCGGTCAACCTCGTGCTGGAGGATATTGAACGGGTCGAGGTACTGCGTGGACCGCAGGGCACCTTCTTCGGCCGCAATGCCACGGGCGGAGCGCTCAACATCACTTCGAATCAGCCCGGTCCCGAATACGAAGGAAAAGTGAGTGCGCATTACGGCAGTCACGATACATGGGGTCTTACCGGTGTCGTCAATGTTCCGGTGGTGACAGAGCGTTTCTTCCTGCGTGCGATGTTCAATCACGAGGAAAGCAACGGGTTCATCAAAAACGTCAACGAATCCGGCGGCCGCAGCGATTATTCGCTGACCAGCACCAAACTGGCCGGCCGTTGGCTGGCGACGGATGATTTTACCGTTGATTTCGCGGCCTACATCACGCGGGACGATTCCGGCCTGGATCCGCTGGTTCCCACTGGGGTTCTCGATGCGGACACCGCTTCCATCGTGGGCACGACGGTGCCGGTCTCCAATGGATTGCCGTTTTACCCCGAAAACACCACGCTGGTGAATCACGACCGGCGTGAGCGGCAGAACAATGATTCCGATATATTGACGCTGCGCATGACGTATGAGGCGGATAATTTCCAGATTCGTTCCATCACGGGCTTCATCGACACGGAGCGGGATTACCACGACGATCTTGATTTCACCAGTGAATCCCTGGTCTATCAGGATGCGTTGGACAAGACGTCGAGCTGGAGTCAGGAGGTTCGTGTCCAGTCGACTGCGGACAGTGCGGTCGAGTGGACCGTGGGGGCCTTGTACGCCGAGGACGAAGTGGACAGTGACTTCGGTGTTTTCGCCGGTTCGGATGGGTTCTTCGGACTGCCGGATGGCTTTCCCATCGATGTGGGAGACAACTACAACAAGGCGACCAGTTGGGCAGTCTTTGGCCAGGCGCTTTGGCAGGTGAGCGACCGGGTCGCGATTACGGCGGGTGCGCGTTATTCCCACGACAAGGTGGAAGGTCGCGCTGACGGCATCGGCTTCGGCACGACCCTGGACACGCAGACCGGTGAGCAGTCGTTCGATGACTTCTCCCCCCGTTTGTCGGTGTCATACGATTGGAACGACGACGTCACGACCTACGTCACGATTTCAAAGGGATACAAGGCCGGCGGTCTCCAGTTCAACGAATCGGTTACCGAGCAGTCTTACGATGAGGAAATCCTGTGGAACTACGAGGCAGGTGCCCGCATGTTTTTCCTCAACCGTTCCTTGATGCTGAACGCTACCGTGTTCTACATGGATTGGGAGGATCTGCAGGTCACCTCGTTCGAAACCCTGACCAATCCGGATACCGGTGAAATCGTATTGGTTACGACCACCAACAATGCAGCCAGCGCCTCCAGCAAGGGATTTGAGCTGGAGTTCGCTGCCCAGCTCGGCGACGCCTGGTCGGTTTCCGGTGGTGCCGGATATCTCGACGCCAAGTTCGACAGTTTCCCAAATGCCGTGATTACCGGCGCGCAGGTGGACCTGTCCGGCGAGGACATGATTCGCGCTCCCGAGTGGACGCTAAATCTGCAGTCGCAATACAGTTTCCCCATCCAGATTTCTGGTTTTTCCGGCCTGGAAGGCTATGTCCGCGGTGAGTGGAGTTACCGCTCGGAAACCGTGCCTAATATCGAAGCGATCCTGACTCCGGGCTTTCCCAACGAGACACCGGCCTTTGATGTCCTGAATTTGCGTCTGGGTGCGGAATCCGATGCCGGTCGTTTCGAAGTGTTCGTCGAGAATGCCCTCGACGAAGATTACTATACGGGGCAGAGCAATTTTGGCTTTGGCGGAATCCGTGTGCGTCCGCATCCCCGCATCTGGGGTGTTCGATTCGCCACGGAGTTCCAGTAAAGTCCGGCAGAATGGGGACGGGAATGGCCGGCACTTCCTGGTGCCGGCTTTTCCTCGAGTCCCGGGGTCGCCCCTGACCCCGTCAGCCGGGCCTTTTCAATGAGGCGGTCTGCAACAGGCCGTCCAGTACCGCGGTGAGTTTCTCGATATCGATGGGTTTGGTGATGTAGGCGTTTGCGCCGCGTGACTCGAGTCGTCTGATCTGGCTGGGCGTGGCATCGGCGCTGACGATGACGACCGGAATGTCACGCGTTTCCGGATCAGCCCGCAGTCGGCGGAGGACTTCTTCACCCCCGATGTCGGGCAGGTGAAGGTCGAGAAGAATGACCTCCGGTCGATGTTGCCGGGCCAGTTCCAGACCAATTCGGCCCTGCATGGCGGAAAGCAGATTCAGTCCGTCCCAGGATGAAAATACGTGCTCGAGCAGATTGAGATTGGCGAGGTTATCCTCCACCACCAGCAGCCGGATGTCGCCGCGTGCCTGGTCGGGGCTTCGACGCTCCCGTATCGGCAGCGTTGCGGAATCGGTCACCGGGTCCGCCACCGCATCGAGAAACACCGAGAAGATCGAACCTTCGGGGCCGGTTTCTTCAAGCCGGATGTCACCGCCCATCAGCTTGACGAGCTGTCGGGACAATGCGAGACCGAGGCCGGTACCCTCTGAGTGGGTGTTGTCGAGTCGTTCAAAAGGCTGAAACAGCTGTTCTTTGAATGACTCCGGTATGCCATGGCCGGTATCGCGTATGTCGATCCGGCAGCGATCCTGCTCCGGGCCCTGGCACTCGACCTCGACCCGGCCGCCCTCGTGGTTGTACTTGATCGCGTTCGAGAGCAGGTTGATGAACACCTGCAGCAGTCGTTGGCGGTCCGCGCGCACATGCATCTGGGTGCATTGTTCGTGGACCGTAACCGTAATTCCCTCTTCTTTGGCCAGCGGATTGATGAGTCCGGTCGCGTTCCCCAGAATGTCGCCGATACACACCGGTTCCAGCGACACGGGCAGGCGGCCTGCTTCGATGCGGGCCACGTCCAGCACCTCGTTGATCAGCTTGAGCAGATGATCTCCCCCATTGATGATGTGCCGGACTTTTTCCTGCAGGTCGTCACCCGGGTACTGCATCTGAATCAACTGGGCGAAACCCAGGATGGAATTCAGAGGGGTGCGCAGCTCGTGGCTCATGCGCGAGAGAAATTCGCTCTTGGCTTCATTGGCCCGGTTGGCCGCACTGACGGCATCCATCAGCGCGCGTTCATGTTCCTTGCGGTCGGTAATGTCCCGTACGATGCCGGTAAACACGCGATTGGAACCGTAATTGACCTCGCCCACGGTGAGTTCGATGGGAATCTCACGGCCATCCTTGCACTTGCCGACCAGTTCGCGCTTGACGCCGATGATGCGCTGCTTGCCGGTTTGCAGATATCGCTCGATGTGCCCGTCGTGTTCCTGCCGGTCCCGTTCGGTCATGATTACCGTGAGCTTGCGCCCGATCAGTTCGTTGCGGGCGAAGCCGAACATCTCAAGCACCGCGTCGTTGGCCGTGATGACCGTGCTGTCTTCGTTCACAGTCATGATGCCGTCGGCGGCGGTTTCGACAAAGGTTTTCAACAGGCCGCGCTCACGCGCCAGTATCTCGCTTACGGCTTTCTCTTCGGTCACGTCACGAGCGGCCGCGTACAGGGTGCCGTCGGCTTGCGGTACCGATTTCCACGACAGCACCCGGTAATCACCGTCTTTGCGGAGGTAACGATTCTCGAATGCATTGACCGGTTCGCCCAGACGCTGCTGGCGTTCGACCGCACGGCGGGTGGGTACCACGTCATCGGGGTGAATGAATTCCAGGAACGGCCGGCTGGACAATTCTTCGGGCGTCCAGCCCAGGGTGCGCGTGAAGGCCGGGCTGACCCGCTTGAAATAACCGTCGTTGCTGGCGATGCACAGCATGTCCAGCGACAGATCGAAAAAGCGCCGCAGATCTTCATTGGCCTGGTTTCGGGCGGCCTCGGCTCCTTTCCAGCCCCGTTCCGCCTGCTGCCTGGCCCGTTCAGCCCGACCGAGCCATCGCGTCCCGCTCCAGATCACGAGCACGAACAGGCATAACAATGCACTCACCAGCAGAACGATTCCGGTGCCGGCGGAGTAAGCATCGAAATAGAATTCTCCGATCACCCGTAACAGGGCGATGATGACCGTGCCGGCGGCCGCCGCGGCGAGCATTTTTCGAGCCTGGTGTCCCGGCAGATCGTCCCGGGTAATGTGGCGCATGGGCCCTTCCTCCGGGCGCAGCGCCAGCAGCGCCAGGCCGAGCACGACGAGCAGTCCGGCGGTAATCACGGACAAGCCATGACTGGGTGCCAGGGGTACGCCGGGCAAATGGCCAATGCCGTAAATGAAGGTGCCGTAGATGCCGATGATCAGGGTCATGAACGACGCCACCTGTCCGCCGGTGACCGCGCGCGGCCCATCGATGGCCAGCAGAACAAGCCCCGCGGCGGCACACGTCAGTCCGGCCGTGGTGGTTGGAGCGATCAAGGCCGGCACCGCGGCCGCGGCCAGATCGCGTCCGAACAGCATCTGGTCGATACCCAGTCCCGATCCCAGGGATTGGGACAGGGCGTTGGCGCCCATCAGCGCCAGAATCGCGACGGCACTGCCGAAAGCGAAGGACCGCGCGGGCGCCCCCGTGCGGTCCCGCTGCAGCGCAAACACACCGCAGCCGGCCAGCAGGAAGGACAGTGCAGTCAGGGGATGCACCGCGTCGAGTCCCGCAACCGCCTGTTGCAGAGTCGCGATATTCCAGCGCCATCCGACCCAATTGAGAATGGGAATGATGATCAGGCACGGTATGGCGAGGCGCAGGTACAGGCGTGCATGGTCGTTCATCTGTCTGCACTCCCCTTTTATCAAATATCTGGACTGAGAATCATCATCATTGTAGAGCAATCTTTCAAGCAGACGAGGAAGAACCCTGCATCTGGTGCGTCGTCCATGGCGCCGGGCGTTGAGACGAGGCTGCGGGTGGGTTAGGCTCGGAGACGTCCGTAGCGAGCCCATTCAAGTGTCCCGACATGCCCAGTAGACGTGAATTCATTCTTCAAGCGACCACTGCCGCGGCGATGGTGGCAAGCCGCAGTGTGCGATCCGACCCGCGTGAAAAGGAAATGATGACCCGGGTGATACCGGGTTCCGGTGAAGCCGTGCCGGTCATCGGCATGGGAACTTCCGGCAGCTTCGAGGTGCGGCCGGGAAGTGCCGAGTACGAGGCCCTGCGCGATGTGCTGGCCGTGTTTTTCGAAGGCGGCGGCAGGCTCATCGACACCGCGCCGACCTATTCGAATGCCGAGGATGTGCTCGGAGACCTGATGACCGACGAACAGCGCCGGCAGGTATTCCTGGCGACCAAGCTTTCGGGGGTTCGCGGTCGAGACGCCGGTCGGGCGCAGTTCGCCGGTACCTTGCGGCGTCTGGGCATGGAGCGCGTCGATTTGCTGCAGGTACACAATCTGCGCGATACCGCGACCCAACTGGCGGTCGCTCGGGAATTGCGGGACGAGGGCAAAGTTCGCTACGTAGGTGTCACGCACTACGTCGACAGCGCGCACGACGAGCTGGCCGACGTGGTCGAGAAAGAAAAACCCGATTTTCTGCAGATCAACTATTCGGTGATCGCCACCGGGGCCGAGAAGCGCGTGTTTCCGGTGGCGCAGGAGCACGGGGTGGCCGTTCTGACCAACCGGAACTTCAACGACGGGCGACTGTTTCGCCAGGTCGCCGGCCGGCCGGTGCCGGACTGGGCGGCCGAAGTGGGCGCCACCTCCTGGGCCCAGTTGTTTCTGAAATTCGCGCTCAGCCATCCGGCCGTGACCGCGGTCATACCGGCAACCGGCAAGCCGCACCGCCAGGCCGACAACCTGGGTGCGGGCAGTGGTGGACTGCTGGACGCGACGCAGCGTCGAGCCCTGCTGGCGGAATTTGACTGAGGCCGGAATTCGCCGGTGGGTAAGCGCGCTATCGACAGACCCTGTAAATCCGGAGGACGATGATGAAACGACGCCAGTTCTGTGGAGTATCCGTGGGCGCAGCCGTGGCTGCGGCGCTTCCGGGCGGACCCGCTTTCGCGGCCACGGCCCGGGCCATCGCCAGCGGTGGGGCCGATGTCAACGCGGTGACCGGAGCCGGCGCCCAGGTGACCCTGTCGCGGGCTTCAATCGACGAACTGGCCGGACAGTTGCGCGGCAATCTGCTGCTGCCGGGAAACGAGGCCTACGAGGATGCGCGCTTGCTGCTGAATCCGTCATTCGACAAGCATCCCGCCCTGGTGGTCCAGCCGCGGGGCGCGGCCGACGTGCAACAGGCGGTGGATTTCGCGCGTGCCCACGAATTGCTGGTAGCGGTGAAATGCGGCGGTCACAGTGCGTCTGGCAAGTCCAGTTGCGACGGCGGCATGCAGATCGACCTTTCGCTGTTGCGCTTCGCACGGGTCGACCCGCAGGCGCGGACGGCGCTGATGGGCGGCGGCAGCCTGTTGGGTGAACTCGATCACGAGGCCATGGCGCAGGGACTGGTCACCACTGCGGGCACCGTGTCGCACACCGGTGTGGGCGGACTCACCCTGGGTGGCGGCTTCGGGCGCGTGGCGCGCCGCTATGGCCTGGCCCTGGACAATGTGCGGTCGGTGGAAATCGTGACCGCCGATGGCCGCTTGCGGCACGCCAGTGCCGAACACAATCCCGATCTCTACTGGGGAGTTCGCGGCGGAGGCGGCAACTTCGGCGTGGTGACGGCGTTCGAGTTCAACCTGCATCCCATGTCGCGCCAGGTGGTTGCGGGGCGCCTGGTGTACCCGTTCGCACAGGCCCGGCAACTGCTCGAATTCTACGGGGAATACGGCGCGAGCTGTCCGGACGACCTCTACCTCGATGCCGTCATGGCCGGGCCGCCGGGCGGCGCGGAGCCCGTCTTCATGTTCAGTATCGTCTGGATCGGTGATCCGGGCCGGGCCGACGAGGTGCTGGCGCCGCTGCGCCGGGCGGGGACCGTGCTGAACGAGAGCATCAAGACCTGGGATTACGTGGCGCTGCAGAGATCTGGGGACATCGACGACCCGCGTGCCAGCGGATCCTACATCAAGGGAGCTTTCCTGCCCGGAATTGACAGCGAGGTCGCGCGCAGGATCGTCGAAGCATTTGAGCCCCACCCGGGGCGGAGCACCGTGGCGGCATTCCAGCATTCGGGCGGTGCGATCAACCGGGTGCCGGCAGACGCCACCGCGTTTCCGCATCGCGACGCGATGACCAATCTGTTCACCATGGTCGGCTGGCCGTTCGGTAACGAATCGGCCGAACACATCGCATACGTCAAGTCCTACTGGCAGGGAATCGAAGACGTCACCCGCGGCTTCTACGCCAACGACGCCAGGGACGAGAATCAGGCTGAGGTGGATCACAACTACCTGGGCAATTACGACCGCCTGGTCACCATCAAGGACCGTTATGACCCGACGAACCTGTTCCGCCTCAACGCCAATATCCGGCCTTCCGGCGCAGCCGGGCGGGCGCGCCGCGTGGCGGCTTGACCGCGCCATGATGAAACCGGCGGGGGGACGATCGTGCTGAGTGCGCTGCTGGGCAGGTTCGTCGACTTCCGGGACGAAACCGAACTGCGCGGGACCTTGTGGGCGACCGCCTACGGCTTCGCCATCCTGTTCGGCTATTACATCCTGCGCGCGGTTCGCGACGAAATTTCGTCGGCCGACCGGGGCAATCTGCAGATCATCTGGACGGCTGTATTCGCTGTCATGCTGGTGGCCGTGCCGCTGTATTCCTGGTTGAATTCACGCATGTCCCGGGCGCGGTTCGTGCCGTTGGCCAACCGGTTTTTCATTCTCTGCCTGGTGGCGTTCTGGGGCAGTCTCGTGCTGTTGCCGGAAGCGGCCCGGCCGTGGATCGACCGGACATTCTACGTATGGACCAGCGTTTTCGCGTTGTTCGTGGTCAGCGTGTTCTGGGGCCTGGTCGCGGACTGTTTCGACAACCAGCAGAGTCGCCGCCTGTTCCCCTTCATCGCGGTGGGCAGTTCGCTGGGTGGCATTTGTGGTTCCGCGGTGACGGCCCTGCTGGCCGATCAGGTTCCGACGTTTTCGCTGTTGTTGATCGCCTGCGTGCCATTGGAAGTGGCCTCGTGGTGCGCATTGGCGCTGCATCGGCGGTTTGGCACCGGCAACGTGCACATCGAGGGTGAGTCCGGCAGGCCGGTGGGCGGCGATGTGTGGACGGGTTTCCGGGCGGTCGCGCAGTCGCGCTACATGACCGGCATCGCGCTGTTCATCCTGCTGATGACCTGGTCATCGACGGTGCTGTATTTTCAGCAGGCGAGCCTGCTGCAGGAGGCTTTCGCCGACCGCGGTGAACGCACCGCGTTCTATGCCCGTATCGACCTCGCCGTGAACATCCTGACCATCGTGTTCCAGGTTTACCTGACCGCCCGCCTGATCAAGTGGCTGAGTGTCGGAGTCGCGCTTCTTGCCATCCCCGCGATTGTCGCCATCGGCTTTTTCGGGCTGGGTCTGTACCCGACCCTGGCGGTACTTGTCGCGGTGCAGATTGCCTATCGTGCCGGCCGCTACGGCATCACCAAGCCCGCGCGCGAAATCCTGTGGACGGTCCTGCGGCGCGAGGACAAGTACAAGGCCAAACCCTTCATCGACGCGGCGGTGTATCGTGGCGGCGATTTGATCAGTGGCTGGATCTACACCGGCCTGGCGGCGTTCGGCCTGTCGATTGGGGGTATCGCGCTGGTGGCGGCTCCGTTCGCGGCCGTCTGGGCCGTGCTGGGTCTGAACCTGGGGCGTCGCCAGGAACGCCTGGCGGACGATGCAGACGAAGCGGCTGCCGTGGTGCGCGGCTCGTCCTGATTTTTTCTTCCGGCCGGCCTCGCTGCCGGGCGTGCGCTGGCCGTCGTCACCATCGGCGATTTTCGCCGGCTTCCACCGTGTCATTGGAACGGCTTTTTTCCTTCAATTCCGGGTTCGCGGCCGCTGGGGTGGGGCGTTTCTCATTTGAGCTTGTAAATGAGAACGATTATCATTACCATTGAGCCTGTGAGCGGAGAGAAGCCAAATCGCCCGTGCACCGAGCCCAGCGCTCGTGTCGCGCGTATCCGAGGCAACGTGATTTCCAGTGATGAGTTGCTGGGCTGCGATGGGCGTTTGATGATTCGGCATGCATCCGCCACCTACGAACTCAGAATCACCCGGCAAGGAAAGCTTCTATTGACCAAGTCGTATTGACGACCAAACCCAAATTCCGGTTCGCTCCGGAAACCGCTCCCGGAAGACCCAGCCAGCCATCGCTCGCGTAGCCAGCCATACAACCGGGAGTTCACTCATGCAGAGGAAAACAACATGGCTACGCGAGAAAACCGTTCTATCCCCGTTCGTCCCCATGGCGCGCCCCTGAGCGCGGCCATCAGCCTGGCCCTGGTGGCCATGGGGGGAAGTCCCGTACTGGCCGACGAAGCCGGTTCGGCGCGGCCCGCGGTCCTGGAGGAGGTCGAAGTGTACGGCCACCGCCTGTCGGAATACCGGGTGGAGCGGGTGTCCAATCCCGCGTACACGGCTGATCTGCTGGACACCGCGCGGACCGTTAATGTCATTACCGCGGAAATGTTCACCGAGCAGGGTGCCGACACGCTGTCGGACATTCTGAGCAATGTTCCCGGCATCAGCATGCAGGCGGGCGAGGGCGGGACACCGGCTGGCGACCAGTTGAGCATTCGCGGTTTCAGTGCGCGTACCGACATCTTCGTGGACGGCGTGCGTGATTTCGGCGGCTATTCGCGTGACTCCTACAACGTGGACCGGGTCGAGGTGGCCAAGGGCCCCGGATCCAATTACCAGGGGCGTGGCTCCACGGGCGGGTCGATCAACCTGGTCAGCAAGACTGCCCGCGAACAGGACTTCTTGATGACCCAGGCCAGCCTGGGCGCACCCGATTTCGGGCGGGCCACGCTCGATGTGAACCGCAGCCTGTCCGATCACACCGCGGCACGCCTCAATTTGATGGTGCACGATGCGGAAGTCCCGGGGCGCGATGAAGTCGAGAACGAGCGTTTCGGCATCGCTCCGACCGTCACGTTCGGGCTCGGTACCGATACTCGGTTCATTCTGGGATATTCGCTGTTGCACCAGGAGAACGTGCCCGACTACGGAATACCCTGGGTTCCTTCCGACAACACGGCGCTTCCGGAATACGTGAATCAGCCGGCTCCGGTCGATGATTCCAATTGGTACGGTTTGCTCGAACGGGACTACGAGGAGATCGACACCCAGTTGCTCACCGTCCGGTTCGAGCACGATTTTGCACAGGGCCTGCAGCTGAGCAGCCAGTTCCGCTGGGGCAATACCGATCGCGACTCAATCACCACGGCGCCGCGTTTCATTTCCTCCGACAGCACGGACATCCGCCGCACGGACTGGAAATCGCGTGACCAGCAGGACCGGATTCTCAACGCCTTGACGGTACTGACCGGCGAGTTTCACACCGGCGGATTCGCGCATTCGTTCGCGGCAGGCGTTGAATTGAGCGACGAATTCGAACGGAATTACGGCCGTGACATCACCGGGGAACAACCCGTCACGGATTTGTTCGACCCCAGCCCCGCCGACCCCTGGGGCGGTACGGTGTTCCGCACCGGTGCGTATACGGATAGCGACGGCTTTTCCGCTAGCGGTTTCGTCGCCGATACCGTGACTCTGAGCCCGCGTTGGCTGGTGACGGCGGGTTTGCGCTGGGACCGGTTCGAACTGGACTATGCGAACGTGGCCGCCGACGGAACGGCGAACGAGCTCGCGCGTACCGACAGCGACTGGAGTTATCAGGCCAGTGTTGTCTACAAGCCGCTGCCCAACGGCAGTATTTACGCGGGTTATGGAACCTCCTTCAACCCGTCGGGTGAGGGCCTGACCCTGTCGAGCCGGAGTGCCGAGCTGTCCGACCTGGAACCGGAAAAAGGCCGCAGTATCGAGATCGGTACGAAATGGGAATTGCTGGGTGACAACCTGCTGCTGAGCGCCGCCTGGTTCCGCACGGAAAAAACCGACGCACGGGAAACCGACCCGGTGGATTCCAGCCTGATCACCCTGTCGGGAAAACAGGTGGTGGAAGGCCTGGAACTGGGTGTGGTCGGACGCCTGTCGGAGTCCTGGAACGTGGCGGCCGGATATACCTGGATGGACAGTGAAATCAGTGAATCGGTTGATCCCGCCCTGGTCGGTAATGACCTGGCCAATACACCGCGGAACACGTTCAGTCTGTGGTTGAACTGGCAGGCCCTGCCGAATCTGGAGTTCGGTATCGGCACGCAGTTCGTGGACGAGCGCTACAGCAATACCCGCAACGACCGAATCGCGCCGGACTACCAGTTGTACAACGCGATGCTCGGGTGGGCGGTCAACGACCGGCTGGGCCTTCGTGTCAATGCCTTCAACCTGGCCGACGAGGATTACATCGCCAGTGTCGGCGGCGGGCACGTGATACCCGGCGAAGGACGGTCAGTCGTCTTCAGCGTCGATTTCGCCTATTGATCAAACGGGTGCCTGGTGTCGGGGATTCGGCCGCACCTGCGCTGCCCGCAAGGAGAATGATGTTTCATGTTGGTTCAGATTCCGTCGCTTCTGGGCGCTGAGCAGGTCGCTGATTTTCGGGCCCGGCTCGAGGGCGCGAATTGGGTTGATGGGCGGGTCACGGCCGGTCACCAGTCCGCGCGGACCAAGCGCAACCTGCAATTGCGCGAGGATGATCCCGTCGCCCGGGCACTCAGCGAGCAGTTGTTGCAGGTTATTCCGTCGAACCTGCTGTTCATGGCGTGCGCCGTGCCGTTCAAGATCTTTCCGCCTCTTTTCAACTGTTATCGGGAAGGCCAGGGATTCGGTGCGCACATCGACAACGCGATCCGGTCGGTGCCGGATTCACCTCACCGGGTGCGTACCGATTTGTCGATGACCCTGTTTCTCAGTGATACGGATGAGTACGAAGGGGGTGAATTGATCATCGAGGACACCTTTGGTGGCAAAAAGGTGAAACTGCCTTCCGGTCACGCGGTTCTCTATCCCGCGTCCAGCGTGCACCGGGTGGCGCCCGTGACGCGTGGACAACGCATCGCGGCGTTTTTCTGGATTCAGAGCATGGTTCGCGATGCCGGCCGGAGGGAAGTTCTGTTCGACCTCGATCTGGCCATCCAGCAGTTGAACGATGAGAACCCGGATTCGGCCGCAGGGGTCAGGCTGACCGGGGTGTATCACAACCTGTTGCGCATGTGGGCGCACGTCTGAGTTTGGGGGCGACGCGAATGAGACTGCGCAAAACGCTGTTCTGGGTTCACCTGGGCTGCGGTGTGACCGTGGGTCTGGTGGTGCTGATGATGTCGGTGACCGGCCTGCTGCTCACCTACGAACGTCAGATACTGGATTGGGCGGATCATGCCAGTTATCCCCAACTCCGGCCGGAAGCAGGCGGGAAATCGCTGGCGCTCGCGGTGCAAGCTGCCGGGTCGGTCCTGCCGGCCAACGGTTCCATGAACGTCGTGGTATTCGCGGCGCCGGAGCGCGCCGTGTCGGTGCGCTCCGGTCGGAACCCGCCCGTTCTGGTCGATCCGTACACCGGCCGCTTGCTCGGTAATGGCGCCAGCGGACTGCGGGAATTCTTTGCCACCGTGACGCGGATGCATCGCTGGTTCGCCGTTGGAGATGATCAGCGGGGCGTGGCGCGTGCGATTACCGGAGCGAGCAACCTCGTATTCGGTTTTCTGGTGCTGTCGGGCCTGTACCTGTGGCTGCCGCGGATCTGGCGCAAGCGCCAGTTCCTGGCGCGGCTGCGGTTCGCCCGTTCCTATCCCGGACGCCAGGCGCGTGACTACAACTGGCATCACGTGCTGGGTATCTGGGCCGCCGTGCCATTGCTGCTGGTGATCAGCACGGCCACGGTGTTTTCCTATGGCTGGGCCAACCAGCTTGTCTACCAGGCGTTTGGTGAGGAACCGCCGCAACGGCGGGGAGGTCCGCCGGCACCCGCGCAGGCGCCAGGCACGGATACCTCGCGAATCGACGCTTTGTTTGCCGAGGCGGCCGGCAGGGTGCCGGGTTGGCGAACCATCTCGTTCACGGTGCCGGCGGCAGATGCTGCCGCGCTGGCCTTTCGGGTCGATCGCGGAAACGGGGCACAGCCTCACCGTCAGATCACCGTGTCACTGGACCGCAGCGACGGGCAGCCGCTTGCAACCGAAGTATTCGGCGACGCCACTCCCGGCCGTCAGGCCCGCGTGATGATCCGGTGGCTGCATACCGGGGAACTCGGCGGGCCGGCCGGACAAACCTTGGCCGGGCTGGCCTGCATTGCCGCCATACTGCTGGTCTGGACCGGCCTGTGCATGGCCTGGCGCCGCCTGGTTCAGCCGGTTCTGCGGCGCCTCCGGGCGCGCCCGATCCGCAGGGCGAAGGATGCGGCGTAAGGCTGGGGAATCGCACCGGGATGACCTTCAGGTATCGGGAGCGTCGGTATATACTCCAACGCTGGCAATTCTGCCGGTCCGTTCACATAGGGTCATTTCATGAAACATTACCGCCTGATTCTGGGGGCTTGCCTGACGGCTGTCCTGACATTCCCGGCCGCTGCGGAAGAAGCCCCGCAGGAAATTCGGCATGAACTCATGGAGTCGGTGGGCGATGCCGCCGAACCGCTGGGCGGCATGCTCAAGGGCGAGCGTGAATTCGATGCCGAGGTGGCGATGGAAAGTCTGCGCACCTTCCAGCAGGCGGCGGCCGAGTTCGGTGACTTGTTTCCCGAGGGCTCGGATACCGGCTACGACACCGAAGCCCGGTCGACGATCTGGAGCGACCGAGCGGGTTTCGAAACCGCGTTGGCGTCGTTCGGTGAAGCCGTGGACACGGCGATAGCCGCCCAGCCGCAAAGCCTGGATGAACTGAAGCCGGTCGCCGGAGCGGTGTTCAAGCAGTGCAAGGGCTGTCACGAGGACTACCGCATCGAGGACGACTGACGGAGCGGTAGATGCCCGCTAAACGCCTGGCGGCGTTCACCGCCGTGGCCGTTGGCCTGGGCGCGGCCTGGTGGTTGACTTCGACCCCGGTGCTCGCACCGGAGGACATCCCCGACCATCAGCCTGACGCCGCCGCGGGAGAACGCCTGTTTCATGCCGGAGGCTGCAGGTCGTGCCACGGCGAACGGCTCGAGGGCGGGCTGGAACTGTCAACCGAATACGGCATTTTCCGCGTGCCCAACATCACGCCGGACCCGGTGAGTGGGATCGGCGGGTGGACCACGCTTGAATTCGTCAATGCCATGAGCCGTGGCGTCAGCCCGGAAGGCCAACATTATTATCCCGCCTTTCCCTATGCGTCCTACGCCCGAATGACGGTGACGGATCTGCTGGATCTGAAGGCCTGGCTGGATGAATTCCCTCCGGTGCCGGGACCCGCGGTGCGCCATGAACTCAGGTTCCCGTGGAACATCCGCCGGGCGGTCGGTTTCTGGAACCGCCTGTACCTGGATCCGGCGCCGGTGGTCGGGATTGACCCGTCGGCGCCCAATGCCTCGCAGCTCGAACGCGGACGTTACCTCGTTGAAGCCGTTGGGCATTGCGGCGAATGCCACACCCCGAGAGGGTTTCTGGGCGGTCCGGACTCCGGCCGTTGGCTGGCCGGGGCTCCGAACCCGGAAGGCGAAGGCCGGGTGCCGAATATCACGCCGCACGATGACGGTATCGGAGCGTGGTCGGAGAAAGACCTCGCGTGGTATTTCGAATCCGGGTTCACTCCGGATTACGATACGGTCGGGGGAGCCATGGTGGAGGTCCAGGAGAACCTGGCTGAATTGGGCGCCGAGGACCGGGCGGCCATCGCCACCTACCTGAAGTCCATTCCGGCGCTGCCCGACGCGCCGGCTGACGGGTGAGCCGGATCGGGTTGGGCCCGGCCGGGTTCGGCACGGGTTGCGGTCTTTCGTTCAGTCACCGCCCAGGTAATCGTCTCTGGCTTTCTCGATGGCGTCGGCAATAATGGTGCTCAGGCCCGGGATGCGGCCGCTTTCGCCGTCGGCCTGAAATGACCACGCGGTGCCCGACCAGACCAGCCTGGCATGATCTTCCTGGACCAGGAAGGCACTGACTTCGACGAAGACCTGCGTGGCATCGTCATGCTCGTGGTCGGCGGGCAGTGAGTGCGCGTAGAATTCTTTCAGAGTCGGGTGTTCGTGCGTGATCCGGCCGCGGGTCGGCACGATGCCGGATTCGTCGTGCCCGACCTCTTCGACCATCAGAATGAACATGTTGTGGTGCCGGCGGGCCGCGGCCAGCAGGCTGTCCCGCGTGCCCTTGCGTACATCCGGAAGGTCCAAATGGCTGGCATTGGCCGCGATTTCGCGTGCTGCGAGGTCGGCGACCAACCGGTCTTCGAACACGGTGCGCATTTCGAGATCGGTTGAATAGACCAGCACGTAAGCGCCCGCGTTGTCCCGGAAATTGAGCACCGTGGTGTCGGTTCGCGGCGAACCACAGGCGGAGACCAGGCCGGCGAGCAGGCAGCCGGCCAGGAGGCGCGGTAAACGTTTCATGGGTCCAGATTAGCCATCGCCGCCCGAGTCCTCAAGCACCGGTGTGATTCGGCCACCTGCAATGGCTTCGCCGGTGGTACGGTCTGTATGGAGTGTCCGTGTGATTTCAAGCCGCAAGCACGGCCGGGACAGTCCGGGTTGATTGGTGGTGCCGGGAATTCCGGAAGGACTTGTCAAATGCCCGGGGGGAATTTAAGGTCGGAGACGAGGTGGCAGCGTATCCGACCGATGGTCCCAATGGCGAAGGTGACGAATAGACCGTAGCGGAATAGCGACATTGACCAGAACGAGCGGTATTCGATTTTTGGTGGCGGTGATCGGGATGGCATTGATCCGGCCCGCGGGAGCGGACGTGTCAGTTTCTGCCACCGAGGGCGTTGCCGTGCCCGAACAGGCAGAATCCGCGACCCTGGTGTCCGAATCCCCGCCGCCAGCGGACGACGCTTCCGCGAATGCCGTTGCCGACCCCCTGATTACCGGGTCTGACGGTCCCGAAGCGCCCGGTTCCGGATTAACCGACTCTGACTCTCCCGGCCCCGCAGTCATTGCCAAGGAGCCCTCCGTCCCCGAGCCATCCGATCCGGAATCCGTGGCTTCCGGGTCCATCGCCCCCGAGAACGCAAATAAGGCCCCCGGGGAGGCGGCAGCCTTGCCGCAGTCCGCCGAAATGACGGAGACCACGGCATCGGAGCTTGCAGGTACTTCTCCCGGGCCCGGGGTCGCGTCCGTCGAACCGCGGGTCGCAGCGCGCTCGATCCGCAAGTACGAGAGCCAGGTCCGTGCGTTGGAGGCCCGCGGTGGATACTACGATGCAGACCTGGCGGAAACCCTGGTGGGACTGGGGCTGGCCCGACTGTCGCTGCATGACTACGACGGGGCGGAGCGCGCTTTTCGCCGGGCCCTGCATACGACCCGGGTCAACCACGGGCTTTATTCCGTCGAACAGCTGCCCATTGTCGAACGCTTGCTCGACGTCAATACACGGACCCGCGATTACCGCGACCTCAACCAGAACTACCATTTCCTGTTCTGGCTGACCAAGCGGATTTACGGGGACGACGATCCCCGCTTGCTGCCGGAACTCGACCGCATGGGCCGCTGGCACCTGGCCGCCTATGCGACGAATGCCGACGACACGCCGATGAGCCACCTTTTCGCGGCCCAGGATCTCTACGGGAATGCCATTTCGGTTATCGAAGCCAACTTTGACGAGAACGATCCGCAACTGGTCAATGCCCTGTATGCGATCGTGGTGACGAAATACCAGATGGCCGCCGAAGTCAGCCGGATCCAGTTCGAGGGGGATGTGCTCGCGGCCGATTCGGATACTCTGGATGCCCGGGCCAGCCGGGTGTATCGGGACGGTGCCTATCGCGAAAAGCTGATGTTCGACTGTTTCGCGGACGGCAAGGAGGCCATGGACCGCATCGCCGCCATTCATGCGGGCAATGACATGCTGCCAGCCGAGTCCCATGCGATGGCCCTGGTACACCTCGGCGACTGGAACCTGTTGTTCAACAAGTGGAACTCCGCGCACGATGCGTACTCTGAAGCTTATGCACTGCTGGCCGATGAAGGGCGCAGCCCCGAGGTCATAAACGGCTTCTTCGAAGCGCCGCGTGCGTTGCCCGCCATAGGGCTTCCGGAGGACCAGTTGAGAGAATTTCTCGCCGGATCCGGTCCGGCGGAACCCCGGGCCGATGCGCCTGACGCGGAAGAGGGTGCCGCCGCGGCGCCCGTGCCGCCTGCGCAGGACACACCGCCCGATACGGCTGACGCCGTTGAGGGCTGGGATCCCCAGGATACCCTGGCGTTCGCCGAGCGGGGACCGCTGCCCGAGGTCGAGTCAGAAATTTTCGTGACGGTGGGCTTTGATGTGTCCCGAACGGGAAAACCCACCAATATCGAAATTCTGGACTCGAATACCGAGGACAAGTCCCTGTGGCGCAAGGCCCGGAAAAGCATGACGACACGGCGATTCCGGCCCCGGATCGAAAACGGCGAGGCGGTTGATGCCGCGGGAGTGCAAATCAAAATGATATTCAGGGATCAGCCATGAACGAATCGATCGCCAACCGGATTCACGGCAGGTGGCGCCCGCTCGCGGGCGGGTCAATCGCGATCTGCCTGTTCGCCCTGACGGCTTGTTCGACGACGACGTCGGTGTCCATGCCTTCGGCGCCCGGCATGCCGTCACCCACGGTTTCCATTCCGTCGTCGAGTTCGTCGTCATCTTCTTCGTCATCGTCATCGTCATCTTCGTCCAGTTCCAGTTCTTCGGGCAGCCAGGACGCCTCATCGAGCGGTGCTTCCGGCGCCTCGTCAACCGCTTCGACCCCGGCCCAGACTCCGGGTTCGGGTGCATCAGCAGGCGCCGACCCGGCGGCGGCTCAGGTTGCGGCCGGGGCCGGGTCCGCCGGCGACTCGGGCGCGCAGGCCGGCGACGGTGATGACGGCGCGGCTTCGGAAGCCGGCGGGCCGGCCGGAGGCGAAACCGGAACCGGTGAAGAGGCCATGGCGCAGCAGGGCATGGCCGGTTCCGGCGCGGAAGCCGGGGCGGCGAAAACGGACGATGAAATTCTGGCCGAGGCCCTCGAACAGTTCGGCGGCGGTGCCGGGGGGGACGCGGCGGCGCAGCAGGCCGGTGAGTCCGGTACGAGTCCGGATGCGAAGGACGACGGGGCGGCCGGCGGGTCCGATCAAATGGCGCAGGAGCCGGGGGCAGCTGCCGGGTCGAATCCGGCCGGAGGTCCTGAATCCGGCGGAACGCCGGGCCATGAAGTCGCGACGGCGCAAGCCGGACCCGCGGGTGGAGGAGCATCGGCCGGCGACGGTGGGCAGCAGGCTCTGGACCGCGAGTTGGAACGGGGTTTTGCCGAATTCGACGAGTTGATGATGGGCGAACGCCGCGTCCTGGCCTCCGAGCGCAACGCCGATGCGGGTAGCGGAGCGGGTTACGAGACGGGCGGCGGAACCGGGGGCTCGGGTGAAGGGCAGGGCCTGCCGCAAACCGCCATGGCGGACCCCGGCATGCCGCGGTCCGGCGCCGCCAGCCAGACCGGTGTTCCCGGTGCCGGTTCCAGCGACATCGCAACCGAGCTACCGCCGGATATCGGCAGCGCCGAAGATGACGACATCATCGCCCGGCAATTGCGTGAGGCGGCCATGAAGGAACAGGATCCGGCCCTGCGCGACAAACTCTGGGACGAATACCGCAAATACAAGCGTGGTGGCTGAACGCCATCGGCGCCGGAACACGAATCCATGAACATGACTGAAGCGACAATCCGACCCTGGCTGCGCATGATGGCCGTGGCCCTGCCGGTCCTGATGCTGGCGTCCTGTGGATCCACCACGGTGCGCAGCACCAGCCACGAAGAAGTCGTGGTGGCGGCGGAGGAGATTCCCGAAGAACAGTTGCTAGACATCGGGATCGGGCTGTTCGATCCGGGCCTGGAGGAGGATGAAGCCGACGAGGACCCGGGAATCTCACCGCGCATCCGGCGTGCCGAGGCGCGGTATATGCCGTACCAGTTGATGGAGACCCTGCAGGGTACGGGCAACTGGGGCATCGTGCGCGTCATTCCGGAGCGTCAGAGCGAAGCCGATATCTGGGTGGATGCCGAAATTCTTCAGTCCGACGGTTTGACCACGGCGCTGCTGGTGACTGTCACGGATTCGTCCGGCGCCCGCTGGTATCAGGAGAAATACACCGGAACCGTCAGCAAGTACGCCTACGACAATGCGCTGTCGCACGGTTCCGAACCCTTCCAGGGCCTGTACAACGACATCGCCAACGATCTGCTCGAGTACTACCAGAACCTCAGCCCGGAGGCGATCGCCGAGCTGCGCACCATTACCGAACTGCGCTTTGCCCGGCGTTTCTCGCCGGAAGCATTCGATCAGCATCTGGGAACCGACCGGGACGGTGAACTCTACGTTCGACGGCTGCCGGCTGAAAACGACCCGGTGCTGATGCGGGTGCGGCAGGTCCGTGAACGCGACTACATGTTCGTCGATACCCTGCAGGAACACTACGGCTCCTTCGTCCGGCAGATGGATGTGCCCTACCTGGAATGGCGCAAGGCTTACTACGAAGAGGGACAGGCCCTGCGCGAGGTCGAGGCGCAGTCCAATCGCCGGCTGGTGGGCGGCGCCCTGGCCGTGCTGGCCGGCATTCTGGCCCAGGGCAGCGACAGTTCCACGGTGCGCACCGCAGGTGCGGTTGGCATTGGTGCCGGCGCCGGTGTGTTCGTCAGCGGTTTGAACAAGCGGGAAGAAGCCAAGGTGCACGCCGAGGCCCTGGACGAAATCACCGCGTCGATGGACTCCGAAATGGAACCGCACACGATCCAGTTGCAGGAACGCACCGTGACGCTGTCGGGATCGGTCAACGACCAGTATGAGCAGTGGCGTGAGGTTTTGCGGGAAATGTACACCACCGAAACTGGCCAGACCGGTGCCAGCGGCTCGCCCTGAACATCCGTGACCGGAGAAGGGAATAAGCCGGATCACGGCTTTACGCGCATCGAGCCGGCCCCGGTCGAACTCGCCGCCGCCTCCGATACTCCCGAAGCGCGACAGGCTGCACCGGCGGCGGAACACGGTTCGCGTCACCCTCTGCTGTGGGCCGGGCTGGCCCTGATGCTGCTGATCGCGGCCGGCGTGTTTTTCGTGCTGCCGCGTTACGTTGCATCCCCCACGAGCGAATCCACGGCTCTGGCGCCGACGGACGCAGGCGGTGAATCGGCTTCGGCCACGCCCCGGGATGCGGCCGGACCGGTGCGGAAACCCGGAGGCGCGCCCTGGGAGCAGGCGCAGGAAGCCCAACTGCGGCGTGACTCGCAGGCAACCCTCGAGAAGATGCTGCAGGCGCAGAACCTGCTCTCCGAGCGCGCGGTTACCGACTGGGCTCCGGAGGAATACGAACAGGCGCTGGCCCTGGCACGGGACGGCGATGCGAAATACAACGAGCGTGATTTTGCCGGCGCCCGGGATGCCTACGAGCGCGGACTGGGCATCCTGCAGGAGCTGCAGGATCGGGTGGACGAGGTGTTCGCTGAGGCCCTGGCGCGTGGTGAGCAGGCGCTGGCCGACGGCGACTCTGCCTCCGCGCTGGCGGAGTTCGACCGGGCGCTGGCCATCGATCCGCTGGATCGCGCGGCAAACGACGGCCGCCAGCGAGCCGAGTCCCTGGACGAGGTGCTCGACCTGATTCGCCAGGGCGACCGGCTGCTGGCCGCCGGAGAGCTGGACGGCGCGGCCGAGGCCTATGCGCAGGCCAGTGTGCTCGATCCGGAATCGGAGCGGGCGCGGGCCCAGGCGGCCGTGGTCGAACAGCGCCGCCGGGACCGGCGTTTCAATGCCCTGATGTCCTCGGGCTTTGCGGCGCTCTACGACGGGCGGCCGGATGAAGCCGGCAAGACTTTTCGCCAGGCATTGCAGTTGCGGCCCGGCGCGGCCGAGGCACGCGATGCACTGCGCCAGAGTGAACACGAAAGCCGTGCACGCACTCTGGCGGCTCTGATCGGCGAGGCAGGGGAACTGGAAGATCAGGAGCGCTGGCACGAGGCTGTGGAGCGTTACAGCCGTGCGCTCGAAATCGATGCCGCGCTGGCCTCCGCGATTGAGGGCCGGCAGCGCAGTAAGCTGCGTGCGGAAATTCATGACCGGATCGACGGCATCCTGGATCAGCCGACCCGGCTGTACGACGCCGAGGCTCTGAACGAGGCTGAAGCGTTTCAACGCACGGTTTCCGCGGTGCGAAATCCCGGCCCGGAACTGGCCGGGCGAATCGCCCGGCTGGACGACTTGCTGCGGAAAATGCGACAGCCCATCACGGTGCAGTTGCGCTCCGACAACCTGACCCGGGTGACGGTGCATCGGGTCGGTTCGCTGGGTACGTTCACGACCCACGAGCTGAGTCTTCGCCCCGGGCGTTACGTGGCGGTTGGCGTGCGGGAGGGCTATCGCGATGCGCGGGTCGAATTCACTCTCGACCCGGACCGCCCGGCGCCGGTCATTGAAATCAGCGCGGATGACAAGATCGCGTTCGGCAGCGGGGGTTGAAGAGGGGTCCATGAGCGAGCAGGAAAACCGGATTGCGCCAACGAAGTATGTGCCCCCCGACGGCCGGCTGCCATCACGCAGGCGTGTCGTGCGTACGCGCTCGGTGGTGGTGGGAGCGGCCCTGGCGCTGGCCGCATTCGCTGCCTGGTTCGTGCTGACCTCGAAAGCGGTGTACATCGAGGTCGAGCCCGGTTTCGCGAAAGTTCATGTCAGTGGTGGTTTGCGCCTGAACCTGGCGGACCGATACCTGTTGCGCGCCGGATCTTACACCCTTCGAATCGAAGCCCCGGGTTACCGCGGGCTGGAGCAGAACCTGGAGGTCGGTGCCGATCAGAACCAGGAGTTCACGTTCACCCTGGACCGGCTGCCCGGCCATTTACGGGTGTCGACGGGTGCCGTCGAGGGCGCCGTGATTGAACTCGATGGTGAAAACCGGGGCCGGACTCCGGTCCTCATCCGGGACGTGCCTGCCGGCGATTACCCGATCCGGCTGGTGGCGGAGCGCTATCTTGCCTGGGAGGGCGAGGTGTCCGTCGAGGGTCTCGACCGGGAGCAGGTGCTCGAAGTCAGCCTGCAACCGGCCTGGGCGGATCTGACCTTTGTCTCGCGGCCCGAAGACGCTGAAGTGCTGGTGGATGACGAGGCGGTCGGACGCACTCCGGTCACCGCGGCCGTGCTCCAGGGCGTGCGCCGCCTGCGGGTGCATCGTCCCGGTTTCAAACCGTGGCTGAACGAGGTGGACGTGGACGCCGGTGTGCCCATGGAGTTTGCGGACATCGTGCTGGAGCCCGCCGATGCCATCGTGCATCTCGCTTCAAGTCCGTCCCGGGCCAGTGTGACCGTCAATGGGGAATACCGGGGAGTGACACCCTTGGAAGTCGCGGTCACACCCGACCGGGATGTGCGTGTGCGCCTGTTCCGCCAGGGCTACCGGTCCGCCAGCCGGACCCTGCAGGTGGCTTCCGGCGACGAGCGCAGGTTGCAGATCGACCTGGAGGCTGAACGTGTACCCGTGGCGTTTCGCATCACGCCGGCTGATGCCGAGCTGTACATCGACGGCCGGCGCATCGAGAATTCCGCCGAGTCTCTGCAATTGCCGACCCGTCCGCACCGGGTTGAGATCCGCCGCAGCGGTTACGTCGATTATGCGACCACCCTGACCCCGCACAGCGGAATGCCGCAGCGCCTGCAAGTGACCCTGAAGAGCCAGGAGCAGGCACGCCTGGAACAGATCAAGCCGGTGATCGAAACCGTGGCCGGCCAGCGGCTGAAGCTGTTCCGCCCGGGGCCGTTCACGATGGGTGCCTCACGGCGTGAACCCGGGCGCCGTGCCAATGAAACCCTGCGTGATGTCAAGCTGCAACGCCCGTTCTACCTCGGTTTTCGCGAAGTCAGTAACGATGAGTTCCGCGAATTCGATGCCAGGCACTCGTCGGGAACGATTTTCGGCCGCAGCCTGGACACGGGCCGTCAGCCGGTGGTGCGAATCACATGGGAGCAGGCCGCGCGCTACTGCAACTGGCTGAGTGGCCGGGAATCCCTGGAGCCGTTTTACCTGGAATCCGAAGGGCGGATCGTCGGCGTCAACCCGCTGGCGACCGGGTATCGGTTGCCCACAGAAGCGGAATGGGAGTGGGCGGCCCGCACCCGTGCCGGCGGCGGTCCGCTTAAATTTCCCTGGGACGGAAATCTGCCGCCGCCTGCGAACAGCGGCAATTTCGCTGATGTTTCGGTCGAAGGCATGATTGCCGGGATCATCCGCGGTTACGACGACGGTCATGTCGTCGCCGCCCCGGTGGGAAGCTTTCCCGCGGGTAACCGGGGGCTCCACGATATGGGGGGAAACGTGTCAGAATGGACGCATGATTTCTACGATGTCGCCATCCGAATGGCCGGTGCCGTCGAGGTCGATCCGCTGGGCCCCGAGACGGGTGAATTTCACGTCATCAAGGGGTCCGGCTGGACCCATGGCACCGTTACGGAATTGCGCTTGAGTTACCGGGATTACGCTGCGAAGCCGCGCGAAGACGTGGGTTTCCGGCTGGCCCGCTACCTGGAATGATGATTCGAGACACCTCAGCCGGTTTGCCGGAGCCGGATACCCGATCCGGCTCCGCCTGGCGCGTGCTGGCGCTGGTCCTGATGCTTGCAGCCGCCTCCGCAATGGCCCAGGCACCGGCGCCTGAAAATGAACGGGAATCGGTAACGGTTTCCGACGCCGCGGCGGAAGACGCCGGCGATGTGGACGGTGCCGGCAGCGCGGGTAATACGGGCGACAGGGGTAGCGGGATGCCTGATGGCGAGGACGCCGGGAGTGAAGACGAGGCGCTGGTCATCGAACCGGCGGAATCTTTCGACCCGACGGAAGAAGTGGATGAGGATTACTCCATCCCGTTTCCGGTGGACATCTGAATGCAACGGGAGTTGATGGCGTGATCGTCAAGCACAATCCGGTTTCGGAATTTCTCTACCAGTTGTTCGCGCTGATTCTGGCGATGATCCTGGTGCATACGATTTATGTAACTCTCGTTCGCCCGCAGGCGGAGGCCATACTCGACCGGCAACGTGCGCTGCAGGCCGCGGGCGAAGCTTATGAAGTGGAGCGCTCGATCTATGTCGTCGTCAAGGATTACGAACAGGAAGCCTGTTTCATTCTGGGCCTGTGGGTGCTCGCGATCATCGGCATGAAAGGACGTACCCTGTTGCACGAGCGGCGCCTTCTGGGCCGTTCGCTGCTGGACGTGCGGCCGGGTACCAGTATCTTGCCCGAGGATGTCCGGCAGTATTCACGCCCCCTGCAATTGCTGCCGGCGGAAGAACGCGAATACCTGCTGCCGCGCACTCTGCTCACGGCGCTGCAGCGCTTCGGTTCCACCCGCAACATCCAGGATGTGTCGACGGCGGTCAAGGAAGTGTGTGAAACCGAGTCCGAGCGCCTGTATTCGGAACTTTCGCTGGTGCGCTATATCATCTGGGCGATTCCGGCCATCGGGTTCATCGGCACCGTTCGCGGCATCGGTGAAGCACTGGGTCAGGCGCACAAGGCGGTGGAAGGCGACATCGTCGGCGTCACCGTCAGCCTCGGTGTGGCGTTCAACTCGACTTTCATCGCCCTGTTGATCAGTATTTTCATCATGTTCCTGATGCACCAGATCACCCTGTTTCAGGAGCGGCTGGTGTTGGACACCCAGCATTACTGTGACGTCAATCTCATCCGCAATCTGCAGGTGCGATGATGACCGAATCTCCCGTCTGCATCGAACTGAACGACTGCGAGATCCGGGTTGCCCGCGATGGCGATATCGTGGTGCGCAGCCCCGGGTTCGCGGTGGTCGGGAAGAATGAAATCGAGGTGGGTGAGAAGGCGGTGCGCAAAGCCTGGCTGAACCCGCGGGCGGCCTGGAATCGCTACTGGCAGCAATTGAACGTCGATCCGCTGCCGAATCCGACCGCGCGGGCCCGTCACCATGCGGATCTGGCTTATGCCCATCTGCTAGCGCTCCACGAGGACGCGGGCAAACCCGACACCGCGGTGTTCGCCGTGCCGGGGCATTATTCGAACGAACAACTCGCCCTGCTGCTCGGGCTGGTCGAGGCCAGCCCACTGGCCGCTGTCGGCCTGGTCGATACCGCGGTGGCCGCGGCCGCGGCACATGCTGGCCCGGGGTCGTATGTTCATGCCGAGCTGTACCTGCACCAGTCGGTGCTGACCCGCATCGAGGTTGGCGACGAAGTCGTGCGGACGGCGGTCCACGTGGTCGGAGACCCGGGGTGGGTGCGGGTTCTCGAGGACTGCGCCAACCGGGTGGCCGACCTGTTCATCGAGCAGACCCGTTTCGACCCGCAGCACCATGCCGAAACCGAGCAGGCGCTGTTCGACAGGCTGCCTGGTCTGCTCCACGCCCTGGCCGGCGCACCCGAAGTCGCCGTCGAAATCCCGTACGGCGGTACCGTGCATCTGGCCCAGGTGCCGCGCTCGGCGATCCACGCGGTGCTGCGGCCGGCGTTTCGGAGGCTGACGGACGAACTGGAGGCGGTTTCGGCGGGTGCGGTTGTGCTGATGGGCGACCGGTTGGCGGGACTGCCCGGTCTGGCGTCGGATATGGAGGCGGTCGAAGTGTTGCCGGCCGATGGTGTTTTCACGGCTTGCCGGGCGCAATTGGAACGCATTCATACACCGGGCGAAGCGCTCGATTTCGTGACCCGGCTGGCGGCGCGCAGGGGTGGGCCGGTCGCGCCCGAATCTGCGCCCGCACCGGTGGCTGGAATGGGGTCGGCGACTGTGCCGGAGCCGAAAAAGGCGGCGTCCGCAGAGGCCGGCATCCCACCCGTCACCCACGTGCTTTGCGGCCACCAGGCAGTGATCCTCGACGGTGGCGAAGTATTGCTCGACGGGCAGGAGTGCCGGATCGCCGGCGATGCCGCGCACGCCCATGCCGCGCTGCGGGCGGAAGAGGGCGGCTGGGGTGTGCATGCGCTCAATGGCGCGGAGCTGCTCTTGAACGGCGAATCCGTCCCCACGCCGGTGCAAGTCCGCCTCGGTGACCAGCTGCGGTTCTCCGGCGGAGCGGCGAAGTATTTGTTCATCAACGTACCACGGTGAAATGGCGAAGAAGCGGGAAACAGTCTCTCCATTCAGCCTGTCCTTCCTGGACATCATGTCCTGCGGGTTCGGGGCCGTGGTACTGCTGTTTCTCATCATCAAACACAATGTCGACGCCAATGCGTCGATGACGCGGCCGCAGACGGAACTGCAATCGGAAGTCTCGATGCTGGAGGAAGAAATCCGCGTTGGAGAGGCCAACCTGGTGCGCATTCGCAACACCATTGACGAGGTGGACGACGAGCGCGCGGTCGCGGAAGGGCTGGCCTTGCGTATCACCCGCGAGATCGAGCGCATCGAAGCCCTGCTGCAGGAACTGGAGGAAGAAAACGACCCGGGACGGCTGGAGGCGCTCAAGGCGCGGCTCCAGGAACTCGAGCGGCAGAAGCAGCAGACGCTCGCCGAACAGCAGCAGACCGGCGAGGACGTGCGGCGTTTCGCCGGCGACGGCCAGCGCGCCTACGTCACCGGCCTGCGCCTGGACGGCCGGCGCATTCTGGTGCTTCTGGATGCCTCCAGCAGCATGCTGGATGCCGAGATCGTCAATGTCATCCGGCGGCGCAACATGCGCGATGAACGCAAGCGAACGGCCCCCAAATGGTTGCAGGCCGTGGCCACGGTCGATTGGCTCACCGCCAAGTTTCCCGTGGATAGCCAGTACCAGATCTACCTGTTCAACACGGCCGTGCGACCGGTGCTGGCGAAGTCGGCCGGCCGGTGGCTCGACGTGCGCGATCGCATCGAACTGAACGGGGCCATCGAGGCTCTGCGCGAAGTCGTGCCCGAAGGCGGCACGAACCTGGACCGGGCGGTGGCGGCCGTGGCCGATCTGCGGCCGCGGCCGGACAATATCTATTTGATCACCGACGGTCTTCCCACCCAGGGTCCGCGGGGCCCTTCGGGTCGAACGATTTCGGGCCGCGAACGCCTGAAACTGTTCGATGACGCAGTGGAGAAACTGCCGGATGGAATTCCCGTCAATGTCGTTCTGCTGCCGATGGAAGGCGATCCGGAAGCGTCGTATGCCTATTGGCGCCTGGCGCAGGTGACGCGGGGTTCCTACATCACGCCGTCGGAGGACTGGCCGTGAAGAAACCACGCGACGAGCCCGAAGCCTTCAGCATTTCCTTTCTGGACGTGATTACCTGCGGTTTCGGTGCGATCATCCTATTATTGATGATAGCGAGGACCGGCACGACCGAGGTGATCGAAGCCGTCGACACATCGCTGCCAGGCCTGGTCCGGGACCTGCAGATGCAGCTATTCGAAATCCGTGGCGAATCCCGTGTGTTGAACCGGGAACTGAATGCCAAGCACGAGCAACTTTCCGAGTGGAAGGAAAAGGTCGCCCGCCTGCAGGCGCAGCGAGCCAGCACGGAGGATCGTTACGACGGCCTGAGCCAGGACTCCTCGGTCAACACGATCATCGAGGGTGAACTGGACCTAGCGCTGCAGGAACTGACCGAGGAGATGCGCCGTCTGGCCGCGCGCCAGCAGGCAAGGGTGGACACCACCCTGGTCGGCGGCATTCCGGTCGACAGTGAGTACGTGATTTTCATCATCGACACCTCGGGCAGCATGCAGCAATTCAACTGGAACCGAATGATCGAAACCCTGACCACGACCCTGGATATTTATCCGGAAGTCAAAGGGATGCAGATCATGAGTGACATGGGGGATTACATGTTCTCGCAGTACCGGCGCAAGTGGATTCCGGACACGAAAGGGCGGCGACGGGTGATGGTGAACCTGCTGCGAAGCTGGACGCCGTTCAGCAACAGCAGCCCGGTGGAAGGTATTACCGAGGCGATCCGGCATTTCTACGATCCGAACAAGAAGATCAGCATTTACGTGTTTGGCGATGACTTCACCGGCCGATCGATCAGCGACGTGGTCGATGTGGTCGACCGCCTCAATCCGAAGGACGAGCACGGCAAACCGAAAATCCGTATCCATGGCATCGGCTTTCCGTTGCCGCGAAATGCGCCGATGTCGGCCCGTAACGCCAACCGGCGGTTCGCCGCACTGATGCGGGAAGTCACGCGCCAGAACGGCGGCACCCTGGTGGGGCTGAACGAGTGAACGGAGGCGAATGCGACATGAAGGCGAGGCACCCTGTATTCCGGATCACGGGACCGGCTCTGCGGTTGATGGTCGTGTCCGTTGTGGCGGTAGCCGTAACCGCCTGCAGCCAGTCGATGGTGCTCAAGCCGGAAGCGGAGGTGCCGCCGCCACTGGCTTCACAACTACCGCTGCACATTGCCGTCCATTATCCGGAGGAGTTCCGAACCTACGTGTACGAGGAAAACTCGGATGACCGGCAGAACTGGTCCATCGACTGTGGACCATCGCAGGTGGTGTTGTTCGACCAGGTGCTGCCGGCCTTGTTCGCCGAAGTATCGCACGTGAACGAAATTCACGCCGCTGCCGGATCGGGACTGGACGCGATTCTCGTGCCGCGGGTCGAGGACATGCAATTCGCATTACCGCACGAGACCCGAACCGAGTTGTACGAGGCTTGGCTCCGCTATTCGATAACCCTGTACGAACCGGACGGACGCAAAATCACCGAATTTCCACTCACCGGCTACGGCAAGTCCACCACCAGCCTGTTCTCCGGCCGGGAAGACGGGCTCAACAGTGCCATCAACGAGGCCTTTCGCGATGTCGGCGCGCGCCTGACCCTGGGTTTTCGCAACAATCAGGCGGTCCGGCCCTGGTTGTTGGCCAAACAGGCCGAAGCGGGCGCGGGAGCCGGGCCGTGAAGACGGTTCGCACTCACGGAAAAAGCTGCCTGATGCGGCGGGTGGCGCCTGCTTCAGGGGTGGGTCGCCCGCTGTGGCCGGGTCGCTGGCTGGCCCTGCCCACCCTGCCGTTGTTGCTGTCAGCCTGCATGAGTACCACGGTGATCGATCAGCACCGGGTGACCAGCAGTGCGCCGGTGGAGATCGGGGATGAGTCCGTCGTCGTGTTGGGCCGACGGCAGGGTGCCGGTCAGGAAACCGAGATCGACTTTATCTCGTGCGTGGGCGAGCAATTGGGCAACAGCCGAAATGGATTGTCTGTGATTCCGGAAAAACAATTCGTAGATGGTATGTATCCGTACTTCGAGGCCAGTACCGCCCCGTCGGACGTGAAGAACCTGGATCGCCTGGTACAGAATCCCGCGGTCGCCGAAAAGCTGACGGAATTCCGGGTGCGCTATTTCGTGTGGATCGACGGCTTCACCGAGCGGGTCGATGAGCGTGGATCGATGTCCTGCAGCATCGGACCGGGAGGGGGCGGCTGCTTTGGATTCGCGAGTTGGGATGACGAAGCCAATTACGAGGCAACCATATGGGATTTCGAAAGTCTGGAACTGTCCGCCAAGGTGAGCGCGCGGACCACCGGAACGTCCTACATGCCGGCGGTGTTCGTGCCGATACCGCTGCTGGCACGGGTACAGTCGAACGCCTGCAGGAATATGGCGCGGCAGATTGCCCAGCAACTGACGACGGCGCCGGGATGATGCATGCCGGCGGAGTGAAAATGGCCGGCAGCCGAATGCCGGTGCTGGCCGCGCTGGCCGCGATCGGGTTCCTTGTTGGCGGGTGGTTGGCACCGCAGCCACTGCAGGCCCAGGAATCGGGGGCCTGGCGGGTAAAGGATCTGATCCAGGCGACCGAGCCGAAGATTCAGCTGCGCGACCGCCGCAACCGGATCCTGCATGAAGTGGAGGTGGCGCAACTGGTCTACCTGTACGCGGTGATGAGCGCCATCGAGGAAGCCGCGGAAATCGGCGCGGACCTTTACATCGTTCCGGGTAACTCGCCCAATGCCTTCGCCGGAAATGGCAACGCCGGCGAGAATATCGTGGGCATCAATTTCGCCATGCTGGATCTGATCGGGAAAGATGTGCATGCCGCGGCCGCCATCCTGGGTCACGAACTGGCGCATCTCAAACTCAACCACCGTGAAGACCTGGAAAAAGCCCAGAACCGGGCGCCCAGTTCGGTGTTCAGCGCTTCCGGAACCCGCTACAGCCGCGACAACGAACGGGAGGCCGATTACCTGGGCATGATCTGGTCGGTCGAAGCCGGTTACGACCCGCAGGGCGCGGTGCGCGTGCATGAAACCCTGTACAAACTGTCCAAGACGTCGCCCAGCGGCTTCTCCGGTTCGCATCCCTCGAGCATCGAGCGCATCACCGTGCTGAAATCCATGGCGCGCCGGCTGGGGCGCTGAATCAGCGCCGTCGCGGAGTATTCATTCCTGCGGTTGTAGCGAAGGTTTGCTCCATGCGGCAGCTTGCGATCCGGTCGATCGAGCGCGGCCGAGCTGTTGATCCACTTACCCGGGTCGGGTGGCCACGAACACCGAGTCGATGAAGGCGTGTTGCAAGCCGATATTGGGCCGGCATTGCCGTGCCTGAAAACCGGCCTCCTCCAGGTGATCGAGCAGGTCGCTGCCAAAATCGGTGAACACCAGGCTGGGACTGCCCCCCGGGCTTTCATGGTAGGCCGCGGGGAGATGGTGCTCGAGCTTCCCATCGGTGATGGTCGCGCGGCGTATGGATGTTTCCGGCGGAGGCCAGCCGATGGGGATCGAAAAAACGTAGTGGCCGCCCGGTTTGAGAACCCGGTGAATCTCGGTCAGGGCGGCCCATGGGTCTGAAACGTGTTCCATGACATGACTGCTGGTGACGAGATCGAAGCGCCCGTCCGCGAAGCTCAGGTCGACGAGGTCCTGATGGTGCACGCCGTCACGGACCTCCTCGCGGTGTCCGTCCTCGAACAAGGTTGATTCGCAATAGTCTGCCACTTGCCTGAGCCACTGCCGGACCGGGCCGCCGATGCCAATGTGATACAGGCTCATCTTCCGGACCGCGGGATCGGCGATCAGGGTTCGAAGGCTGAGGTGGCGGCCGCGACCGATCACTTCGACCAGAGCCGCAGCCTCGTTGCGGAATCGCAGGGCGGCGCCGCAGGACGGGCATCGGAAGGCGCGGGCTGCGTGATGGGGCGGGCAGTCACCGAGTGAGAACTCTCCGGTGGCGCCACACAGATTGCAGAGCCCCGGATAGGCCGGTACCGAATCCGTATCGACGGCACGGTCGCCTGGGCGCGGGTCGTTCGCGAATCGGAGGCGTTTAAACAGATTCATGGGTTCGGAACGGGCATGGGCGAGTGGCTACGATAGCGTCGAAATGAAGTATAGGGAATGTCAGTCGTGGCCGTGCGAATCAGTTGTACCTGCAAGGCGCCTATCCAGTGCAGTAGCTGGCGGACCCTGGTCACCCGTCTCTGGCCGCAGGCCATGACACCCTACGGGTCAGTACGGCCGTTTTCAGCGCGTTCTGGTATATTGGCGGCGCATTTTTATTCTGGGAAACTCAGGCCGGCCCCAAACGCACGGTCTGAACTCAAGGAGGAGTGAAATGGAAAGCCCCCCCGTTTGCCGTGTGCGACGCGTCGTGTCGCGTTTCTGCCTGCTTCTGACCGTTGCCGCCGTGTCGTTGGGCAATGCGTCCGTACTGTGGGCGGCTGCCGCGCTGAATGTCGTGCCGAACGCCAACTTCGACGTGGACGGCGATGGCAACAATGCCATTCCATTCGGTGACGATCAATTCTGCGACGACGGCATCCGCTACCAGCAATTGTATCCCGGTGATGAAGTCGGTGGCCCGAACATCGGCAGCATGGCCTTTCGCCTGGATGCCAGCGAGAGCGACGTGGGTGGAGTCATCCTGGAGGATGTCACGGTCACCCTGTCATCGACCCTGGCTACCCGCACGACTCTGAGCGCGCGCTTCGAAGACAATATCGGGCCCGATGCCCAAGTGGTCTACACTGGTGATGTCCTGGCCGAACTGACGACGTCCGGCAGTGGTACCAATCCCTTCGACCTGTATATCGACTTCGACACGCCGTTCGAATTCGATGGATCCAACGCCAACTTGCTCGTCGACGTGGTGATCCGGCAATGCGAGGACATGAAAACCTTCTCGCTGGACTCCGTGAACACCCACCCGGTGCTGAGCCGGGTCTGGTCGCCCGACAAGGACAACGAGATCGCTTACGGTGGTGAGGACGACGCCGTGGACAGTGTCGGGCTGGTCACCGAGTTTTACATATTCTCCGATGGCGTCGTGTACGTACCCTACGTTATGGGGGCCGGTGGCAACTGGGCCGTGGATGGTCACAACGGCGAAGGCTTTCTGTTCGAACCGTTGGGCGGAGGGCTCGTCGTGGTCTTCTGGTTCACCTACGACCTGTTCGGCAATCCCATGTGGATGATCGGAGTGGCCGATACCCTGGATTTCGCCGACGATCCGCTGACCGGCGAGAATGTGGGTACCGTGGATATGTACCGTACCCAGGGCCCTGTGTTCGGGCCGGATTTCGATCCCGCGGATTACCAGGAAACTTACATGGGGCCGGTGACATTCCGTCTGAACGGTTGTCTCGCCAGCGAAGGCGCAACCGGTGAGGTCCAGTACAATTTCGATTTCGGCTTTGGATCCGGCACGTACACGATCACCAAGCTGTACGATATCTACAAGAACGACTGCGGACCGTCTGCCGCACCGGTCGTCATTCAGCACTGAGACGCTGCGATTGAGCCCGCCGTTTTTCCGGCGGCGGGCTCTTTCCATACCCGGTCCCGATCCGGTTCTGCGGGCCGAAACCCGTCCGGTAAGCGATTCAGCGTCCCGGCGACTGGTGCCGTGCAGCGAGGCGGGCCAGAACGGTCGCGACCATCCGGTCGCAACGGCGGCCGGCGAACTCGTAAACGCCCAGGCCGGCATCGGCGATGTGGCGGTCCAGAACTTCTTTCATCAGCTTGCGCGCACGATGTAGGCGGGTCTTGACCGTGGCTTCATTGATGCCCACGCTTTCCGCGGTTTCCCGCACACTGAGCTGCTGAATGGCGCGTAGAACGAATACCGTGCGGAACTCCAGCGGCAGCCGGTCGATGGCGCGTTCGATGAGACCCGCCAGCTCGATGTTCGCGGCGCGGTCGGCAGGGTCTGCCCGCGTTGCGGCCGCTGAGGGTACCGGGTGTCCGGCCGCCTCGGGTTCGTTCTCACCGTGGGCCTGATAGTGAGGGTTCTTCCGTTTGATCATGAGGGCCTCGTTGACGGCGATCCGGGTCAGCCAGGCGGCGAAGCTTCCGGTCGGACGGTAGCTTTCCAACCGGTAAAATGCCTTGATGTAAGCTTCCTGTACCGCGTCCTGCGCGACATCGTCGTCGGACAGGATGCTGCGGGCGGCCCGGAACATTCGTTGGTTGTGTCGGCGCATGATCTGGGCATACGCCGTTTCCTCACCGGCCAGAATCTGCTCGACAGCCTCGAGGTCATCCTGCCGGCCGGGGTCGTAGCTGGCATCGTGACCGGGGCGGGCGTGTTCTGAGGCTTGGGGGTCGGGCATGTTCAGTCCTCGGTGAGGCCGCAGTGTTCGGGCGATTCGCCGGCGGATTCGAGAAAGGCGATCAGGTCGCGGCGGTTTTGATCGCTGGCGATGCCGGCGTAGCCCATCGTCGTGCCCGGAACCACGGCCCCCGGATTGGCGAGGAAGCGGTCGAGGGTTTCCCGGGTCCAGACAAGATCAGACCGGCGCATGGCGTCGGAATAAACGTAATCGTTTACGCCGCCGGCGCGCCGGCCCATGATACCGCAATGCTTCGGACCCGTACGATTATAGCTCAGGGAATGGCAGCCGGCGCATTGTTGGTAAATTTCCTCGCCCCTGGCCGCATCGCCGAACGCCGCGTCTTCATTAACCGTGCTCGCGAACAGTGTCGCCGGGCCCGCGAGCAGGCATGTCAGCAACAGTACCGGTGCGTTCCGGGCCAATGATGGCCCGGAACGCCTGGCGGTGCTTTGCTTCGCAGGAGTGCGCATGGGCTCAGGAAAAGAACGCACCCGGAACCGGATCGAGGCCCAGCGCCTGGCGCAGGACTGCCCAGTGCATGGCTTCGTCGGCCAGAATGCTGGCCGCGGCCTTGGACAGGTCGCGGTTGTCGAACAGGGGAATGGCGCCGGCGTAGGCGCTGACCGCGCCCCGCTCAAGTGATGCGGCGAATTTCAGTACGTCGGCTTCCGACTTGAGTTGATCCACGGGAAAATTGTGGCTTTTGACCGGTTCCGCCACCGAGCCGCCGAGGTCCCGAATGGTCGAAGCCAACACGTCTGCGTGTTCCTTGTGATGGCCCTGGAACGTCACGGCCACGCCGAGTACGCCCTGGCTGAGCAGGCCACTTTCGGCGCCGACGCCGTACGCGGCAACCGCTTCGCGCTCGGCAGCCAGTGCCGTATTCAGTATTCGGACATCGGAAGCGGCCTTGTCGTCGCCGGCCGCGCGGGCCAGAGCCGGTTTTCCGGCCAGCAGGGCGATGGCCGTACCCGACAGTACCGTGGCGGCTGATTGGAACAGAAACTGGCGCCGGGGCAGGGCGACGGCGCGAGTGGACTTGGAATCGGTGTGCATTTCGGTCTCCTGGATTTCATCTACATCACGGGTTATTGCCGGAAACGGCCGCTGGCCGATTCCGTGCGGGTGTATCCCATAAATGCATCCAGGCCGGAAAAGGTTCCCGGGAAATGCGAATTCGTGCCGCCGCGGGTGCGGCGGGGCGAAGAACCGCGGGTATGACGCGGGCCGCCTACGGCCCGCGCGTCATGAAACCGGTGCCCGAATCAGGGCTCGATGGCGGGCATGGCGTGGTCTGCCGCTTCCCGGTTGAATGCGGCCAGGTCCTCGTCGAGAATGCGCCGGTACTCGGCATGCTGCGTCGACCACTGCGCCCGCACGGCTTCGATGCGTTCCTGCATGCCTGCGGTCAACGGCGGAATCATGTTGTCGGCCATGCCCAACAGGCCGACCAGGTTGAAGTCCAGGCGCCGGGAGGAGTGCAGCGGATCGATGTAGTGCGGGTTGTCCTCTTCAATAACGGCTTCGAGCCATGCGCTGATGCGTGCGTTTACGGCCTCGCCCGCACGATTCAGATCCTCATCTCCGGCCAACTCCATCAACTGTCGGTTCTTGTCCCGAATCCGTTTCAGCGTTTCGACCGCCCGCTGGGCGGCATCCGCGTCGCGGTGCACCGCCGCCAGCAACGATTGCTTGGCCCGGTGCGCCGATGCCGGGGCTGGCGCGCGCGGATCATCGAGGACCTCGAAGGATTGGGTCATCACGCGGTCGCCCACGGTCAGGCGCGCCTGGTAGGTGCCGGGCGCCACCCGGTAGGAGCGGGGGCCGCGCCAGGTGGACAACTCCGGGTAGTCCGGCAGATCAGCCACCCGCCAGTCCCAGACGAACCGGTTCAGGCCGGCTCGGGTCTGTAACGGCGTACGGGGTTGATCGTTGCGGAACCATGCGACCAGACGTTCTTCGCGCTCCACCGGACTTTCCGTTCCGAAGGTGTTGAGGACGCGGCCTTCGGCGTCGAGAATTTCGAGACGGACCGTGTCGGCGTTGTCTGCGGCTCCTTCGGCCAGCGCGTAGTAGATCAGCGTTCCGGTAGGAGGGTTGGCGCCCGGTTCGCCGCCGCGCCAGGATTGTACGGTCACCCGCTCGGTGGGGCTGGGAGCGAACAGGTGGGCGGCGGCCGTGGCCGATGTCCCGTCCAACTGCCGCAGCGGGCCGATGTCATCAAGAATCCAGAAGGCGCGGCCCTGGGTGGCGGCCACCAGGTCGTCCTCGTGCACGCGAAGGTCCGTCACCGGAACGTGCGGCAGATTGCGTTGCAGGCTTTGCCAGTGGGCGCCGTCGTCGAATGATACGTACAGCGAGGTTTCGCTGCCCGCGAACAGCAGGCCCTCGCGTTCGGTGTCCTCGCGCACGACCCGCACGAAATCATCCTCGGGAATCCCCGAGTCGACCCGGTCCCAGGAGCGCCCGAAATCGTCGGTCCGATACACATACGGAGTGAAGTCGTTCGATTTGTATCCGGTGGCGACCGCGTAAGCCTTGCCGGCACGGTGCGGGGAAATCTCGATCATGTTGATCTGGCGTTCGCCCAGGCCGCGCGGTGTGATCTCCGTCCAGTTCGCGCCCTCGTCGCGGGTCAGGTGAATGCGCCCGTCGTCGGTTCCGGCCCAGATTTCACCGGCTGCGTGCGGTGACTCGGCGATATAGAAAATGGTGTTGTACATCTCGCCGCCGGTCCCCTCGAAGGTGAAGTCGCCGAGGACGATGCCCTGCTTGTCCGGTTCGTTGCGGGTCAGGTCGGGACTGATCTCGGACCAGCTGTGGCCGCGATCGGTTGATTTGAGCAGAACCTGTGCGCCGTGGTAAATCACGGACGGGTCGTGCTGCGAAGCCAAAATGGGCGCATTCCAGTTGAAGCGGTAGGGGTAGTCCTCGCCGGGCCGGAAAGCGGTGCGTTGCGGGTAACGCATCACGTTGCGGGTCATGCCGGTGGGCGCGTCGTACTCGGTGATGCGGCCCTGGTAACTGCCGGCATACACCAGAACCGGGTTGTCGGGGTCGAAAGCCACGTGGGCACTCTCGCCGCCGCCGATCGCGTTCCAGTCCTTCCAGCCGATGCCGCCATCGAAATCCCGGCTTTGGATGCGGACCGTCGAATTGTCCTGCTGGCCGGCGTACAGGTTGTACGGGAACTGATTGTCGGTGATGACCCGGTAGAACTGGGCGGTCGGCTGGTTGGTCTGGGTGCTCCAGGATTGTCCGCCGTCGAAGGAGACATTGGCGCCACCATCGTTGGCCTGAACCATCCAGTCGGGGTGTTCGGGATGGATCCACAGATCGTGATTGTCGCCGTGCGGAGTCGCGACACGTTTGTAGGTCTTGCCGCCATCGGTGGACTTGAACATGGGCGCGTTGAGCACGTACACCGTTTCACGGTCCGCCGGGTCGGCGAAAATGTGCATGTAGTAGGCCGAGCGCTCGGTCATCACGTGCAGGTCATTGACCTGAGACCAGTTGGAGCCGCCATCGTCGGAGCGGTACACGCCGCTGTCGCCCGGTTTCGCCTCGACCAGCGCATAGACACGGTCGCTGTCGGCGGCCGATACGGTGACCGCGAATTTTCCGGCCGGTTCGGGAAAACCGTTTTCCAGCCGCTGCCAGGTATCACCGGAATCGGTTGACCGGTACAGACCCGAACCCGGGCCGCCGCTGGAAAGCTGATAGCCGTGCCAGGGCTTGCGCACGTGTTCCCACTGGGCCGCATACAGGATGCGGGGGTTGTTGGGATCCATGACCAGGTCGTTGACGCCGGTGTTTTCGTTCACGTGCAGAACACGCTCCCAGGTGGCGCCGCCGTCCGTCGAGCGGTAGACACCGCGTTCCTCATGCGCGCCCCACGGGCTCCCCTGCGCGCCAACATAGACGATGTCCGGGTTGTCGGGATGAATGCGGACCTGCGAAATGTGCCGCGTCGCCTCCAGTCCCAGGTGCCGCCAGGTGCGGCCGCCATCGGTCGATTTGTAGACGCCGTCCCCGTGCGAGGTGGTGACGCCACGCACGCAGTGCTCGCCCATGCCCACGTAGATGACATTCGGGTCGGACAGGGAGACCGCGATGGCGCCGACCGACCCGGTTTTGAAGAAACCGTCGGAAATGTTGTTCCAGTTCTCACCGCCGTCGGTGGTCTTCCATACGCCGCCGCCGGTGGCACCCATGTAGAACGTGAAGGGCTGCGAGGGCACGCCGGTCACGGTGGTGACCCGGCCGCCCCGATGGGGCCCGACGTTGCGCCATTCCAGGGCTTCGAGCAGTTCCTGGTCAAAGGTCTGTGCCCACAACCCGGTGGTCGTCAGTGCCCCGCACAGAGCGAGAAGGACGGTCGCGAGACCGCTCAAAAAGCCTGGGTGGCGACTGTGCCTTGGGGATGCCGGGGCGGTTTGGTCGGGCGTGCACATCTCTTGCATGAAAATCGTCCTCCGCAGGTGAACCAGGGCGGTTGGCCTGCCCGGTCCCGCCAATGTCATTGATGTGAATAGAGTTAATAGCAGACACGCCGGCCACAGGTCCAAGAAAAGGCGGAAAAAATTGGGGTCATGGCCCTTATCGCGGCCACTGCGGGTGCCGCTTTCCGTGCCCGGCCGGTACCATGGCGCGATGGCTTCTTCAGATCCGCTCAAGCAGATTTTCCGTGAACTCGGCCAGGCCGTCGGCGAACTGGGCTTCGGTCCGCCCGTGACCCATGTCTACAATCCCCTGAGCTATGCGCGGGAGGCGGTCGAGGGCTATCTCCAACTCGCTTGCCGGGGTCCGGTGCCGGCCCTTTTTCTGGGCATGAATCCCGGTCCCTGGGGCATGGCGCAGACTGGCGTACCCTTCGGTACGATCAGCGCGGCGCGCGACTGGATGGGGCTGGACGAGCGGGTTGCAAAACCGGCGGACGAGCATCCGAAACGTCCGGTGCTCGGATTCGGCGTGCAACGCGAGGAAGTCAGCGGTCAGCGCTTCTGGGCCTGGGCGCAGGCGCGTTATGCGACGCCAGAACGATTTTTCTCGCACTTCTTTGTCGCCAATTACTGTCCATTGATGTTCATGGAAGCATCGGGCCGGAATCGAACACCCGACAAATTGCCGGTCGCGGAACGGCGTCCCCTTTTTGCCGCATGCGATGAAGCGCTGCGCCGGACGGTCGAAGTATTGCGGCCGGGGCTGGTGATTGGCATTGGCAAGTTTGCCGAAGACCGCGCCCGGGCCGCTCTCGACGCGACCGGTGTGCGCATCGGACGTATCCTGCATCCCAGCCCCGCTTCCCCGGTGGCCAACCGGGGCTGGCAGCATCAGGCGGAACAGCAGCTGGCCGATCTTGGTGTCGAGTTCGAATGATTGAAGGATGAAACCCGAAGAGATCAGGAGGCGCACGATGGGCGATTCTTTGGCGAAAATTGTCGGAGCGGTGCTGTTGGGGGCGGTGATGGCCGGATTCCCTGCTCCCGCCGCGGCCGGGGCCGCGGCGTGCGCTGAAAATGAGCCTGCATTGCAGGTGCTGGGTTCGGGCGGGCCGGTGGCCGATGACGGCCGGGCATCATCCGGATACCTGCTGTGGGCGGATGGCCGGGCCCGGGTGCTGATCGATGCGGGTGGCGGCATTTTCCTCCGCTTCGGCGAAGCCGGCGCGACCCTGGACGAACTGGACCTGATCGCCATCACCCACCTGCACACCGACCACGTGGCCGATCTGCCGGCTCTGCTCAAGGGCGCGTATTTTTCGGACCGCGAACGCATTCTGGCCATCAGTGGTCCGGACGGTGCCGGGCGTTTTCCCGGTATCGAGCCTTTCCTGAACCGCCTGTTCGATGCGCAGGGCGGTGCGTTCGGTTACCTGGCCGGCCTGCTCGACGGCAGCGAGGGCATGTTCGGCTTGCAAGCGAAGACCGTGGCGCATGCCAGCGATTCGCCGGTGACGGTGAGGGATCGGGACGGGCTGCGCATCGAGGCCATCGGCGTTCACCACGGCCCGGTTCCGACGCTGGCCTACCGACTGTCCGCCGCTGGCCGGCGGATTGTCGTCAGCGGCGACCAGAACCTCGATTCTCCCGGTTTCCTGGAATTCACCCGGGATGCCGATCTGCTGGTCATGCCTTTTCCCATTCCCGAGAGTGCTGGCAAGGCCGCGGCGACGCTCCACGCCCGCCCCTCGAAAATCGCCGGGCTGGCCACCGGGGCAAGAGTTCGCCACCTGGTCTTGAGTCATTTCATGGCGCGCAGCCTGAAGGACCGGGATGTGGGAGTTGCCCGGGTCCGCGCGGATTACAAGGGCCGGCTGACGCTCGCCCGGGACCTGCAGTGCATTCCATTACCCTGAGCATGCGACTGGCTTTCGACCTGTGTTTTCCTGTCTGCAGGTTCTCCAGTATCCGCTAGACTGGTTGAAGGAGAGACCGACAGGGGATTAGGAGCATGCCGCTGGATCGCCTTACGCGGCCGCTGACCGGATCAACCGGCAACGGCCATTTTCGCTTTCAACACATCTTTTTGCTGGGCCTCGTAATAGTTGGCCTGGTCGGTGAGGTTCAGGCAGAAGCCACCCGAACACCGGTTGAGAAATCCCTGTGTTGCCAGGGGCGGCTTTACGGTGTTTTCGACCTCAGCGGCACCTGGGAGGGGGTTTCCGTACACAACCCCCCGTTCGGCACCTTTGGCGAGCCGAACATGTTGTACGAGACGACGGGGATCAGCGGACGGGCGGTGTGGACCGTCAATCTCACCGATCAGTCGGTCGGGGACATCCAGGGCAACGGCGGCCAGGAAGTGGTGCAGACTTACACCGGCACCTATATCGAAACCTGGTACGAGAGCCCCAACTTCACCGGCGCCTGTACGGTGTTCCCCACCACAAACTGCCGGGTAGTCAACCGCTATGCGTCTTATGACGTGGTGTTTTCGATCCGCTGGTGCCTGGCCTCCGAGGGCTTCGTGTTTCGCAGTATCGTGGCGACCGACGTTACGCTGGTCGAAACGGATTCCGGCATTGATGTCCCCAGCAAACTGGTGATCAACGAGCAAGCGGGCGAGTTCTGCCCCTCGGTCACGCCGACCCTGTCACTGGCGACCTACGACTACCAGGACAACCTGATGATTTGGGGATTCTACCCGGTGACGGGTGGCACTCACAGCGCCTTCCAGGAGCCGAGCCAGTATGACGTGCGGGAATTTCGTGACGGTCCCCGGCAGGACTGTGGCTGTGAAAATCAGGGTACCAACCGGCCCCATTTTCAGATCGCCAAGAAAATCGGCCCTGCCGATGTCGCAACGCTGCGTGGCGACGTGATGTTCACGCTGGACTCGTCACTGCCGCTCGACCTGGTGGATCCGCCGTTCCGCCCACTCGGAGAAATGTCCCTGCTGCAGCAGAATGTCGCCGTGGCTGAGCGCCTGCCTGGCGAAACCGATATCGAGTGGCAGAGCTATCTGGACACGATCAAGGACGGCTTCATTTTCATGAATACGGTGCCGGAGTACGACGCGGGCTTGTACACCTTCTCCGACGTGCCGCTATTCCAGGTCCTTACCGTCAACCAGCGCCCGGTGGTGCGCCCCGCGCGCTACCGGCTGCGCTTGCGCGGCATCAATGTCGAAGAGTACGTGACCGGCTCCGATCCGCTCGAAACGACGTTCACGCAGTTCACGACGGCGGATGCCTTCAATCTGCAGGTGGGCGAAACGGCCAACCTGACGGTGTCGCCGATTGACGCGATTCCCCTGAAGAAGGCGCTGATCAACGAACTGAGCGAATTGTCGCCCACCCGCTACCTGGCCATCGAAAACCAGGCTCTGTTGCAGGTCAACGCGATAGAGAGTGGCAGTCCTACCGACGCTCAGCTCGAAGGACTGAATCGGGCGGTTTTGGCGGAGCGGGCGGCGCGCGACGGGGCGCGATTCGCCGAGCAGCACGTCGCGCAACTGCTAACGGGATTGGGCGAAATCGCCGGATTCTTCATCGACGAAGTGCTGGACTCATTTGGTACGGGCTCGAAACTGAAGGACAAAAAGGACGAATTGGCCAAGATCGAATCCGGTGTGGACGTATCCGCGCTCGCCGGCGACGGTTGGAGCGATGTGCCGGCCACCGACGCCGAAGTCAAGCAGGCGATGGAAAAATACATCAAGGAAAACTTCGACCTGCAGATCTCGCAGATCGCGGAGCAGATCAAGGCCTGGTTCAAGGTCGGCCTGATGGAACTGAAGAACGTGCTGGAACTCGCGGGTATGCAGAGTGCCGACACCGACCTCGCCATCGGATTGATCGAAGTGACGTTCGAAACCGTGATGAACACCCTTATTTCTCAGGGCGCGGGTGCCGTTGGCAGCGTGGCGAAGGCCGCCGTCAAGTTGGCGCTCCAATCGGCGCAGGACGAGGTATTCGATACCCTTCCAAACGCGTACACCGATCAGACTGATCACGCGCTGTCGTGGGGAGAAAGCCAGTTCGAGTCCTGGGGGACATCCCATCCGCCGACCTACAGCACCAACAAGGGATGGGTCGAGGACGAACTGCTGCAAATGGGTATCGATTCGTATGCGTCCCTCAGCAGCGCGCAGTTCGCTATGGATATCAGCGCTGGTTTCAACGTGGCCGAGGACACGCTGGCCATCGGCGAGGCCATCCCGCTGATCAAGAAAGCCAAATGGGCGGCCAAAATAGGCAAATACATTTCTGGTGTGGTCGCGTGGCGATGGCCACTGCGCAGCACATTCTGGGACGTCCCTGAACGCGTGGAAGGCGGAGTGGCCAAGGCCTTCGGGCAGTTGCCGGGCTCGGTGTTTCCCACCGTGGTTTCGCCGCCGGACCAGCCCCAGGGTGCGCCGCCGGCCGGGCTGGGCGGCATTGTGCCGCAACGCCTGGAAAACACCTTGCTGGCTCTGGAGACCGAAACCGGACTGCTGGTCGTCGCCTGGCAATCCGATGCCATCGACGTAGTGCTCGGATCGGTGGATGGCGCCGAGCCGGGGGACTTCATGCCGCTGATCGGCCAGGCGACTTCAGACTTCGATGATCTGATGGCGCTGGCCGCGTCCAACCGCGAACTGTTCGCCAACGGTCGCCAGATGCAGAGCGCCCTGTTGCAAACCGGTATTGCGCTGGAGGAGGCCACTGGCGTCGCTGCCGGACAGCAGATGGTTCTGCTGTCGCGGGTGGTGACCCGGAGCTACAGCGGGCCAGGTGACCCCGGGTATCTGAGAGATCGAGGCCGTGTCGTGGCCAGTCTCAACCGGCTCCTGGCGATTAGTGAGGGCGTACGCACCGGCATTGGCCTGTTCGAGGACGGTGTGCAGTTTTCCACGTTTGACAGCGCAGTCGTAATCGGCGGTGTTGAGCCGGTGTCGCAGGCCACTGCAGGGGCCGAAGTCACGCAGATGAACGAAGTGTTTATCATCAGTGCCCGTATCCGCAACCTGGGGCCGGAGGCCGTATCCGGCGTGGAGGCGGAACTGAGTCTGCCGCTGGTCTCGCCGCTGAACATCGACAGTTCGGTTATCCAGGCACCGCCCGGCGGCGCACTCGCGGCGAACGATGGAACGGTGGACAGTGGAGCGGACGAGACGGTGCTGAGTTGGCAGGTTACCTATACGGGTCCCCTGGACGACGCGATTCGCATACCTCTCGAGATCGTCACCCGATCGACTTCGGTCGATGATCCGGGCCGGTATTTCGGGGCGTTCGGCCTGTTGCGGGTCAGCGGAGATGTATTCGACCCCGACGACGACGGTATGCCCAGCGCCTGGGAATCCGACAACGGCCTCAATCCGGCCATGGACGACGCGGACAGTGATGCCGAATCGGACGGCGTTAGCAACGGTGAGGAATTTGACCGTGAAACCAATCCACAGGTCGCGGATTCCGACGGCGACGGTATTGAAGATGCGGACGAGATCGCCGGCACGGGTGGATGGATCACGGATCCCGCCAATGCGGATTCCGATGGCGATGGCGAACCGGACGGAACCGACGGCTCACCGCTGGACCCGACGACGACAGCACCGATGGTCGCGCCGGAACCCGTGGTCGCGGTCGCGCCGTCCCTGGTCGCGCTCGACGCGGAAACGCCGCGGGCGGTGGTGTCAATTTCCAATGTGGGCACTGGCGCCCTGCTGTGGCGGGTGGAGTCCGACGACGACACGCTCGTGGTTGCCGGTAACCCGGACGCCGGCGTGCAGGCCGGCAGTCTTCTCATGGTCGGGGTCGCGAACGGTGTCGACCCGGCCGGTCTGATTGGTCAGTCGATTGAGGTTCGGGTGACGGATGCGGCTGGAACAGTCGCCGACAGCCAGGTGATAACGGTCACGTTCAACGATCCGGGTGAGGAGTTTTTCGAGGATGGCTTTGAGGAATGAACAGGTTCCGGCGCGTGTCAACCCGGTATACTTGAACCATGTTCCGGCGCGTGCAGGCATCACTGGGGTTCTGGGCTGTCGTGCTGGTGTTGGCGGCGGCGTTCTTCGTGCTGGTGCTGTTGTCGGCGCTGTACGTGGATTCGGGAAACGAGTCCGCGATTGCCGCCGCACTGCGGAATCTCGTGGACGGCAGCATCCTGGAACCGCTGTTGCGGGAGTTCGGCGCGTTCGCCTCCAACGACACGGTGGCCGGAGTCTTCATGTCGCTGGCGGCCGCGGCCGTTTCAGTCTCGCTGATCTACCTGTTCAAAATGCCCGACATGCGCCGTATCGCGATTGAGTCGTTGGCATATGGTTACTACCAGAATTTCATTCGCCATCTGATCACGCATTGCATCGAACAGCACGCGCACTTCCGTATCCTCATCATCATTCCTTCCTACGAGTTGGTGGAACAGCCGGAAATTTACTGGAAAACATTCCAGTCCTTTTTGAAACGCGAGGGATTTTCCCTGGCGGATGCACGCACGGACGGGTCGTTCGCGCGGCATTCCTTCCTGGTGCAGCGCAAGAACCTGCCCGAGCCGTTGCCGCTGTACGTGGACGTTCCGACCACGATGCGCTCACTGACCAAGGTGCTGGAACTGGAAGCCAATACACCCGTCGGCCAGCTGCCTGATGCGGGCTGGGCCCGCCAGCGTTTCGACCGGTTGGCCGGCTACTTCATGGATGCGATCCAGTCCTATATGCCGCAGGAGTCGTTCGGGAACCTGCGCTTCGTGCGCAGTGACAGCGTTCAGGACTTCTCGCGGCGCGTGTCGGGGGAGGTCGACAAGCTCGAGCAGGAACTCGAGGATTACCGCAACAGCTGATCGGCTGGAGACGCTCTGGCGGCCACGATGGTTCGCGTGATCGTCTTCCTGGATTAAATGCGGCGAAAGCCTGTCGAACGTGCGCCTCTTGCAGAAGGAGCGCAAGCTGAATATTGGATAAGATGACAGACCTGCCCCGCCTGCAGCAGCCCGGTGAAAATCATGATCCGCTCACGATTCCATCTGTCCTTCCTGGTTTTCGGTATCGCCTCGGTGTTCCCCGTGCCGGCCCTGCCGGGCGCTTCGGGCGTTGCGCAGGCCCGTGAGGAGATCATCGAAACACGGGGCCGATACAATGATGCTATAGAACGACGGGATGCGGCCGCCATGTCCGGTCTGTTCGCGCCGGACTTTCTGCTCATCACCGGGCGCGGTGACCGCTTCAACGGCCGTTCGACGCATCTGGATTTGTGGGAAAGCACCTTTGCCAGCGATCCCTCGTTCAGCTGTCGTCGCACACCCGAACAGGTGTCGGTCAATGTCGAATGGGGCCTGGCCCAGGAGACCGGGCGCTGGGTTTGCGATCAGACCGTGGAAGGCGAGGCAGGGCATTACAGCGGGGTGTTCGCGGCCCGCTGGCAGCGTTCCGAAGACGGTGGCTGGTTGCTGCGTTCCGAAGTGTTCACCACCCTGGGCTGTCACGGCCCGGCGGCGGCGTGCCGTCCGCCCGAACCCGTTTCGGGCGGCTGTAAAACAGGTGATTGAGTGCCCGCGGGCCGGGCGGTTTGAGGGGGAAACTGATGAAGAAAGGACGCATGACCCGGGTTTTGTTGGCGACGGTTGTGGTCGCTGCCGTCACGCCGGCCACGGTATTCGCACTGGTCGGTGTATTCAGTGGGATGGGGGCTGGAGAACTCTTCACGGCCCTGGTGCATCAAATGGGTGCACCGCGGCTGAACCTTTTGGTCACCGGATTGTTGTCGCTCGCCCCCGTGCTGCTGATGGCCGTGATTCTGGGCCTGGGCTGGTGGCTGGGCCGTTTCCGGCAAACGGGTTTCGCGGTTGCCGTTGGTGGCGCAGGCGGGATCGTGCTGGTTCTTATCGCCGCCAATCTCGAGTTCTGGCCGCATTACCTGCCCTCGATGACTTATCCCGGTTGGCCCCACGGCCTCGAATTGCTGCTGGGACCCCTGATCGGCGCACCCGTGGGCATGATGGCCGGAATGATCGTCGGTTACCTGTTTGCACGGGGTTCCTGAATTGAAACTTCATTCCCACAACCCAGGCCGTACCGCCGGCCTTCGTCGTCATCCACGCCCGGTCGCAGGCTTTGCTTCAATCGCCAGGCAACGGGCTTGCGCCCGGCCCGTTATGGGCCGGCCAGTTCACGGATGATGATGCTCCAGTGGTCCAGCGCGCCGTAAAACGCCTTGATGGGGGCGCGCTCGTTCAAGCCGTGCGCATACATGTCGTTGGGGTTCATGAAGGCGCCGCTGATGGCCCAGGTGGGGATGCCGGCATTGCGGTAATGCATACCGTCGGTACCGCCGGATTCCATGTACGGCACCAGCGGAACATCGGGATAACGGGCTTCGAGCGCTGTCGCCACCGCGTCCAGAACATCCTCGCGCGGTTCGGAGACCGGGCTTTCAGTCGGTTCATAAATCGATTTGAAAGCGATGGCGTCGTTGCCGACTACCCGCCGCAGGGTCTGTTCCACCTCGGCGACCGGAACGCCCGGAAAAATACGGCAGTTGACCGTGGCGGTCGCTGATTGGGGCAGGGCGTTTTCAGCATGGCCGGCCCGCAACATGGTCACCACGCAGGTGGTGCGCGTGGTGCCCACGTACGCCGGCTCGCGGGACAGGCGTTCGGCCGCGTCCGGGTCCTCGGGGTCGGCGGCGAAAGCCAGCATGGCCGCTCCGAGTTCCCCGCCTTTCTGCTCGCCGGCGATTTGGAAGTAGCGCCGTGTCATGTCGCTGTAGCGCACCGGAAAGCGGAAAGCCTGGATTTTCCTGATCGCATCGGCCAGGTCGTAGATGGCATTGTCGGCTCGCGGGCGCGAGCTGTGACCGCCCGGGTTGTAGGCGGTGATTTCCCAGGTGGCGTAGGTCTTCTCCGCCGACTGGATGTTGTAGGTGATGGCCTGGCCGTGTTCGTCCAGAGCGCCGCCGCCGGCATCGGAATTCAGGGCGTATTCGGCGGTCGCCAGGTCCGGACGGTCGTAGGCGAGTAAACGGGTGGTGCGCATTCCACTTTCCTCGTCACCCGAAAAGGCCAGGAACAGGTCGCGGTTCGGCACGAAACCCTCTTTTTTAAGCCGGATGAAGGTCGAGGTCAGTTGCGCGACACCGAACTTGTTGTCGATGGTGCCGCGCCCGTAGAAAAAGGTGTCGTCTGAAGTCAGCTCGAACGGCGGGCGTTCCCAGTCCTCGGCATAGGCTTCCACCACGTCCATGTGTCCGAGAAACAGGATCGGTTTTTCCCCCGATGAGCCGTCGCCGCGGTAGCGGACAACCAGTGCGGCGAGGTCGTCGAGACGAATGACCTCCACGTCGCGTTCCGGAAAGCCGGCGGCCTTCAGTTCATCGGCCAGGAAATGCGCCACTCTGGGCGTGTTTCCTGTGCGCTTCGAAGTGTCGATTTCGACGATGGTGCGGTAAATGTCCAGAGCCTTGCGGGCGTGCTCGGAATTCCGGTCCGCATCGGCGGCGGCTGCGCCGGACACGCTGGACAGCAGCAGGGCCAGGGCAATGCTCTTGGGGTTCGGGTGCACGTTTTCGGTCCTTGTTTTCAATGGTTCGGGTTCTGCCCCTGGGGGGCTGAACAGCCTGCGCGCCGGATACCTTACCAGACCTTTGCCCAAGACTTGGAAAAGCACTCAAGCTGGTGTTGCCAGTGGTCGCGTACCGATAAACCCGGGTTCGGATTCGGCGGTGCTGAAACGCATGACCTCCGTGCCGCTGGCTGGTGTAAACGGGAGGACCGTCTGTTAGCCTCGGTAGACGTAGTCTTTCAAATCCCCGGAGGGACCATGAGGTATCGCCACGTCGGTAGCGCCGGAATCCAAGTCAGTGAACTGTCTTTTGGGTCCTGGGTGACTTTTCACACACAGTCCGGTGTCGAGGACGCCACGACAATGATGGCGGCCGCCTACGACGCCGGCGTCAACTTTTTCGACAACGCGGAAGTGTACGCCGGCGGGAAGTCGGAAGAGATTATGGGCCGGGCGTTGAAAAAATTGGACTGGCGCCGGGGCAGTTATCTGGTGTCGACCAAGCTTTACTGGGGTATTGAGGAAGGACCCAACGAAAAGAACACGTTGAACAGAAAATACCTGATGGAGGGCATCGACGGTTCGCTTGAACGCCTGGACCTGGACTACGTGGATATCCTGTACTGCCATCGGTCGGATCCGGCGACGCCCATTGAGGAAACCGTGCGGGCCATGCACAGCATTATCGAGCGGGGCAAGGCAATGTACTGGGGCACATCCGAATGGGATGCCGCGGAGATCGTCGCCGCACTCGAAATTGCGGATCGACATCACCTCCACAGGCCCATCGTTGAGCAACCGGTGTACAACCTGTTCGAACGTCATCGTTTTGCCCCGGAGTATGAGCGCGTATACGGCGAATACGGCTTTGGATCGACAACCTGGAGTCCGCTCGCCTCGGGTCTATTGACCGGTAAGTACCGTGATGGCATCCCCGCGGGCAGCCGTGGTTCCCTGTCAGGCTACGACTGGCTTCAGGACCGGCTCACCGATGCGGAGAAACTTGCCCGTGTCGAGGCGCTGCGACCGGTGGCTGAGGAGATGGGAGCCACCCTGTCCCAATTTGCACTCGCATGGTGCCTGCAGAATCCCTACGTCAGCAGTGTCATTACCGGCGCCAGCCGGGTCGAGCAGGTGCGCGAGAATATGAAAGCGCTGGAGTTCACTTCGGCGTTCACGCCGGCGGTGATGGATAGGATCGACTCGATCGTGACCGGACACTGAAGGGCTGGCAGCGGTGGCGATGTTCGCATTACTCGGTTCCCTCGCCATTGTCCGCGGCTTCTCGGGGCAATGACATCCGTGGCGACTCAGCCCGCGAATCTTCCCTTTGCCAGCCAGAGTTTTGCGTGGCAAGAAGTTGTTCTGGATCAATATGTTGCCAGATTTTAATTGATATACTGAAATATTGATTTGCAATAAAACGGACGGGCGAACGACGTGCAGAAAACGGAACGTACCATCTCGGAAGAAGGCGCGCCCGGCAAGGTGGCGGAGGAAATGTGCGAGGCCGATGCGCCCGTGTCGCCGGATGCTCCGGGAGCCAATGACGGTTTCGATCATTATCTGGGCGGTGAATACATACCCAGCATTTCGCGCAAGATACGCCGCAATCCCAGCGCGATCGGGCGGCTGTTCAGGGAAGGCAAATATCCTTACCTCGATCGAATCGAACGTTCGGTTTACGAAGAGGAAAAGACCAGGCTGCAAACCGAGTTGCTGAAGGTGCAGAGTTGGGTCAAGAAGACCGGCCAGAAAATCGTGGTGATCTTCGAAGGCAGGGACGCGGCCGGCAAGGGCGGCACGATCAAGCGGTTCATGGAGCACCTCAATCCTCGCGCCGCCAAGGTGGTGGCCCTGGAAAAGCCCACGGAACGCGAAAGGGGCCAATGGTATTTCCAGCGCTATATTCAGCATCTGCCAACTCGTGGCGAGATTCTTTTTCTGGACCGGTCCTGGTACAACCGGGCAGGCGTCGAGCGTGTCATGGGTTTTTGTGACTCGCACGAATACCTGGAATTCATGCGTCAGTGCCCGGAATTCGAACGCATGCTGGTCAACTCGGACACGATCCTGATCAAGTACTGGTTTTCAGTCACCCGAAAGGAACAACAGAAACGATTCATGGCGCGCAAACGCGATCCGCTCAAGCAATGGAAAATGAGCCCGGTCGACGAGGCCTCCATCCACTTGTGGCCGGAATATACCCAGGCCAAGGAGGCGATGTTCTTCTACACCGACACGGCGGCCTGTCCCTGGACGATTGTGAAGTCGGACGACAAAAAGCGCGCCAGGCTGAATTGCATGCAGCACTTCCTGGGCAGCCTGAACTACACCGACAAGTATCACGACGTGGTGGTTGGAGCGGATCCCCTGATCGTCGGCTCGCCCGCCCAGGTTTTGAGAGAAGACATTCACCTGGATGCCTGGCCGTACAGGAAGTCGGAATGATCGGGGAATGCCGGGCCCGGTAATCCGCAGTTCGATCTGCGGTCAGACCACCGAACCCATGACAACGGACTCCAGTTCATCGGACACGTCTTCGGATATGTCGGAAATTCTCGCCACCAGCAGCACCAGTTGTTGCAGGTGGAGTTTCAGGGCCAAATCGATGTCCGAGTCAAAAATGCCCCGAGTCAGGTGAGCCTGCCTTCCATCGATTTCCGATTCGATCACGCCCACCCGGATGACATGTTCCTTGAGGGATTCGATGTCACCTTCGGGCATCACGTAGTCTTCGAGCGCCATGCGAAGCTCGTGAAAACAGGTGACGCTCGAGCCGAACAAATCCAGCAGGTCAGCCACGAATTCTCCGGGAATGTGCGGTGACTGGTCGACGATGAATCGAGCGGTTGTATCTCCGGCATCGGCAATGCCGTCCACCATCTCCACCAGGCGGTTCAGGTCCGCCCGGATTTGAGGCAGGAATGCGCCCTGGTGAAGCACCGCCCGCGCCTCCCGTTTGATGCGGTCTGCTTCCTGTTCGTGGCGCTTGACTGCCTGAGACTTCAGCGCTGACGCTTCAGTGTCGCCGGCAACATAGTCCTCCAGCATGCCCCTGGTCTCCGACAGACAGTCATGGACCGCTGACATGTGGTTGATTACCAGTTCGCGGACTCTTTTCTCTTTTTTGAAGATTTCCATTTGGATTCACCCGAATCGATTCTGTCATGGTAAAACGCGGTACAACATGGCCGCGAAAATCGCGGCGCTGACGGGGGTAACGACCCAACCGGTGACAATGCTCCTGATCCTGCCGAGGCTGATGGAGCGCATGCCCTTGGTCAGTCCGACGCCGACCACGCCTCCCACCACGGCTTGTGAAGTCGATACCGGAATTCCCGCCATGGAAAAAAAGTGTACGCCGAAAGCGGCGGCGAACTGGGCCGAAAGGGCGCCGCCGTAATCGAGCGGCGTGATGTTCTTGCCCACGGTGTAGGTCACCCGTTCACCGAACGTCCAGGCCCCGATGGCCATGGAGATGCCGCCCGCCAGGGCCAGCCAGCTCCCCATGTCGGGGTATTTGGCGAGCAACGGACCGATCGCATTGCCCACGTCGTTCGCACCCAGTGAATAGGATACGTAAGCCGCGGAAATCAAAACCAGCACGCCCAGGATTTTCGACCAGACGAGCGCTTTCGCGCGCCGCAGCAATACGCCCAGCGACAGGTAGATCAGGAATGCGAGGACCATCGTCAGCACCGGGCTGATGACCCAGGCACCGAAAATCTTCAGCATCACGCTGAGTTGGAAATAGGACGCGTTCAGGCCCACGATTCCCACACCGGTTCCGGCCACGCCCCCGACAATCGCCTGGGAAGTGGAAACCGGTACGCTGGAAAAGGTCGCCAGAGTGACGAACAGTCCCGCGGACAGAAGGGCGACCAGAATGGCTTTGTCCGGCAGACGATCATCCGGGAAGTACGATCGGAATTGTTCGTCCGCCTGGTGGCCGTGTTGCCGCTGATAACTTTCCGTGTCGGCGATGACAATCCCTTTTCCGACCGTTTTCATCACGTGCTGCCCCTGCAGCATGCCGCCGAGAATGACGAAAAGGGCCATGATGGCGACCGCCTTGCGGTAGGAGATGATCTGCGCGCCGACGGTCGTACCGATGCAATTGGCGGCATCGTTGGCGCCAATATTCCAGCCGACATAGCAGCCGGCCAGGATCAAAGTGATCGGTAACAGAACCTCGGTCAATGACTCGATCTCATATCCGGAAATCCCGATGAAGCGGAGAGTCAGGTTTCATCTTACCCACATGCGGCGGGGCGCTGACTGACGTGGCTCATACCAGAGAGTTTAGCGGCCTCGTTTTCGACGAACGCCCCCGGGGACGAATACACTATGGACGGTTACCTGGAATTTGGAGTTTTCTGCATTCATGTCCGACCTGTTCGCCGCCGATCTGGAAACCCGTCAGTCCGCTGCACGCCCGCTGCCGGACCGTCTGCGGCCGCGCGGCCTGGATGAAATCGTCGGCCAGGATCACCTGGTCGGTCCGGGCGGTCCCATCCGCCAGATGGTCGACGAAGGAAGGTTGAGCTCGATGATCCTGTGGGGGCCGCCCGGTTGTGGAAAAACCACTCTGGCGCGCATTCTTTCCGGCCACACCGACCTTCAATTCGAGCAGTTATCGGCGATATTTTCGGGGGTCAAGGATCTGAGGGCCGTGTTCGAGGCGGCGCGGGTGCGGCGGGCCAACGGGCAGGGCACGGTCTTGTTCGTCGACGAAATCCACCGCTTCAACAAGTCGCAGCAGGATGCGTTTCTGCCGGTGGTCGAAGACGGCACCATCGTGCTGATTGGCGCGACCACCGAAAACCCGTCCTTCGAACTCAACTCCGCGCTGCTGTCGCGCACCCAGGTGTACGTGTTGCAGCGCCTGGGAGACGAAGCGCTCGAAACCCTGTTGCAGCGGGCGGAGCAGGAGACGGACCGGAGCCTGCCGGTCGACGACCAGGCGCGCGCCACGCTGAAGGCCATGGCCGACGGCGACGGACGGTATGTGTTGTCGATGGCGGAGTTGCTGATCTCCCAGACCGGCCCCCTGGATACCGAGGCGATGCTGCGCCTGGTACAGCGCCGGGCACCGCTCTACGACAAGAACGACGACGCTCATTTCAATCTCATTTCGGCCTTGCATAAATCGGTGCGCGGTTCCGATGCCGATGCGGCCCTGTACTGGCTGGCGCGCATGCTGGCCGGGGGTGAACAGCCGGAATACATCGCCCGCCGGGTGGTGCGGATGGCCGTGGAGGACATCGGGCTGGCCGATCCTCAGGCCCTGCCGCACTGCCTTGCCGCCTGGGATGCCTATGAACGGCTCGGCAGCCCGGAAGGCGAACTGGCGTTGGCGCAGGCGGTGGTCTATCTCGCCACCGCGCCGAAATCGAATGCCGCCTACACCGCATACGCAGAGGCCCGGCGCACGGCGGCGAAAACCGGTTCACTGATGCCGCCCCGGCACATCCTGAACGCGCCTACCGAACTGATGAAAGCGCAGGGTTATGGCTCCGGTTACCGCTACGATCACGACACGGACGAGGGCTTTTCCGGGCAGGATTACTTTCCCGAAGAACTGCCCCGGGAACAGTTCTACGACCCGCCGGAACGCGGTTTCGAACGCGAAATCCGCAAACGGCTTCACTACTGGCAGAAACTGCGCGAACAGGCGCCGTCCTGAACCGCGGTGCCGCACGGAGGGATTTAATGAGCAAGAAACCCACGGTAAACCTGGACGAACTCGAGTACATGGACTTCGGCGACGGCGGTCGCTTCGAGGCGAGGCTCGGCCGCATTTCGTCCCTGATCGGTGCTCGCAAGCTGGGCTACAACATCACCCGGGTGCCGGCCGGCAAGCGGGCGTTCCCCTGCCATCTGCATCACGCCATCGAGGAAATGTGCTTCATTCTCGAGGGCGAGGGCAGCCTGCGCCTCGGTGACGATGAGTACCCGCTGCGCCAGGGCGACTTCGTCGCCTTTCCGCCGGGTCCCCACGGCGGGCATCAGATCACCAACAGTGGCGACGCCGAACTGGTCTATCTTGCCGTTTCAACCCTCGACAGCCCTGACGTGGTCGAATATCCGGACTCGGACAAGGTCCTGGCGGTGGCCGGAGATCTCTCCGGCCATGAACGCGATCTGCGGCTCATGGTGCGCAAGTCGTCCGGTGTCGACTATTTCGACGGCGAAAGCGACGAATCGAAGTCTTGAAAACCGCTGAAGCCGAATTCCCCAGCATTCTGCACCCGGCCGATTTCGGCCTGGCCGGCGGCGTCGATGCGGTCGAATTCGGTCATGCCGAACGCGACCGCCTGGTGCGGGAGGTCTGCCGGCATGGCGCTGTTGTGCTGCGGGGATTCGAGTGGCAGGACGCCACCGCATTCAATGCCCTGGTCAGATCCGTGGCTCCCGAATCCATGGAGTACGAGGGCGGGATCACGCCGCGCCGACGGGTACAGGGCGTTGTCCACACGTCGACCGATGCGCCGGCTTTCGTGCCGATTCCGCTGCATGCGGAAATGTCGTACCTCGACCGGATTCCGCGCTGGGTGTTTTTCTTCTGCGAAACCCCGGCCCGCCGGGGTGGTGAAACACCCGTCGTGAATCTGACCCGGGTTTTTCACGCGCTGCGTCCCGAGGTGCGCGAGCCCCTGGTGCAACGGGGGATTCGCCTGATCCAGAACCTGTCCGGCAAGAAGTCACTTCTCGCGCCCCGGACCTGGCGCGACATGTTTCCGGATTCCGACCCCGGCCAGGTGCGGGAAGTCTGCGAACGGCGTGGGATCGAAGCGGTTTTCAGCGGTGATCGCCTGACTCTCGTCTCACAGCGTCCCGCCGCCCGGGTGCATCCGCAGACCGGTGAACCGGTGTGGCTCAACGCCGTCACCTTGCACGATTCGTTTTCCTGGGAACTGGGTCATGGCGGGCGAAAACTGCTCGCCGCCGGTCTCGCGGCGCTCGAATCCCGCCGGGATGAGCGGGTGAGTGCGGAGGATCGGCCGGCCCATGCGTTATACGGCGATGGCGGTGAAATACCCCGTGATCATGTGCTGCATATTCGCGAAACCCTCTGGGACTGTAGCGTTTCCCGTGCCTGGGAACGCGGCGATGTGATGATGCTGGACAATACCCGGGTCGGTCACGGGCGCAACCCGTTCTCGGGGCCGCGGTGCATTCTGGCCGCCTTGGCTGAGCCGTGCATTCCGGCGGCCTGGCCGGGAGCGGTCCGTTCAGCCTGACCGCTGCCGTTAATTGTCCGCAGAGTCCGGCGGGTTTCTTCCCGCTTCGTCCACCAGACACGCTTCGGAATTGCGTACCGCGGCCGCGCGTCCTGGCGGCAGGTCGGCGGGTATTTTCGAAAGGATGTCCCCGGGCGGTTTGACCAGCAGCGCCCCGTTGGGGATTTCACGGCCCGCGGCCACCCAGACATCCGCACCGACTACTGCTTCGTGGCCGATGCAGGCCCCGAGGAAATTCATGCCCGTGTCGACGATTTCGCCCTGGTGCGTGACCTTGATCGTGCCCTGGAACTTGAGGTCGATGAAATGGGCCGGCGAGGCGAGGAAAGCCTTGTGTCCCACCATGCAGGCCTGGATCTTGCCGGCCACCGCAGCGGGATAAATCACGCAGGCCTTGGCCCAGCCCCGCGGGGAGCAGGTCGCGGCTTCTCCGAATACCGACCCGGTGACAATGCTCTGTTCATTGATCCGCACACCATCGCCCAGAATGCACCCGCGCACAATGCTGTAAGCGCCGATGGAGACGCGATCGCCGAGAACACAGCCTTCGACAGTCGCCGTCGGGTGAATCCTGCAGCCCTTGCCCTTGATGACGAAGCGCCGGGCGATCTTCTGGCGGTTGAAGGACAGGGCCGACAGCACGCGCCATACCAGGGCCAGCCGGTTTGCGGTGAATCGCCGGAGCAGGGTGGTGCCCATGACCAGCAGATTGATGAGCCACAGGTGCGTCCAGTGCCTGACGTGCATCACCATGGCGTCGGAAATCGCCGGCGTGAAGCTGATGCCAACCGACGTGGGAACGAAGTCCCCCGGTGCGATCTCATGCGCCCGTTGCCGGGCCGGAATCTTCAGCGGCCGGTACGACCCCGGCAGGGTTCGGCTGCCCGCCGGTGCGCGGCAGAAGTACATGCCGTAAAGGACGAGTGGATCGCCGCTGTCCGGATCGGTGTCCCCATCCAGGTTTTGCAGAAAGGCCGTGAATTCCGTGAAAGGGCCCTGTTCCAGGGCGCAGACGACGGACTCGTCAGCCTCGCGCGCCCGATCCAGAAATCGCTTCGCGGCCGTCTGGTTGAAGTAGAGGTCGTCGCGAACGAGCAGAAACTCGCGATCCGTGATGGCGTCCGGATCTTCGGTCTCGTGGACTGTCAGACCCAGTTTTTCGAGCGTGCGGCGTTGTCGCTCCCGCAGCGTTTCATTGGCGATGAGTACGTCGGATACGGCGTCGCCGAAGGGGGCGATGACCGAGTTGGATTTCCACAGGTAGGCATTCATGGGCTCATCGTAGGGGCGGCCGGGTGTCGTTGACAACACATCATGGTCCGGCAACGCACTTGCGGCCATGGGGGCGCGGGCAACCCGCCCCACGATTGTGGGCACTTGTCGCTATAATCGTCGGTTCGTCTGCCGTTGACGTAGCCGTAGCCGTTCCGCGCCTGATGGATTCGGCATCCGGACTGCACGAACTGCACACGGAAACATGCGGACCGATTGCTGCCAGGGAGTAAGTCATGCAAGGAGCGAAGCACACCGATCCGGATCGCTCTCCGATCTTCATCGTTGGTTGCGGCCGGTCGGGCACGACCCTGCTGCGCCAGATTCTCAGTTCGCACCCGCGCATCCACCTGACCCACGAAGCGTTCTTTTACGCTTACGAGCAGTACACGCCCAAGGCGTTGTCGTCCCGGCAGTGGCTGGAGCGTTATTTCGATACGTTCTCCTTTCGCTGGCTCGGATTGAAGGCCGACGAACTCAGGGAAGCGGTACCCGAAGACCTGCCGCGAGACCAGATACACGAAGTGTTCCGCACCATCATGAAACGGTGTGCGGCGCGGCACGGCAAGGTGCGTTACGGGGAAAAATCTCCGCTGGACTCCAAGAACATCGAGCGGATTCTTAAGGATTTTCCGGATGCCAAACTGCTGTATATCGCTCGCGATCCCCGGGCGATCGTCGTTTCCTTCACACGCATGCCGTGGGGTTCGAACAGCTTGCTGTTGAGCGGTATCGGGTGTGCCGGCCAGCATGAAGCGGTGGCTCCGCACCTGAACCGCATTCATACGCTGACCCTCGAAGAACTGATCGCCGACCCCGAGTCGACCCTGCGCGGCGTTCTGGACCACATTGGTGAGCCCTGGGACGATGCGGTGCTCGATCACGTGGCCAATGGCCCGCAGGACGATGTGCCGCCATTTCCCTGGTTTGAATCGGCCACCCGGCGGAAGCTGGCGGCGCCATCCGGTCGCGAGCCGCTGTGGCGAAAGACCCTGTCGCCGGCCTGGATCCGGCTCCTGGAACGGCGCAATGCGGATTACATGGCCTACTTCGGTTACGAGCCCGCCCGGCTGGAACGGGAGCCGTCGGCATGGGCCCGCGCCGGCGCGTTGATGGGCGATTTGCCGGCTGCCCTGCGTATCATCGGACGTCGCATTCGAACCATGCCACTGATGTGGAATTTCCGGTCCAGCGAGAAACGCCGCACCGATCCCCAGCTCGCACTCGAAGCGCATCTCGAGGTCAATCCGCAGGCCTGGGAGCACTATCCCGAATTCAGCGTGCCCCGGGTGCCCGACGCGTGATTTCGTTCGCCATGAGTTTGAACCTATACTTCCGTCGGCATTCCATTCCCGAACACCAACGAGTATCCAATACCTGCCCATGAGCAAAGCCGCGCTGGACCAATTGCGAATCGAACGTGAGCCGGAGGGCTCTGAAACGCGCTCGCGCGCCTGGATCTGGCTGATTGCCGTGCTGGTCGTCGCTGGCGCCGCGGCCGCCTGGTACGGATTGGGGCGGGATCAGACCACTTCGGTCACCACCGCTTTGGTGCAGGAGCTGGAGGGAACGGCTGCCGACACGGTTCTGAATGCTTCCGGATACGTGAATGCCCGGCGGCAGGCGACGGTTTCTTCCAAGGTCACCGGCAAAGTCGTCGACATTCCCATCGAGGAGGGCATGGCGGTCGAGGAGGGTCAGGTGCTGGCGCGCCTGGACGACACCAATGCGCGGGCCGCCCTGGCGCTGTCGATCGCCCAGGTGGAAACCGCGCGGACGGCGGAGAAAGAAACCCAGGCTCTGCTCGAAGAGGCTCGGCTGAATCTCGAGCGTGCCGCCAACCTGGCGCAACGCAACCTCGCCAGCGACGCCGAACTCGACCGCAACCGGGCACAGACGCAATCGCTGGAAGCGCGGTTGGAGCGTAACCGGGCCGACGTCAAGGTGGCGCAGCGGCAGGTTGAGATCTACCGTCAACAGCTCGAAGACACCATTATCCGGGCGCCGTTCACCGGCGTCGTCGTGGGCAAGAACGCCCAGCCGGGTGAAATGATTTCGCCGGTATCGGCGGGTGGCGGGTTCACCCGCACCGGGATCGGCACCATTGTCGACATGTCCTCGCTGGAAATCGAAATCGACGTCAATGAGGCATACATCAACCGGGTCACCGCAGGGCAGGAAGTGGTGGCTACCCTTGATGCCTACCCGGACTGGCAGATTCCGGGGCACGTCATCGCCATCATCCCCACCGCCGACCGCCAGCGCGCGACTGTCGGAGTGCGGGTGGGGTTTGATGAACTCGATCCGCGCATCCTGCCCGACATGGGCGTGAATGTCGGTTTCCGGAACCCGGGCGGAGAAGTGAAAGCGGTGCGGAAAATGGCCGTTCCGGTGGCGGCCGTGCGCGATCCGGATAATCGTCCTTATGTGCTGGTCGTCAACGACGGCGTGATCGAACGGCGAGCGGTGAACACGGGTGGACGGCGTGGTGACAAGATATTGATCGATGCCGGTCTGGCGGCCGGTGAACGGGTGGTCGTGGACGGCCCGGATGATTTGGCCGAGGGAATGAAGGTCGTGGAGGCAGCATCGTGAATTCGCCGGAAGAGGCTGGGGCGGATCCACTGGTTCGACTGCGGGGCGTGGACAAGGTCTTCACCCGTGGTTCGGAACGCATCCACGTGCTGGGCGGCCTGGACCTGGAGATCCCCCGCGGTGAATTCCTCGCCCTGATGGGGCCGTCCGGTTCGGGCAAGTCGACCCTCCTGAATCTGATCGGTGGTCTCGATCGGCCGACCACGGGCACGGTGGAAGTGGACGGACGGGAAATCAGTTCGCTGTCCGACCGGCGGCTGGCCGCCTGGCGTGCCCGGCACATCGGCCTGGTGTTTCAGCTCTACTACCTGATTCCTGTCCTGTCCGCGCAGCGGAACGTGGAACTGCCTTTGTTACTGACCCGGCTGTCCCGGGCCGAGCGGCGCAAACGGGCCAGACTGGCGCTGGAAATCGTCGGGCTGGGTCACCGCACCGACCACTATCCGCGCACCCTGTCCGGCGGCGAGCAGCAGCGTACCGGCATCGCGCGGGCCATCGTCACCGATCCCAGCCTGTTGTTGTGCGACGAACCCACGGGTGACCTCGACCGCAAGTCCGGCGATGAAGTGCTGGATCTGTTGCAGGCGCTGAACCGGGAACAGGGCAAGACCATCATCATGGTGACCCACGACATGCATGCGGCGGAGCGGGCGACGCGCACCCTGCATCTGAACAAGGGGCGGCTGGAACTGGAAGCGGTCACGTGAAATACCTCGCCTTCATCTGGAGCAACCTGCGGCGCAGCAAGACCCGCACCGCACTGACCATGCTCTCGGTGATGGCGGCTTTCGTCCTGTTCGGCTATCTGACCGCGATTCGCACCGCGTTCGGCCAGGGTATCGAGGTGGCGGGGCTGGACCGGCTGATCGTGCGCCACCGGGTGTCGATCATCCAGTTGCTGAACGAGACCATGGAGCGGGATATCGAGCGCATCGAAGGAGTGGCTGACGCCACCCACCTGACCTGGTTTGGCGGCGTGTATCAGAAGCCGTCGAATTTCTTCGCGCAGATTCCGGTCAAGCCGGAAGAATACCTGCGCATGTTTCCCGAATTGCTGCTCGACGATGCGGAAAAACAGGCCTGGCTGAAGACGCGCGCCGGTGCCGTCATCGGCCGTGGCCTGGCTGAGCGCTTCGGCTGGAAGGTCGGTGACCGGGTACCCATCCGTTCCGGCATCTGGAGCCGCAAGGACGGCAGCGATGTGTGGGAATTCGACATCGTGGGCATTTACGACGTCGCGGAAAAAGGTGTTGATGACACCCAGATGCTGTTCCACTACGATTTTCTCGAGGAATCCCGCCAATGGGGTTCGGGGCTGGTCGGATGGTACGTCGTTCGTATCGAAGACCCGCAACACGCGGCGGAAATCGCGGCGGCGATCGATGATGAGTTCGCCAATGCGCCCATCCAGACGAAAACGGAACCGGAAGGAGCGTTCGCGCAAGGCTTCGCCAACCAGATCGGCGACATCGGTCTGATCATGGCGGGAATCGTCTCGGCCGTGTTTTTCACGATTCTGCTGGTAACGGGCAATACCATGGCGCACGCGGTGCGGGAACGGACCAATGAATTTGCAGTGCTCAAGGCCATCGGCTTCACCGACCGCGCGGTGCTGGGGCTGGTGCTCGGGGAGTCGGTGTTCCTGGCCGTAATGGGAGGCGGAATGGGTTTGGCGCTGGCGTGGTTCGTGGTCTCCCTGGGGGACCCGTCGGGTGGAGCCCTGCCCGGTTTCTACATTCCGGGTCGCGACCTGGTGGTGGGATTGGTGCTGGTTTTGGCGCTGGCCTTGGCCGCCGGGATCGTGCCGGCGCTGCAGGCCCGGCGGCTGCGCATCGCGGACGCACTCAGGCGCTGAGGGAGATCGGATGAGGGGATTCGGAGCATTTTCCCAGGTGGTCGCGGTCGCCGTGTTCAACCTGCGCAACATTCCCCGGCGGCTGGGCTCGTCGCTGACGGCGGTGGTGGGCATCGCCGGCGTCGTGGCGGTGATGGTGGGTGTGTTGTCGATCGCCGAAGGCATCATGCGCACCATGGAACGTTCGGCGGCGCCCAACAATGTCATCGTGCTGCGCAGCGGCGCCACCACCGAAATGATGAGTGGTTTCGGCGGGGATTCCGTACGCCTGATCAACGAAGCGCCGGGCATCGCGCGCACGGAGCAGGGCTTGTTGTCGTCGCCTGAACTGTTCGTCATCATCAACCTGCCGAAGAAGTCCACCGGTACCGATGCCAACGTACCGCTGCGGGGCGTGACGCCCACCGCTTTCGCCGTGCGCGATCGTTTTTCCATGGTCGAGGGCCGTCGGTTCCGCCCGGGACTCAACGAGGTCATTGTCGGGGTGGGCGCGGCCGATGAATTCGCCGGACTGGACGTGGGGTCGTCGGTCACCGTGAGTCGCGAGCAGTGGCCTGTCGTGGGCATTTTCGAAGCGGGGGGCGGCCTGGCGGAATCGGAAATCTGGGTGGACGCCGCGGTATTGCAGCAGGCCTATCGCCGAGGTAACTCCTACCAGTCCGTGGTGGCGCGGCTGGATTCCGGCAGCGAATTCCAGGACTTCAAGGACGCACTCACCACCAACCCCCAACTGAATGTGAAGCCGATGCGCGAGGCGGACTACTACATCGCGCAGTCCTCGACCCTGTATCGGGTGATTACCGGAATCGGGACCGCCATCGCCATCGTCATGGGGTTGGGCGCGGTGTTCGGGGCCCTGAATACGATGTATACCGCGGTTTCGGAGCGGCGGCAGGAAATCGCGACCTTGCGGGCGCTGGGTTTCAGTTCCGGTCCGGTGGTGTGTTCGGTTCTGCTCGAATCCCTGGTGCTGGCCTTGATCGGAGGTGCGATCGGAGCACTGCTGGCGTGGTTGGCGTTCGACGGATTTCGCGCCGCGACGATGAACTGGGGCAGCTTCAGTCAGGTCACGTTCGCCTTCGACGTGAATTTTCCACTGCTGGTCCGCGGGATCACGTTCGCCACGGTCATCGGATTGATCGGCGGCCTGTTCCCGGCGATTCACGCGGCCCGGCAGCCCATTGCCAATGCGTTGCGAGCGCTCTAGACCATGTCAGGCCGCTCGCAGCCCCGTCTGGTACCCGGTGGCCGCGCATGATTTATACTCAAACCACTCCCGTTTTGGCGCACTCCGGGCCTGGGGTAAAGGAATTACCCGGAAACAATTGCTAGGCCGAGTCCAATGCCGAAAATCATAGCCTGTACGCCTTTCGATAAGCCCGACCCGGCGCTGGTCGCCGCGCTTGCGGCCACGCCCGCCATGCCCGTGCTGGATCTCGGGCGTGACCGGGAAAAAGCGCTCGCGGTGCTGGCGCGGGCGCGTTCACTGGTACCCGGGGCTTTCGCGGTGCGGGTCACCGACGACGCGATCGTGCGGCCGGGCGAGTTGCCGGCGATTGTCGACACCGTGGTGCTCGAAGCGGGTTGTACGGTTTCCCGGTGGCGCCCACGCCAGGTGCTGGTTCAGGTGACGTCGATGGAAGAAGCCGCTGAAGCCATCGCGGCGGGCGCCAACGGTTTGATCGCACGCGGCAACGAGGCCGGCGGACGTGTCGGGGATGAAACCGCCTTCCTGCTGACCCAGCGATTGGCTGCGGCCAGTCTGGATGTTCCTTTCTGGGTGCAAGGCGGAATCGGGCGGCACACGGCCGCGGCCTGCGTGGCCGGTGGAGCGGCGGGTGTCTACCTCGACGAACAACTGGCGCTGGTGCAGGAATCGCAGCTCGAATCGTCCATCGCGCGTGCCGTCGCCGGCATGGACGGGTCGGAAACAGTCGTTATCCACGGCCATCGTGTTTTCAGCCGGCCGGATTTGCCGGTCGCGCGCCACCTGGCGGACTACAGCCCCGATGAAGTCGCCGGCCTGCTCGGGGCTTCGAGTCTGCAGGACAGCCTGATACCGATGGGGCAGGCTGCCGCTTTCGCCGGACCGCTGGCCCGTCATTACCGCACCGCCGCCGGTCTGGTTCGCGGCTTCGAGTCCGCCATGCGCGCCTTGCCAGCCGCGGCGGCCGCCGCGCCGGCCCTGGTTCGGAACGGCGATCTGGCACGTGAATTCGCAACCGAGTTTCCGGTAGCGCAGGGCCCGATGACCCGGGTCAGCGACCAGGCCGGCTTCGCCGCCGCGGTCGCCGAGGGCGGCGGCCTGCCATTCCTCGCCCTGTCCCTGATGCGCGGTCCGCAGGTCGAAGAACTGCTGAGCGAAACCTCGCAACGGCTGGGCTCGAACAGTTGGGGCGTGGGTGTTCTGGGTTTCGTTCCTCCCGAATTGCGCGAAGAGCAACTGGATGTGATCCGGCGATTCAAACCACCGTTCGCGCTGATCGCGGGTGGGCGGCCGTCGCAGTCACGGGTGCTCGAAGACGAGGGCATCCGCACCTTCCTGCACGTGCCATCACCGCGATTGCTCGAAATGTTTCTCAAGGAAGGCGCGCGCCGATTCGTATTCGAAGGGCGTGAATGCGGGGGTCACGTGGGGCCGCGCAGCAGCTTCGCCCTGTGGGAAGCGCAGATTCAACAGTTGCTGGCCTGCGATGCGGTCGCCGAAGTTCAGGCGCTGTTCGCCGGTGGCATCCACGATGCCCGCTCCGCGGCCATGGTGAGTGCGATGGCGGCACCGCTCGCGGACCGTGGTGCGGCCGTGGGTGTCCTGATGGGCACTGCCTATCTCCTCACCCGGGAAGCCACGGAGACCGGTGCCATCCAGCCCGGATTCCAGCAGGCGGCCCGGGACTGCACCCGAACCGTGTTGCTCGAGACCTCGCCCGGACACGCGACCCGTTGCGTGGATTCGGAATACGTGCGCACGTTCGAACGGCGGCGGGATGAGCTGGTGGCCGATGGCGTACCGCAGGACCAGGCGTGGATGGAACTGGAGTCGCTCAACCTCGGCCGGCTGCGTATCGCCTCCAAGGGCCTGCAGCGCGAGGGTGACGAGCTGGTGTCCGTGGACGCGCAGACCCAGGTCCGGGAAGGCATGTACATGATCGGTCAGGCCGCAGTGCTGCACGATGAGGTCTGTACCATCGCGCAACTGCACGACGATGTGGTCAACGGCAGCGAAGCCCTGCTGCGGGCCGGGACGGACACGCGCATTGCGGGTGGTCCGCGCATCGAGGCCGGCCGGCCCCGGCCGGCCCCGGCGGACGTCGCAATCGTCGGCCTGGCCGGCATTTTTCCCGGCGCGCGGGATCTCGCGGAATACTGGTCCAACATCATCGATGGCAGAAACCTGATCACGGAGGTGCCGGCCGAACGCTGGAACACGGACTTGTACTACGACCCCGAGGCTGTCGGTGAGTCGGCGGGTGCGAAAACGCCCTCCAAATGGGGGGGCTTCCTGCCCACTGTCGCGTTCGACCCCCTGAAATGGGGCATTCCCCCGAATTCGCTGGCGGCGATCGAACCGGTCCAGTTGCTCAGCCTGGAAGTCGCCGCCCGGGCCCTGGCGGATGCGCGGGTGGACGAGCTGAATTTCGACCGCGAACGCGCGTCGGTGATTTTTGGCGCCGAGGCCGGGGCCGACATGTCCGGTGCCTACGGCTTTCGGGCCCTGTTCCAGCAGTATGTGGGCGAGATACCACCGGAACTCGACGCGGTGCTGCCGTCTCTGACCGAAGACTCGTTTCCCGGCGTGCTGGCCAACGTCATCGCCGGCCGTATCGCCAACCGTCTGGACCTGGGGGGGGTGAACTACACGGTCGATGCCGCCTGCGCCTCCTCGCTCGCCGCGGTCGATGCCGCGGTCAAGGAACTGAACCGGGGGGGCAGTGATCTGGTGCTGTGCGGTGGCGCCGATCTGCACAACACGATTTACGACTACCTGCTGTTTTCCAGTGTTCACGCGCTGTCGCCGACCGGACAGTGCCGCACGTTCGATGCCACCGCCGACGGAATCGTGCTTGGCGAGGGAATCGCCTGCATGGCGCTCAAGCGCCTGGCCGACGCGGAACGTGACGGTGATCGGGTTTACGCGGTGATCAAGGCGGTCTCCGGCTCCAGCGACGGGCGCAGCCTGGGTCTGACCGCACCGCGCAAGGAAGGACAGAAACGGGCGCTGGAACGGGCCTACGGACAATGTGGCGTGTCGCCGGCGGAAGTGGGCCTGATCGAAGCACACGGTACCGGAACCGTGGTCGGAGATCGCACCGAACTGGCCACCCTGACCGAGGTTTTCAGGGAAGCCGGCGCCGAACCCGGTCGATGCTCGCTGGGATCGGTTAAATCCCAGATCGGCCACACAAAGTGCACGGCCGGGGTCGCCGGGCTTATCAAGGCCGCGCTGTCGATCCATCACGGCGTTCGTCCGCCGACCCTGCATGTCGACCAGCCCAATTCGGCTTGGGACCCGGCGCAGAATCCGTTCGAATTCCGCCGCGAAGCGCGGCCCTGGCTGGAATCGCGCCGCATGGCCGGTGTCAGCGCGCTGGGGTTTGGTGGAACCAATTTCCACGTGGTGCTGGCCGGACAGGAATCCGCGGCACTGCCGCTGCGTGCCGCCGACGAATGGCCCGCCGAGCTGCTGCTGTTCCGTGGAGACGCCGATGAGGCACGGTCGCGAGTGGCGCAGGCGCGCACCTGGCTGAACGGCAACGGCCGGATTCGCCTGCGTGACCTTGCGCGCACGCTGGCGGCGTCCGGCGACGGGCCGGTGCATGTGGCCATCGTGGCCCATGGGGCCGAGGATGCGAAAGCCCGTCTGGACGACCTGTTGGACGGTCGGGAACACGCCCGGGTGTTCATCACCGATCGTGAAGTCACGGGCGGCAAACTCGCCTTCGTTTTTCCCGGCCAGGGCAGTCAGCGCGTGGGCATGTTGTCCGATCTGTTCGTGCGAATGCCTCCGCTGCGGCGCGTGCTTGGCCTGGGCGAAGCCTACCTCGACCGGATTTATCCGCCGCAGGTGCATACGGCGGAACAGCGTGCGGCACAGAAGGCGGCGCTCACCGACACCCGTTGCGCCCAACCGGCGCTGGGCATGATGTGTCTGGCGGTCGCGGAGTTTCTGGAGCAACTGGGAATCCGTCCCGATTACCTGGCCGGTCACAGCTACGGCGAGTTGGTGGCGTTGTGCCGGGCGGGTGCCTTCGACGAGGAGACCCTGATCGCGCTGAGCGAGGCGCGCGCTTCCTACATTCTCGAGGCCGCCGGCTCCGAGCCCGGAGTGATGGCTGCCGTGAACGCGGCGGCCTCCGATGTCGCACCCGTTATCGAGCGTGAAGACGGCGTCATCATCGCCAACTACAACGCACCCTCCCAGGTGGTGATATCGGGTCCGGAGGATGCCGTGGATCGTGCCGTGGAGCGGTTGGGCGATGCCGGCATGAGTGCCCGCCGGATTCCGGTGGCCTGTGCGTTTCACAGCCCGCTGGTCGCCGGAGCGCAGGACATGCTGGCCGAACGCCTGGCGCAATGCGACGTTCACGAATTGTCCATTCCCGTGTTTTCGAACGCGGCCGCCGCCCCGTACCTGCACAGCGCCGACGGGGTGCGGTCGCAACTGGCGGCGCAGGTGGCGCGGCCGGTGCGGTTCGCGGACCAAATCGAGGCGATGTACCAGGCCGGTGTACGGATTTTCGTGGAAGCCGGGCCGGGACAGGTCTTGAGCGGGCTGATCGCGGCCACGTTGCGTGACCGGCCCCACCGGGTGATCCGCTGCGATGATCCGGCTGGCCAGTCGTTGCCGGCCCTGCTCGGCGCGGTGGGCCAACTGGCGGTACTGGGCGTCGAGGTGCATCCCGAAGCGCTGTTTCTGGGCCGTGACGCCGACGTGGTCGATCTCGGACAGCCGCCGGCGCTGGCCCCCTCGGCCTGGCTGGTCAATGGTCAGATGGCGCGGCCGGCCAGTGGCGAAGCGCCGCCGCACGCCTATGTCGCGGTCAGCGAGCCGGTGATCCGGCCAGGGCAATTGCGTCCCGCGGCGGATGTCGCCGCCGGCACCGCGCCGGATGCCCGCGAACAGGCCATGATCGAATATCTGCACGGCATGCGCGAAATGATTGCCGCGCAACGCGATGTGATGATGCAGTTTCTCGGGGCGGATGCGGCGGCGTCACCGGGCGTGTCGCGGCCGGCCATCGAGGTGACGCCGCGGTCCGCCGTGAGCGGGCCGGCCGAATCCGCCGAACCGGCCGCCATTCCGGCTGCGCAGGCGGCTTCGGGCGCGCCGCCCGGATCGCACGAAACCGGAAATGCGGCAACCGGAGTCGACATCACGGGTTTGCTGCTCTCCATCGTCAGTGAACGCACCGGCTATCCGCAGGACATGCTGGATCTCGATCTGGACCTGGAAGCGGAGCTGTCCATCGATTCGATCAAGCGGATTGAAATTCTGGGCCAGTTGCGCGAGCAGGTCGCACTGGGAGAAGCCCCGGGCCAGTCCGAGGACGAGGTGATCGAGGAATTGGCCGGTCTGAAAACATTGCGGGCGCTGGTCGACTGGCTGGAGAGTCATCGGCCGGGGGAGGACCCGGCGCCACGGGACAGCGCCGCTGAATCGACCGCCGAATCCGTTCCCGCGTCGAAGCCTGAATACGGAGCACAGCCGGAAACCGCCTCCGCCGACACGGAGGCTCGCGTACGTTGTTACGGCTTTCGGGTCGTGGATGCCCCGCTTGGGGATGCGCCGGCCCTGAATGCAGATTCGGATGCGGAGTCGGCCACGTGCCGGCTCGCCATCGTCGACGATGGTCGCGGTATCGCTCGTCTGCTCGCCGACCGTGTGAAGGCGGCGGGTGGAGAGGCCGAAGTGATTGGCCGGCTCGATGCCGTGGACGACGTGGCGGATCTGATCGATCTCTCCTGCCTTGCCGAAGCGGCGGATCACGAGGTCGTGCCGGCCCTGTTCAGCCGCCTCAAGCGTGCCGTGGCCAGCGGTATCGGCACCCTGATCGTGGCCAGTCCCGCAGGGGGTCGGTTCGGGCTGGGTTCGGGCGCCGATACGGCGGGGGCGGGTCCTGGCGGAGCGGCCGGCCTGGTCAAGTCCCTGGCGCACGAATTTCCGTCCCTGCGAACGCGGGTCGTCGACCTGGATCCGGAGGAGGCCCCGGAACAGTTGGCGCAAGCGCTGGCGGCGGAATGGCTGGCGTCGGGAGATGATCGGATCGAAGTCGGTTACCACGACGGGCGACGGGTCGCATGGTCGCTGGAAGCCCTGGACGCGAGCACCGACGAGGAAGAATCCGGCGAACCGGCGCTGGATACGGATTCCGTGGTCGTCGTGCTGGGGGGTGGGCGCGGCATTTGCGCCCGGCTTGCCGCGGCCCTCGCCGATCGCTACGGCTGCCGGCTGGAACTGGTCGGACGAACCGCGGAACCCCGGCCCGAAAGCGACGAGACCGCGGCTGCCCGGACCCTGGCCGAATTGCGCCAGGTACTGGTCGCCCAGGGCATGTCACGGCCTGCCGAGATCGAGGCGGAATGCAGCCGTCTGATGGCGGCTCGCGCGGTGAGTGAAACCCTCGATAACATCCGTGCGGCGGGCGGGCAGGTTCGTTATCACGCTTGCGATGCAACGGATGCCGGGGCCCTGGAGTCGCTGATCACGCGGCTGCGCGATGAGTACGGCCGGATTGACGGCGTGATTCACGGAGCCGGGATTCTCGAAGACAAACTGATTTGCGACAAAACCGAAGCGTCCTTCCGGCGCGTTTTCGACACCAAGGTGGTGCCGGCACGGATCCTGGCCGGAATGCTGGGCCCGGACACGCGGTTCGTGCTGTTTTTCTCCAGCGTCGCCGCGGTTTTCGGTAACCGCGGTCAGGCGGATTACGCCGCCGCCAACGATGCACTGGACAAGCTGGCCGGGCAACTCGCCGGGCGCGGTCCGGCACGGGTCTTGTCGGTCAACTGGGGACCCTGGTCCGGTGCCGGAATGATCGGACCTGAACTGGCCCGTGAGTACGCACGGCGCGGCATTCCGCTGATCGAACCCGAACAGGGTGTGGCGGCGGCCATGGACATCCTGCAGGGCGGGTTCCCGGACGCCGTTCAGGTCCTGGTCATGGCCGGTGACGCCGCAGGTTACCTCAAGGCCGTCAGCGGCCAGAACCCCAGGGAGGCCGCCGGTACGCGGTCAACGGAATCGCATAGCGTGCATGAGTGAAAGGATTGCCATCGTCGGGATGGCAGCCACCTTTCCCGGCGCACCCGACCTGGACCGGTACCTCGACAACCTGCGTGCCGGTTTCGACGCCATCCGCGAAGCGCCCACCGGACGCCTGGATGCGTTGTTCCACGATCCGGAGTCCGGACGCCCGGACCGGCTGTACTGTCGCCGTGGCGGGTTCCTGGGTGAAACCTACGACTTCGACCCGGGCCCGTGGGGCATCATGCCGGTGGCGGCGGACAGCGCCGATCCGGATCAGCTGATCACCCTCGATCTCGCGGCCCGGGCGCTGGAAGACGCGGACATCGATCCCGGCCAGCTCGCCGGCGGCCGCAGCGGCATCGTGCTGGGCCGGGGGGGGTACCTCACGCCGGGCATGGTGCGCCTGGAGCAGTTCGTGCGCACCACCGGTCAGCTCGAACTGACCTTGAGATCCGTGTTGCCGGAGATCACCGCGGATCAGTTGGAGCGGATTCGCGAACGTTTCCAGCAAACCATCGGATTCCGGCCGGATGCCTCGATTGGCCTGGTGCCCAACCTGGCCGCGTCGCGGGTGGCCAACCGCCTCGATCTGCACGGACCCGCCTATACCGTGGATGCGGCCTGCGCCAGTTCCCTGTTGGCGGTCGATCAGGCCTGCAGGGAATTGCTCAGTGGACGCTGTGACACCATGCTCGCCGGCGGCGTGCACCTGTGCAATGACGTGTCGTTCTGGAGCGTCTTCACGCAGTTGGGTGCACTGAGCCGCAACGAATGCATCCGTCCCTTCGACCGGCGCGCCGACGGATTGCTGATCGGCGAAGGCGGGGGACTGGTCGTACTGCGCCGGCTGGAAGACGCCGAGCGCGACGGGCAACCCGTCCATGCGGTGCTGCGGGGCGTGGGCATCGCCAGCGACGGGCGTGGAACCAGCGTAATGAGCCCGCGACCCGAAGGGCAACGGCGGGCGATCGAACAGGCCTGGACCAACGCCGAACTGGATCCGGAGACGGTCGGATTCGTCGAGGCGCACGGCACGGCCACTCCGGCCGGTGACCAGGCTGAATTGAAAACTCTGGCTGCGACGTTCGGCCCCCATGGCACGGGAACCCGGCCGGCCCTGGGGTCGGTCAAGTCCATGATCGGACACACGATGCCTGCTGCCGGCATCGCCGGTCTGATCAAAGCGGTCTTGTCCGTCCGGAACGGCGAGATCTACCCCTCCCTGCATTGCGACGATCCCCATCCTATGCTGGCGGAAACCCGGTTTCGCATCGCCACCGAATGTGAGTCCTGGGATCAGAAAACAGGCCCGCGCCGCGCCGGTGTCAGTGCCTTCGGGTTTGGTGGAATCAACGCCCACGTCGTGCTGGAGGAGTACAACCCGGCCGATGCCACGGTGCTCGTCGCGCCGCGGCCGCGTGCACGTGCGCCGTTTTTCGCCGCAGCGGCCGACCCGACCGGCGTGCTGGCGCGGTTGGCGGCGGGGCAGCCGGGAGGAGAAGGCGAATGCCGCATCGCCGTGTTCGACCCCACGCCGGAGCGCCTGGCCCGGGCGGCGCGCATCGTGGAACGCGGTCAAAGCTGGGACGGGCGCGGAGATGTGTTTTTCGCCAACAACGGCCTGGCGCGGCAGGGTGGAAAGATTGTCTTCCTGTTTCCCGGGATCGAAGCCGAATTCGAGCCACGCGTGGAACGCCTTGCCCGCTCCCTGGACCTGTCGGCGCCGGAAGCCGCGGAAGTCGGTGATCTGAAGCGGCAGGGGCGTGGTGTGATCATGGCCGGGCTGATTCTCGATCGGGCACTGCGTGAGCAAGGTGTGTTGCCCGACGCCATCGCCGGACACAGTATTGGTGAGTGGGCCGGCATGGTGGCCGCGGACATGGTGCCGGCGGAAGCGGTTGAAGGTTTCGCCGACCGTATGCTGGGATTGAGTGTGGACTTTCCCGACGTGGTCTTCGCCGCGCTGGGTTGCGGTGCGCAAACCGTGGAGGGTCTGCTAGGCGACGATGGCGAGGTCTGTATTTCGCACGATAATTGTCCGCACCAGTCCATTGTATGCGGGCCTGAAAAACCGGTCCGGGCGCTGGTGGACAAATTGCGCGCCGAAGGCATTCTTTGCCAGGTTCTGCCGTTCCGCTCCGGGTTTCATGCACCGTTTCTGGAGCCGCAACTGGCGCGTCACCGGGACGTGGTCGATGGCCTGACCCTGCAGCGCCCGGCGATTCCCTTGTGGTCGGCGACCACCGCGGCCCCGTATCCGGATGCAACCGGGCCGGTGCGGGAACTGGCCAATGAACACCTGGTCAGCCCGGTTCGGTTTCGGGCGCTGATCGAGGCGCTGTACGCGGACGGGTTCCGGGTGTTTATCCAGACGGGGCCGGGCAGCCTGAGCGGTTTCGTCGAAGACACCCTGCGTGGCCGCGATCATCTGGCCATCAGCGCCGGGAGCACTCGGCGCGATGCCGTCGAACAGGTACAGCGGGTCGGCGCGGCCTTGTGGGCTCATGGCTATCCCGCGCGGCCCCGGGGATTGCGGGCTACCGGAACGACCGTGGCGCTTCGCCTCGGTGCGCCGCTGGTCGAACCGGCGGATCTGCCGGTTCTGGGCGGGCCGGTTCGCGAACCGGGTCATTCGGCCAGTGACCGGACGGACCGGGTCACGTTTCCATCCGCCGATTCTCCGGACCCGGTGTTGCGGGAACTGGCGGCCACCCTGGATCTGCTCACGGACACGCAAAAGGATATTCAGGCACAGTGGCTGCGCTACCGGTCCGAAAATCCTTCAGGCCGTCAGCCCGACCCGACACCGGCCAGGCGGGAATCTTTCGAGTTGACCCGGGTACTGCGGCTGGGTCTGAAGGAATACCCCGAACTCATCGATCATTCGTTTTTCCGCCAGCCGGAACGCTGGAGTGGCCCGGCCGAACGGTTTTGCGTCGTGCCCATGACCATGCACCTGGAACTGATGATCGAGGCCGCCGAGGCCCTGGTGCCCGGCAAGCGGGCCGTCGGAATCGAAGGGGTGCGCGCGCTGCGCTGGCTGGCCGTGGTTCCGTCCGCCGAGGTCACGGTTTCCGCCCGGCTTGAAGCCGACAGCCGGGTGGCGGTCAAAGTGGGTGAATACTCCTCCGGCACGGTGATATTGGCCGATGATTACAGTCCGGCGCCGGAAGCCAGGGAGGCGCCGGCGGGGTGCGAAGGGCCCGCGCCGATCGACGGTCCGGAACTCTACGGTGGCCGCTGGATGTTCCACGGGCCTGCCTACCAGTCCGTTGCGGGTTTTACGGGTATCAGTGAGCAGGGCATCGTGGGAACCTTGCGGGCCTTGCCGGCCAAGGGCTCCCTGCTCGACGGAGCCGGTCAACTCACCGGCTACTGGATTGTCGCGCATGCAGACCGGGACCGGCTGGCATTTCCGGTAAAAATCGATCGGATCGAGTTTTTCGGCCCGGCTTTGCCGACCGGCGCCGCCGTGGACTGCAGCGTCTGGGTGCGTGACTTCGGCGATCCGTGGGTGACTGCCGACCTGGAAATGCTGCACGGCGACCGGGTCTGGGCGCGAATCAGCGGCTGGACGGATCGCCGCTTTCAGACTGATGACGCGCTGTATCAGCTGTTGCGCTATCCGGAGCGATCCCTGCTCGCCGAACGGCGGCCGGGCGGATGGTATCTCGCACGCGAGCACTGGGACCAGGTGGCTTCGCGGGAGCTGATCGCGCGGCGTTTCCTGAGCGCCGGGGAGTACGAACAGTTCCAGGCACAGAATCCGCGGCGGCAGCGGGGCTGGCTGCTGGGACGCATCGCGGCCAAGGACGCGGTGCGTGACCTCATCTGGAGCCGCGACGACCGGCCGGTGTTTCCAGTGGAAGTCCAGGTCGGCAATCTGGAAAGCGGGGCTCCCGTCATCGAGGGTCCCTGCGGCGCCGGCGTACAGGTCTCGCTGGCGCATAAAAAGGACATCGCCGTTGCCGTGGTTCGCGAAGGCACGGCACCAGGCATCGACATCGAACGGATCGAAGAACGTGAGCGTTCGTTCTATGATCTCGCCTTCGAACCGGAAGAGCAGGCGCGCATCGAAGCGGCCGCGGGCACGCCCGATAGGCGGGCGGAATGGATGACCCGGGCCTGGAGTGCCAAGGAAGCGTTCGCGAAATCGACCGGTGCGGGGCTGGGCGGCAATCCGCGCAGCTTCGAGGTGACCGAAATCGATGGCGAACGCATACGGGTCCGGGGGGCAGACGATCAGCCGGTCCGCTGGATTGAAACCGTGCGCGAGGACGAATACGTTGTCGCGGTGACGTGCGAAATGAAGAACGGGGAGCAGGCTGAGGCCAAAGCATGAATACGCAGGAATCGGAACAGGAAATTCTCGAAGTCATCCGCCAGATGCTGGTAGACGTCGCGGGTGACGAATTATTGCTGGACGAACCCATTGGCATGGAGACCTCGTTCAACGAGGATCTCGAACTGGAAAGCATCGAGTTCGTCCAGCTCGCCGAACAGGTGCAGATGCGCTACGGCGGTTCGGTGGATTTCGCCGGCTGGATTTCCGGCAAGGACCTGGATGAAATCATCGGGCTGAAAGTCGGTGACCTGGTGCGGTTCATCGCGTCGTGCCGTACCTGAACGCGCCCGGCGTCCGCCTGCATGTGCAGGAACTGGGCGCCGGTCCGCCCGTGGTGATGCTGCACGGATTGCTGCTGGGCAGTCTGGCGGCCTGGTATTTCACCGCGGCGCCGGTTCTGGCACGGGAGTCGCGGGTGGTTCTGTACGACCTGCGCGGGCACGGCCGCAGCGAGCGGGTCGGCGGGGGCTACGACAGTGACACCCAGGTGGGTGACCTGGAGGCGGTTACGGCCGAACTCGACACGCCGCTCACCCTGGTGGGTCATAGCTTCGGCGCGTTGGTCGCACTGAAGTTCGCTCTGCGTCACCCGCGCCGGGTGGCCCGGCTCGCACTGGTGGAATTGCCGCTGCCGCCCGGCAGTGCCGGCGACATCGACGGTTTCCTGGCCCGTAGCCCTGAAGAGGCACTGGATGCCCTGCCGGAGGCGGTGCTCAAGTCCGCGCAGGGTGGAGGACGGGCGGCCCGCCGCCTGCTGGAGCATCTGGATTTTCTCGCCTCCCGGTCGACCTTGCTCGCCGACCTCGCGGCCGAGCCGGACATTCCGGACGCCGTACTGGCCGGGCTGCACTGTCCGGTGCTGCTGGCCTACGGCAAGGACTCCGCCTGCCGCCCGGTGGGTGAACGCCTGGCCGGCGTACTGCCCGATGCCCGGCTGGCCGTCCTCGAAGGGGGACACTATCTGCACCTCGACGCCACCGAAGCCCTGACCGATCTGCTGCGGGATTTCTGCCGTGCCTGAAGTCACCGCCAACGGCGTGCGTTTTCATGTGCAGTGGCTGGGTGCCGGGCCGCGTACCGTGGTTTTTCTGCACGGGTTGGTGATGGACAACCTGTCGAGCTGGTATTTCACCGCGGCCAACCGCGTGGCGCGGCACTGCCGGGTCATGTTGTACGACTTGCGCGGACATGGGCGAAGCGAACGGCCGCGGGAAGGCTACCGGGTGGAAGACATGGTCGACGACCTGGCCGCCCTGTTGGACGCGTCGGGCATCGACTCGCCTGTTGCCCTGGTGGGTAACAGTTTCGGAGGATTGCTGGCGCTGGCCTTCGCCGCGCGGCATCCGGAGCGGGTCGGGCGGATCACCCTCATAGACGCCCATGTCAGCGCGGCGGGCTGGGGTGAGGAAATGGCTGCCACCCTGAGTCTTCAGGGGGAAGAGCGGGACCGCTTGATCGCCGAGTCGTTCAAGGACTGGCTGGGGCGTCACCAGGAGCGCAAACGTAACCGGCTGGCCGAGAATGCGCGCGAACTGGTGTATGAAACCCGCCTGGTGGAGGACCTGCGCCGTTCGAAACCGCTGGACGACAGCGATCTGAAGGCCATCGATTGTCCGATTCTCGCACTGTACGGCACCGAGTCCGATGTGCTGGATCACGGCGAGCGGCTGCGCCGCAACGCGCCCCGTTGCGAGCTGCGCCTGCTGCCCGGCTGCACGCATTCGGTTCTGTGGGAAGCGACCCAAGAGGTGGTGGGTACGATCGAGGCGTTCCATGCTCCGCGGCGCTTCCTGTTTGTCGTTCCGCCACTGACCGGCCACATCAATCCGACGATGCCGATCGCCCTGGAACTCGAGCGGCGCGGTCATGCGGTGGCCTGGGCCGTGCACCCCGGGGCGGCAAAGGGCCGGTTGCCCGGGGCGGCGAAGATTCTGCCACTGGACGATGATCTGCCGGGTGGCATGCAGGATGAATTTCTGCAGCGGGCCCGGCAGTTGCGCGGTCCAGCGCGACTCAAATTCCTGTTCGAGGACTTTTTCGTACCGTTGGCGCGGGCAATGCGCCCCCAGGTGGAGGCGGCCATCGAAGAATGGAATCCGGACGTGATCGTATCGGACCAGCAGGCACTGGCCGGCGGACTGGCGGCGCGACGGCTGGGTCTGCCATGGGCCAGCCTGTCGACCACTTCGGCGACCCTGACCGATCCGTTCGCGGGGCTGCCCCGGGTCGCCGAATGGCTGCAGGAACTGATGGCGGAGTTGCAACGCGAAGCGGAGCTGGAGCCGGTGGCGGACCCACAACTTTCGCCCCGGCTGGCGCTGGTTCTCAGTGCGTCCGAGCTGGTTGGGCCGGATCAGGAGTATCCGGGTTCGGTGCGTTTTGTCGGCCCGGCCCTGGGGCACCGGCCCGGCGTGGAGTTTCCCTGGGACTGGCTGCAGTCCGGATCCCGGAAATTGCTGATATCCCTGGGTACGATCAACGCCGATCTGGGCCGGCGGTTCTACGCGGAAGCAATGCAGGCTTTGGAGGGGTGCGACGTCCAGGTGATTGTGGCCGCTCCGGCGGATTTGCTGCCCGAGCCGCCACCGAATTTCCTGGTCCGGGATTTCGTCCCCCAACTGGAGTTGCTGCCGCGTCTGGATGCGGTGCTGTGCCATGCCGGGCACAACACGGTCGCGGAATCCCTGGCGCACGGCGTACCTTTGGTGGTGGCGCCGATCAAGGACGATCAACCGGTTGTCGCTCAGCAGGTCGTGCGGGCCGGTGCCGGGGTGCAGATCAAGTTCGGCCGGGTTCGTGCGGCGGGTATCCGGGCGGCGGTGGAACGCGTGTTGGACGACCCGGATTACACCGACGCCGCCGTTCGGGTCGGGGCGGCTTTTCGCCAGGCCGGAGGCCCGGTGCGGGCGGCGGATCTGCTGGAGATGCTGGATTGAGACCGCGCATTGGGGCACAGTATGCGGATGGGGGAATTACCTGATCTGATTGTGCGGCCTGATTTGCCGTCTCCGGCACGTGATGCCGGGGATGCAGGCTGCGTGCAAGCCCCGGATTGTCAAACAGGCCGCGGCTGACCGCCCGTGAAGATTCTGCTGACCGGCGGTTCGAGCCCCATAGGCTCTGTCGTTCTCAACCGCCTGCAGGCGCTCGGGCATTCTGTTCACGCACCGTCCCATGAAGAACTCGACCTGTCCGACCAGGCGGCCATCGACCGCTTGAAGGGCACCCGATGGGACGCCGTGGTGCACCTGGCGCGTCTCCCTGGCAAGCGCGACGAGGTGGCCGCGGCGGAAGCTCTGCTGTCCCTGGATACCCCGCGCTTCGTGTTCATGAGTTCATGGGTGGTCGAATGGGCGGATCGTGCGCGCTTCGTTGACGGCTATACGGCCGGCAAGCGAGCCGTCGAGGCCCGGATCCGGGAATCGGATGTGCCTTATCGGACGGTGCTGCGCCCGTCGCTGGTTCTGGGTGACCACCGCCTCGTGTGGGACAGGCTGATCGGTCTGTTGGCGAGTTGCCGTGGGCGCAGCGTGTCGCTGGTGAGTCTGGAATCGGTCGTCGACGCGCTGGTTGAACGGGGCCTGGACGGCGAGCCGGGCCTGCAAGTGGTTGATTTGAGGGGTGAGTCTTGCGAGGCCGCCGCGGCCAGCCGCGTGTTCGGCGGTCGGGAAACGATCAGAACCCGTATTTTCGCGTCCCTGGCGGTACCGTTGCTGCGCCAGTTGGCCGTGTTCGCTTTTCTCAACGCGGGAAAAAAGGTCGATTCAGCCGCCGCACTGAGTGATCCAGCCCTGTTCCGCGCCGTCCATCCCCGGCGTCTGCTGCGGCCGGAAACCTCTGGCCAGCTCGAGTCCATGGCCCGCTGTGGTCGGAGGATTCGCGCCTATGGCCGCGGCTGGAGCCGCATGCCGTTCTTCCAGGCCGACCGCCCGGCGGACTCCACCCCGGTGGTCGAACTCAGTGTGAGCGGTATCGAGGAGCCCAGCCACTACGATGCCAAGACCGGCCGTCTGACCGTCGCGGCCGGTACGACGTTCGCCGGTCTGTTCGATATTCTCGACCGGTACGACCGCACGATCCGCTGCGTGCCGGAGTTTCGGGATGTCAGCCTGGGCTCGGCGGTGATGACCGACATCCACGGATCCTGCGCGCGTTGCCACGTGTTCGCGGACCAGATCGAGTCGGTTCGAATGCTGCGCGACGGCGCATGGATCGATGGCGTAGCCGTGGCCGAGGCGCGCCAGGCCGGGCGGGACGCCATCGTCTCCCGCGTAGTGATCGCCACGCAGGCCAACATCGGCATGACACGCACCAGTGCCCTGCGCGACGCGCCGGATTCGGCCGGAACGTGGCTGGATCTGTTGCGGGACGGCGAATCGGTCACGATTCACTGGTATCCTCGCGCCGGACGTATCCTGGTGTGGACACATCGCCACGCGCCGGAACCGGCCGGCACTCCGAGGTATCGGGATGGGGCCTGGCTTCGCCGCTACCTCCCTTTCGCCGGTCGCCTCCACCCGCCACATCTGTGGGCCGCGAGCGGGCATCGCCTGCTGGCGACGTGGCCCCGGCTCAGGGGCCTGGAACGCATGGCGTTTCAGTCGGCGGGAGAAATGCGCAACCTCGAATTCTGCGTCCCCTTTGACGACTTCGGAACCGCGCTTGAGCGTCTGCGTGCGGACCCGCCGGGTCCGGTTGGCATTCGGTTGTCACCCCGCGGCGTGTGGGTCGACCTCAGCTCCAGGTGTCCTCAACGCTATGCCGACTGGGGGTTTCCATTGAACGAGGGAAAATGGCTGCCGCGATAGTGCCCGGGTATCGGCCCGTTACCGTTGGGCCACGCATCGATCAGCGGGCAGGCCGGTGGGCCAGCAGTTCGGCCGCGCGTTTCTGCATCGCCCGGTAGGTGGCGGCGAATTGACCTTCACGCGGTGTGGTTCGCGCCAGTTGCAGAACCAGTTCCCGCAGGGCCCGGTAGTCTTCGACCAGGGCCTGGTGAGTGGTGGCTTCGACCAGTTCAACCACGCGGTCTTCGCAAATCCCCAGGCAGGGCGCCGGAGCTTCGATGCGTCCGCAGCCGATGCACCTCCAGGCCTTGATCGGAGCAATGTCGGTTTCGCCGATGGCTATCACATTCGTGCCCCTATTGAATTCGGGACGCGGCGTTTCTCCCCTCGCGCGTCACCGTCTGGCCTTCCGGAAATCGCATGATACGGCCCGCGGCCGGGACCGCATATGATCCACGACAAGTCGGTGGGTGGTCAGGACTCCAACGGTGCAGACGTGTCGCCGCGTGGTTCGCGGAGCCAGACATCACGCTGCGGGAACGGAATGCTGATGCCTTCACGCTCGAACGTCTTGTAAATTCTCATGTTGAGTTCGTGGGTGACCCGTCCGCGCTGAGCGGGGCGGTCGACCCAGCACAGCAACTCGAAATTCAGCGAGGAATCGCCGAAGGTACGCATGCGCACACGGGGCCGCGGATTGCGGCAGACGGTCTCGTGTTCGTCGGCGATGGACTGGAGTACTTCGACCACCTGGTCCAGGTCACTGCCGTAAGCCACACCGATCTTGATGCGGATGCGGAATCGCTCCCAGTTGCCTCCGGACTGGTTGACGATTTTTGAATTCGCCATGATGGAGTTGGGCATGGTGATTTCGACATCGTCGCGGGTCAGGATACGGGTGGAGCGGATGCCGACCTTGGTCACCTCGCCGCGCTCGCCGGTGTCGAGCAGGATGTAATCGCCGTTCTTGTAGGGCGCGTCGGCAATGATGAAGAACCCGGCGAACAGGTTGGCCAGGGTATCGCGCGCCGCGAAACCGACCGCGATGCCGAGAACGCCGGCCGAGGCCAGCCAGGCCGTGGGGTCGATATTCCAGACCTGCAGCAGCGCGTAGGCCGAAACCCCGATGACCAGCACGGTGGTCAACATGTCGAACAGGGGAACGGTGCGATCCTCGACCACCGGGAACCGGTCGCGTATCGATCCGAGTACACCGATCGCCAGGTGAGCCGCGCGCAAGGCATGCCGCGTGAGCTGCAAAATCAGGATCGAAACCATCACGCGGATGGTGATCTGCTCGACGGGCCCGGGCAGATTCAACACCTGAACCGCCAGCGCCAGCGCCAGATACACGATAACCAGGGCCAGCACCGTGGCGGCGATTTCCAGCAGACGGTCCGCCATCTCGCCGGGAAGCTTTCGAACGATGTCGAGCCCGGGTTTGAGCATGATCCAGCGCAGGGTCAGCGCCAGGGCGACACCGGCCACCGCGATGCACAGCGCCAGCACCAGGGGGTAATCAGCCAGAAATAACCACGCCGGCTCCACGGTTCGCGGCAGCCAGACGGGTGCTTCGCTGCTATTCATGGTTCACGGAGAAATCCATCCAATCCCGATTCTACCCGCGAGGCGTCGCGTCGCAACATCCACCGGGTCGATGCATATGATTCCGCCAAACGAACGCTCAGTCAGCCGGTGGAAGCAGTGTCGGGTCCGAGCGAATCTTGCCCGACACGAAGGGGAACAGGGGATCCAGGGTGAAGGTGATCTCCAGTCCGTCTTCGCTCAAAGTACCCTCGACAATGACCTCGAAATTGTCGTCTTCGCCCAGGCCTTCCACCTGGGTTCCGTTCACGGTCAGCGGAATTTCGAAGCGATCCACGGGGTAGACGCCGGAATTGTCCTCGCAGTCCTCGGGGGGAATGCTGGGGTCCGGGTTGGAGGCCACGGTTTCCTGGCTGCCCTGGAACGCGATCCACGAGTCGCCACCATCCGAGATCAACGCCTCGGCGGTCAGATCCATGGTCGTGCTGGCGGTACAGGTGGAATTGTTGTCCTGGGGAATGGTGATGTCCCCGTCCGCGTTCAGGTCGCCGGCGTAGGTCCCGAAGTAACTGACCGGGCACATTTCAACGCTGAAAGCGCGCTCGGCATCGGGCGGGGCGCTGGCTTGGCCCTGCGCGTCGATGGCCCAGACACGCCAGGTCCAGTCGGCCGTCTGACTCGCCGCGATGGGGCCGTCGAGTTCGATGTCGAACACAACGGTCGGGTCGGACGACCGCAGGGGCTCAATGCCGGTATAAAGCCAGGCATCGTCGCCGGACCAGGCGCCGTCGTTACCGACTTCCAGACTGTACGAGGCGGCGCCGTCGACGGTATTCCATTCGAACGTCCACGTTACCGCGTCGGATTCGCAGCGGTTCGGCAGCAGCGCGTCGGCTTCCGGACTCACCAGCTCCGTTGCCGGCAGCGGGGGAGCCGATTCCGAACGGAGCGAGCGTCGATGGGCGAATTCCAGGCCGCCCGGGCCGGAGATCTGATAGTGGTCCTCCGTCATGTCCTGGGTGGTTTCCAGGCTGAACCGGCAGAGGTGGTCCGTGTCCACCGAGCACGATTTCGCGGATTCGCCCGGACGTTGCAGTTGCACGATCTGGTTCGGATCCAGGCAGGGCACGTGCAACTCGAGGTCGTAGGATTCCCCGGCGTTCAGGCCGGACGGACTGGCGGTCAGGCCGGCCAGGCCCGTGCCGTTGCTGTCGATGGCACCGAAATCGACATGACTGCCCGGGTCACCCAGTGGCATGGGCCCGGGCACGGTCGTACCGGCCACGAAACGGGTGCGGGTCTGGGCGTACAGGTCCGGCAATGCCGGGTCCGGTTCGCGGTTCTGGCTGCCCGCGGCAGCGCAGGTGTTTGCGTCCAGGTCGCTCCAGGCGCGGCAGAATGCGAGTTGCTCCAGGTAGGCGGCTTCGCAGCGGTTGAACGCTTCGATCCGCTGCGCCGAATCACCGTCACCACTGGCCGCGAGGTCGGCGCATACGCCGCGCAGGTCGTCGTCGCCCAGCGCGGAAATCGTGGAGCAGGCATCCGCGGCGGCGTCGCCAAGGGCGTTGCAGGCCGCGGCCAGTTCGCCGGGCTGCAGGGCCGCCGAGGCTTCGGGCATGGATGCGTCGAACTGCCCGGCGGCTGTCCGGGTGGCGGGAACGATCAGGGCGCCGGCGAGATCGAAATCCGGTTGCGCGGGGTTACTCGTGGCCGAGCCGGAATCACCCAGCACGAAATCGACCTGGGCGCCGGCGGCAGGCCCGGCGCAGAAATCCACGCCGGCCGCGGCGGTGGTGCCGGCGGTGGCCTGCGGCACGGACCCGGCGTCGTCGTTACCTGTCGGGCTATTGCGATGTTTCGGGGACGCGGTTGCCGATGGGTTGCCGCCCGGGTCGGGCGACCAGCGCGCGGCGCTGGCCGACCGCAGTGGGTCGACGGCCGTCACTTCGGTGCCCCCGTCGGCATTACGACCGATGACGTGGGTGCTGCCGGACAGGTCCCGAACCTCGCTGCCGTTCAGCCCATCGTCCAGCCAAAGGCGCCAGGCATCCGTACCGCGGGTAATCAGACCGCCGCTCAGAACATGGGGCAGGCCTGAGGCGGTACGGCTGCCGAACAGGTCCATCCGACTGCCATCGGGATGCTGGATGCGAGCGAGCACAGGGTCGGTGGGATTGCTCATCAGGGTGACCGCAGCATCTGCGGGCAGGAGGTCGGGGCCGGAGCAGGGCAGTCCCTGGAGGCGGCTCAGGCGCTGGATGGGCCAGATGCCGCGCAAGTCTCCCTGCGGTGTATACCAGGTGACCTGCCCCGTATCGCAATCGGAAAATTCAATGCTGTAGGCGCCGAACGGGTCGAGCGATACGTCCGCCGCGTCGAATTGCGCCCCGAATCCGGTACCGGTGCCGGCCAGGGCTTCTCGCACCAGGATGGCGTTGCCGATGATGTCGCCGATGCCGAGGTTCCAGGCCTGGTTGCCCAGCGCATCGTAAGTGAACCAGTACACCAGGGCCCGGGTCGCCGACAGGATTTCGACGAACCAGCCCTGTCCGCTGGTCTGCGGGTCGAACCAGGCTGCGGAGAGCCCGGCCGGCAGGCTGCCCGCCTGTTCCGGAGTTGCAAGCCGGCTTAACCGGGAGACCTCGAAGCTGCCCTGGCCGTCGAAACCGTCGTAATCGACGCGGGCCGTGTCTTCATCGATGAATTCGACGGTGAACGATCCCCAGGTTTTTTCCACCACGTCGTTGGTGTCGTAGTTCGGGCCGAAGACCGGGCCCTCGGTCCGAATGGCCTCGTCGACCGTGGCGGTGGTGCCATTCAGGGTGCCGACGCCGAGTACGAATGACTGCTCGGCGGAGACCGGATCGCCCGCGCCCGGATACGTATACCAGATGATCAGGAATCCGCCGTTTTCGAGGACCTGAAATTCGAAACCCTCGCCGGAGCGTGCCGGGTCGAACCAGGAGCCGGACAGCACTGTCGGGTCGATGGCACCCTGCGCCTGTGCGGTGGGTGCGAACAGCCACGGCAGGGCCAGCACGGCCAATAGCGCGGCGAACGCGCCGCGACGGGTGTTGGCAAATCTTGCGGTGAAGCCTGATGCCTCTTTGATCCCTGAGATGATCATGGTGGTGGCCGGTCTCCCTTTGGCCCTGCGGACAAGGAGACATGATAGCCGTCGCGGCGGGTAAATAGAACGGGAAAAGCACGACGGCGCGGATTGCCGGTCCGGGAGGAGGGTTTCGTGGTCCGGAAGCGCATTTGCGACGAACCGTGTCGGTTTTACCTCCACCCGTTCGTCAGTGCTGGGTGAGACGGACGGTCAGGGCCATTCCGGCCTCTGTGTCCGTTTCAGGGTCGGGTCCCGGTTCGCGGTCACTCGGCATCCGGTGCCGGCGATTGTCACCGGGCGCTCGCGAACCGGGTTCCGGCCGATTACGGGATCGTCACAGAATCTCCCATGATCCGGATCCCGCGGGCCAGGATGGACCGCCTGCTTTTCAGCGGCCGGGCCGGGCCTGTGCCATACTGATCAGTAAGGGAGAGGCGATGAGGGAGTAAGGCGCATGGGTTCCATACGGCTTGTCGGTGTTCTGTTTGTGGTCGCGGCACTCGGGTCGCTGGTCTACCTGGAATCGACCGAAGTGGGTTTCGCGGAAACCCGGACGCAGGCTCCGGATGTGTCCGATTCCCGCGTGAATCCCCACGGGCCGGATTCGCAGGGTGCACAGCCGGCGCCAAAACCCGCCGACGCGCTGGGAGATCTGAAGGAGATTCCGGTTCGCGATACGACCCCGAGTTATCCGCCGCCTCCGCTTGAAAATCCTCAGGGCGTCGCGCCGAACAATCAGCCGGACATTCCACTGGGCAATGTCGGCGGATTCAATTTCGACGAACCGCTGCTGCGGGTCAATCCCACCAATCCCGCGAATATCGTTGTCACTTCGCATCGCGGCATCCTTACGTCGACCGACAGCGGAGCCACCTGGTTCGGACCGACCAATTATCCGAATGCGCTCGGCGGCAATGGCGGTGACACGGGTATGACCTTCGACAGCCAGGGGCGTCTTTTCTGGACCACCCTGGTCAATCGGCCGATGCCGTCGACGGTGCGCGCGCTGCAATTCATGGAAATCAATCCCACCACGCGGGCGACGATTCAGGCGCCGCTGGACCTGCAGGTGGCATCGGGCGACCCGAATCCCAATTCGGAGGACAAGGAATACATCGTCGCCGATGAGTACCCGGGTAGCCCCTTCACCGACAACCTGTACGTGATCTGGACCAAGCTCAGCGGTTCCTGGAGCGTGCTGGTGACTACATCGACCGACAACGGCGCGACCTGGTCGCTGCCGCTGACGCTGTCGAACGGAATCGTCGATAACCAGCCGTGGCCGTCGGATATTGCGGTGGCGCCGAATGGAGATGTATACGCGGCCTATCATTCAGGTGGAGCGGCCGGCGCGACCGGTTTTACCTCGGTGCTGCGTTCAACCGATGGTGGTGTCAGCTTTCCGCAGAAAACCAGTGCGTTCACGGCGGGGCAGAGTGACGTATCCACCAACGTGGTCGGACAGGCAGGGGCGATTCCCGGCCTGCAGTTCTGGATGCTCGGTTCGGGTCAGCCGTGGGTGTTGCCCGACCCGGCCCGTGCCGGCAATGTCTACGTCGTGACCAACGATGATCCGGACAACGCGCATGGCACCAACGGTGATGACGCGGACGTCGTTTTTGCCCGCTCCACCGACAACGGCAACAACTGGGCGGTGACGACCATTCCGGACGGTTCCGGTGGCGCTCACCAGATTTTTCCCTTCGCCGCCATTGACCAGTTCGGCAATATCGCCGTGGCGTGGTTCGACACCCGCCGCGGCCAGACCAACGGCTTCGGCAACCTGCTGCTGGACGTGTTCGCGACCTACAGCACCGACGGCGGCCTGACCTGGGCGCCCGCGTTCATGGTCAACGACGCCAACAACCCGTTCGATCCCGATTTCCCCAACAATCAGCGGCGTTTTCCGACGCCGCAGCAGACGCCGTGCGCCAAGACCATGGCGACCAATACCGAGACCTGCCGCATCGGCGAGTATTTCGGCATCGACATCGACCGCGGCGCGGTCTACCTGACCTGGATCGGCAATACCTACGACATGGTGGGCAACGTGGCCGGCGACCAGTTGTGGTTCGACTCGTTCTGGCTGCCCACCGACCTGTCCATCAGCAAGACCGACGGCCAGGCCAGCGTGGTGGCCGGCGAGCAGTTGACCTATACCGTGACGGTGGACAACAACGGCGCGGTCGACGCGGGCAACGTCACCGTGGTCGACACCCTGCCGACCGCGGTCAGTTACGTGTCCAGCACGGTAGCTTGCGTCGAATCGCCGACCGATACCCTGACCTGTGATCTGGGCACGCTGACGCCGAGCGAACAGGTGCAGTTCGACATCGTGGTCGATGTCGGCCCCGGCGCCGCGGACGGCGCCGTGCTGACCAACCAGGCGGTGGTGTCGGCGAATAATCCCGACACCGATGGCGACAACGACACCGCGACCGACGACACCTCGGTGACGCGGGTGGTCGATATCGTCATCACCAAAGAAGATGATTTCGATCCCATCGTCGCGGATTCCGGCGTTCCGAACGGGCGTTACACGGTCACCGCCATGAACAAGGGTCCGTCCAATGTGACCGATCTGGTGGTGTCCGACATCCTGACCCTGCCGCCCAATGTGACCCTGCACGAGGTCAATCCCCTGTCCGGTAGCTGGAACGACGCGACCGACGAATGGACCGTGAGCGTGCAGGCGGGCGCGCAGGCCTTCCTGGTGGTGTTCGTCACGGTTCCGCTGGAAGCCGATGAGGCCGATGTCATCACCAATACGGCGTCGGTGGTCGGTTCCGGCGGCGGAGAGTCCATCATCAACACCGATGACGATTCCGATACCGAGGTCACCGCCATCCGCTGGCCGACCGCGAACTGGGACGTTTTCAAGGAATACACCGACGGCGGCGCCGGGCCGGTGGACGTGCGGCTGGAATGCTCGGAGGGCTCCGGGCTGGCGTTCGGCAATCCGGGCGAGGACACCACGCCGGCGGCGCTGCAGTGGCGGCGTTTCGACATTGGCGAGACCCAGTGCTCCGTGATCGAGGAAGTACCGGGCGGCTATTACGAACTCGAACGCACCGAGGACTGCGACGTCGACGACGTGGAAGACATCGACCAGGGCGGGAACTACGCGTGCACCATCACCAACGCACCGACCCGTGCGACCTTTACGGTGCAGAAGCTCTACATGGACGGCAACATCGAGGCGCAACCGGAGCTGAATATCAGCTGCAATACCGGTTTGCCGCTGGACCAGTCCCGTACGGCCGACCTCGTGCCCGGCCCGCTGGGCTCGCCGCAGACCTACGAGGTCAAATTCGTCGTCACCGAATTCGACGACGGCGAACTGGACTGCGTGGTGTGGGAAACCGGCAAGACGGGCTACCACGCCTCGTACAACTGCAACAGTTCGAACAGCAGTTGTACCGCCGGCGGACCCTCAGGTATTCCGGACGATGTCTTCTTCGAAGGCCCCTGCCAGTTCGACGACGTGGTCAGCCTGCTGCCCGATGACGGGCCGCCGTGGCACAACCTGTGCGTGATCCGCAATTACGCGGAACCCGTTGCGGTGGACGTTACCAAGGAATGGATCTTCATCGGCGAGCCCTCCGGGGTCGACACCGACTACGAACTCACCCTGTACTGCGATGCGGAAATCGTCGGTGGCCAGGAGAACTGCCCGGCCGGCCCGAAGGAAGGCATTGCAGGCGGAAACGGCACCACGTGGTGCACGCTGTTCGAGGGTGATGACACCGAAGTGTTCTCCGCGGATGTGATTCCGCAGTGGCCATCGTCGCATTGCTGGGTGGACGAGCGCGTGTTCGACAACGCGGTTGAAATCGAGAATGGCTGCACCGACCTGGAAATATCGGCCGGGGAGGGTACGGCCTGCGTGGTCACCAATACCGTGTTCTTCGAAGGCATACCGGCGCTGGGCCGTTACGGTCAGTTGCTGATGGTCCTCGTGTTGCTTCTCGCCGGCCTGGTGGTTTACCGGAGACCGTAAGCGCCCGAATGATCAAACCCCGCCAGCGGTGGCCAACCGCTGTGCGGCCTCGGCGCACCGGACAGGCGACAGGTAACACGGTTCAACCGCGATTGCCGCTGCGGATGCGCGGCAACGTTCGCTCAAGTAATGGGTATCCAGGAGTGTCCCAGGAGTGTCCCAGGAGTGTCATGAAGAATTGGCATCCGGACGGATTCCCATGATTTTCTGACTACTTCAACTCCACCATGATCTCTCGGTAGGTTGCCGTGCTGACGTTTTCCGCGTTGTGCACCGCCGTGGTTTCGAGCTCTCCGGAAATGGCCCGATCACCGCGAATCTGAAAGTGAAACGTATCGCCCGCGGACAGTGTAACGTCCGTTGCATCCTCGCCGTTGCCGTCGGTTGCCCTCAGGGTGGCTCCATCAATTACATAAACGACGTAGTCGAGTTCGTGTCGATGTTTGCCGGTGCTCTCGCCGGGTTCAAGCACCAATTCCGACACGATGACCTTTTCGTTTTCCAATACTCTTCTGGTTCCCATGGTTGCTCCCAGGTCTTTAACAAAAATGTCCTTGACAGAAATTCAGTCCAAAGCATCCGCCAACGAGCGCAGGAAGCTACGCTGCAGACGTTGGCTGATTTTCGCCTCGGGCACGAACAGATCGCCGCCGTGGTACAGACCGGGAAAAACAGCCAACTCGACCGCTACCCCGGCGGCCATCAATCGGCGCGCGTAATCAATGCACTCGTCACGAAACAGATCTTCCGCACCGACACAGATGCAGGCCGGCGGGAGGCCGGTGAGGTCCTGTGCTCGAGCCGCGGCTGCATAGGGCGAAGCTGCGGTCCCCGGCGCACCGTTGAGGTACATCTCCCAGGCGTCCAATGAGGTTTTTCGATTCCACACGGGATGATCTTCGATGGATCCGGAAGCGGTGTCGTGCAGATTATCGATCATCGGGTACAGGAGCAGTTGCAATGCCAGCGCCGGACCCGAGCGATCCCGATTCAACAAGGCCAGCCCCGCCGCCATGCCACCGCCACCACTTTGTCCGGCGATGGCGATGCGTTGCGGATCGATGCCGAGGGCCAACGCCTCATCGACCATCCAGAGCAGGCTGGCATGACAATCCTCCACCCCGGCGGGAAACGGGTTCTCGGGCGCCAACCGATAGTCCACAGACACCACTACCGCGTCGATCTGTTGCGCAATCTTCAGTGCACGATCGTCCTCAGCCGTGCCCAGAACGTAACCTCCACCGTGAACCCACAGCACGCCGGGTGCGGGCGTATCCGAGGTAGCCTGTGCGGATGGCCTGTAGACGATCACCCGCACGCTACCGCTTTGGGTTGGGACCTGGTGCTCGGTGGTCGACACTGCAGGCGTCGATACCGGTTGGAACATGCGCGCGCGCTCTGCCCGCACCTGCATTACGGTGTCTCGCGTCAGTTTGTCCAAACCCTGGGGTTGGTTCGCCAGACCGGCACGTAGCTCCGGATCAATCTTGGCGGGGTCGAACTTCATGGGTTTGCATTTCGCTGAAGCCGCCGATGCGGGATGAATGAACTCATGCCCTCAATTTTCCTTGTGCGTGAACTCGGTGATAAAGGGCGCGATGACATCGACGTTGACCTTGACGTCGATGAAGACGGGACCTTCGGGCTTGGCGAGTAGCGGTGCGAGTTGGTGCAAGTCGTCCATGGTGCGCACCGTGTGTGCGTCGAAGCCGAGCGGTTCCACCATGGGTGCGAAGTCGACATCGAAGAAGGTTGCCATGGCCGGAGACATGTTTTGACCTTTGAGGATGTGTGCCTCGGCACCGTACGCTGCGTCATTCATGCAGATCACGACGACAGGCAGGTCTTCGCGAATGATTGTTTCGATTTCGCCCAATGTCATCAACAAACCGCCGTCACCAATGAGCAAGACAACGGTGCGATCGGGCCGGGCGCGCTTTATGCCAACGGCCGTTCCGAGCCCCAGCCCGACTGAGCCGGAATCCGATGTATGAGTGAAATGGCCGGGGTCAGGCACGGTGATGTAGGCCCAGTTGGCCATGAAATTTCCACCGTCGAAGACCACATGCCGGTTTTCCGGCAGCATCCTGGAGAGCTCGAGGGCGACAACCCGCTGGTCCAGCGTATGGGCGGTGTGCTGTGTTTGAAAATCCATGGTGTGTTCGAAGTTCGAAATCCGTTCACGAACTTCGTCGGCATGGAACGGCTTTTCCGCGGCAGCGCGATCGGGTAAGCCGGCGACGAGCTGTTGTGCGGTCAGCCTGGCATCACCCACCACGGCGATGTCCGCGGGCGACCACCGGCCAATGTGGGTGCGTACCGCGTCGATGTGAATGAGGGGTACGGGGGGCAGGGCGGTGCCGGAGCTCATGGTGAGTGAATTCAATGCGGCGCCGATGGCAATCACGCAATCGCATTGTTCGATGTAGCGGCGGGCGAGCGAATGTGAGGAAGAACCGATAATGCCGAGGTCCCAGGGACTGCCGCGGAACAGATCCTTGGCCTTGACGGTGGTAACGCACAGCGCGCCGATCCGCTCGGCCAACGCATCCACAGCCTCCCGCGCACCGCCGCGATGCACCCCAATGCCCCCGACGATGAGCGGCCGCCTGGCGTTCTTGATGGTTGCGATCGCGGTGTCGACGGACTGTCGCCGTGCTGGCTGTGGCTCTGGCCCCTCCGGCAGCGTTAATGGGGATGGCAGGGTTGGCGTATCCACAGTTTCCAGCTGCACATCCATGGGTAGCAGCAGCGCTGCGGTGTGACCCAGTGAGGCTTCTGCAAACGCATCAGCGAGTGTCTGCAGTGCGGACTCGGCGCTGGCAGGCACGAAGGTGGCAATACCCATGTCGCGAAGGACGTTTACAGCGGGGAAGGCCTTCAAGTCGGGTCCCATGAGATGGGTCGCGCCCCGCATGACCGGCGCTTCACCGCTGATGATCAGCACCGGCATACCGGTGCGGCTGGCCGATACCGCGCCGTGTACACCGTTGGCCAGGGCCGGTCCGCGCCCGATCAGGGCGACGCCGAGCTTGCCGCAGGCGGCGGCATAACCTGTCGCGGCCATGACGGCGTGGCTCTCCTGGCGCGCGCCGATGAAGCGCACACCGATGGCATCCAGGCTGGCGACGAGTTGGCAGATGTCATCACTCATCAACCCGAAAACCGAGTCTACGCCGAGTCCTTTGATGTGCTCGGCGAGGACCTGGTAAACCGGTTTGCCGCTCATGTGCGCAACTCAAGGCGGTGCAGGGAGGTCCTGCAGCACAGAAGAAAGATATTTGATGCCATGACCACGGCGACCTCGGATAAGGGTTTCTCTGCCAAAGGCGCCTCCATACAGCTCGCATTGGCCCCATAAAAACCCGTTGCCGCTGCCTGGTGAGTGACGCAGGGAGTTGAACTTGTATCAAAATCAAAAATAACAGTCAAATTCATCAGCGATCTATGTGCGTCGGCGGCCCGCGACAACATCAAATGATCAGATCGGTCTGCAGGGTATCCCCGACATTCGGTGTAGTTCGGAATGGGATCTTCGCTCTGGCGAGCGTTGCACGGGTGAGTGGGAACCGCAGGAAATCGCACACCAAAAGCGGCCTTTACGGTGGTTCTGTTCACGTGTTTTCGGTGGTGTGCATGGCCACAGGATCAGCCATCCGGCACCACCCGTTGATCAAAGCGATCTGGCTGCGTTCTGGCTGCGTTTTGGCAGCGTTTGGTGGCGAGAGGCCGTTGCGATACTTGGGGTCCGCGCAAAATCGTCCGGGGATGAGTTTTATTCTTACCCCAAATATCTGCTCCGCGACAGGGTGAGTGTGATGATTGCGAGGATCAGGAGCAGGGCGCTCCAGCCGCTGAGGGCTGGGATTTCGCGGGGGTCGGCTGCGACGGATGCCGTGCCGCTGTCGTTGGCCGGTTCGGGGTCGGTCTGGTCCATGCTGAATGTGGCCTGGTTGACGAAGGCTTCCTGTACCGCATCGATCACCCACAGTGTGCAGGTGGCCTGCTCGCCCGGTGCCAGGGTGTCGATGGACCAGGTAAAGGTTTCGGCCTCGTCTTCGGCGGTGATGATGCCGCCGCAGTCGTTGTGCTCGTGAATCAACCCGGGCTGCAGGGGGTCGGTGACCACCAGGTTTTCCGCCGGGGCGGGTCCGTGATTGGTCACGGTGAGGTGAAAGCCGAGATCGTAGGAACCGGGCTCCTGTTCGGCGGTTTTCACCATCCCCAGGTCGGTCATCGCCGAGTGGTTGCTGAACCGGCAGCCGACCCGCTCACCGGGTTCGAGATGGATGGTGGCGCTGGCATCGTCGGCACTGGAGTTGTCGTCATCGCAGATGACTTCGGACACGGCCCAGCCGGCCGGGACGTTTTCCTGCACCGTATGGTTGCCAGCCATCAGGTGTTCGAACGTCACGCTCGCGGGCCATTCCGGGTCGGCGCTGTCGGCATCCAGTATGAATGCACCGAGATCACCGGCGAACGGGAATGTCTGGTCCGTTGCCGGCAGGGCCTCGAGGTCAATGGTGATGGCGCCGCGCTGCTGGTTGCGAAAGGTGCAGGTCACGGTTTCGGCGGTTTCCACCGTCAGGGTCGCCGTGCGTGCCGCTTGATCGATCACCGCCTGCGCCGAACCGCAATCGATCGACATCAGATCGAAATCCGCAACCGGTGTCTGGCTTACCGCATACGTTCCGGCCGGAACGTATGCGCTGGTGCTATTGGCCAGAACCGGATCGGCGTCGTCGTCCAGGATGAATGTGTCCAGGTCGCCGGAAAAGCTGAAGTCCTGCGAACCCTCGGGCACGGTTTCCTGCACCACGGTGATCTCGGCTTGGCGCACGTGTTCGAATGTGCACACCACGTCCTCGCGCGCCTGCACGGCCACAGTGAGAACGCCACTGGCCAGTACGCCGGGGTCGCCGCCGCCGGTGCAGCTTGCGGTCGCGCGCCAGCCGTCGGGAAGCAGGTCGCTGACCTCGTAGGTGCCGGCGATGATGTGGCTGAATACATGGGTGTCCGTTATCGTGTCGGTATCGTCCGGTGACGCATCGTCAAGCGTGAAGGCGGCCGGTTCCGGCTCGCCGGCAAGGCCGCCCGTGAACGCGAAGTCGGTGCCTGCGGCCGGGAATTCTTTCAGCACCACGGTCAGCGAAGCGGTGGCGATCGTGCGGATGGTCAAGCCGTGTTGCAAGGGAACACGGCCATCCCAGCGGACCTTGCTCTCCACTCCGGGAATGATGCCGGTGGATGCGAAACTGCCTTCGAACAGTGCGGTGGCGCCTTCGGCCCAGCAGGAAGGTTCGCCGGTTTGGGTGAAATAGGCGAATCCTCCTCCCTGAGCCACCTTCAGTGCCCAATGGTTTCTGAACAAACTGGTACGTCCAGGTATGCAGGGCTGATCATCTGGACCATCCCAGGTTCGCGAAATGGCGGGGGTGCTGAAGCCATGGGTGGATATCCTGCGAAAACCGGATGTGTCTGCGGTGCGCGTAAAGCGGAAAACCAGACTTCGGCTGCCAGCCGGAGCCACGTTCAGGACGATTTCCGAATCATCGCCGGATTCACTCATCCCGGGTTCGGCCACCGAGGGTATGTTCGAGTTTCTATCAGCCCCGGTAATGCCGATGAAACCGGCCTCCACCACTGTCCAGCGAATGCCGTCCGGCTCCTCGGTCACTTCGAACACGAGTGTGGTCGGTTCGTCGGCTGCCGTTGCGGCCTGCAGCGACGGCGAGACACTGATCAGGGTCACCAGACCCATCAGGCAGAACGCCAGCCAGAGAGCAACGCGGCGTGTGGGTGTGAGGTGAGTCAACGGTCCGGGCACGGCCATGGCTGCTGCTCCTGGAAAGCCTCGGCGCAGCGGCGGCGGGCAGGTTATGGTTATTGTTGGGCCCGGGCCATGAAACCGCCCTGGATGTGACGCTTCGAGAGTATAACCGTGGTAATCCGGGTGCCGCCAGTGGATGGTTCAATGGCTTGGAGCGGTTGCCTGGAGTGGGCGCCCTCGGCGGGCGGCGAAGCCTGGTCAGCGGCAGAAACCCGTGCCGAGCATGGATTCGGTGATCGACGCCGACAGCGCGTTGCAGATGTTTTCCTCCGAGGCGATGCAGGGGCAGACGCAATCGCGCACGGTTTTCCGTGCACAGGTGCCTGCATCGGCAGGTTGGTCGTAATCCTGTTCGCTGCAGCGTTGCAGCCGGTATTCGAGCCAGCGGTGTTCGATGGCACCCGCGTAGTCGTCGTAGCGCATTGCCGTCTCCGTGTACGTGGAAGATCCACGGCTGAATCTTACCGCAAATGAGAATCATTCGCAATTGAAGAAGGATTGACGCGACCTGTCATTGTGGTGACTGGCGTAACGGGGTCATCCTGCGCGATGATGGTCTTTCGGGGCATCAATCGGCAAGGTCCGGTCAATCACTCCAGTCCGAAAAGCCAAATCTCGCAATACATCAAGGTGACAAATGAAGACCCGCGCAATCCGAATTCATGAACATGGCGGACCGGAAGTGCTCCGGTTCGAAACCGTCGAACTAGCCGAGCCGGGCCCCGGCGAGGCCCGCATCCGTCATACGGCCATCGGGCTCAACTTCATCGACACGTATCACCGCACCGGCCTGTACCCGGTGGAATTGCCGTCGGGACTGGGCAGCGAGGCGGCTGGCATCGTCGAGGCAGTGGGCGCGGGCGTGGACTCGATTGCGCCCGGTGATCGCGTGGTTTACACGGGCCGGCCCGCCGATGCGTATTCGGAGCAGCGAAATTTCGCCGCCGACCGCCTGGTGCCGATACCGGATGCGGTCAGCGACGAGCAGGCCGCGGCCGGCCTGCTCAAGGGGCTGACCGCCTGGTACCTGCTCAAGCGCAGCTACCCGGTGCGCGACGGAGATGCGATTCTGTTGCACGCGGCCGCGGGCGGTGTCGGATCCCTGGCCAGTCAGTGGGCGCGACACCTGGGGGCGACGGTCATCGGTGTGGTCAGCACGGAGCAAAAAGCCGGGCTGGCCAGGACTCAGGGCTGTCACCACGTACTGATGTCCGATCACGATGACCTGCCTGGCGCCGTGCGCGAACTGACTGGCGGCGAAGGCGTGGCTGCGGTTTATGACTCGGTGGGCCGGGACACGTTTTTCGACTCACTGGATGCTCTGCGCCCGCACGGGGTCATGGTGAGTTTCGGCAATGCCTCCGGGCCGGTCGATCCGTTTTCTCCGGCCGAACTGGCGAAACGCCATTCCCTTTATGTGACCCGGCCCATTCTGTTCGATTTCATCGACACGCGGGAACGCCTGTTCGCCGCCTGCGATGAGTGGTTCGAGGTGGTCGGCAGCGGTGCAGTGAAAATCTGCGTCAACCAGCGCTATCCGCTGGCCGAAGCCGCACAGGCCCACCGCGACCTGGAGGCGCGCAAAACCACGGGTTCGACGGTGTTGCTGCCCTGACGGGTGTCAGCGCAGTACGTGTCGCTTAGCCATGGTTCTGGCATAGAAAAACAGGAACAGCGCCACGGCCCAGATGGCCGCTGTGATGTAGATGGCCGCAGCGCCCATAATCTCAGCGCCGTCGGTCAGAATAAAATTGTAGAGCGTGCTCGCGGCGAGTCCGAGCAGCGATGCGCCGAACAACCACACCGCCCAGGACTTGCGCAGCAGCAGGGCGAGTGAGCCGAAAAAAGCGCCCCAGACACCGAGACCCCAGGCGGCCTCCATCCAGGTCGGGAAACTGTTGAAGTACTCGATCTGTTCGGCTGTGAAATGGCTCATGTACGACGCCAGTTGTTTCTGCGTGGCGAGGTAATCGAACGCGCCGAACGCGTTCCACAGCAATGAGATCATGCCGATGATCCACAGGTGCGCGGGTGTTCTGACCGTGTTCTGCATGGCTGTACTCCTTCGCATTGTTGTATGCACAGAGTAGCAGTAATTCCGCACCATGGCTGTCGATGGCGCTTCCGTGTGGCGGGTTGCGCTTTAGCGGTCCTGTGCTGGGCCGTTCTCGTTCGAAGGGTCTCTGCGCAGGTGAGGTTGGGACAATAAGCGGTCGATCTCTTTACCCATGCGATCCAATTCGTCGGGAGTATTGTTGGTGTACCGCGCGTGCTCGTCCACTTCGCGAATCTCTTGCGGGGTGACACTCTCGAATCGGTCGCGGTAAAAACCCAACTGCGCCAGGTCGCGCCCGGCGTCCCGCTGCCGTTGTTGCCAGACGGCGTCGTCGACATCCAGCGAAATCAGGAGGCGGCGGGCGTTCAAGGGATATACCTTGCCGAGCGAGTACACGCTCAAATCGAAAAACAGTCTGCGCTGCGCGCGGAACATGCCGGTGGTGTCGACCACCACATCGCGGGCCATCATCAACCCCTCCATCGCACGGTAGTGCACCACGTGGTTCACCACGGACTCACGCGAGTCCCGGGTTCCCCACACCATGCCGTATTCCTCCCGCAGGTCATCAGAGCAGACACGGATGAAGCCGTGCCGTTCGGCGAGCAGAGCGGCGACGGTGGACTTGCCACTGCGTGGCAATCCGGACAGGACGACGAGGCGAGGCAGGTCCATCGGTTCAGGTCATGCTTGGGACAGGGCCGGGTCATGGGCCGCGACGCAGAACGCGCGGTGACTGGTTGTGACAATGGCCATTCGCATGGGATAACGGACCATGACCGAGTGCTCCTTTCGCTGCGCCGGCAAATGCTCCGGCCGAACACTAGCAGATGAACAGTCTACCGGGCCAGCTCTGGACAGGAGGCGGTGGTTGCTGCGGGCGGTGTTGCTACCGTGGACCTTGATGAACGGCCGGCTAGAAGGTTTCGAAATGAATGCACGTTGAATCCACGCCGTTATCCTCCAGCGCGGGAATCAGATCTGCCAGGAATCCCGCGGGTCCGCACAGGTAGAACTCGGCATCGAGATCGGGTACCCGGCTTCGGACCAGTTCGATGTCGACGCGACCCTGGCGATGGTAGCGTCCCGCCTCTTTATCCTTTGAGCTTGGGCGGCTGTAGGCAAACGTGAGTTCCACGTTCGGGTTGCGGTCTGCGATGGCGCGGATTTCCGCCGCCAGTGGGTGGTGGTCGCCGTCACGTACCCCGTGGATGAGATGGACGGGCCGCCTGCCCGGTTGATGACCGAGGGCATGCAGCATGCTGGCAAGGGGCGTTATGCCGATTCCGGCGCCGGCCAGAACCAAAGGGCGCCGGGAACAGCGCAGGATGAAATCACCCGCTGGCGGCCGCGCAGCGACAAGGTCGCCCGTCTGAAGGGTGTCGTGCAGCAGGCGGGAGGCGGCGCCCCGGGCTTCCCGCTTGACGCTGATGCGGTATCGCGGGTCGGCCGGATCGCCGGACAGTGAATACGAGCGCGAAAGGGTCTGGCCGCCGGGTGCCGCCAGTTCGATGGGCAAGTGCTGGCCGGCCTGGAACTCCGGCAGCGGCCCGCCGTCGCGCGCCTCGAAGACGAAGGATGTCACATCCTCACTTTCGCGCTTGCGCTCCACCAGGCGTAAAGACCGGGTCGCAGCCCGAGGGTCGCTCCACCGCAGCGGCAGAACTTGATCCAGCCGCACGATGCGCTCGATGTTCACGGTTATCAGCCGCTGCGCGCCGGGGTGTCGGGCGATCTCGGGCGAGTCCCAATCGATCTGCGCGCGCCCGCTGATCTGGAGTAGGCTACCGCGTTCGAAGTCGACGAACAGCAGGCCCACTCGCGGGTCCACCTGGATGTTGCCCAGAGTATTGAAATGGTTGTTGCCCGCATAGTCAGGAAAAACCAACCGGGTGCTGCCGGCCACGTGGACGAAACCCGGAGGGCCGCCGCGATGTGACGCGTCGAGGCCGTGGCGGACGTCGGCCACGTTCGCCGGAGGCCGGCCGGGCCGGGTTTTGCCGTGGCCGGGTCCGGCATACCCGCTGGCGATGAAGAAAGTATCCGCGGCGGCGATCCAGTCCATCATGTCGCGGTCCAGTTCCAGGGCGCGTTGTGGGGTTCCGGCATCCCTGGCGGTGTCCACGCGGCGCCAGTGGCGTTCGCTGATGTACTGGGGGCAGTTGCCGAAGGACTGACCCACGGTGAGTTCGAGGCCGCCCGGTCCGGCGGCGGTGATGTGGCCGTTGACCCGGTTGCGGCGACGGGTTTCGAGTTCGATGCCGAGCAGACCCAGCTCCGCACCGACGTTCAGGCTGCCATCCAGCGCGTCGCCGGTGAGCGGATTGCCTTTCAATACGAGCCGGCCCGGATCGGGCGATGCGATGAAACCCGGCGCCCCGGTCAGCAAGGTCGCCCAGGGCCGGCCTTCACCGTCGCGGGCCGCGGCGACGATGAACGGAAGCCCCGCATAGAACTCGCGATGCTGTTCCGGCAGATAGGGGCGCACGATTTTCCGCGCCCACGGCTCGATGGCTTCGCGAACGCCCACGCGCTGCTGGACGGAGCGCTCGCCCTCGTGAAAGGGCGATGCGTCGTTGGCGGCCGGGGACAGCATGGCGAAACAGCGGCGGCGGGCGCGGCTCAGGCCGCGACCAGCTCCAGGCGGATGTTGCCGGGAATGCGCACCATCATGTGCTGCAATCCGGTGTCACCCAGGGCTTCGGGTGCAAATTCCACACTGGCGTCGTCGCGCACCGCCAGCGCATCGTGCAAGCGTGCCAGAGCGGCCGCATCGCCGGCGCGCAGGGCGAGGTGGTGCAGGCCGATGTTGGCGCGCCGGTCGAAGGGGGTGGCCTGGTCAGGGTTTTCCGCCTGCCACAGGGTGATCATGATCTCGCCGTCACTGAGAAAAGCGGCGGGGTAGTCCGGCACCTCGCCGACCGTGTCGAAGCCCAGGGCCTCGGCGAAGAAACGCCGGGCGGCCCCGAGGTCGGGAACGGTCAAGCCGATGTGGTGGGCGCCCTGGGTTCGGGGGTGGGTGGGGTTCATGGCACGGTCTCCTGTCGATCGGGTTAAGGTGTGGGAGAGTGTGAAGGATTCATAAAGAGAAATAAATATAGGAAAAAGCATATGATTCCTGCATAAAGTGAATTAATATGCCTGCATGGACCGACTGGCCGCCATGCGCACCTTCGTGGAAATCGTTGACCGTGGGAGTCTGACGGCGGCGGCCGTGGCGCTCGATCGCTCGCAGCCCACCGTGGTTCGCGCGCTGGCGTCTCTGGAGGAGCACCTGGGCGCGACGCTGCTGCGCCGGACGACGCGGCGCATGTCACTGACCGGTGAAGGGCGGGATTACCTGGAACGCTGCCGCCGCATCCTGGCCGATGTCGAGGATGCCGAGCGGGCGGTCAGCCAGGACGAGGAGGAGCCCCGCGGGGATCTGCGGGTCACGGCCCCGGTGCAATTCGGGAAACGCTACATCGCGCCGCTGGTGACCCGTTTTCTCGACCGGCATCCCCGCGTTCGGGTCGACCTCATTCTGGTCGACCGGCTGGTCGACCTCGTGGACGAAGGCATTGATCTGGCGTTGCGTATCGGGCCGCTGGCCGATTCCACGCTCGTCGCCAGCCGGGTCGGTCACGTGCGGCGTGTGGTGTGCGCCAGTCCGGGCCGTCTGGCCGAGTCGGGCTGCCCGGACCATCCATCCGAACTGTCGCAACTGCCGTGCATCCGTCAGGAGAGCCTGGCGCCGGGAACCGTGTGGCGGTTCCGGGAGGCGGGCAGGGTGACAGCGGTGCCGGTTCAGGGCCGGTTTGCCACCAACCAGATCGCCGCGGCGGTCGCCGCCTGCATCGACGGAGCAGGATTCGGGAAATTTCTTTCGTATCAGGTTCAGCCGTATGTCGACGACGGGCGCCTGCGACTGGTGCTGGAAGACTTCGAGCCCGAGCCCTGGCCGATCAGCCTGGTTTATCCGTCCGGGCGCATCCTGCCGACCCGGCTGCGGGCCCTCGTCAAACAGATGCAGCAGAGTCTGCGCGGCCATGCGGATCTCGCCCAGGTGCCTTGACCGGCACGCGGGTCGTGCCGCTTGAAGCAGGCGAAGACTTTCGATCACGCCCGGCCGGCTGCGGGTGACGCCTTGCTTCCTGCTGAAATGTTTTGCAATCAGTTCCAGGCAAGCCGCCAAACGGCGTGATGTCATTAGCTAAAAGATTTCAGTAAGCTCTTGGTTTCGCGCATATTTAAATTCAATCCTGGAATCCACTTCAGGTTTGATCCGTTTGGGGGGCGGAGTTCAAACCGTTCAGGATCAGGCCCGGCGCGACGAGCCCGCCACGGGCTTGGCGGCGGGCGTTGAGCGGGTTCAGGCGCGGGCGACGTTGGAGTCGTTGGGAGAATGATAGTAGTCGCTGGATTCGGCCATGTCCGAGACCAGTTTGCGCAGGGTCTTCATGCGCAGTTCCGCCGTCTTGATCGGCGCGCAATCCTCGCAGTTGGGGTCGTCGCAGGGCATATTCGCGTACAGCCACCAGTGAATGGCGCCTGACAGCAGACCGTCAGCGATTTCCCAGTAATCGGCGTCGGGGTTGGCCTCGGCCAGTTTATTGGCGAGGTCGACGATCTCGTCCGCGACGGCATCCTGGATATTGTGGCTTTCCACGGTTTGGCTCCGGCTGGAAATGACTGCGCGATTCGCTGGCGGATTCTAGCAGATTTGACCCCGGTTCCCCGGAGCTCAGCGCACCCGCGCCAGGGTCAGGCCGTCGCCGACTGGCAGCATGGACAGGGAAACCCGGTCATCGACCGCCAGTTTCTCGTTCAGTTGACGAATGGCCAGGGTGTCGGCATCCGTCTTCGCCGGGTCGATCACCGAGCCGCCCCACAGAACGTTGTCTATGGCGATCAGGCCGCCGGGGCGGACCAGACCCAGCAGCCGTTCGTAGTATCCGTCGTAGTTTTCCTTGTCGGCATCGATGAAGGCGAAGTCGAAGGACTCGGCGGATTGTTCCAGCAGCGTGTCGAGGGTGTGCAGGGCCGGGCCGAGGCGCAGCTCGATGCGATCGGACAGACCCGCCCGTGCCCAGTAGCGCCGGGCGATGGCCGTGCTTTGTTCGCTGATGTCGCACGTGATGACGGTGCCGTCTTCCGGCATGGCCAGTGCGACCGAAAGTGCCGAATAACCGGTGAAAGTGCCCACTTCGAGGGCGCGCCGGGCGCCCGTCAGCTCGACCAGCAGCCGCATGAATTGTCCCTGCTCGGGGCTGATCTGCATGGCGGCGCCGGGCAGGGCGGCGGTCTCCTCGCGCAATTCGGCAAACAGCTCCGGTTCGCGTAGCGACACGCGCAGCAGATAGTCGTACAGATCGTCGCCAAGGTTGAGGGTCTGGCGTGACATCGGCTGATCTGTGGTCAGTGAGGCCGGTCCTGGCCGGCGAGCAACTGGTTGATTTTCTCGTCGGGGTAGCTCAGCAGCTTGCCCACGCCCCAGGCGATTTCACGTCGGGCCTCGCCTTCGTATTCGCCGGCCTCGACCAGTTCGGCCTTGCGCGCCTTCAGCGCGAAATAGTCTTCCAGCGTGTCGCCGCGGTAAATGATGAGCACATCCTTGTCGGCCGTGGCGGACTCGGGAAACAGGTCGCTGACGAGGAACTCGGGTTCCCGATAAATCTCGACGGACCAGTCGCTGCCGATCTGTCGAACCTCCCGCTCGAGCTGGTCCATGTCTTCTGGTGGGAGAGCGCTGCTGAGCGCCATTTTCTTCAGGCCGATATCCACAATTTCCGCGAAGGTGCTGAAATTGCCGATGTAATAAGACAGTCGATCGAGTTTCCAGTCATCGCCGCCGATCTGATCGTCGGCCAGGGCGGAACCACTACCAGAAACCATAAACACGAATAAAAGTACACCTTTCAGATTTCGCATGTTTACTCCGGAGCCGCGAGGGCTCGTGGCAATTGAATGGTGAAGCGGCGGGTGGCCGTGGCTGACGACGGGCGTCAGGACGACTCGTCGCCGGCTGCGGACCCTTCCGCGGACTGTTGCTGTCTGCGCCGTTTGTCGATGTCGTCGAGGAGCATTTCTTTTTCGGCGCCGACCGTGTTGCCGCCACGGAGGACCGTGCCGTCTTCGAGCTCGATGACTTTCCAGTCCAGGGCGTGTTTGCCGTCACGCGCCGGGTAACCGGAAATCTTGATCGGGGTGCCGGGGGGCAGGGAATCGTTGGTCCAGCCGCGGCGTTTGAGAATTCCGGCGGCATTACCCTCGGCAAACCACTTCTGCACCTCGCCTTCGGGCGTGGTGACGTCGAAGTAAATGCGCGCGTGGGGATTGATCAGGCGGAATTTCGTGACCACGCCATCGACGGTCACCATGTCCTTGATCACGTAGTGCGAGGACGGGTTGTGATGCGCCTGCACCGGTGTCACGCAGAGCAGGCCGACGGTCAGGAGTGCGGTGTATCGGTTAAGCATTCGATAAGTTTCCCAGTTCTTGGTCATTCAGAGAAAAGGTGGCTCAGAATTCGCCGGTGATGGACTCGCACACGAAGGGCTCGAGTTCCCATCCGGGCGCCAGCAGCATTCTGCGGTAATTCTGGAAAGGCCGGGTGAAATTGGCCGGGTCGATGATGTTCAGCACCACGTCGAGGGTCTCGCCGTCCTCGGACAGCGTGTAGCGTTCTTCGACGTGGGCGTCCGGGCTCAGCATGAGAGGCGTGCTGACCGGAATGCCGGTTTCGCTTGGTATCAGTCCACGGGTTTCAACCACCAGGGTGCGGCCTTCATAGTGGCCGATGGAATGGCCGAGCCGCGTCGGTTCGAGATCCGCCGGATGCGCATCCAGGTCGAGGTGGACGGTTCGCTCGGCATTCCAGTACTCGTAACGCAGGGTGACCGTGTCATCTTTCTGTTCGATCTGCAGCGGAAGCGGTGCCAGGATCTGGTGGCGCAGACTGTCGCCTTCCGGCGTGCAGTCCAGCGACGCTTCCTTGGACGGATCGAATGCTTCCTGGGACTCGCGGGCCAGCGGCGTGAGCAGCGTTTGGTTCATGCGCCGCTGAAAGTCCTCCATGTCGCTGACCAGTTGTCGGGTGCCGCGGTCGGCGTTGGCCGGGTCGTCGAGCAGCGACTGCAGGTATTCGAAGCCCTCCAGCGAGCAGCCGGTCCGCGCGCAGACCAGGTCGGCGATGCGCCAGCGCGGGTCATCAAAGGCGACCAGTACCGTGATCCACACGCCTTCGAAGTCGGGCGGTGACGAGTCCTCGGCAGTTGCTGCCGCCGGAATCAGAAACAGCGCCATGACAAGCAGCAGGCCGGGAACGGCGGCATGCAGGCCGCGGCGACTGGCTGGAGAAATGGTTCGTGCGGAAACGGGATGCATAAGCGATTTTTGTTTACAGGTGAATTGAAAGGAATGATACAGGATAGTACAGCGACCGGATCATGATAAAGGGACTGGACAGCGATGTCGGACGCAAATTAGGCTCTTGGCACTAAATTTCGGAAACCGTGATCATGACCGAGATAGATTCGAAAACCCGCACCGAACTGGAAGCCGAAGTCCTGCGCACCCTGATCGGGCACCTGAACAAGCGATCGGATGTCCAGAACATCGACCTCATGAACCTGGCGGGCTTTTGCCGCAACTGCCTGAGCAAATGGTACGCGGCCGCCGCCGAGCGGCGCGGCCTGGAGCTTTCGAAGGACGAGGCGCGCCAACACATCTACGGCATGCCCTACGGGGAGTGGAAGGAGAAATACCAGAAGGAAGCCTCGCCGGAGCAGCGCGAGGCATTCAGCCGCGTGATGTCAGATCCGGACCTCACGACCTGAGCCTGCGGCGCGAGATGGGCGCCGGGCGCAGCGCGTTCGCTCAGGGGCGGACCTCGTCGAAATTCGTGGCCACGGGGTGGCCCTCCGCGGCACACTGGCCATCCCGGTTGAGCAGGGTGGTGCGCAGGCCGGCGGCGGCCGCTGCGTCCAGTTCCCGATCGATATCCGACAGGAACAGGATTTCGTTCGGCGGCAGTCCGATTTCGCCAGCAATCCTGCGGTAGGCTTCCGCTTCGTGCTTGGCGCCGATGCGGGTATCGAACCAGCCGCTGAACAGCGGCGTCAGATCGCCCGCCTCGGAGTGTCCGAACAGGAGCTTCTGGGCCTGAACCGACCCGGATGAGAACACGCACAGGCGCAGACCGGCATCGGCCCATTCGTAGAGCCGGCGGGCGGCGTCCTCGTATACGTGACCTTTGAAGTCTCCCTGGCGGTAGCCGTGTTCCCAGATCATTCCCTGCAGGGCCTTGAGCGGGGTCGCCTTGCGATCCTCGTCGATCCATTCGAGCAGCTGCGCGGTCGCTTCACGGTCGCTGAGCGGCTTGCCGGCGAGCTCACTGACGGCCCCCAGTTCGCGCCGAACGGGCGGCTCGTCACCGTGCTCGCGGATGAACTCGTCCATGCGCTCACGGGCGTAGGGAAACAGCACATCCTTGACGAACGACAGCGAGGACGTCGTCCCCTCGATGTCGGTCAGTATGGCGCGAGCCGGTGCGGAGTCACTCACGCGCACTGCTCCAGGAAGCGCTCCATTTTCGGCAGCCCGTCGGCGATGTCGTCTCCGGTGTAGCGAGCCACCCAGCCTTCCGGATTGGTGAACAGACGGATGGCCTTGAGGTCCGGTTCGGCGCCGGTGTCGAACCAGTGCTTCATGTTGGCGGGCACACTGAGCAGGTCGCCTTTCTCGCACAGTACCGCATACACGTCTTCGTCGGGGTGCAGGAAAAACAGGCCCCGGCCCTCGACGAAAAAGCGCACCTCGAATTCGCTGTGGGTATGCTCGGAGAGGAACTTGTGGCGCAGGGCTTCGCGGTCGGGAAAGTCCGGTGCGACGCTGATCACGTCGGCGGTCTTGAAGCCGTGACTTTGCATCAGGCGGTCCACGGACTCGCGATAGGCATCCAGTACCGCATCCTGGTCGGCATCCGCGTTCAGGGACCGGTTGGCCGACCAGCGTTCGAAACGCACGCCGATACGGTCGAGTCGCTTGCCGATGGCGTCGGCATCGCGTATCACTTCAGGCTGTTCCGGCCGGGCCTGGGGGTAAATGGCGAGTACACTCATGGTTGCAGGTCTCCTTGGGTTCGGCTGTGCAGCCGGACCTCGATGTCGAACAGGAATTCCAGTGCTTCGGCGTGCCTCAGTGCGTCGTCGACCGTCGCGCCCCAGGTATAGAAACCGTGGCCGGCTATCACATAGCCGGGGCAGTCGGGCTGACGGTCGAGATAATCGGACACCCGGGCGGTCAGCCGGTTCATGTCCTGGTCGTTCGCGAACACGGGGATGCGAACACGTGTCTCGTGCGTGGTGATGCCGGGCAGGGCCTTGAGCAATTCGTGATCACTCAATTCCAGTCCGCCGGGAAAAACCCGTGATGCCAGGATGGAGCCGGGCGAATGCGCATGCAGCACGCTGCCTGTTTCCCCAAAGCGCTGGTACAGGGACGTGTGCAGCAGGGTTTCGGCCGAGGGCCGGCTACCGTCCAGTGATGTGCCGGCCAGGTCCACCCGCATGATGTCATTGGGTTCCAGTCGTCCCTTGTGGCGGCCGGATACCGTGATCGCGATCTCTCCGCTGCGCAGGCGCGCCGAGAAATTGCCACTGGTCGCCGGCACCCAACCCCGGTCATGCATGTAGCGGCCGGCCCCGATCAGTTCGGCGCTGCGCTGGGCAAAGTCGTCGCTGTGGTTCATGCCGGTCGATTTTACGGAAGCGCGAAGGATTTTTCCCGCTCGGTGTCCACAATCATGGTGCGAGCGCCGGAGGAGAGCGATCACGGGCCCGGCTCGGCCGGCCCCCGTGGTCAGGACGACTGACGGGATGCACTATACTGCCGGTCGATCGAGCGCAGGGGTCTTGAAAACGATGGAAAATCTGCAGGGAATACTGGGGCTGGTGGCGATCACGCTGGGCTGCGCGGCCTTCAGCTTCGACCGGAAATCGATCCGCCCGGGCCTGGTCGTCAAGAGCCTCGCCCTGCAGTTCGTATTCGCTCTGCTGTTGTTGAAGCTGCCCGGCTCGCAGCATCTTTTCCGCCTGCTCAACCAGGGAATCGCGGTGCTGCAAGACGCAACCCGGGCCGGGACCTCCTTTATTTTTGGCCACCTGGGGGGCGGCGCGGTCCCGTACGATGTGGTGGACGAGGGTGCCGGGGTGATTCTGGCGTTTCAGACCCTGCCGCTGGTCATCGTGATCAGTGTGCTGTCCGGCCTGCTGATCTATTCCGGAATCCTGCCGGTGATTCTGCGCCTGATGTCACTGCTGCTGGAAAAAACCCTGCGCATCGGTGGCGCTCCCGGCTTCGCCATCGTCGCCAACGCCTTCCTCGGCATGGTCGAGGCACCGTTGCTGATCCGCCCCTACCTGGCGCGGTTGAGCAGCAGTGAACTGTTCTCGGTGATGGTGGCCGGCATGGCCACCATCGCCGGTTCGATGATGGCGATCGAGGCCGCGGTGATCAGCGATGTCGTGCCGGATGCCGTCGGGCACCTGTTCAGCGCCTCGCTGATTACCTTGCCCGGCGTGGTTTACGTGTCGCATCTGCTGATGCCCAACACGGGCGCAATCACCTCGCGCGAGGGGACGGTGGATCGTGGCGGCAGCAGCGTCATGGATGTCGTCGCGCGCAGCACCCAGGTGGGGCTGCAGATTTTTCTCAACATCATCGCGATGGCGATCGTGGTGGTGGCCCTGGTGTATCTGGTGAACGCTTTTCTCGGCCTGTTTCCCGGCTTCGGCGGGCGACCGGTCACTTTGGAGCGCCTGCTGGGTTACGTGCTGGCGCCGATGACCTGGCTGATGGGCATTCCGTGGCGGGACGCGCTGGTGACCGGCGAGTTGCTGGGCGCCAAGACGGTGCTGACCGAATTCATCGCCTACGTCCGTCTCGGGGAACTGTCGCCGGACACGCTTGGCCTGCGCAGCCGGACCATCATCGCCTATGCGTTGTGCGGCTTCGCGAATTTCATCAGCCTTGGCATCATGGTGACGGGCCTGATCACGATGGTGCCGGAGCGGCGAGACGAGATCATCCGGTTCGGATTCCGCTCGCTGATCGCCGGCAGCCTCGCGACCTTCAGCGCTGCCTGCGTGGTCGGGATTTTGCTGTAACGTCGTTCCCGCTTCCGTTCAGTGACGGGCTCGGGAGCGGGTTGGCCGGTAAGCCGTGATGGATTCGGAGTGGTGGTTTTCGTGGTCGCGGCATCACGGGCGCGGAGCGCGGCTGAACGCACTTACATAGAACAGCTCGCAGGCGCCGTTGCCGGTATCCTCGCGTGACAGCGAGGTTGTCCAGGTAAAGCCCGCGGAATCCCGCGCATCGACGAGAAAACCCTCGAGCCGAACCACGTCACCGGGACGCAGGTCCAGCAGTTCGTCGTGGATCCATGGCTCCGCCGGCACCATGTGCATGTTGCTGCTGTTGCGGATGATTGCCCCGTCGGGCAGGGGTGCGGGTAACGTGTAATGCGTGAAATACCATCGGTTGCCCTGGGAGATATCCATCCGGTCCAGGACCGCCTGGTCGGACATCGGGCCCCAGCCCAGCGCCAGGTCGACCGGTGCCAGATCAGCTTCCCGGCCCCAGCGGTAGCGGCGGGTGGACAGCACACGGGCGTGCACCTGGAAAGCCGCCCGGGGCTGGAGCTCAAACTCACCGAGCGTCAGTGGTGAATCGGGCGTCAGTGCCTGCTGTATCGGTGGGCGCGGCGAAAGTTGGCCGGGCGGATGGACGATTTCACGCTGCGACCACTGGCGCCATGCGAAGATCGACAGCAGGGCGAGCAGTATCCACAGGTAGCGGGGCATCGCGATGTAGCCCTAGGGCGTCATGCGCGCCGTGAAATCCCATGCGGTCATCCAGCGCGGTTCAATCCGAATGGCGACCTCCTGGTCGGCGCGTCTCAGCAGCCATTGCGCAAACGCGGATTCCCGTCCGTCGAGATAACGGTCGATCAGGAGCTCCAGTTCATGACGCCCCGCGCCCGCGTCGATGTGCGCGTCGGCCTGTCCGCGCACCCCGCGGTAGGGTGCCGACTCGGGCGCGATTTCGAATCCGCAGGCGGGGTATTCAGTCAGGTACCGGACCACGCGTGCATTGTTCTGGGTCGCACACCACAGGGCGTCGTCGTGGTAGCCGTACCACAGCGAACAAACCAGCGGCGCGCCCGAAGGCGTGATGCAGGCCAGGCGAATCGGAATGCGTTGTTCGTTCAGAAACATCTCGATCTGCGCCCGGTTCCAGGCGCTGGTATCACGAATCTCGCTCACTGACTTCTCCATGGAAGTGGGGTGGACGAAGCAGTACACACGGCAATGCCCGTTGCGCTACCATACGGAACGGCCCGGATCACCAAGCTGCGGGCATAACGTATGGTTGCATACGAAAAGGGGGTTGTCATGAACAGATTGTCCGGATACGGTCGTGTCCTCTTCGCCTGTGTGCTCGTCGCCTTCCTGGCGCGTGCCGACGCAGCCGCGCCGGCCGCTGCCGCGAAAAAGGAAATCGGTGTCGAAATTCTGCTGGACACCGATGAAACCGTCCTGGGTCAGGAATTCGAGTACCCGGCGGGGCGCGCGCGTATCACCACCGTGCTGTTGACGGTTCCGCCGCACGGGACCATACCGTTTCATCACCACCCTGTACCTCTGATGGGCTACATCATCCAGGGGGAACTGGCCGTGGAATATCCGGATGTCGGCGTGATTCATTACCGGGCGGGCGACGCGTTTGTCGAGGCGTTCGATACGCCGCACAGCGGCTTCAATGCGGGCCGTGGCGTGGTGAAAATCCTGGCGGTCTACGCCGGAGCAGAGGGGGTGCCCAACTCGGTTGACGGGGAATGAGTTGGGTGCCGGTTGACCCGGCCGTTCGTGCCGTGGCCTGCCCGGAGATTTGTGCCGTGATGGTGATGTGCCTATTCTGTGGGGTGTGGCCAGGAAGCAGACACGGATTGTCATGCGCTTAAAAGGCAGAAAAAAACAGTTGAAGTTACTGTTGCTGGTGTTGTTGCTCGGGTGCTGGGTAGCGGCTTACTTCTGGCTTCCCCACCGGACCTCGCTCGAAGGTCCGTTCGAGGCAGAACCCTTTGGTTTCGATCCGATCGGCCTGCCGGTCATGTCCCAGACCGACTTGAAAATTCTGGGGGTCACCTTTTTTGTTCTCGAGGCCAGGCAGAATCTGGGGCCGGCGCCGGGAACGGTGTTTGTGTTGCGTGGGCGTGATGGCAAGGTTCGGTGGAGCCGCCTGGGTGCTCCCGAACTGGGGCGGATCGAACTGGAGCGGCGTTCGGCTCGCTGGTTTGCACCCGGTGGATGGGTGATCGACATGAAGCCCGAATACACCGGGCAGGGCGAAATCTACGTCTCCCCGCTGGGAAATTTCCGTTTTTTCTTCCATCGCTGGTAAAGTCCGGGGCCACATTCGTTTCAGACCGCCAACCGCGTCGCAACATCATGCAGATCGGATTTCCGGTACCGAATTTTTCCCCGGGCGAACACGAGCCCTGTTTCTGCCGCAGTGGCAAAACCTTCGGCGCATGTTGCGGTTCGAAGGCCGCCGAGCGTTCGCTGCCGGCCGGTGTGCTGGTGTTCCCCGGATTCGTGGACCCCGGGGTCTGCAACAAATGGGTGCGGCGTCTGGAGCGTCAACCGCGGGAGCGGGCCACCGTCACGGACGTCAACACCTCGTCGGGCCGGGCCGCGGGATCGCGGCCGGATCCCGGGCGGGTCTGCTACGACGTGAAGCCGGGTGTGTTGCGCCGGAAAATCGACGATCACGTGCGGCAGGGATTTGTCGAAGGCGCGCAACGCTTCGGTCAGACGCCGGAATGGTTCGAGACTCCGCGGATCCTGTGTTACAAGCCGGGCGGCTTTTATCACCGCCATGCCGATAGCTGCCAGGTCGTCCGTGATCGCAATGCCTGGTACAAGGTGCGCGACCGGGATCTGAGCCTGCTGCTGTACCTGAACGAGGACTTCAAGGGCGGTGGTCTGACCTTCATCCACTTCAATTTCCACTACCGTCCACGGACCGGTGACCTGCTGGTCTTTCCGTCCGACAACCGCTACGAGCACCGCGCCGAAAAGGTGTTCGCGGGGACGCGGTACGCGGTGGTCAGCTGGGCGGCGGTGGCCGGTGCGCGGCGGGTGTTCGCGGGGCCACCCGAGGGGGTCATCCCGTTTTCGGCCTAGGCGAATTCCCGTTTGCAGCGTGCACGGCTGCACTGGCCTGGCGCCATCGTGATTGGGGTCGCGGGGATTACTCGGAAAAAATTCGCCGCCAGGTCAGATTCAACAGGGACGACGGATACGCGGGCTGGCGGGTCTCGGTGACGACGGGCGTCCAGTGCGGGTTGCCGCGCCGGGCCGCGACATGGGTGAAGGCGTAGTAGGGCTCCTGGCCCATTCTCAGGTCCGTGATCAGCAACAGGTCGCCGTCGACGCGCGCGCGATTGAATCCGCGGGCAAACCATTGCAGCCGCGACACCGCGGCCACTTCGGTTGCCGCCTGCAGCGCCGCGGTATCCGAATCGTGGCGTTGCAGGTGCAATTCCGCTTCTTCAATCAACAGGGAATCGAAGCCTTCCAGGTAACCGTCGCCGTCGAGTACCACGACCCGCCACAGCAGGGTGTTGAAATAGGTGGGTGTGGTGAAAACCGGCCGGTTGTGCAGTCCGTGCAAGGCGAGGGCCTTGTCCAGTTCCTGTTGAACCAGCGATTTGGCGACCCACGACCAGCCGATGTAGGCCGTCGACAGTACCAGTGCCGCGCCCATCACCCGTGTGGTCCGTGCTGCGCGCGGACGGAACACTGCGACCAGCACGGCGGCCAGCAGCGGCAGGGTATATAGCGGATCGATGATGAACAGCGTCGACCAGCTGACCGGTGGCGTGTCCAGTGGCCAGAACAGCTGCGTGCCGTATGCGGTGTGTGCATCGAGCAGCGGATGGCTCAGCAGCACCAGGGAGATCGCCGCGAGCCAGTGCCGCGGCGCCGAGCGCACCGGGGCCCACCAGCGACGCAACAGCAACCACAGCGAAACGGAGAAGGGCGCGAGCACGAGCAGTGAGTGGCTGAAGCCGCGATGGCGGGTGAAGTTGGCCACCGCATCGCCGTAGTCGATCAGCACGTCCAGGTCCGGCAGCGTGCCGAGCACCGCGCCGGCCGCCAGGCCAAGCCTGCGCTGTGGAGCGGGCACGCATACACCGCCAATTACAGCGCCCAGCGCGGCTTGCGTGATGGAATCCACCGGGTTCTACCGGGTGGTTCGGCCACGTGGGCCGGGAGGAGCAACGGCGAATCCGTCCGGGTGGGCGATGCTGTATCCGGCGCGGCGTGGTACCGAGATGAACGGCGCGGAAATCAGAATGACGAAGGCCACCTTCAGTCACTCGCCGAGTGATACGCAGTCGCCATTCGGGCGCCCACTCGCGCATTGCTGAGGACCAGCGCGATATTGGTCTTGAGGCTGTCGCCGCCGGTCAGCCGCTCCATGCGGGCAAGGAGAAACGGTGTCAGGACCCGGCCGCTGACTCCCTGGCGTTCGGCTTCGCGCAGGGCCAGGTCCACCGTTTTCTCCACGATTTCCGGTTCGATGGCATGTTCTTCGGGGACCGGGTTGGCCAGGAGCACGCCTCCGCCGAGGCCCAGTGACCACTTCAGGTGCAGGAATTCCGCCACCTCGGCGGGCGTGTCCAGCCGGTGATCGACGGGCAAGCCGCTGGTTCGCGAATAAAACGACGGAAGTTCGTCCGTCTGGTATCCGATCACGGGTACCCCGTGGGTTTCCAGGTACTGGGCCGTCAGGGGCAGGTCGAGAATCGCCTTGGGTCCGGAACACACCACCGCCATCGGTGTGCGTGCGAGTTCCGGCAGGTCGGCCGAGATATCCAGAGTCTGTGCCGCGCCCCGGTGCACGCCGCCGATTCCGCCGGTCGCGAAAATCCGGATGCCCGCCATGGCCGCGATGATCATCGTCGCGGCTACCGTGGTCGCGCCGGCCCGATGCTGTTGCAGCACCACGGCAATGTCGCGACGGCTGCATTTGATCGCCTTGTCGCCGAGACGCGCCAGGCGCTCGAGCTGTTCGCTGCCGAGCCCCACCCGCAGGCGGCCATCGAGTATGGCGATGGTGGCGGGCATGACGCCTTGCTCGCGGACGATGGCCTCGAGTTGACGGGCGGTATCCAGGTTCCTCGGCCACGGCAGGCCGTGACAAATCAGGGTGGACTCGAGTGCCATCACCGGATGACCGGCATCCAGTGCCTGCTGGATCTCGGGCTGGACCGCCAGCAGACGGCCAGCCGGTGACGCTGAGGGGTTCATCCGGTCGATAGTACCCCCTGCACCGGCCACCACCAAGTGCCCCAATGACGCACAGCCGCCGGTGATCGGGTAACCGGGTGGTGCTGGCCGCAGAACCCGGTCGGCCGGCGGTGACCGGACCCGTATACTGATGCCACGGAGTGGAGAGAAGCGAGGTTGTGATGAATTCGAATTACCCGGATGCGGTATCCGTAAACGAAGACGCTGGCACAGGCGAGAGCGCAACGATATCGAGGCGAGAGCTGATCACCGCCGCAGGGCTGGGATTGCCCCCCCTGGGACTCGCGGCATGTGCATCGCCGTCCGGTGCGCCGCCCCGGGCGCCCGTTACGCCGATGGATGCATCGATTTCGCGGCAGGCGCTCAGCCAGCCGGTTTATTACTCCACGGCCTCGGCCCTGGCGCGCGCCATCCGGTCCGGTGAGTTGACGTCCGAAGCGGTCGTGACCGCCTGCCTGGAGCGGATCGAAGCGGTCAACGGAATGCTCAACGCCGTCGTTCAGTTGGATGGGGAACAGGCATTGGCGCAGGCAGGGGCCGCCGACCGGGCGCTGGCGCGGGGTGATGCCGCGGGGCCGTTGCACGGGGTACCCATGACCATCAAGGATTCGCTGGATACGGCCGGCATGATCAGTACCGGCGGCACCCTGGGCCGGGCCGCGTTCGTCCCCGGCAAGGACGCCACCGTGGTGCGGCGTTTGCGCGACGCCGGTGCGGTGCTGATGGGGAAGACCAACACGCCGGAACTGACCCTGTCGTTTGATACGAACAACCGGGTTTACGGTCAGACTTTCAATCCGCACGATCTGTCCCGCTCACCCGGTGGCAGCAGCGGCGGCGCCGCGGCCATTGTCGCGGCAGGTGGATCTCCGTTCGACATCGGCAGTGATTACGGCGGCAGCATACGGTTGCCGGCCCACGTGAATGGCATCTGTGGGTTGAAGCCGACCGCAGGCCGGGTGTCGAGGAGCGGGCACATCTTTCCGTTCGGCGGCGTTCAGGATGCGTTCCAGCAATTGGGGCCGCTGGCACGAGGCGTCGAGGATCTCGCGTTGCTTCTGCGGATCATCCAGGGGCCCGACGGGATCGACCCGGGAGCACTGCCGCTGGAATCCCATGATCCCGATACGGTCGATCTGTCGGATTTGCGAGTCGCCTGGTTTGACGACAACGGCATTGCGGAGCCGACACCGGAAACCCGCGAGGCGGTGCGCGTGGCGGCCCGGTCCCTGGCGGAAGGCGGGATTCCAGTCAGTTCGGACCGGCCGGGATCCATCGGCCAGACCCTGGATGTCACCTTGCCGATCTACTTCTGGGATGGGGGTGCAAGCGTGCGCCGGTTGTTGCGCGCTTACGGCACCACCGAGCATACCCTGTCGGCGATTACCGGGAGTGAGGCGCTGACGGCGGAGCAGTTCGATGCCGCCCATGCCCGGCTGGATGCCTGGCGGAGCGAGATGTTGTCGTTCCTCGATCGCTACGATGTGCTGCTTTGCCCGGTGAACGCGCATCCGGCGTTCCGGCCGGGCGCCGGCGCGGATCCGGAGATGATGGCCTGGGCCAGCTATGCGTTCACCTTCAATGCCACCGGCTGGCCGGCGGTGGTAGTGCCGGTCTCGCGTTCGGCCGATGGGCTCCCCATCGGCATCCAGGTGGTGGCAGGACCCGGCCGGGAAGACCGGGCCCTGGCGGTTGCGGGGCGCATCGAACGGCTGGTCGGCGGGTATCAGCGCCCGTCTCTGGCCTGAAACCCCGCGCTCAATTCACGGTTGCAGGTGCTCGTTGAGGAAGTTGACGATTTTCCGGTAGCCGAAGCGTCTGCGGGTCAGGTCACCGTTGGCCCAGACGTGGCTGGCCGCCGGAAGCGGCACGAACTCGAAGTCGGCTTCGCGCGCGATCAACTTCTCGGTGAAGGCCAGGCTGTCCGAGAACATCACCACTGAATCCGCGGTGCTGTGAAGGATCATCAACGGATCCTCGATGCCGTCCGTCTGGTACAGCGCGGACATACGCTCGTAGCGTTCCGGGTAATCGGCCCCCTCGCGCTCCCCCATGACCCACATCTGTTCGGGAAACGCATGCCAGACATTGGTTGCGGGTGCATCCGCCACACCCACCGCGTACAGGTCCGATTTGCGCGAAAGCGACATCAGGGTCATCAGGCCCCCGTAGCTCCATCCCCAGATGCCAACGCGATCCGGATCGACGAAGCCCTGGCCGATCAGGTGGCGAATCCCGCTTTCCAGGTCATCGGTATCGATGCCGCCGTAGTCACCCAGCAGTCCCTGGCTGAATGCACGGCCGTGGCCCCAACTGCCGCGCACGTCCACTGCGAACACCACGTAACCGCGAGCGACCAGGTGCTGGTCCAGGCCCCAGATCGGGGTCGCAGAACCTCCGCCCCAGCGATTGCGCACGGTGTTCGGATAGATTGAGCCGACCACCAGTGGGTAGCGGTGTTCGGGATCGAAATCCGGCGGCAGCAACAGCCGGCCGACCAGTTCGGTGCCGTCCACATGGCTGTTGAACCGGGGGTAACGGACGGTGGCCCAGGGCAGGGCGTCGAACTCGTCGCCCGGTGAACGGGTTACCTGAACGCCCTCGAGTTCCGGTTCGAGCCCGTTCAGGTACAGGTCCGGCGGAGTCGTGTCGTTGGTGAAAATGACGGCGGCCCGTTCATGGCCGGGTGAATAGACCGGCTGGTGGGTTCCGCTACGCCGGCTGAGCCGTTCCGGCTCACCACCGGTCACGGCGACCCGGTACAGGTGCCGTTCGGCCGGGTGCGGCGTGTTGGCGACGTAATAGATGAGTTCCTCGTCCGGGTCGACGGAGAACGATTCGACTTCCCACTCACCCGCGGTTATGGCAACGGGTTCGGTGTCGGCGGCGGCTTTGTAGTACAGGTGATAATAGCCGTCCCGGTCCGTCAGAATGATCATGCCGCGATCGTCCGGGGCCCAGCGGGCCTGCCAGCCCGGGATCACATTGGCCGGGTCGGCGCGGGTCAGGAAGTTGCTGCGTGCGCCGGTGGCCAGGTCATAGACGTCGATGACGTGTTCCTTGATCAGGAAATCACTTTCGTTGACGAGCAGCCGTGTTCCGTCCGCGGAGATGTCGTAACCCCAGACCGGGCGCAGTTCGTCACGCCGATCCAGCCAGCGCAGAGCCCCGGAATCGACATCGACGACGCCGATGCGCCGTCGTGTGGTGGGGTCGCCGGGAAAGGCGCGCCGTACCCGCCGAATCTGTTTCTCGCCGTTGTAAACGTAGTGGATTTCGCGTTCCGGCACCGCGCCACGATCCGCCATGATGAAGACGATGCTGCGCCCGTCATCGGACCATTGGTGACTTTCGACGTATTGGTAGTCGTGTTCGGTCGGGACCAGTTGGCGTGCGGCTTCCGCGTCCGTTCCGGTGCCGCGCACCCACAAACCGCCACCGGGTTCGAATTCGAAGTAGCGGGGGCTGACGGGGCCGCCGTCGACGAAGCCAATGCGTTGTCCGCTTGGCGACCGGCTCAGCTGATGCACCGAGGCGCGTTGCGAATCGAGCGTGACCGGCTCTCCCTTGCCGTTCAATCCATGCAGTTGACCTCCGAGCACGTAGACCAGCTTCTGGCTTCCTGTCTCGCCCCAGACGACCTCGGAAATGCCGGTGTCGGTGATGCGGTCGCTGGCTGTTTCGCCATGTCGGGTCAAACGCCGTGGCGTACAGTCGGCCGCTTCGCAGACCCACAGATCATGAAACGGTCTGCCGGCGTCATTCCACAGGAACGCCAGGCGTTCTCCATCTCCGGACCAGGCCGCGGCCCGCGGGGGCGTGCCCGCGATCGACGGTACGGTGTACAGGCTGTCGAGACTGAGCGCGGTGTCATAAATCGGCGGGTCGGCCGAAACCGGTTTGGAGGGCGCCGCGGCCTGCCCGGCCGGGTCGGCCGAATTCGGCTCGCCGGCGGGCTGGCATGCGGTCAGGGCGGCGTAAACAACGCCGATGAAGCTTGCTCGGATCAGGGGCCGCGTAATCATCGGCGGTCAGAACGTGTAGGTCACGGTCGCACCGAACTGGCGCGGCGGGCCGTACAGGATTCCGGCCGGCAGGAAGTCGGAACCGGGGCCGAAGACTTCAGACTTGTAGACCTCGTCGGTCAGGTTTTCGATCCACAGCGAGACTTCCCAGTCGGGGTTGGGCAAACGCATGCCGACGCGGGCATTGAGCAGCCAGTACGAGCCTTCGGTTGCCCCGATCTGGTTCGCCAGGATGAAATCCATCTTGCTGTTGTAACTGAAGTCGAGTTGCGCGAAAGGCTCGTAGCCGCCAATGGACTGGGGCGCATCGAAACGTACCGAGCCCCGCGCCATGACGTCCGGTGAACGGATCATATTGTCGCCTTCGTAATCTCCGCTGCGGATTTCGGCATCCATCCAGTTCACTCCCGCATTGAACGACAGTGACTCGGTGGCGAACCAGCGTACATCCACTTCGGTGCCGATGACCCGGGCCTGGCCGGCGTTTGCGAGCACGATCAGCCTGAGGCCCTCACGCTCGACTGCGGTCTGGGCCTGAAAATCCTCGAAGTCGTAGTAGTACACCGCGGTGTTGAACTGCAGGTCGCCATCGAGCAGCACGGACTTGAAGCCGGCCTCGTAGGCGGTGAGCGTTTCCTCGTTGAAGGGCTGAAGCTGAGGAACCGAGAAAGCGATCGAGGCCGGGAAGCCCTTGCCGCGGAAACCCGTGCTGATGTTGCCGTACCAGAGCCAGTTGTCGTTGGGCCGGAAATTCACACCCAGGCGCCAGGTAGCTTCATCGGAGCTCACCTTCTCGCGATATTCCGGAACGATCTGCGGCGCGGCGCCGACCATCTGGCCGGTGAAGTGGAACGAACGGTCCTCGGATGTGAATCTCAGGCCGCCGACCAGTTGTACCTGGTCGTTGAGGCTCCACTCGACCTGGCCGAAGGCCGCGATGACGTCGGTTTTCTGCGTGAAACCGTCATTGAAGATCGCCGAGAAGAACTTGTGTTCGGCGAGGTTCTGGATATTGTAGTTTTCGATGTCCTCATTGGAATAAAACAGACCGGCGACCCAGTACAGATCGTCCCATGAGCTGTCCGAGGCGATCCGCAGTTCCTGGGTGAAAACATCCATTTCCTGGTCGAATTCGCCGCCGATGGTGATGAAGGGGCCGCCTTGCTGGCCGAAACCGGACACCCGGTCGAAGGTGCGGTAGCCGGTGACCGAGGTGACATGGAATCGGCCCGGGCTCCAGTTGAGGGTATTGGTGAGGCCCAGGGCTTCCGAGTCGACCTGGCTGCCCATGTGGAAGTTCTTGATCGTGGTGCGCGGATCCGGATTGGGATCGGATACCGTGACCAGATCACCGCGATTGCCGGGGTCCTGAATGAAAAGGTCCCGGCCGGCGAAGTTGACCGGTATTCGCGGGGCGGTCCGGGAATCATAGGCGAATGAAACGCAGTCGTTGTCATTGCGGATGCCTGTGAAAACGAACGAGCAGAACTCCGCAGGATTGTCGCGGCTGAGATTGCCGGCATGCTTGAAGGCGTAGACCTGGGAGTCGTCGCGTCCGGCGTCGAGTATGAACAGGTTTTCAACCGAGTCCGACGGGGTAAACAGGGCCGAGATGCGAATGGCCTTGCGGTCGACATCGCCGTTGCGGCGCACCGGGTCGGCAAAACTCGGGTCGGTGTCCAGTACATAGTCGGTCAGGTCAATGGTTTGCCAGCCGTCTTCCTGAGCGACCACTCCGGCGAAACGCATGGAGAAACGATCGCTGATCGGAATGGTGATGCCGCCTTCGAGGTCGATCCGGTCGCGCTCCCCGTAGGATGCGGTGAAATAGCCCTCCCGTTCCGGTCCGGGCCGTGTCGATATGAAATTCACCGCGCCAGCCGTTGAGTTGCGGCCGTACAGGGTGCCCTGCGGGCCTTTCAACACCTCCACCCGTTCCTGGTCGAATAACACGTGGCCCACCATCGCATTGAAGGGCACCGAGACGCCGTCCACGTAGAGTGGGGCGGCCGGGTTCTGGTTCGGTGACGAGTCGTTGGTGCCGATGCCGCGCAAGGTGAATTCCGGGTCCGACTGGTTGACCGAGCTGCGGTTCATGAACAGTCCCGGTGTAATGCGCGCCAGGTCGGCTGGCGTCGATACACGCAGTTCGCGAAGTGAGTCACCGTCGAATGCGCTGATTGAGATGGGTACGTCCTGCAACCGTTCTTCACGGTACTGGGCGGTAACAATGACTTCTTCCAGCAATGGGTCAGCGGCCTGATCCTGGGCCGCGACGGGTGCCGGGAGGCCTGTCAGGCACATCAGTGCGATTGCAGCCGTACGTATTCGTATGGACGGAAAGGCCAGCGATGGACACGGCGGATGGCTCTTCAAGAACAGTCCAGGCGATTGTTCGCTTTGGGAATGAAGCGTGGGTTGGTTCTCGGGGGGCGTGCGCATGTCAGAGTCCTCAGGTGCATTAATGGCAGAGTCAATACGTACTGGTTTTAGTGTGCGCAAATTTATGTGATTATTGTTAGAAGCAGCTTTGGTATACGCGATCGTTTCCTGTTTTGCAAGTGAGGTTCGTGCCAGTCGGGAGCGCGTCTTGCCGATACGATGTAGTACGGAGACAGGAGGTTTCGGCTGGTGTTTTTGATGGGGCAGACCCTTCCCTGACCGATGGGTCTGCCGTCAGGTTCTTTCTGATGGGCGGCTTTTGAGCCTGGCTTTTGTAGGTGAATGGACTGCCGAATCAGTACGAAAAGGTCTGGTGCGGGAGAGGTTGTATTGCAGTGAAAGCAATGAATTTTGCTGTCAGGCCTGAGGCCAGCCGGTGGATGGGGCTTCGGCGTGTGTTCAGTGAAAAGGTTGCAAGGAGTGTTTGCGGTCGGCAGTTTTCCAGGCCGGTACATGAGCCGCGGCATGCGGGGCGGCCGGGCGTGTATTGCGGGTTCGTTGTGAACAGGCGATTCATGACAGCCGGCCGGACGGGGAGCCTCACGCCGGGCTTGCGCCGGCAGGCCAGATGACTTAATTTGCGTGGTTGTAACCATATTCACACGAATATGCGTATCAGCGTTTATTAGTCCAAAAAGGCACTTGTGGAGAAAATGATGACTGCCCGACCTGAAGACCACACACCAACGGCCGTTTCAAGCGGAAAATCCACTCCAGCTTCGGGCCTTGTGTCCGGAAAACGGAATTTGCTCCAGCGTGCCATCGCACTCGGCCTGATGGCGGCTGTTATGACTCCTGCCGTGGAGGCTGCGGACGGTGCTCTCGAGGAAGTCATCGTCACGGCTCAGAAGCGCGAGCAGAACCTGCAGGACATTTCCCTGTCGGTTTCGGTGCTGTCAGAGACGCAGTTGCGCAATTTGCGCGTCGAAACGCCAGCGGACATCGCGAATTTCACCCCGGGACTGTTCGCCACGACCGGAAACTCGGGCGACCCGATTTTCGCCATACGCGGCATCGGCATGAATAATGGTGAAAGCAACCAGAACCCCGCGGTCACCCCGTATATCGACGAGGTGGCTTTGCCGTCCAACGCCATGCTGGGATTCCAGTTGTTCGATCTGGAGCGGGTGGAAGTGTTGAAAGGCCCGCAGGGCACCCTGTACGGACGCAACGTGACCGGTGGCGCGATCAATTTCATCACCCGCAAGGCCAGTCAGGAATTCGATGCCTACGCGCGTATGAATTACGGCCGTTATGACCTGGTCGAGATCGAGGGCGCGGTGGGTGGTGCGGTCACCGATAACCTGGCGCTGCGTGTGGCCGGCAAATCCACGACACGGGATGGCTGGCAGACCCTGATTCTCGGGCCGGACGTGGGCGAGGGTGTTGACAGCGACAACGGCGCCATCGATCGGCAGGCCCTGAGGGCATCGGCCCTGTGGACCCCGAGCGACAATTTCGAATTGCTTTTCGTCGCCGATGTCAGCAACAACGACTCCGAAGTGCTGGGCTATGAACACGCCGGCAATGTACTGCAGGACGGCTCGGGGCTGTGCTCCTATCCGGCCACCGGTATCCGCAACGAGACGGAATGCGCGTCGTTTGCGATCTGGCGCTCTTCGGTTGGTGGCGATCCCGTCACCGGTGAGCGTGAACTCATTTCGGATCCCGATACCGGGCCGCGGGAAGTTTTCGCCAGTTTCTCCTTCGGCAATCGGGACCGGGTGGATTCCTACGGTTTCAACAACACCATGACCTGGGACCTGGGTTCGGTCCTTCTGACTTCGGTCACCGGCTACCGGGAATTCGAGCGCGAAGTCGGCGGCGACAACGGTTCGCCGTTTATCGTCAGTGACACATTCCGGGCCCAGGACATCGACCTGTTCACCCAGGAATTGCGGCTGGCTTCCAATACCGGTGACAGCCCATTGAGCTGGGTGCTGGGCGCGTACTACAGCGAAGACGAAATCTTCGACGACGTCCTGTTCAATTTCCGCGACCATGCATCGTTTTCGGGCCTGTTCGATTCGACGTTCCTGCAGGAAACGCGGGACATCGCCCTGTTCGGTCAGGCGGAATACCAGCTTGATGAGCGCTGGACCCTGATTGGCGGCTTGCGCTACACGGATGAGGAGCGCGAGTTCACTTACGGCGGCCATGTGACAGGTACCGGTGCTCCGGTACCCATCCCGTTTTTCAATGACAAAGTCAGTGTCAACGAAACGACCGGCAAGGTCGGCGTGGATTTTCGGCCGAATGACGACCTGCTGCTGTACGCTTCCGTCAGCCGCGGTTTCAAGGGCCCGGGTTTTCCGGCCACAATTGCATTTTCGATCCCACAATTGGCGCCGTTCGAGTCGGAGAAGCTGACGTCGTATGAATTTGGCCTGAAATCGACCCTGGCCAACAACTCGCTGGTGTTCAACGCGGCGGCCTATTACTACGACTGGGAGGACATGCAGGCCACCACGGCCGTTACCCGCGAAGGTATTCGCCTGATCGTTCTGGCCAATGCCGGTGACGCCCGCGTCTACGGCGTGGAAGCAGAAGCATCCTGGTTCCCGACCGAGGAATTCTCGGTCCGGGCCGGCATGAACCTGATGGACGCTGAAATCACCAGTGGTGAATTCGACGGCGATACGCCGGTGCAAACGCCGAAGTTTTCCTCTTCGCTGATCGCCAGTTACCAGGCCGCCAATCCGGTGGGCTCGGTGCTGCCTTTCGTCGAGGTGGATTACAGCTACCGCAGCAAGGTCGAGCTGGCGCTGGCCAACAACCCGGCCGAGTTTCAGGACGGTTATGGCCTCCTGGGACTGCGGGCCGGGGTGAAGTCCACCGACGAGCGCTGGGAATTCTCGGCCTGGGTGCGTAACCTCACCGACGAGTTGTACAAGGCGAGTTCCTTCGGCGCCGGTTCGACTTTCCTGCCGGGACGCATCGTTTACGCGGAGCCGCGTACCTACGGCGTAAGCCTGGGTTTCACATTCTGATCCCGGTGTCGAGCGCCGCCATCCCCATCATTGTTCAGATCGGAGAAGTCACATGACTCAATCACGGAGACTTTCATCCTGGAGACGGATAGGCGCGGTCGCGGCGCTGGCCATGGTTTGGCTGGTCTGTCCGCTGATGCTCGCCGCCGCCGAACTGCCCGAGGGATGGCGAACCACCGACGATACGCGGCGGGTTCCGCTGCCGCCGCGGGATGACTCGCAGGATCCGGTGCTGGTTATTGACGGCGGCACCCTGATCGACGGTACCGGCGGGAAGCCGGTGCCGGATTCGCGGGTCGTCATACGTGGCACACACATTGTCGCGGCCGGCGCGCGGGACGAGGTTCCGATGCCGGACCGGGTCGATGCGGAAGTGGATGCCGGCGGTCTGTTCGTGGTGCCGGGCCTGATCGACCTGCACATCCATTTCACCCAGCAACGTGGTGATGATTTCGGCCGCTACCGGGACTCGGCCGCGGCCGCCGCCATTCGTGGCACCCTGCTGGCCAAACAGCTCATCGATGCCGGAATCACTGCGGTGCGTGATGTCGGAACCAGCGACGACGTCGCCCTGCGCATCAAGGAAGCCGTGCACCGGGGCATGATCGACGGCCCCCGGGTGTTGTGGAGCGGGCGCATGATCAGTTCCCGCGGTGGTCACGGCAACGAAATCACCTCCACGGCGACCGGGCGACCCAAGAGCCTGGAGGACGGCGCGCGCAAGCGGGTGGCGAATGGCCCCTGGGACTGGCGCCTGGCGGTACGTGAACAGCTTCGCATGCACGCCGACTGGATCAAGATCACCGCGCCGTATACCCGCGAAGAGGTGCAGGCGGCCGCCGACGAGGCGCACATGCACGGATTCCGGGTCGCGGTGGACTCCTTTGGCAAATATACAGCCTGGGCGTCGGAAGCCGGTATCGACACCATTGAACACCCTCTGAAACTCGACTCCGACATTATTGATGTGATGGCGGATAACGGTACGGCCTTCGTTCCCACGATCACCGCGTTTTACAACGTGCTGACCACCGGCTACCCAACAGCGGGTATTTCCGGAGGCGGGTTCTTCCATACCCACTCGCGGCGTTTTCCAACCAATCACGAGCAACACATTCAAATGGTGAGGGAAGCGCACGAAGCCGGTGTGCCCATCGGCGTGGGTACGGATATTCCGTTCGAAAACGAACGGCGCTATCCAGGCTCCTATCATCGAGAGCTCGGGTTTCTCAAGGATGCCGGCATGAGTGATGAAGAAGTGCTGGCCGCGGCGACCCGGGTGGGCGCGGACATCCTCGGCCTTCCCGACAAGCTGGGCACCGTGGAGGACGGCAAACTGGCCGACATTCTGATCGTCGGCGCTGATCCCCTGGACGACATACAGAACCTGCGTGACGTGCGTCACGTGATCGCCAACGGCCGCAAAATCCGCTGATGCGCGGAATGGCACGCCGTTCAAACCGAATGAGGAGACTGCAGATGAAAACTGGCCATCGTTGCCGCCCGTACCTGTCCCTGAGCGTACTCGCGGTACTGCTGTTCGCGTGGGTTCCGTTACTCGCGGAAGTGGACGAGGAGAGCCTGATGCGCATCCTGGGCCCGCAGGAGCCCCCGTTCGTGCCGCAGCATCCCATCGCTATCGTGGGTGGTACCGTTATCGATGCCACCGGGGCGCCGCCGAAGCTCGGTCATACCGTTATCATCGAGGGTGAGCGCATCACCCGGGTCGGCCCCAGCGAGTCCGTGGACATTCCGGACGGCGCGCAGGTCATCGATGCCGAGGGCATGACCATCATGCCCGGCATCATCAACTCCAACCAGCACATCCAGCTCAACCCGCTGTACCCGGCGCCCACCGCCGACCTGCCGCTGGACGTGCTGCGTGCCCGTTGGGAGGAGACATTCGCACGCATGCCCCACCGCGCCTGGGTGTATTTGATGCAGGGTGTGACCAGCATGCGTCAGACGAGCGGTCCCTCGGCGCGTATTTTGCCGGTTAAAAAGCGAATCGACAGCGGAGAGCTGGCGGGTCCGCGGATTTTCCTGGGTGGCGCCTTGTTCATGAGCCGTCAGCACTTCGAGCACTACATCGAAGAAAACAACACGCCGGAAGATGCCGTGGAATGGCTGCGTGATGAATTCGCATACAACGTTCTGTACGACATTGAAGAAGGCACGGACAAATACCTCGGTCCCGAGTACAACTACTGGAAGCTGTACATGTCGGACGAGGAATACGACGGCGAAAATGATTTCTCAGACGAGGAACTGCGCTACATCATCGACAAGGCGCACGCGCACGGAAAGATCATCGACGTGCACGCCGGTCCGCACAATCCGGGTCTGCGCCGCATGCTGGACTTCGATATCGATACCCTCGAGCACCCGTTCTATGGCCACGTGCTGATCGACGAGGATGTGATTCAGGGCTACGTTGACAAGAACGTCATCGTCGATACCCTGTTGCGGGTCATGGTGACCGGCGCGGAGAATTTCGAGGATCCCCACCAGTTCAACGAGACCTTGTTCATCATGTCGATGGAGCCGAAAGAGTATCGCCTGCTAATGCGCTACCGCGACAAGATGCTGTTCAACCGCAAGCACCCGGACCAGTCCGGTTTGCCGATCTACAAGAGTGACCGCGCCACCCTGGAAGGCCGTTCCGACGGAGGCGACACATTCGGGATTTCCGGTCCCTCGTACGACATGGTGCAAAAACGCCGTGCTGTTTCGCATGAAAATATGCGACGCTTCATTCGCGCCGGCGCGAAGCTGTCGCTCGGTACGGATACGCCTTCGTTCCTGAATTTTCAGCAGGAAGATCCCAATGCCACCGAGTATCAGCAGATGGTGGAAGAGGGCCTGACCCCCATGGATGCCGTGATCGCCGCCACGCGCAACGGCGCCGAGGCCCTGGGCATGGCGGATCAGCTGGGAACGGTCGAAGAAGGTAAACTGGCGGACGTGATCGTGGTCTCCGGAAACCCGTTGGCGGATCTCGAAGCACTGCGCCGCGTTTACGCAGTTATCAAGGGTGGCGTTCGCTACAAATAAGCCTGGTAATAAAGGCAGACAAGGCGCGAACGGCAGTCGATGCGCGCCTCATCAAGGGAGAAGAAGGTATGCAATTCATCCGGTTCACCGAATCGGTTTCGGGTCTTTCGGCGCGTTGCCGTCTGCTGAATGAACAGGCGCCGCGGTCCGCCCGTTTTCTCGAACAACTCGCGGCCGGAAGACACGCCTTCGAGGCCATGCACGCGATCTGGACCGGGCCGGAATTATCCGTCCCGTTGCCGGCCGCGGTCCTGCCAGAGTCGCTGGCCGCCGACGTGATACCCGAGGAGAACGCCACATCGTTTCCACAGGCCGGCGACATCGTGCTGGCTTCGATGCCGGCCTCGTCGATCATCGGCCTGCCGCCCGGAAATTTTTTCGACATCGGACTGTTTTACGGTCCGGGCGGACGCCTGTTGATGCCCTTCGGGCTGATTCGCGCCAATGTATGCGCGCGCGTCGTGGACGAGGATTTCGAGGCATTTCAGGCGGGTATCGGGACGATTCGCCGCAACGGAGCCTGCACCCTGGCGCTGGCGCCCGGCGATGACTGAAGTGCCGGGCCTGCCCGCGGCTTGGAAACCCGCCCGCGATGCTGGCGCCTGCCGGCAAGGAAACTGAACCATGACCCTGATCGACGATATCCTGCTGCCGGCGTCTCTGTGGACTATCATGTTTTCGATGGGCCTCAGCCTCACGGTTGATGATTTCCGGCGCATCGCGGCCAACCGGCGCGCGCTTTACGTGGGGATCGGCAGCATGCTGGTGGTTCCGCCGCTGATCGGATTGGTGTTCGTGTCGTTTTTCGCGCCCACGCCGGAGCTGGCGGTTGGTTTCATTCTGCTGGCAACCTGTCCGGGCGGAATGCTGTCGAACCTGATGACGGATCTGGCCGAGGGTGACCTGGCCCTGTCGTTGTCACTCAGCATCCTCGTCAGCATGGTGTACATCGTGGTGGTGCCGTTCTACGCGCACTTTGCCATCCAGCATTTCATCGGGGTCGAGGCACAGGTTTCGGTGCCGTTGATCGATTTCGTATGGAAGGTGTTCAGCATCACCCTGATTCCGGCCTCGTTGGGTTTGCTGTTGCGCACTTACCGGAATGATCTGGCGCTGCGTATCAAGGGCGCAGTCAAGATTCTCGGCACCGGGGTGCTGGTTGTGGCGTTCGGATTCATCCTGGTCGACCAGATTCCGGTCTTGCGTGAGCATTTCAGCAGCCTGTTCGGAGTTACCCTGGGCATGAACCTGGCGAACCTGGCGGTGGCCTTGACCCTCACGACGGTGTTCGCGCTGGTTCCCAAAGAGCGGGTCGCGATCGGCATCGAGCACATGATCCGCCAGGAAGGCACGGCCATTTACATCGCCGTTACCATCGTCGGCAGCCGGGAAATGTCACTGCCGATGATCATGAATACGCCGGTCGCGCTGTTTCTGTGTATCGCTTTCGTCTTCCTGTCGCGACGCTCCCTGGCCGAAAGTCGGGCCGGAGCGGCAAAGGTCTGAGTGCCGGTGATGCCGGTTGATCGTGGGTCGAGAGCTTTCATCAGAACGCGTGCTCCGTGCACAATGACGCCACCAAGTTAAGGAGCTCCCCAAAAATGGCTGAGACAAAAAACAGGGAACTGCCCCGGCATCTGGACCCGGCGAAAGCCGACTTCGATCTGTTCAGTTCGCCCTTCTACCTGATCGCGCACGCGGACTTCAAATTCCACGAAGACCTGGACAAGGCCATCGCCAAATACGGCCTCGACCGGGCGACTTATCGTCTGCTCACGGTTTTGATGCGTCGCAGCCCGATCAGTATCAAGGATCTTTCAACCCTGGCGCTGCTCAAGCGTTCGACCGCGAGCCGGGCACTGGAGCGCATGCGGCGCGAAGGGTGGGTCGAGCACAGCCTGAACAAGACGGACAATCGCATCACCGATGTGTACCTCACCCATTCGGGCCGTGAGTTGTCCGAGCGGGTGATGCAACTCGGCAGCCGGCAGCTCAAGCGGGCCGTGGAAGGGCTGGAAGAAAAGGACATGATGCGCCTGGTGATCCTGCTGCAGACGCTGGTCCGCAATCTCAGCAAACTTCCCATTGAATAAGACCCTGTCGGGATCGCCTGCCAATCGATGAAATACACCATGTCTTCATTCGCTCCACCCGGTACTTGCAAGGATTACCCGAACCCGTGACGGTTGGCAGACACGCTGACGATGCCCGCGAGAATGTGCTTTGGGACCATACCGCCCCTCCTGGCCCTGAAACCTCGAGGCTGGAAGGGGAGGCCGAGGCCAAGGTCGCGGTCATCGGCGCCGGAATCGCCGGCCTTTCGACCGCGTTGCACCTGGCCACTGCCGGCATATCGGTGGTCGTGCTGGAAGCCGGGGACATCGGCGGCGGGGCGACCGGCCGCAGTGGCGGACTGATCGCGCCTGATTTCATCCGCCACACACCCGATCAGGTTGAAGGCGAGGCGGGTCCGGATCGCGGTGAAGCCCTGGTCCGCATGATTGGCGGTTCGGCGGCCTACTGCTTCGATCTCATTTCCGAATACGGCCTGGAGTGCGAGGCGGCGCAGAACGGATTTTGGACACCGGCGCACAACGAACGGGTCGCCGAAAGTCTCCGGACCCGGGTGCGACAGTGGCAGGCCAGGGGTTTTGGCGCCCGCTACGCCGACCAGGAGGAGACGGCCCGCACGCTGGGAACGGATCGGTATTGTGGCGCTTTGGTGCTTGCCGACGGCGGCACGCTCAACCCATTGGCCTTCGCCCGCGGGCTGGCCCGTGTGGCCATCGAAAAAGGGGTGGCGATCTTTGAAAACAACCCGGTCCATTCACTGGAACGGCAAGGTGGAACCTGGCGCCTGAACACCGCTGATGGGCCGGTGACGGCGCGTCAACTCGTGCTGGCCGCGAATGGTGGCAACGGACAACTGCACCCGGGCATGCGCGGCGTGGTCATGCCGCTGGATGTGATCGAATACGCGACGCGGACACTCGATACGAACCGCTACCCAATGCTCGAAAACGGTGCTTCGTTCACGGACAAGCAGCCGTATGTGTTCACCGGCCGGTTCGATGCCGAGCGCAGGTTGATCGCGGCTTTTCCCGATTTCGCCATCCCGCGCAGCCGTCGCGTATTGGAATACGAGGCGCGAACGCGCGTGCGCCAGCATTTTCCCCACTGTTCGGATGTCGAAATCGAGTTTCTATGGCCCGGCCGGGCGTGGCTCAACAGTGATCTGCTCCCACGGGTGTATGACCTCGGTGACAGTGCGCTGGCGATCCAGGCCTGCAACGGTCGTGGCTTGTCGGTCAACACCGTCCTGGGTGCGGAGTTGGCCAGGGCGATTGCCAACGAGGACTACGCCGGCTTGCCGGTGGCGCCGAACAGGCCCCAACCCATTCGGGGCTTCGCGATTGCGCGCCACGTTCCCACCTTGCTGATGCTGTACGCGCATCTGCGCAGCAAAATCACGCGGGCCTTCACACGCTGATTCCGGTCACGTCGACCCGGTAATGACCGGGTCGGTTTCCATCCGTGCGACAATGAAGCATGGATAACAAACACCCGGTTGCGCGAACTCTGGCTGTATTGTTCCTGGTGTTGCTGCTGCTGAGTCTCGGAGGGCGATTCCGCAGCAGCGAGATGGCGGCCGCATCGGTTGGGCCCACCCATATCGCTGCGGGTGGCGAAGTGGTTTACGTGCATGCCGCAGGCAGCCTGTACCGATTGGATTCGACCGGCGCGTTGCTCGACCGCATTCCCCTCCAGGCCCTGGGAGTCGACAGTGATCCCATCGACTTGCGGGTATTGCCCGACGGGCGGTTGCTCGTGGCCACCCAGCGCCCGGCGGCGATTCGCGTTTGCCAATGGGTCGAGCCCGCGGGAGATTCGGTTTGTGAGACCCTGCCGATTCCACGCAGTGCCAGGCCGGAGCGTCAGTTCAAGGTGCTGGCGGATCCCGCGCTGAAACCATCGCCGGCGGACTTCATCCTCACGGACGCCCGGGGCGACGATGTCCTGGGCTGGAACCGATCCGGAGCGGTCGTTTCTCTGCTGCCGCCGGGGACCCTGGCGGGACCGAACGACCTCGCGGCCGGCCCGGGCGGAACACTGTGGATTGCCGATACGGACCACCGGCGCATCGTGGAACTGGTCGCCGACGGTGAAGGCGGCTGGAAGACCGGCCGGGAGCATGGCGCCGTACATGCCTGGATGCGCGAGGCGCGGCATTTTCCGATGATGCTCGCCGCCGGGCCCGGCGGGCAGCTCTGGGTGACCCAGGCTTCGGAGTTTTCCGATGGCCGCGCGGACCTTGTGACCTTCGATCCGGAGCGTGGCGCGACCGGACGAATCGATCTGCCCGGCAGTCTGTTCGCGACCGATGTGGCGGCGATCGACGGGCAGATCCTCGTGACCGATCTCGACACTTTCCGCGTGTTTCGTGTTGACGCCCTGACTCGGCACGTCGGATTTTTCGGCGATGGCGATTTCACTGCGGCGATGGATGATCTGCGTGCTGGCCGGGCCCGCTACCTGCGTTTGAGTACATGGTCACTGGTGGCGGTGGTTCTGTGCGCGGCCCTGATGATCGCAGCGGCCGTCGCCGCGACTCCGAAAGGCCAGCGGCTCACGCCGGCGCCGGTTGCCCTGGACGTGGAAGCCGCGCCCGAGTCGGCCCCGGAGGTTCGAGGGGTTCACTGGCTGCCCCGGGAGCCGCGCTTCGAGCGTTCCCTCGTTTGGCTGAAATGGTCGGGTGTTTCGGCGGCGGTACTGATGGTCACCGTGTTGGCAGCGCTCTGGTTCATGACCCGGTCGCTGACGGATTCGGTCCCCGGCGCAGATGACTTGCTGCAGGGTGAATTCACCAAATTCGTGGGCCTCGGAGTGGCTTTCGTGTCGATCGCGCTGTTCGCGTCCCACCAGGCGGGGCGGGCGCTGGCCCTGCGCCTGGGTTCCGACGGGCGCCGATTGCACTTCCGGCTGCACGACGGCCGGGATCTCGCCGCAGCGCCGTCGGACCTCGTCTGGACCGGTCGCGCGATTCTGTATCGTGGCTTTCGTGTTCCGCTACAGGGCCCGGGGGCGAAGGGGGCGCGAATCTACCCGGAAGGGGAGCTGGAAAACTGGGTCGCGCCGTTGTTGCGCGACGTCGACCGTATCTCGGAGTGGGAGGCACTGAAACGCCAATGGCGGGCCGGGCAGGCTGGCTGGGTCTGGCTGGTGTTCGCGGTGGTGGTCCTGGGCTTGGTCCTGGTCGGCGCGGAGGCGTTCACGTCCGGATAATTCAGAGCTAAACCAATTGCCCCTGGGCCGTGCGGCTTCGCCCTGAAGTCCGCCACCACCCGGAGAGAAATCATGCGTTACCCGGGCCGCGTTGACGGCACGGTTCACCCGTGAAGCGGTGACGTTCATTCGACAATCGGGTACGGAACCGTTCTTTCTTCTGCTGGCCTGCGCTGCACCGCACATTCCGCTCGCCGTCAGCCCGGACCCGGACCGGTTCAACCCGATTTCAGACGAGTTCCACCACCAGGTCGCCTTGCTCGACCAAAGTGCCGGGTTCGAGGTGTACGGCCTTGATTTCACCGTCGCGGTGGGCCGCGATCGTGGTTTCCATCTTCATCGCCTCGATGACGAACAGCGGCTGGTCTTTCTCCACCGTGTCACCGGCGCTCACCTGCACGGAGGCCAGTCTTCCCATCAATGGTGAGCCGACCTCGTTGTCTTCGACCGCCTTGCGGTGGACGGCTGTCTTGCGCACCGCCGAAGCGTCCGCGATCAGCACGGTTCGGGTCTGCCCGTTGAGCTCGAAAGTGACCCGGCAGTTACCGTTTTCATCGGGCTTGGAACGGTATATGAAACGGATGGAAATGGTCTTTCCCTGTTGCAGCTTGACGAGGATTTCCTCGCCCGGCGGCAGGCCGTAGAAAAATGCCGGTGTCGGCAGGTAGTCGATTTCACCAAACTCCTGCTGGTGCTGGTAAAAGTCTTTGAAAACCTGCGGATACATCTTGTAGCTGAGAAAGTCCAGCATGTCGGTATCGTCGTCGAATTCCTTTTGAAACTCGGCGAATTCGCGGTCGAAGTCCACGGGTGGCAGGCTGGCGCCGGGCGGTTCGGTGGGCGCATCCTTGCCCTTGAGCACCAGCCGGGACAATTCGGCCGGAAATCCGCCGTCCATCTGACCGAGTTTTCCGCTGAACAGGTCGACGACGGAATCCGGAAACGCCAGTCGCTCGCCCTGTTCCATCACGTCCTGTTCGGTCAGGCCGTTGGCGGTCATGAACAGCGCCATGTCGCCGACCACTTTGGAGGAAGGTGTGACCTTGACGATGTCGCCGAACATGCGGTTGACGATCGCGTAATTCTTCTTGATCTGTTCGAAACGGTGCCCAAGCCCCAGTGAAACGGCCTGCGGGCGCAGGTTGGAGTACTGGCCGCCGGGTATTTCGTGGTCGTAGACTTCCGCCGTGCCCGATTTGAGGCCCGACTCGAACGGGTAGTAGTACTCCCGCGTCGCTTCCCAGTAGTTGGCGTAGTCGTTCAGCGAATCCAGGTCGAACGCCTGTTCGCGTTCGTGACCCTTCAGCACCGCAACCATCGAGTTCATGTTCACCTGCGAGGTCAGGCCGGACATCGAGGCCAGGCAGACATCGACGATGTCGACGTCGTTTTCGATCGCTTTGAGCAGGGTGGCGGGCTGCATCGACGAGGTGTCGTGGGTGTGCAGGTGAACCGGAATGTCGACCGCTTTCTTCAAGGCCGGAATCAGCATCTCGGCGGCATAGGGCTTGAGCAGACCGGCCATGTCCTTGAGCGCCAGCATGTGCGCCCCTTCGTCTTCCAGGCGCCGGGCCATGTCGAGGTAGTACTGCAGGTTGTAGCGATAGCCGGGATCGGTGTTGAGAACGTCCCCGGTGTAGCAGATTGTCGCTTCGGCAATGCCGCCGGTGCGCTCACGCACCACCTGGATGGAACGCTTCATGCCTTCGATCCAGTTCAGTGAATCGAAAATCCGGAACACGTCGATGCCGTTGTTCCAGGACTCCTCGATGAACTTCGCGATGAGATTGTCCGGGTAGGCCTTGTAACCGACCGCGTTGGAGCCGCGGAACAGCATCTGGAACAGGATATTGGGCATGGCTTCGCGCAATTCCTGCAAACGCCGCCAGGGACTCTCGTGCAGGAAGCGCATGGCGACGTCGAAGGTCGCGCCACCCCACATCTCCATCGAAAACACCTGCGGGTGCGCCTTGGCGAAACCTTCCGCCACGGCCAGCATGTCGCGGGTGCGTACCCGGGTGGCCAGCAGGGACTGGTGGGCATCGCGGAACGTGGTGTCGGTGTACAGAATGTGCTTCTGTTCCTTGACCCATTGGCACAGTCCTTCCGGGCCTTTCTCGTCCAGCAGGTTCTTGGTGCCGGGCGGATAACCCTGCAGCCGCTTGACCGGCGGGATGGCCGGCTTGCGGAAGGTGCGGTCGGGGATGGCGTCGCTGACATCCGGGTTGCCGTTGACGATCAGGTTGCCCAGATAACGCAGGGTCTTGGTGGCGCGGTCGAAGCGCTGGGAAATCTCGAACAACTCGGGATGCTCGTCGATGAACGTGACCGTGGCCTCGCCGGATTCGAAAACCGGGTGTTGCAGCACGTTCTCGAGGAATCCGATGTTGGTCTTGACGCCGCGCACCCGGAATTCCCGCAAAGCCCGGTGTCCGCGCTGAATTGCACCCTTCAGGGTGCGTCCCTGGGAGGTGAGTTTGACCAGCAGAGAATCGAAGAACGGTGAAACCTGGGCGCCCGCGTAGGCCACACCCATGTCCAGCCGGATGCCAAAGCCGCCAGGGCTGCGGTAGGCGATGAGCGTGCCGTAATCGGGTTGGAAGCGGTTTTCAGGGTCCTCGGTGGTGATGCGGCACTGCACCGCGTAACCGACGCAGGAAATCTCTTCCTGCGCGCCGATGCCGATTTCGGGGTCGCTGAGCCGGCAACCGCGCGCGACCTGGATCTGGCTGCGCACGATGTCGATGCCGGTCACTTCTTCGGTGACGGTGTGCTCGACCTGGATGCGCGGATTGACCTCGATGAAGTAGATGTTCTCGTCGCGGTCGACCAGGAACTCCACGGTGCCCGCGTTGGTGTAGCCCACGTGCCGCGCCAGCGCCAGCGCGTGATCGAACAGGGCCTGGCGGGTTGTGTCCTTGAGCCCGGTGCTGGGGGCCACCTCCACCACTTTCTGGAAGCGGCGCTGGACCGAGCAGTCGCGCTCGTACAGGTGGACCAGGTTGCCGTGGGTGTCGCCCAGAATCTGCACCTCGATGTGCTTGGGCGAATCGATGTACTTTTCCAGGAACATGGTGTCGTCGCCGAAGGCCTTGCCGGCCTCGCTGCGCGCGTCGGACCACGCACCCTTCAGATCCGCATCCGAGCGAACGACCCGCATGCCGCGGCCACCGCCGCCGGCGGCGGCTTTGAGCATGACCGGATAACCGATCCGCTCCGCCTCGCTGCGTGCCACGTCGATGGATTCCAGGGGCTCCCGGCTGTCTTCGATAACGGGCAGCCCGGCCTCGGTCGCGGCCTGCTTGGCGCGCACCTTGTCGCCCAGCCGCGCCATGACTTCCGGGGTCGGACCGACGAACCTGATGCCCTCTTCACCGCAGCGCCGCGCGAAATCCACGTTTTCCGACAGGAATCCGTAGCCAGGGTGGATGGCGTCCACATCGTGCAGTTTGGCCACTTCGATGATGGCCTCGATGTCGAGATAGGGTTTGAGCGGGTCGTCGTCTTCGCCCACCTGGTAGGCTTCATCGGCTTTGTAGCGATGCGATGAAAAGCGGTCTTCGTGCGTGAAAATGCTGACCGTGCGGATGCCGAGTTCGGCCGCCGCGCGCAGTACGCGAATGGCGATCTCGCCGCGGTTGGCGACGAGAATCTTGCGAATATCCGTGGGAAGGTCTTGCGACATAAAGGTTACCCGGGTCTTAGGTGTGTGGACGGCTATCCTGCCTAGTCTCGGGACTCAGGGCTATACCTTCTTGTCCCGCAGCGCAGGATTGTTGACGCCGGGTTCCAGCACAAAGGGAACGTGATCGTTCAGCGGGTGACAAAAATCGGACTCGACCAGGCGGTCGCACCATCTTCCTGCTGTACGCGGACCCAGTAGGCGTGGGTGCCGCCGGGCGGATGCGGGTCGGTCCATTCGTGCCGGACATGGCCGGGATAATCCCGGCCTACACGGCTGACCGCCACTTCCCGATCGACGCCGCCGGCCTGAAACACAGTCGCTTCCGGTGTGATTTCATCGAGCGGCACGGTTACTTCGACGCGGTCATCGCCTTCGGACGACGTGTCGAACTGTCCCCGGGACCGCATCCGCAATCGAATGTCGATGGCCGCACCCGTTGTGGCGTCTGCCGTGAAAACCACTCCGTCCTCGTCTCCGGACGTCACGGTCGCGATGTGGATGGCCTCGTCATCGTGCCGGACCGTTTCGGTGGGGTAGTCCAGTCGCCAGGGCCGGATGTCGTCGAGTTTTGCCGCCGGCCCGCGGATTTCACCGCTCCAGTTGGTGACCCGGCCCCGCTCCCGCGATGCGGCGCCGCGCCAGACTACCCGGTAATCCGATGCCGGGCGGTCGGGCCTGAAGATGCCGATTCGCTCGGTGCCGCGGAAGAATTCGATTTGCTCGATTCCAGCCGTGCCACTGGTCTCGACGGTGAAACGGGGTGCCTCCCGCGCTGTGAGTTCCTGGCCCATCCAGTGCTCGCCCGCGGTGAAACGCAACTGGATGCGTTCACCGGTCGTGGCGTAGACGCGTCGTGCCAGAAATGCCTCCCAGATGGCCTCGCGGGTCAGGTTTCTGGCGAATACGCAGGTCAACCCGCCGTGCACCGAGAACAGGCCGTCGCCGGGAATGGAATCGCCCAGTTTGCCGTAGACGTCGTCACTGCTGGCGGTGAATCCGACTTTGAGTCCGCGTTCCAGGGCCTCGCGCAGAAACCATTCGAACTGGCCGTGATTGGAGTACATTTCGATCACCGGCATGAGGTTCGCGTCGTGATATTCGAGGTTGGCCCGGCGGCCACCGATGTGGGGCATCAGGAAGGTCTTGTCCCGGTCCACGCTGGCGATCAGGTCGGTCACCGTGTAGCGATCGTCGGCCGGATCGTAACCGCGCAGGTCGGGCTCTACATAGGCGCTGCGGAACAAGGGTTGGTCTTCTTCGAGGTAAATCACGTTGTGATCACCGCCGCGGCCGGTGGTGCCGGACCATTCGTAGCCCGGAAACACCACGAAACGCCCGGCTTCGTCGAAATGCCGGCTGGTGGCCTGGATGGCATCCCAGGTGGCCGAGGTGATGTGAAAGTCGTTGACCGCCCAGGACATGAAATCGATTCCGGCAAAGCCGCGGGCGTAGCCCGCATACTGTGCCAGGTTCGAGGAACCGCGAATGTGCTGACCGTGCAGATCACCGCAATAGAGATTGAATTCCGGGGTGGTTCGGGTTACCAGGAGATTGGATTCGGCCTTCAGTGCCGGGGCATCCAGGGTGCGGCCGTGGACGGTGATCCGTGTTTCCTCCGGGGGAAGCGCCAGATCGTCGAAACGCCGGTAACCGCGATCCTGGGTGCGGAATGTGTAGGTTTCAGGAAGTCCGCCAATCCCGTTCGCCGACAGCGCGACCGTACCGGTGAATGAGGTCGCCGGGTTGCCCCACTTGTCCTTGACCTTCACCAGCAGCCAGGTGGTGCCTCCGGCTTCCGCCTCGGACGGCCAGAGCAGTTGCAGCCGGGCTGCCTCGTCGGCGAGCACTTCCATGCGCGGCGATTCCAACACGCGGACCGGCATGTTGGCATTCAGTGGATCGACCGCAAAGCGGAATTCCTGGCTCTGGTGGGGTTTGACGGTGGGCGCTCGGGCGCCGGGACTTCCGGCCGAGCGGTCGCCCAGAATGATGTTGACCCGATCGCCCGCAACCAGGTTGCCTTCGCGTACCGTGAAGATCAGTCCTCCCCAGTATGGCCGTGGCCCCGCATGCCGGTTGTCCTGACTTACGCTGATGTGCGCCTGGCCCATGGTTTCCACGCTAACGTAATTCGGTGCTTCAGGGTCCGTCCACTGAAATCGGCCCCAGTCGGCCACGGCATTGAACAGCAGGAACAACCGCGCGCCATCGTCGATGCCGAGATGTCCGACCTGGTAACTGAGGCGCCAGGTTCCGTATTGTCCGGTGGTCGCCTGCGCGTCGGCTTCCAGCGTGGCGTGGCCATACAGCCGTCGGTTCTGCCCGGGCCCCTGCGGGCCCAGGTCGAGTTCGAACGAATCGATTGGCTCCTGCCCGTTGGGCGGCTCTGCGCGCTCCGCGGCAAGCAGCGGCTGGATCGCGATCGAGACACTGTTCGGAGTCAGGAAAACCGGGGCCAGCAAGACCAGGACGAAAAAGGTCAGAACTCGCCGCGGTGAGGCGCTGCGCGAAACGGCGGTGCGAGTGACGGGTGGCGGAGGATTCGTGCGGCAGGTCGGATTGGGACTCATGGTTGCGAGGGGCTCCGGGTTCACGGTCGTCGAGGAAAAGAAGCTAGAGTGATCACAATCGCGTGAAAATGAATACAAAGTAGCAGTATGGACGGAACGTCGCAACACGGAGCGACCATTCGGTCACGCTAAAACCCCGCGGTATTCGCCGTGGGGCGCAAGCCCTTCGACGCGCGTGGTATCGGTGCGCCCCTGCTCATATACTGCACAGACTTCCTTCCAACCGGAGGTGTCGCCATCTTCAGATACGCCCACAAACCCGCCATCCCACGGCAGTATCTGCTTTCCCTGATGCTGTTGCTTGTTGTGGGCGAAGCCCGGGCGCTTGATCGCCTGGCCATCGTCGGCGGACATGTCGTGGATGTCGTGCGCGGCGAGATCACACGCGATGCCGTGGTCGTGGTCCAGGGCGATCGCATTGTTTCCGTTGAATCCGGAGCGCAGGCAGTTCTCCCGGACGATGTGGAGATTCTGGACGCCACGGGCACCTGGCTGATCCCGGGCCTGATGAACATGCACGTTCACCTGGGACTGAAACTGCCCGGGAAGATGTCCGCCGAACTGGCCAACGAGACCGAGGCCGAGTTGGCCCTGCGCATGGCCGCCTATGCCCGGGAAATTCTGCACGCGGGTGTGACCACCATTCGTTCACCGGGCAATTCCTGGCCGCCGCGGGCGCCGGGGCATGAGGATCTGGCTTTGAGCAAGGCGATCGCGGCGGGACAGGCGGTCGGTCCCCGTATTTTCAGCGCAGGCGAAGCGCTGGTGATCACCGGTGGGCATGGATCCGTGGCCGGGCAAACCCACAACGACGGGCCGTGGGAGCTTACGCGGGCCGCGCGGCGTGAAATCAGTGCCGGAGCCTCGTGGGTCAAGATCATGATTTCGGGCGGGGTAGCGACCGAGGGCGGATCGATCGCCGAAGCGCTGATGACGCCGGATGAGATTCGTGCCGTGGTCGACGCCGCTCACCGCTTCGGCGCGCGCGTGGCGGCCCATTCCGGTTCGCCCGGCGCGACCCGGATCGCGGTCGATGCCGGAGTCGACAGCATCGAGCACGGCTATTTTCTCGATCGCCCCGTATTGCGGGCGATGAGGCGAAATGGCACCTGGCTGGTGCCCACCATTGTCGTCAGCCAGCCTGGCACGCGGCCGTTCTTCGAGAAAATCGGATCACCCGACTGGTACCTGGAGCGGCTGGAATCGGTCGGGCGGCAGCACTGGGAGGCGCTCGAAACAGCGATCGCGGAAGGTGTGAACATCGCGCTGGGAACCGACCAGCTCCCGTCGGAGCCCAACGACGGAACGACGGCAACGGCCCGCGAGGCGCAATACTACGTGGCAGCGGGAATGACGCCGCTGCAGGCCCTGCAGTCGGCGACGATCGAGCCGGCGCGCATGCTCGGTGCCGACGCCGAACTCGGTTCGATCGGGCCAGGCAAGTATGCGGACATCGTCGCGGTGGCCGCAGATCCCACCGCGGACATCAAAGCCCTGCGCGACATTCGCCTGGTGGTGAAGGGCGGCCACGTGTTTCGCAGCGAACTGGACTGAACCATGAACACTTCGCGATTGATGAAGCCCGCCAGGGTTCGCCGGCTTTCCGGTCTGCACGGCCTGATGGCATGTGTGCTGTTATGGGCCGGCCTTTTCGCTCCGCTGCAGGCTGGCGAACGGGTCTTCGACCTGCGTGAAGCGGGGATTGACGACATCCAGGCCGCGGTGGCGGCGGGCGCTTTGACGTACGAACGTCTGGTCGAGCTCTACCTGGCGCGGATCGAGACTTACGACGATGCCGGGCCTCGTCTGCGCGCCATCATCGAAGTCCCTCCCCGGGCCCTGGAAATTGCCCGCGCACTCGACATCGAACGCGAGGAACGCGGACTGCGCGGCCCCCTGCACGGAATTCCCGTGGTCATCAAGGACACGATCGACGTCGCCGATATTCCCTCGGCTGGCGGCAACATCGCGCTGGCGGGAACCTTTCCTTCGGACGACGCCACGGTGGTGGCGAAGCTGCGTGCTGCCGGCGCGATCATCCTGGCCAAAACCAATCTCGACGAGTTCAACATGGGTGCCGAAGGCCTGAGCTCACTGGGCGGTCAAACCCTCAACCCGTATGACCTCGAGCGGAATCCCGGAGGTTCCAGTGCGGGCTCGGGTGTGGCCGTAAACGTCGGCTTCGCGACCGTCGCGCTCGGCACGGAGTCGGGTGCGTCGGTCCGGAGTCCGTCCAGCAACAACAGCCTGGTCGGCATCGCTCCGTCGGAGGGCCTGGTGAGCCGGGCTGGCGTCATGGCGATTTCCTACACCCAGGATCGGGTTGGACCGATGGCGAAAACCGTGCGGGATGCGGCGCTGATGTTGCAGGTGATGCGGGGATTCGACGCGGCCGATCTGTTCACCTGGCAGTCCCTGGGCCGGCTGGACGGTGTGGACTACCTGGCCGCCCTGGATACCAACGCCCTGGCCGGGGCGCGGATCGGCGTGCTCCGCGACCTGTTTCGCGAAGGTGATGAATTCAGGGAAATCAATACGCTGATCGAAACCGAAATTCAGACTCTGCGCGGACCTGCTGATTCCGAGGTCAACGTCATGCCCGGGTCCGGCGCCATGCTGGTCGATGGTCTGTCACTCGGCCTGGATGTGATCGACTTCTTTCCCGACGCACGCGCCAGCGTGCCGGAAATCCGCGCCACCTTCGATGCCTGGCTGACCGCGCGCGGTCCGGACACGCCGGTGGCCTCGTTCGAGGACCTGGTCCGGTCCGGTGAGTACCTGCAGGCGCTCAAACCCCTGTTTGAACGCGTGCTGGAGTTGCCGGGCCCCGATCTCAATCGCAACTATCACGCCCGGCTGGCCAATCGCGCCACGGTGCGGCGGCTCATCGTCGATCTGATGGACCGCCACCGCCTGGATGCGCTGGTCTATCCGTTCAAGTCGCTGGCGGCTCCGCCGCTCGGTACCTCGGACCGGGGACCGCGTGACAATCCCGTCAGTTCGGTATCCGGGCTGCCTGCGATCGTCGTGCCGGCCGGAGTCACGAGCGAGGGACTGCCGATTTCCATCGAGTTCCTGGGGCGGCCGTTCAGCGAAGCAACCCTGATCGCCATCGCGTATGCCTACGAGCAGCAGAGCCGCAAGCGGGTCGCGCCGGATTCGACCCCGGGCCTGACGGGGGAGCGGTTCACCTACACGGTGGAAGATCCTTGCGACTGAGCCGCCCTGGTAACCCAACACCGGAGCAGTGACTGATATGCGTTCTGTTTTGATTCGAGGAGTTCTGAATCTCCCTCTGATTCTTCTGATCCTGCTGTTCGTGTGCCCGCCTGGGGTACGGGCGGCCCCGCCCGAAATGTCCATCGACGGGTTCTACTCGTTGCCGCAAGTCATTGGCACCTCGCCTGAAGCGGCGGTGTGGTCGCCGGACGGGCGCCATGTCGCGTTCCTGTGGAACGATGGCGGCTACCCGTTTCGTGATGTCTGGCTGTACGATGCAGGGCGCGACTCCCTGCGCCGGTTGACCGACCTCGGGGGCGCCAACGCGCGATCAGAAACCGCGCGCGGAGTGACGGAAGTCGCGTGGCTGGCGTCAGGTGACCAGTTGGCATTCGTGTTCGAAGGAGACCTCTGGACCGTCGCTGCGGCCAGCGGCCAAAGCAACCGGCTCATGTCATCCGAAGAACGGGAACATAGCCTGCGGCCCGCTCCGGGCGACGATCGGTTCGCTTTCGTCCGCAGCGGAGACCTTTGGGTCCTGGACAGCGACGATGCGCGCGCCGCGCACCGCTTGGTGTACACGGAATCCGGCAAGGTGGCGGTGGAACGCTACCGGTGGTCGCCCGACGGCGACCGCATCGCGGTGGTTCTGGCCGATAAACGCCGCGTGCCGGTCCGGGACATCCACTTCTACGCGGAAGGAGAGCACCGGGTCCACCGGGTTTCCCGGCCGCTGCCGGGAGAAGAAACCACGCGGCGACGGATCGGCATCGTCGATGCGCAGGAACCGAACGACGCGCTGTGGCTGGAGCATCCGGCCCTCCACCCGGTATACGGTATCGCCTGGTCGCATGCCGGGGACCGGCTGCTGGTGGACAGCAGCAGTTTCCTGCTGGAGGAGCGCAATGTACGTACCTATAGGGCGCAGACCGGCGAGGCTACGCTGCATTACCGTTTTCTCGAGCCGCGTCAGCTCAACCCGGCCTGGTCGGCCGCCTGGGCGCCCGGCGACCGGGGGCTCGTCATTCTCAGTGACCGGGGCGGCAGGTATCACCTCTACCACCAGGCCGAACCGACTGGCGAACTGCGCCGGCTGACCGGTGGAGAATGGGAGGTGTCGTCATTCGAAGTCGACGCGGACGGCGGCTCGATCTACTTTGCGGCCAACAAAGATCACGTGGCCGATCGCCAGCTCTACCGCGTACCGTTCGATGGCGGTGACATCGAAAATCTCAGCCAGCGGCCGGGAACCCACGACGCGGTGTACGCGCCCGGTTTCGGCCGCGCCGTCGTCCGCCATTCCAGCGACACGAGGCCTCCCGACCTGTATCTGCTGGCGACGCGGCAGCCGGGCGCAGCGGTGCCGGTGACCCACTCTCCCCTGCAGACTTTTGACACGCACAGGTGGGCGCAGGTGCGTTACATCGAATTTGCAAGTCACGTGGACGGCACCCCGCTTGTCGCGCGCCTGAGTCTGCCTGCGAACTACACGCCGGGCCACCGTTATCCGCTGATCGTGGGTTCGGTCTACGCCGATACCGTGCGCAACCAGTGGGGCGGGCGGACCTCTCACCCGACCTGGGGCCTGGATCAGGTGCTGGTGGCGCGCGGTTACCTGCTGCTCAATGTCAACGTCCGTGGGAGCTGGGGACAGGGCAAGTCCTTCCGGCAGGGCCTGTTGTCCGGCTACGGTGGCATTGACATCGACGACCTGGAAAGCGGTTTGCGCCACCTGGTCGATGAAGGTCTGGCCGATCCGGACCGGGTTGGCATCTGGGGTTCGAGTTACGGCGGCCTGATGACCCTGATGTCCCTGTTCAAGAAACCCGGGCTGTACGCCGCAGGCATTGCCGGCGCGCCCGCATCGAACGTGTGGCACGCGTTTCCCGAACAGATGTGGGTGATGGGTGATGCGGTGGGAGATTACGGCGATCGCTACCGGGCGCAGTCCGCCTATTATCACAGCCAGGGATTGCAGGACCCCTTGATGATCATTCATGGCACCGCGGACGACGTGGTGTTTTATGCCGATTCATTGGCACTGGCGGAGCGGATGATCGACCAGGGCAAGTCATTCGAACTCGTCAGCTTGCCGGGGGTCTCGCATGCCTGGGATGTCGATTCACTGTCGGAAGCCCGTTTCGCTTTCAATCGAATGGTCCGCTTTTTCGACCGGCACCTGAAGCCGGAAAACGCCCGTTGAATCGGCGCCGGCCGGGCGCACGCATCGCTGGATGCGGCAGATGCCCGGCGCGATCATTGAAGTGCCGTTTACCGTGGCGCAGAAGTGAGCGGGGCCGTGCGGGAATCGGCTCGCGCCGCCTGGTTTCGTCGGCGCTCGATCCATTCCCGCAAATGGCTTCTGCTGGCGGCATTGAAGTGCCTGGAGTCCAGGATCAGGGTGTCGGAGCGGTGTCGGTAAAGCCGATGCACCACGCGGGAGAAACCACCGGCGTCGTGAATGACGAGATCCGCGGTGGCCAGGGCATCGATACTGCGCAAGGTGTCCGCAACGGATTCTCCGATGATCCGGTTCACCGGACCCTGCCATGGAAGCGATTGCATCTCGTCTCGCCATTGCGTTGCCAGACGCCGCAGGTGATGCCGTTCGGAACGGCTGATCTGAACCAGGCCCCGGGCCACGGCATCAATCAGTGCGAACAGCGTTCGTCCATGGCCGTCTGACAGCACGGTGAGTGAAGCGGGCGCGGTGCCGAGCGCCGCGGTGATTTCCCGCAGCACATTCACGTAGTGCCGTGTTTGGGTATGCCGGAAATCGGGTTCGAGTCTGACGATTTCGTTTTGATACGCCACTTCATCCTCGTATACCCGGTTTCCGTGGAGTATGAGTTTCCGGTCGGGGAGTTCGACGATGGAACGGTCTCCGCGCCGTACGTGCAGCACGATCCGGATCCCCTCGGGCGATGGCGGCGTCCGCCCGGATCGTTCCCGATGCGCCCAGTAGCGGTCGTAAAGTAAACGCAAGGTCGCATCGCGTCTGCCCGGGTCCGCGTGATCAACCATTTGCCGAATCTGCCCGATTTCATGGTGATACCCGGGTCCGGGATGGAGACGCAGCAGCAGGGTTGCGTTGCCTTTTTACAATACACTCGCGTTTCAATTAAGTCATTGATTCCAAAGCCATACGACTTTGAGCCGATCTCCGTAGGAGACCGCATTCGAAAAAAGAGACTGTAAATGGGGCTATTTCAAAGTGAGGTGGCGGATCTGCTTGAAGTCAACACGTGGACTTTTTCTAACTGGGAAAAGGGCCGTACACAGTCTCCTTTTGCGGTCATGCCGGCAGTTTTTCGACTCCTAGGTCATGATCCATACCCGAAGCCCAGAACACTCCCAGAGCATCTCTTGGCTAAGCGGCGGGAAATGGGCTGGGCGATCAAACAGGCCGCGTGGGCGATCGGTGTTGATTCATCAATTTGGCGAAACTGGGAGAATGGACAGATGATTTTGTATCGCAAGCACCGTGTTGCTGTTGCGAATGCATTGAACCTAAGTATGGATGCCTTGGACGAACAGATGGCCATTGAATGGCGCAAGACTCATGGGCGGGTTCGATTTGATGCTTGGTAGTGCACATAATATCCGGGGCATTCTAGACTTCTATTGGTTCTGAAGGATAGAGGCCTTTTCATTGTAAACATCTTCAATTTGCTGAGCCGTCAAGACAGTGCCCACCCAGACCCTGTAGTCATGCATATCTCCTACGAAATATGTGCTCCCATTTCGTGTACACCCTATTACAGTTGCGAAGGCACTTCCCGGTGAGCCGGCAGATCCTGAAGCAACAAGTTCTCCATTCACGTAAAAGCGAAGCGAGTCATCTACATGAACTGCAGCAATGTGGGTCCAAGAATCCACTCCTGTCACCGTCGCCTGTGCTGTGTTTACGTCATCAATTCCATATTTGACGGTCATTAAGTCACCAGACCATCGTGCAACTTGTAGGTGGCCCCAGCTAGTGGAGCGTTCGTAAAATAAGCCGTAGCCCGTACTTCGGTCCTCTGTGACTTTCATCCAGAAGGCAACCGTACCGTCATCGCCACCCAAGAGCGTCCCTGAGCGATACAGGTAAGGATTGTCGCCATTTGGGGGGGTGGATTTGTTAACCGAGCCATTATCAGTGCCTGATCCATCGAAGCGAGCAACGTGGAGTCCGTCAACCAATACTGGGTAAACCGTGTTCAGTGCGTTATTTTGCGTAAGGGTGTAATCACCAATTGAGTCATCCAATACTTCAGCGGTTGTAAACCACTGGACGGTTGCTGCTGGCGTTGAGTCGAAAAACTCAAACCCATCGCTAAATAAGACTTCACCTGTACCGTGTTGAACATAGTGCACCGATACAGTATGTGCACTTGTCGGCATCGTAATCTGATTAATGGTCGACGTACTTCCGTCGTTGTTGGTGCCGTTCCAACTTCCCACACCCCATCCGCTGTTGGGCGTAGCTGTCAGATTAATAAGTTCACCGGCATGATAGCCGCTTGGCGCACAACCAGTGGAACCGCTTGGAGTCGCTACTGGATCAGAACCCAATCCTGTGTGCTCCAGAGTCAAAGGCAAGCACACTGAATTACGCCGACCTGCGTCGTATTCGCTCAAATCACTGCAAGTAGTGTCTGAGAGACAAGCTTTGACCCTGTAGTAATAGGTCACATCAATTTCTGCGCCGAAATCGTCATGAGTTGTAACATTTCCAGCTGAACTGGAAATTGGGGCTCCACAGCTCCCAAGTGATGTGTCTGTACACCGATAAACCTCGTAGTAGTCTTCGCCTGATACGTCATCCCAGGTAATCTGAATTTTGTCCGCATAGACATCAAAAGACGCGTCAATTCCTCGAGGAATTTTTGGAGTGGACGGAGAATCAGCAGTCGTGTCGGAAGCTTCGTTACTGTATCCGGAATGACCCGCTGGATTCCATGCACGAATGCGGTACTCGTAGGTTGTAGAGGACGACAAACCTACGTCGAAGTAGGTAGTTTCGTTGGCAGGCACAGTGATAAGTTGGGACCAGCCATTACCGCCTGATTGCCGTTCTATCTTGAATAAGTCCTCGTTATCAGAATTGTCCACCCAGTCCAGAAGAATCTCATTAGCTGACGCAGCACTTGCGTTAAGGGTGGACGGGGCATTTGGAGGTGATGGCGGGGGGGCAAGCGTCGTGGCTGAATCGACATTGCTATGATCTGAATATCCTTCGGAATTCCACGCCCGCAACCGATATTCATAGGTCGTGGAAGACGTTAACCCTTCGTCAGCATAAGAATATTCATCCGCCGGTAATGTGGCAATGAGCAACCAATTGCTGCCGCCGACTCGACGCTCCAACTTGAAATAAACTTCATTGTTTGAATTATCTATCCAAGTGACATTAATTCGATTACTTGAAACGGCTATGGCGTTGAGCGAAGAAGGTGCGTTCGGTGCCGACAACGGAAGTCCGTCAGTTGTTGCCGAATCTTCGTTGGTGTAGGCGGAATTACCAATTCCGTTCCAGGCTCGCACTCGGTAATCAAAAGTACTTGAGTCGGGCAAGCCAGAATCTGTAAAAGTATTGTCATTGGCAGAATTGACACCGACTTCTGACCATGCCCCACCCGCTGCTTTTCGTTCAATTTTGAACCCTTCCTCATCTTCGGAATTGTCGGACCAAAATAGCCCAATCTGAGTATTTGAAGCCGCAAAGGCGATCAAGCCGTCGGGCGCGCTCGGAGGCATTGGCGGCGGCGCTTGAGTAGTTGCGCTGTCAGTGTTGCTGTAAGGAGAGTCACCAATTTCGTTTGATGCACGAGCGCGATACTCATAGGCTGTTGATGACGCAAGTCCCGTATCGGTAAAGCTTTCAACAGTGGGTCCGGTTACCTGAATCTCTGCCCAAGGTCCCGCGCCCATTCTGCGTTCGATTTTGAAAGAGTGCTCGTCAATCGAATTATCTTGCCAATTGACTTCAATTGAACTTGCGGACAAAGCTACGGCTTCCAGGTTTGTTGGAGCATCTGGAGGGGTACCAGATTCGGTTGGATCTAGGAAGAACTGCACATCATCAACCCACACAACTGCGTCTAACGAATCACCACCTTCAATTAGATAAAACCCCAACTGAATTATCTGCCCTTGGTAACCAGTAGCGTCAATCAGGCAGTATTTCCACTCGGCCGTTTCGGATGCTAACGAGAGGTTTTCACAAGGCATGGAGACGCCATTTATCCTAGCCTCAAAGGTGTCGTCCAAATCTTCGTGACTCACACGCGCGCGATACTGAATCCACTGCGCGGTCTCTGGAACGAATAAGGGATTGTGGGCAAGGTAGGTTTCATTATCACTGAGTTTTAGTGCACCGTTCTCAATATCGCCATCACCACCGCCTCCGTTTGCGCCCCAACCTGGAACTCCATAAACGATGGTGTACGCACCCCAGGGGCCTCTATCGAAATCGCCGTTTAATATTCCCTCGAATTCAGGATTGAACTTGACCTCTAACTTTTCAGTTTGGGGACAGAACTCAGTGTGCCCTGAACCAATTCTAGAATGGTAGTAACCGCTGACATTGCGGGACCTGGCTTCTGCGAAGCAGCCGGGCTCAGGCTGATCGTACCAGAGCGACGTGTCGGGATTGCAAAGTGGGACAGAGATTGACCAATCGAGGTCTATCGTAGCTCTGTACCACTCGTGCACAGCTGAGTGGCCTACCTCTCGTCCGGAAAGATCAAAATTGTAGGCTCCATCAAAGGGCGCACCATCGAGATTACCGCATTCATTATCTTCACTGTGATAATTGTCGACAAAATCCGTTCCAAGCCATCCAACCACTGGGCGACTAGGATAGGTATATTGGTTCACATCATCGTCTTCGGCGATTGCCCCAACACCATCCCAGTGCGGATCAAGTGCTGTAAATTGATCAATCTGCGTCACGAATTCGTAGTGCAGTAATCTCTCAGCAGCCTCACTATTTACGACGACTCCGCGGCTGTGACCGATAAAGTGCAAGTTGTCGAGGGAAAAGTCTCCGTCTGCCGCGCCAGATATGAGCGCAGTAAACAACGAATCACCTGCTGCTTCAGAGAAACCCCACCAGTCGTTGTTGCTCTCATCCGCCCAATCGAAAAGAAGAACAGTTTCACCACCACCACCACCAAATTCCGACTGCAGCACAAATTCGTTGGAGTTCTTGATATACATCCAAATGGAGCCCGCCCCAGCTCGAGCCACAATTGCGTCAGCCATGTCTTCAACCCAACCTGGGAATGAACCTGTTAGTTGGTAACCGTGAGTAATTACAGTCGTTCCATTTTCAACAATTCTTGCGCTCATTGTCACCACGTCAAAATTGGTGTTGTTCCCTTCATTGGATTCGACCAAGTTGTCATTGAAATCTGCGATTAAGCCAAACCAGACTGTTCCGTTTTCCGGGAATCCAGCTGGTGGAGTGGCGGGTAAGAGTTCAGGATGAGAAATCGCCAATGTGCCCGCAGGAACATTAAATGAATGCAGGAAATAGTCATCTGCATCGCCGATAGTTGAGTCATTTGACATGACAAGGCGGGCTGTGGATGCGCCGGCCGGCCCGCCACCATTGAATATTTCAACACTGAAACCAACGTTTTCACCCCAGTTCCACTCACTTCCTACCGTCTGCAAAAAAGCCGTCAAGTCCGGATCTTCGACAGGAGTGCTCATCGTCACCCTGTCGGAGTCAGTATTGTTTCCCTCGTTTTCTTCATCGACAGTGTCGGTTGCATCAGCGATTAGCCCAAAATAGACATCTCCATTCTCCGGAAAACCCGCAGGGGCACTAGTTGGCAAAGTATGCGGATATGACAACGCCCAACTGCCTGCAGCGACACTAAATGAATCGATCAGGATGTCATCACCATCGCCAATCGTATTGTCGTTCGACAATACTAGGTGTGCTGTCGAAGATCCCGCAGTACCGCTACCTATGTTCGAGACTTCCAGATCAAAACCTACCGATTCCCCCCACTCCCAAGGCTCAAGTTTTGCATCTATCGTTGCAATCAAATCCGGTTTTGGTTGCACAACAGTTAAGGATTTCTGCATCACCCACCAATTTTGTTGATCTTGGCTTCCGTTGGTTGGCTCACCCAAATATCCCGAAGGCGAATTCATGTAAGCACGATATTGAATCGTGAAAGTACCGAGAGACCGTGGCGTTACGGAGAGGTTGATGTTTCGGCTGGAACCTGCACCCCAACTGCTTGTGTACCTTTCGTAGGCTACATAAAGTGTAGTGGGCAACTGACCACCAGTCCCTGGCCGCAAAAACAGGCATAAAGTGCTGCCAGCATCACACTTGGCTTCCGACGGGAGATTGCTCGAATTATAGGAGACCCTTGAAAGGTCACCAGACTGATTTAGTTGTGGAAACGATATGTTTATTCCAGCATCGTTCGATGTGGAAGCACCGCAATTCTCAGCAAAGACGCTGAAGTTAACTGAGTCACCCAGTTCGATAGTTGTCGGAATAGACGACATCGAGACATTGCATGGGTCCTGTGCAGCAGTCTTAGTTGCAGAAACCAGCAGTCCAATCGTCACCAGGAAATGGATGGTGGACGAATTTTGAACTTTAATCATTTATTTGTCTGCAATGGCGCGATTATCGCCTTCAGCCATATTACTGAAAGCCGATAAATTAACAGGGCTAGAGTCCCTTCCCATCGAGACGGAATAATCCATCAGTCCCCAATTGGTAATAATAATCTTCTACTCGTACGGGCGTTATTGTCAACTAACGAGCAGTCGCAGAATCGAATCTAGTAACTAATAGTTCATTAGGATGAACAAGTGTAAGTATGGAAAAACCAGTAAAGTATGAGTAACCCATGATTCACGTCAAATAGTGATGGAAATCTTGGTGCTTGCACTCAGTGGGTAGTCCTCATGGAGTGCATGGGTTCGTGTTGGTGAATTACAGGACAGTAGTCGATTCGCTCGCGGTGCGCCGATCGCATTCTCGACATGTCCGTATTCGTATTTGCCAAGGAATGATTAGTCGCCTTTGTCAGTATATGTGGTCGACATTCGAAAGTGCTGAAGTGGTCCAGAAATGCTCGATTGGCTGTGCTGTATTCCCCGCCGAAATTGCAGGAACAATTACGGTTTTCAGTGAAAGTAGTAATGTCAACATCGCGAGACTTGCAAGAAATTGTGCGCGAAATAAATCCAGGTGCAGACGGCAGGCTGATTGGCACGTTGCAAGGCAAGCGTTCACAACGTCACCGCCTGACAGTTGTCCCCGATTTGTTTGATGGACCAACGACTTTTGACCGATATGCGTATCACGTCGTGGGACGATCCAAGCTTCAATTCAACATCGGCTATCAAAGAAAAGAAACCCCCGTTTTGCTAAGCGTGAACTGCTCCAATAGAGCCGATAACCCTTAAGGGGTTTTGTACTGACGGCATCATTTCCGAGAAGCACTCTGGCTTCAAAGAGGGCGACGATCTATTAATCTCCGATGATGGTACGGTCCAATACCGTATAGACCGACCAAAGTTTAAATAACTTCTCCAATATGTAAGCCGTGGCTATTTTAAGGCATTGTTTGCCTTTGCTGGGATCGTATCAGCTGAAACAAAGGTGATGACACTGTTATTCGTAAATTGATGCGAAAAGGCCTAGATGTTCGGTTTGTGTACGCAAACTATGACAGGAGTGGTCTTGGAGAACTGCATATGGATATTGACGAAATGTTCGCTGAACACCACTCACGAGTCACCAGTGAGAAAGTAACGATCAGCACGCGAAACAGTAGGCGGAAAGGAAACTGTACGTATCGTGCTCTAATCGGATACCTCAATACAGGTAGTATGGATCACAAGCCGCATGATCCCGGACGTGCTCCAATTATCAAAGAGATGTTCCAGCTCTACGCGATGGGAGAGTGGGATTGAGCTGATATTGCTCGCTACGCCAATAGGCAGGCATTCACAACGGCACGGGTGTATCGCCGATGTCGGCACGCTCGTACAGGGCGCGTCGAAAGTCGCTCAGTGAGCGCGGGCGACTCGCGCGAAACAGGTCGGCTATGTCAACGTCGACCGCGCGGCGCCGGGGCAAGGCCGGATCGTCGATCGAAGGAGCGAAGTCGTTCAGTCCGAGAAAGGTATTGATGGGACACGCGGTCTTCGGTGTGGCGGCTGGCCGGTGCCGGTGGGCGGTTCTCAGTCGTGATTGAAAGGGCCTCAGGGTTCCGCAATGCAGATACGCCTGAACGGCCAGCCAGCGTTGCGCCCGCAGTTGCGAGTGGGTGACCGAACGGGCGAAATTCAGTGGGGTGTGCACATATTCGAGGCCGCACGCGCGTCCGAGATCGTGCAACAGGGCGAAGGTGTTGGACAGGGTGTCCGCAATACCTGCCGAACCCGCTGTGGCAATGGTAAACGAGTGCAGCGAACGGGCGCCGGGTGTTCGATCCGCCTGGTTGCTCATGCGCCTTGAATCCCCCTGCTGTCGGATGGTCAGCCCGTGGATCAGCTTTGCAGCTTTCGGGGGAAGGAGCAACCGGCACCCTGGCGGGTGCCGTCGCGGCGATCTAGGTGCCGGTGGCGACGATTGTGGGTTCCGGCAGGGGATAGAGGTCGTCCAGAGCCTGGGTGAAGCCGTCTTTGCAGACCACTCGCGCGTGGTAGCGGCGCAACAGGCGGGGTTCCGGTACGCCACAGGAATGCGCGATGACACCCACTTCCTTCACCATGTTTCGGGCATAGTTTGCGACTCGTACGGACTTGTCCGCCGGATCCAGCCCGTGCTGCAGTTTTCGATTGTGGGTGGTGATGCCGGTCGGGCAGGTGTTCCTGTTGCACTGCAGCGCCTGGATGCATCCCAGCGCGAACATGAAGCCGCGAGCCGAGACCACGAAATCGGCCCCGATGCACAGTGCCCAGGCCACCTCGGTTGGATTGATGCGCTTGCCGGAACACCCGAGCCGGATACGGTCGTCCAGGCGATGACGGATCAGCAGGTCGCTCACCAGGGGCAGGCTTTCCTTGATGGGCAGGCCCACGTCGTCCATTAACGGCATCGGTGCCGCACCGGTGCCGCCGTCGCCGCTGTCCACGACGATGAAGTCCGGCGCCGATTCGATGCCGCGCCGGTTGATCTCGGCGAACAGGTTTTCCAGCCAGCCGTAAGCGCCGATGACCGCTTTGAACCCGGTGGGTTTGCCGGTCACGCGGCGGACATGCGCGATCATGTCGAGCAGGTCTTCGACGCTGTCGATTTCCGGGTGCCGGTTGGGACTGATCGAATCCTCGCCCACCGGTATTCCGCGAATTCCGGCGATCTCTTCGGTCACCTTCGCGCCCGGCAGTATGCCGCCTTTGCCTGGCTTCGCGCCCTGGCTGAGCTTCAGTTCGAACATGCGGACGTTTTCGTGCGCTGCGATTTCGCGCAGTCGATCGTCATCCAGTTGCCCGTTCGCGTCGCGCACGCCGTACTTGGCCGTGCCGATCTGGAACACGACGTCGCAGCCGCCCTCGAGGTGATAGGGCGACAGTCCGCCCTCTCCGGTATTCATCCAGATGCCGGAGGCCTGCGCTCCGCGCGACAGCGCGCATACCGCGGGTGTGGAAATCGCGCCGAAGCTCATGCCGGAAATGTTGAAGAACGACGCGGTCGTGTAAGGAGTTTCGCAATACGGACCGTACTTGACCGGCGACGGCGGTACGGCGTCCTCGTCCAGTGTCGGGAAGGCACAGTTGACGAACATCACCGTGCCCTCGGGTCGAAGATCACGGGTGGAGCCGAACGCGACCGTGTTGTCGACGTTCTTCGCCGCTCGATAAGCCCAGGACCGCTGTGCGCGGTTGAAGGGCATTTCCTCGCGGTCCATGGCAAAAAAGTATTGCCGGAAGAACTCGCCCAGGTGTTCGAAGAAGTAACGCGCGCGGCCGACGACCGGGTAGTTGCGCCGGATGGTGGACTGGGTCTGCGATCGGTCGACGATGTACATCACCAGCACGGATGCGGCCGCCAGCCCCAGCGCGAAAATGAACAATGCCGCAAGCACTTCGAGCATTGTCAGCAGTAAGGATCCGACTTCAGCCATGGTATTTGTCCTCAGGTTCGTGGTGGCCGTGACGCTCCCGGTAGCGATGGAACGGGCTCAGAGCTCAGGGGAGTGAATCACCGCCATCTTCTCGATCTGCATGTCTTCGATGGTGTAGGGAATGCCGCCGACGCCGTAGCCCGACTGGCGCAGTCCGGCAAACGGCATGCCGTCTACCCGGAATGCCGTGTGGTCGTTGACCATGACCGCGCTGGCGTCGATGCGTCGATACACACGGAGCGCGGTGTCCACACTCCGGGTGAAGACCGCGGCCTGGAATGCGACCGGCAGGTCGTTGGCCCGTTCGATGGCGTGATCGAGATCATCGAACGGATACACGCACACCACCGGGCCAAATATTTCCTCGCGCGATACCCGGGCATCGGCGGGCGGATCGACCAGCACGGTCGGTGCGTAGCAGTTGTGCCCCAGGTCCTCTCCGCCCGACACACGCCGGGCGCCGGCCTGGGTCGCGTCGTCCACCCAAATACTGACCCGCTCGAGTTCCGCGGGCCGAATCAGCGGTCCCACGTCGGTGCGCTCATCGAGCGGATCACCGACCGTCAGTTCACTCGCGCCCGCGGCCAGCCGATTCGCAAGTTCTTCGGCAATCGAGTGATGGGCAAAGACGCGCTGCACCGACACGCAGACCTGGCCGGCGTGATAGAAACCGCCTTTCAGGATGGCAGGGACGGCGAGGTCGAGGTCGGCATCGCCGGCAACGATCAGCGGCGCAGCGCCGCCATGCTCCAGGGCGCAGCGCGTACCCGGGGCCAGGCGTGAACGCAGCATCCAGCCGATTTTCGCGCTGCCGATGAAGCTGAAAAAGCCAACCCGCGAATCGGTCACCAGTGCTTCCGCCAGTTCGAGATCGGTGGGTATCAGAAATCGGCACCAGCCTTCGGGCAACCCCGCCTGGGCCATGAGTTCGACGAACCGGAATGCGGACAGGGGCGTGTCCTCGGCGGGTTTGACGATGACCGAGCAGCCAGCCGCGACGGCGGCGGCAACCTGGTGGACGATGAGGTTCAGGGGATGGTTGAAGGCGCTGACGGCGACCACCACGCCCACGGGCTCCTTCTGCGTGAAGGCAAGGCGCTTCGCTCCGGCGGCCGTGCCGGCGATGGGGATCGTATGTCCGGCCTCGCTGCGGATGGTCTCCACCGCCAGGCGTACGCCGTCCGCGGCGCGTGCCGCCTCGACGCGGGAGTCGATCAGGGGCTTGCCGCCTTCCGATGCGGCGAGACGGGCGAGCTCTTCCAGCCGGTCTTCCATCAGGCCGGCGAGCCGGGTCAACACGTCGACCCGCTGATGCACTGGCAGCCAACGGTCCCGGTTACGGAAAATGGCGAAGGATTCGGTGAGCGCCTGCTCCACCTCGGCCGCGCCGGACCGGGCCACGGTGCCAATGACCGCGCCGGTATAGGGGGAAACGACCTCGAGCGGCGTGTGGCCGTTCATCCGCCCGCCATGCCCGGCTGAATGATCTCGCCCAGGCGGCGCGTCAGCAGCATGTTCTCACGGTAGTCCACCGGCGCCACGACCAGGCTCGGGCCGGGTTCATCGAATGCGGCTTCCAGCACCGGCCGGAAATCGGCCGCGTTGTCCACCGCATGGCCGATCCAGCCGAAGGATTCGGCCAGTTTCAGCCAGTCCGGATTGCCGAACGACAGTTGTGTATGACGGCCGAATTCACCTTCCTGCTTCCATTCGATCAGCCCGTAACCGCCATCGACCCAGACCAGCATCACGAGATTGCTGTCGAGCCGCCGCGCAGTCTCCATTTCCTGGACGTTCATCAGGAAGCCGCCATCTCCGGCGATGCCGAGGATGCGGCGTTCCGGATGGACGAGGCTGGCTGCAATGGCGCCGGGCAGGGCGAAGCCCATGGAACAGAAACCGTTGGGGATCAGGCAGGTGTTGGGCTCGTGGCAGTGGTAGTGACGGGCGATCCACATCTTGTGCGCGCCGACGTCGGAAAGCAGGATGTCGTCCGGACCCATGATCTGGCGTACGTCCCACAGCATCTTCTGGGGACGGATGGGACCCTCTCCGTCGTCACCGGCATGCGCTTCGAGTTCCTCGCTCATGCGCTGCCGCAGATTTTTCTGTGACTCGAGATCAAAAGCCGGCAGCTTCGACGCTTCCACGCGGGCATTGAGCATCCACAGGGTATGGGCCAGATCGCCGACCAGTTCCACCTGGGGGTGGTAGTGGGCATCGATCTCCGCTGGCAGGAAATCCGCATGAATGATGGTCTTGTCGCGGTCGGGGTTCCACAATTGGGGGTGGTATTCGACCATGTCGAAACCCAGTGTAATGACCAGGTCTGCCTCGTCGATGGCCAGTGTCGGCAGATCCTTGGAGCCCAGCCCGATGGTGTACAGGCAGGTGTCCGAATCCATGTCCACCGCGCCCTTGGCCATGAAGGTGCTCAGCACGCCAATCCCGGTGGCTTCGCAGAAGAGTCTGAGCTGTTTGGAAGCACGACGCCGAATGGTGCCGTTTCCGGCGATGATCACCGGGCGCCGGGCCTTGCGTATCATGTCGAACGCCCGATCGACCACTTTGTCGTCCGGCACCGCGCGGCGAAAGCGGCGCGGGTCCAGGGGCTGCGCGTCGACAGGAATCTTCGCCACATCTTCGGGCAACTCGATGTGAACGGCTCCGGGCTTCTCCGTGCGCGCCAGCCGAACGGCCTTGCGCACGATTTCGGGCAGGGTTTCCGGATGGTAAACGGTGGTGGCCCATTTCGTGACCGGTTCGAACATGCCCACCACGTCCATGATCTGGTGCGATTCCTTGTGCAGGCGTTGCGTGGAACCCTGGCCGGTCAACACCAGCATCGGCGCGCGGTCCATGTTGGAGTTCGCGACGCCGGTGATCAGGTTGGTGGCACCCGGCCCCAGGGTGCCCAGACAGCCGGCCGGATTGCCGGTCAGCCGTCCGTGAATCTCCGTCATGAACGCCGCTCCCTGTTCATGACGGGTTAGAACGAATTGAATGGAATCCGATTTCTCCAGAGACAACATGAAGTCGGCGTTTTCTTCGCCCGGAACACCGAAAATGTATTCAATTCCTTCGGCTTCCAAACAACGAACCATGAGATCTGATGCTTTCATATCTCTCCCGGGCGAATTTGTGAATCGCCTAATTGACCCGGCAATCGTTGCGAATCTTTCGCGGACACCGGCTGGCCTCCATTCCGTGACGTGCGTGAAACGTACGGCTTTCTTTGCGCGACCGGGATTTTTGCGGGCGGGAACGGTACCATTGAATGCCGCCCGATGCGGGCGTTCAAAGCCAGGGAAAGACACCATGTACCGAATGCTTCTCCGTTTGCCCGTCGTGATCTGTCTGTTTCTGATAACGGATGGAGTGTGGGCGCAGACCCATCAGGATCTGGTCGAACTGTTCGAGGACTGGCGCACCTTCGAGCGTCCACCGGTGCTGGACGGCGCGCCTGATTACAGTGACGACCGGTTCGCGGCCAGGCGGTCCGGGTTCGAGGAATTGCGGGGGCGGCTGTTGGCGATGGATGTCACAGACTGGTCGGTGCCGGAACAGGTCGATTGGCACCTGGTGCGTGCCGAAATGAACGGCTATGACTTCAACCGGCGGGTGCTGCGCCCGTGGGCGCGTGATCCCGCGTACTACAAGACCGTGTGGATGGATCGCAGTGACGTGCCGGCTCATGAAGGTCCGACCCATCACGCGGTGGTCGAATTCTGGACTTACGAGTTTCCGCTTTCTGCGGATCAGCAGGCCAGGCTGTCCCGTGAAATCGCCGTCATCCCGCCGTTGTATCGTCAGGCGCGGGCCAATCTGACCGGCAATGCGCGGGAACTCTGGTTCGCCGGCATTCGAGTGATCCGCAACCAGGCGGCGGACCTGGACACCATCGAAGAGCTGACCCGCGATTACGACAACGCGGCCCTGGCCGAGTCGATCGCAGCGGCTCGTGCCGCGACCGTCGAACTGGCCGACTGGCTGGAAGCGGAAGCGCCGAAGAAGACCGGACCGTCCGGTATCGGCCGGGAGAATTACACCTGGTACCAGCAGAACGTGCACCTGGTGCCGTTGACCTGGGAGGACGAGGTTCGCCTGCTCAAGCGCGAGCTGGACCGGGCCTGGTCGTCGTTGAAACTGGAGGAGCATCGCAACCGCAATCTGCCGCCGATGAAAGCCGCACAGAACGCGGCCGAATATGCCGCACTGGCCGACCGGTCCGCGACCCGCCTCATCGAGTTTCTCGACGAGCAGGACATCGTGACGGTCGAACCCTATTTCGAAACGGCCTTGCGGTCGCATTTGGGCGGTTTCGTACCGGAAGAAACGCGGCACTTCTTCTGGATTACCGCGCACTACGACCCGACCCCGCTGTACACGCATTTCTGGCATTGGTTTGAACTGGCGCGTATGGACACAACGCCACATGCGAGTCCGATCCGGAAAAACGCGCTGTTGTACAACATCTTTGACAGCGGCAATGAAGGCACGGCAACCGGGGTCGAGGAAATGTTCATGCACGCCGGTCTGTACGACGACAGCCCACGATCGCGTGAACTGGTCTGGATCCTGATGGCCCAGCGCGCCGCCCGTGGGCTGGGTTCGCTGTACGCCCATGCCAACGAGATGACCATGGAGGAGGCCGGCCGCATCCACATGGAATGGACGCCGCGCGGCTGGATGAAGACCGAGCCCGACCTGCTGATTTTCGAACAACACCTGTACCTGCGCCAGCCGGGTTACGGCACCAGCTACATCACCGGTAAATACCTGCTCGAACGCACCCTGGCCGACTGGTCCAAGCTGCGCGAGGAAGCCGGTGAACCGTTCTCCCTGCGCGAATTCTTCGACGCCCTGAACGCCACCGACAGCATCCCCATCGCGCTATCACGCTGGGAAATGACCGGCCTGGACGGAGAGATCCGGTTCCTGATGGACAACGACGATTGACCAATTAGGAATGGGGTCAGAGTAAAGGGACAGAGTAAAGGGTCAGCAGGGCTGGGGTCAGAGTAAAGGGACAGAGTGAATTTACTCTGTCCCTTTACTCTGACCCCATTCTTGCTCTGACCCCATTCTTGCGGGGCGTTGTGATCAGGGCGCGGTCAGACTCTCACAGAACGGCACGTTGTCCAGGGCCAGGCGTTCGATCGGAATCACGCCCTGGCGGTCGATGGAGGGGAGGTCGTATTCGATGGTTCCGGTCTCGCAGTCGGTGAATTCAAGCACCACGGTTCCGTCCGCCTCCTGAGCGGGGACCGGGTCGCTGGTATCGAACACCCCGCCGGAGGTGATTTCCACGTCGAGTTCCGCCCGGTTGCCGGAAAATGGGCCGAAGGCGGTCAGCCAGCGATGGCCCGGTTCGCCGAGTTGTGCTTCGGCGCCGGTTCCGGGACGGGTCACATCGTAGGTGAACCAGGCCAGGAAGACCTGGCCCAGATCCGGAAAAACGGTTATGAAGAAGCCCTGGCCGCTGGTCGCAGGGTTGAACCAGGCATCGTTGAGACCGGCGTTGATGGAAAATTCGGCGTCTTCCTGCACATCGACGAAAACGAGGTGTTCCTCGTCGATCGTCGCGTTGCCACCGGGAAAGTCAATCAGCGGAAGTTCGTCGAACGGCGCGCCGGCATTCCAGATCTGCAGGGCGGCAATGGCGTCCACGACCTGCATGCCGTCGCCCAGAACCTTGCCGAAGACCGTGAATCCGCCGTTCTGATCGTCCAGTTCCCCGGAGTTGTCCCCCAGGTTGATGAACCACTGGCTGGTCGCACTGTCGGGGTTTCCCGCCTGCTTGGCCATCGCGATGGTGCCGCGCAGGTTGGAAATGCCGGGCTCGTTCGTGATCGGCGGATCGGTCGGGATTGCGACCGGTGCGCCGTCGGCGAAGGTAAAGCCGCCGCCCTGAATCACAAAACCGGGCACGCTGCGGTGGATGAAGGATCCGGTGTAGTCGCCGCCGCGCACGTAATTCAGGAAATTGTTGACGGTCACGGGCGCGGCCTCGTCGAACAGTTCTACCTGAAAGTCTCCCAGGCTCGTCTGTATCGTCACTTCGGTCGCCAGCGCCGGGCTGGCTGTCAGAATCGCCGCGAGTACGAGCAGCATCCGGCGCATCGCGCCGGGCCGGGTGTTCACTACCATGTTGTTATCTCCGTTCAATGAACCGGCCGCGAGTGGGGCGGCCGTCGGGTGGGAATCAGGCGCCGGGGGCCTGCTTGTCGAAGTCGCTGGCGTCATGCCGTTCGTGCAGCTGCTCGTCCGGGTCGCCGAAGTTGCGGTTGACCCGGCGGCCGCGCTGCACCGCCGGGCGGCCATTGACCAGCTTCGCCCAGCGTTGTACCTGCGGGTAGGAATCGACCTGCAGGAACTCGGCCGCATCGTACAGGCGTCCGAGCGCCAGCGCGCCGTACCAGGGCCAGATGGCGATGTCGGCAATGCTGTATTCCGGCCCGGCCACGTATTCGTTGTCGGCCAATTGGCGGTCGAGTACGTCGAGTTGCCGTTTGACCTCCAATGTATATCGGTCGATGCTGTATTTGATCGGTTCCGGTGCGTAGGCGTAGAAATGCCCGAATCCTCCACCCAGGAAGGGCGCGCTGCCTTTCTGCCAGAACAGCCAGTTCAAACATTCGGTTCGCGCCGCGTGAGTCGCGGGAAGAAAGGCGCCGAATTTTTCGGCGAGATACAGCAGGATGGAACCCGATTCGAACACCCGGATGACGGGTTGCACGGACCGGTCGACCATGGCCGGAATTTTTGAATTGGGATTGACGGCGGTGAAACCCGAGCCAAACTGGTCTCCCTTGTTCACATCGATCAGCCAGGCGTCGTATTCGGCTTCTTCGAACCCCTTGTCGAGCAATTCCTCGAACATCACGGTGACTTTTACGCCGTTCGGTGTCGCCTGGGAATAGAGTTGATGGGGATGCCGGCCAACGGGCAGCTCCCGGTCATGGGTGGCGCCGGCCTCCGGGCGATTGATGTGCGCGAAGCGGCCGCCGGTGGCCGCGTCCCATTGCCACACCCTGGGTGGCGTCCATGAATCGTTTGTTGTGCTCATAATCCTAGCTTTATGCGGAATGGGGAGTGAACAGGTGAAACTCTGGGCCGGCAATCGGCCTGATCGTTTATGCGAAAGTTGTTGCGGGAACTTTGCAGGGCGCTGATATCTTCACGCGGCCGGGCCTATTATCCCGCAAGTCGGCGCCCGTGAGAAATGCTCGATTTCGTCCTTGCGAACGAGGGTTCGATTCACGGATCGAGAGGGCCTGTGCCCGCTTCGTTCTTGCGAAAGCGCAGGGTCATTCGGTCCGACTCACCGATGGCCAGGTATTCTGACCGGCAGGCCTCACTGCGAGCCGCATCGTCCATCGACCGGCAGTGGCGCAGGCCCGGGGGCAGACTCCACACGCCGGCGGGGTGATTGCGGGTGTCGCGTGGATTGGCGTTGACCTCGGAGCGGGCGTCCAGGCGCAGGCCGGCTTGCGCCGCGAGTTCAATCACGTACTGCTCGGTGACGTAGCCGGACTGTTTCATCTGTTCCATGTCCGTGCCCGGCAGGGCCCGGTGCTCGACCACCCCGAGTATGCCGCCGGGCTTGAGGGCTCTCGCCATCGCCCGGAACATCTCGTCGGCGTAGCCACCTTTGATCCAGTTGTGCACATTGCGAAAGGTCAGAACGAGGTCGGCACTGCCGGGTGGTGCCATCGTGGTGCGTTCGGGAATGGAAAGCTCTGTCACAACAACGTGGTCGTAACGGTCCGGTCGGCTCTCCAGGGCTTCCGCAAAATCCGTTTGTACGTCCTTGCGCCACTGCGGCGTCCGTTCCGCCGTCATGGCGAACCCCGCGGCATAAAACGTCCCCTGATGTCGCAAGGCCGGTGCGAGTATGGCCGTATACCAGCCGCTGCTGGGCCAGACTTCGACCACGGTCATGTCTGGATCGAGGCCGAGAAACATCAGGGTTTCGATCGGATGGCGCGCGTCGTCACGGGCCCGGTCCACCGGGTTGCGATGGTCGCCGGCCACTGCCTCTTCGAGCAGGGCCTCGATCGGCTGTGTGGCTAGTGCCGGACTGGCCCAGGCCAGGGCTGCGGCAAGATAGGAGGGGGCGAGATGAATTTTCTTCATGTTGAATCCAGACTCCGCGGGCATGGAAACCTATCAGACCGCGAATCCGGGAATTATATTTCCCGAAGGTGCTTCAATAGCCTGCTAGACTTCGAGTATGTCTTTCCGGTCGCGATTGATTGACGTGCTGGGTGCGGCTTCGCTTGCGGTGGCGGTCGGCATCGGGGCCGGCATGGGCCTGTTGGCCGTTCCGCGGGCTTTCGCTTCCGGACCGTCACTGGACGCGATGATGCTCAAGCCCCTGCCGGAACGCCTGCGTGAGGCAGAGCGCCTGTACGAGGAGCGTCGATACGAGGATGCCCTCGAGGAATACGAAGTGCTGGCCCGGTTCGGCAGCAAGACCGCGCAATACCGCCTCGCGCTGATCCATCTGGATGAGCTGGACGAAGACGCCGATCGCATCCAGGGCTGGGTCTGGGCCGCGCTGGCTGCCGAATTCGGGCAGGTCAATTACGCGCGCCTGCGGGATGAGGCCTGGGCGACGCTGAGCCCGGCGCAACAGCGCGCTGCCTGGGCCCGTTTCCTCGACAAGGCTCAGATTTATTCGGATGAGGCGGTCGCCCGCAGCCTGATGATCAAGGCGCGGCGTAAGCGGGGAATGAATACCATCGCGCACGGGCTGCGCCGCGACGGATCGGTCAAAACCTACCGTACCGTTGGCATGAAAGGCGATGTGCTGGGGCCGGACAACGTGCTGGGCATTCTGCAGCAGGTCGAAAAAGTCGCGGAGTCACATTATCGTGGTGAACACGTGCGCCTGGGCGAGTTCGAGGTTCTGGAAGCCGATGCGGGTGAGTCGCCCGATGCGGCTGTGGACCCACTTCCGGAACGAGATCGCTGATCGGTCCGGCGGCAAGGTGACCGTTTCCGCAAGCTGTGGCTGAGCTCAGCCCATGGAGGGGGCGGATTCACCGTAACCGACCATCCGGTCAGTGATCCTTCCCGGGGGTGCGCCGGATACGGGTGTTGTACCGTCAACTCGCCTCAGCGCAGCCCGCCATAAAGTCCGCGCTTGAGGAACTGACCGTCGCCTTTCTTGCCGAGGTACTCGTTGTTCTGCACGACGACTTTGCCACGCGAAATCACGGACTCCGGAAAGCCCGTCACCTCGATGCCCTCGTAGGCGTTGTAGTCCACCCGCATGTGGTGGGTGCAGGGGTTCTTGACGCTGATGGTCTCGGTGCGCGCCGGATCGAAAACGACGATGTCGGCATCGGAGCCGACGGCGATGGTCCCTTTGCGGGGGAACAGGCCGAAGGTTTTGGCGGCCGCGGTCGAAGTGAGTTCAACGAATTTGTTCAGCGATATCCGGCCCTGGTGCACGCCGCCGTTGTAGACCAGCGCCATGCGATTCTCCACGCCCGGCGCGCCGTTGGGGATTTTCGAGAAATCATCCACGCCGAGTTCCTTCTGCTCCTTGAAACAGAACGGGCAGTGATCGGTGGAGATCGACTGCAGGTCGCCGAATCGAAGTCCGCGCCATAATTCGTCTTGGTTCCAACGTTCGCGCAGAGCCGGGGTCATCACGTACTTGGCACCCTCGAATCCTTTCTGCTCGTAGTGCGAGTAGTCCAGGAACAGATACTGCGGGCAGGTTTCCGCGAATACCAGAACGCCGCGATTGCGGGCCAGGGTCACCTGCTCCAGCGCGTCGGCGCAGGACAGGTGCACGATGTAAACCGGGACGTCAGCCACCTCGGCGATTGCAATGGCCCGGTGGGTTCCCTCGGCTTCCATGCGAGTGGGCCGGGTGAGTGCGTGATACTTCGGCGCGGTATGCCCCTCGGCCAGAGCCCGTTTGACGATTTCGTCGATGACGATGCCGTTCTCGGCGTGCATGCAGACCACGGTGCCGTCGTCTCCGGCCTGTCGCATGGCCCGGAAAATCGTTCCGTCGTCGACATACAGAACGCCGGGGTAGGCCATGAATAGCTTGTAGGAGGTCACGCCTTCGTCGGCCAGGTGCTTCATCTCCCACAGGCGTTCGTCTTCCATGTCGGTGACGATCATGTGGAAGCCGTAGTCGATGGCGGTTTTGCCGTCGGCCTTCGCGTGCCAGGTTTCGAGCCCCTGAAGGGTCGACTCGCCCTTGGTCTGGATGGCGAAGTCGATGATCGTGGTGGTGCCGCCGTGCGCCGCGGCGCGGGTGCCGGTTTCGAAGTCATCCGCGGACATCGTGCCGCCAAAGGGCATGTCCATGTGGGTGTGCGGGTCGAGGCCGCCGGGAAAAACGTACTTGCCTTCAGCGTCGATGACGGTGTCGGCTTCCATGGTCAGTTCGCGGCCGATGACCGACACGGTTTCGTCGTCGATGAACACATCGGCATGATAATCGTCGACCGCGGTGATCACGCGGCCATTTCGGATCAGTATCGACATGGCGCTGCCTCGGTTGGTTTGATCTCCTGAAACCCTAGCACCCGGGCAGGGCCGGCGACAATTTTCGAGCCGGGTTTGCCGTGAGCGATGGTGACGGCTTTGGGCCCCGGCCGGGGCTTGACGCCCATGCAGTGCAGCGACGACTATCCCTTCATGCTGGTTAACATACAGGCACTGCGCTTCATCGCGGCGTTGCTCGTCGTGCTGTATCACGCGTCGGCGCATCTGGGCGTGGCCGGGCAGGCCGCGGGGCCGCTGTTCGCATTCGGCCGGGCGGCGGGATTCGCCGGTGTCGATATTTTCTTCGTCATTTCCGGGTTCATCATGGTCTGGACCACGCCGGAATCGTCGGGGCCGGCCGATGCCTGGTCGTTCATGCGGCGCCGGGTGGCGCGTATCTATTCGGGTTACTGGCCGTTCTACGCGATCGCGATTGCGTTGTTCACCTGGCTGGGCGGGACCTATCTGACCGGGGTGTCGTGGCTCGGCTCACTCTTTCTCTGGCCGACGCCGTTGCCGGATCTTCTGATCCCGGTGAGCTGGACCCTGATTTTCGAGATGGTTTTTTACGTGTTGTTCGCCGTGCTGATCGCGATCGCGGGTCGGCGGCGCGCGTGGTGGCTGACCGGCCTCCTCGCCGCCATGTTGGGTTGGGCGGCTTACACCCAGTTCGTGCGACACGCTTATGATCCGGGCCGGCTGGAGCTCATGAGCATATACGAGCAATACCTGGCGTTTCCCTACCTGCTTGAATTTCTGGCGGGGGCGCTGCTCGCGATCCGGTGCCTGCGCCGGCCCGGCGCTTCCTCGGCCTGGGGCTGGGGACTGCTACTGGCGGGCGCGGCCCTGTTCGCGGCAGGCGGGTGGCTGAATGAAAGCGGCATCGCCGGGCGGCTGATCCAGGGCTACTTCGTCAATGTGCGGGTGGCGGTTTTCGGCTCGGCCTCGCTGCTGATCGTGGCCGGACTGGTGCGCCTGGAACAGGCCGGGGTGCGATTTCCGCCCCGTCTGGGCATACCGGCCGGCGGCTCTTCCTATGCCTTGTACCTGAGCCATACCCTGGTGCTGGCCGCCACGAATCACCTGGGTTTCGATCGCTGGGCCGGGGGGCTTTCCCCGGTTGTGGCTCAGGGCGCCTATGTGGGGCTGATCGGGCTGATCGTCGGCTACAGCCTGCTGCACCACCAGGTCCTGGAGCGGCCCCTGCACCGGAGTTTCAGACGCCTTTTGCGCGTCAGGGCACCTGCCAGCACACCCCGTGATCGTCGATGGGTTGCAGGGTAGCCGTGATGCCCTCGCGCTCGCGGTAGGTGTCCACCGCCTTGCGGCAGGGCGGCAGAATGCCGTAATCGTCGATGATCACCCAGCCCCCGGGCGATACCTTGTCGCAGAGCGTATCCAGAACGGTCAGGGTCGAAGCGTACAGGTCCGCGTCGATGCGCAGGACGGCCAGTGAATCGATCGGTGCGGATGCCAGGCTTTCATCGAACCAGCCGGGCAGAAAGCGGGTTTGCGCGTCGAGCAGACCGAAGCGTTCGAAATTGGCGCGTACCTCGTCTTCGGTCACGGCCAGAACCGGCAGGCGTGACGCGTCCATCGCGTAGTCACGATCCTCCGACTCGTCCGATGCCGGCAGACCGGCGAAAGAATCCGCCGCCCACACGGTGCGGTCGGCGCAATCGTGCGCGGCGAGCACGGCCCGCATCAGGATGCAGCAGCCGCCACGCCACACGCCGGCCTCGAGCAGGTCGCCGGGAACCCCGTTGCGAAGTACGTCTTCGATGCAATGCTGCAGGTTGTCCAGACGTTTGCGGCCGACCAGGGTCAGGCTGAATTCGCTGTAGTTGCGCAGCCTGCCATCGACCCCGGGAGCACGCCCTTCCATCGGGGTCTCCAGCAGGATGGTGTCGCCGCCCTGCTTGGCGGCGCGCAACTGGTCGAGCAGCGCCGGGTCCTTGCGGACCGCCCAGAGGTGCTCCAGTTCGGGAACTGTTTTCTGGGCGGCGCAGAGCACGCTCATCAGCATCTGGGCTTCGAGTTCGATGTACAACTCGTTGATCAGCGCGGATTTCACCAGATCCAGGTAGCGGTCACGCAGGCTGTCGGTCGTGGCGGCTGCCTTCGGGTCGGTTTCATTCGTCATGTTCGGTGACTCCCAGCGCGTTCAGCCAGCGTTCGCGGCGGTGCCGGCTGAGATGGTGTTCCAGTATCCAGGTCTGCAACCGGCGCGCCTGCCGCAGGCGTTCCGTTTCATCGTCCAGCCAGTGAGTGATTCGGCTGATCCAGTCTTCGGCATCGTCTGGCGCCGCGAGCGGGACCGGGCAGTGCTGGTACGGCGGCAGGTCGGCGGCGATGACCGGTACGCCGAGTATGCCGTTTTCAAGCACCTTGAGGTGGCTCTTGCAGCGGTTGAACGGGTGGTCCGTCAACGGCGCGATGGCGATGTCCAGGTCCAGCTCGGCCAGCCTTTTCGGATAGCTGTCGAACGGACCCATCGGCAATGCCTGCACGCCCAGGGCCTGCAGGGGTTCCGGGCACATGCCGAGGAACAGCCAGTCGGCCCGGTCGGCGGTGGCGCGCACCACCGGTTCGAGAAAGGCCAGGTCGGCGCCGTGCTGCGGAGCGCCGGCCCAGCCGATGCGCGGCCGCCGCGGGTTCTGACCGTCCGCTCGCATATTCTGCCGCTCGTCGATGGCGGGTGCGTTCCAGATCCAGTCGGGCAGGGCATTTTCGATCACGTGGATGTTGGGGTGATTCAGATCCAGCCGGGTGCGCAATTCAGGGGTGGTCAGCACCAGGGCATCGCTGAGGGCCGCTGCCTGTGCCAGCCGTCCCGGCACGTCGTCCGGCAGCATCGTTCGTGCGGGATTGTCCGGCGCCAGCGCCGTCCACAGGTCGTCGACGACCAGCGTGATCCGGGTGCCCGGTTCGCGGTGCAGACGGTCCATCAGCCGCAGGCCCTCGTCCGACAGAAACGGTTGCACGGCGACGTGGCGGGCCGCCGAGCCCGCCAGTGCCCTGCCGAGATCGAACCCCTCATCCCGAATCACATGAAAATGAGAGGTGGTGTCGTCGCTGTCGCTGGCGAGGTCCTCGAGCGGAAATCGAATGCGGTAGTGCGCGGTACCCCAGTGATCACGCATCACGCCGAGGCAGTGACCGGGCCGGGTGTCCGCGATCGGCCGCACCGTGCCGCGGAGCGCTGAGACCTGTTGCCGGAATCGGGCCGGCGCGAGCTGGGTATCCAGCGCCGGCTTGCCGGTCGCCTCCACCATTTTGCTCGCATCGTGGCCAGCTTCCGGGTCCGGTATGGGAGCTGATTCCAGCAACTGACGGTACACGCCCGCCAGGGCGTGTGCCGAGTCCTGGATCGATGTCACGCGGACTTTTCGGAGCCGCGCTCGGCAATCGGACAGAACCTTCTCCTCGAGTACGTGGCTCAGCGCCTCCGTCCAGCTTTCCGGCCGCATGTCGGCCACCAGCCAGCCATGGGTGCCGGGCTGCACGCGTTCGGCCAGCGCGCCGCGGGAACTGGCCAGAACCGGGACCCCGTGCGCCCAGCATTCCGACGCCACCATGCTGAACGATTCCTCGTAATGCGAGGGCAGCAGGCCCAGGTCGATGCCGGCCATCACCCGGCCGACGTCATCCGGATTGTAAAAGCCGCGCAGTTCCACGTTGGTGGGCAGGCGGTCGGGATCAAAACCCTTGATGCGTCCGTGGATGCGGAAACGGACCGGGGCATCGGTCAGAGCCTGCGCCAGGTGCAGGACGATTTCCGCGCCCTTCAAAACCTGGTCACCCCCGAAGTAGCCGATGATCAGGGGGCGGCCGCTTTCGGCTTGCTCCAGCGCATCCAATTGGGAATTCGTGGCAGTGGGGCTGGGCCCGGATTCGGGCAGCGCGACGCCGTGCGGATGCACGTGAATCAAGTCCTCCGGCAGGTCCGGGTAGGCTGCCTTCATTTTGTCTCGGATGAAGCGGGAGGGGACCAGCAGGGCATCGGATTCATGGAACATGGCCCGAATCAGTGTTTGTCGGGCCCGGGCGAAAACATCTTGAGTTCCGGCCTGCAGCTCATAGCCGGCCAGGCAGTCGCGGCAGCGGTCATCGGGCTGAAGCACCGGCCGCCCACACGGCTGGCCCGTGTGGTGCTCCAGTTGATTATGGATCGGACAGTTGAACCAGAAGTCATGCACGCTGATCAGCACCCGGCAGCCCAGACGGCGCGCGATTCGCGCCAGGACCAGCGAGTCCCAGTGCAGCAGGTGGTGAAAATGCACGATGCGGGCTTCGCTGCCGCGGATAATGCGGGCGAGGGCGCGTTCGGCATGGGCGCAGGAAAAATCCGCCCCGTGCCCGCCGATCCGGGTCGCCGGGCGGATCCAGCGCCGGTTCAGCATCAGTTCACGGTGTGGGCCCTGGGCGCGCAGTTCGAGGTCGCAGGCGGGACCCTCGGTATCGCCCGGGTACACCAGCCACTGCCGATAGTCCGAACTCAATTCGCGAATCAGTGATCGGGTAACGCGTTCGGTACCGCCCACGTGGTATTGGCGATGCAGCACATGAATCACCGCCGGCCGGGGGTCCCCGGGCCAGGCCAGGGACTCGGTTCGGGCGCGCAACGGATTGTCGCGCCACCAGGCGCGCACCAGGGGGCCGTACTCGGGCCAGATCCGGTCCAGCCGTTGCTGATGGCGTTGACGCAATCGCCGGCTGCTCTCCGCAGTAAAGCTGCCGCCCGAATGGTGAAACACACAGGCCCGGTCGGCGGCGAGAATGCGCCAACCCGCCGCCAGGCAGCGCATGGAGAGGTCGTTCTCCTCGCCGTAACCGGGCGCGAAGGTTTGGCTGAACGGCCCGGTCTGGTGCAACGCTTCACGCCGGATAAGCATGCAGAAACCCACGGCAGTGGGCAGTTCGACGAAACCCGCGGTCCGGGCCGCCACTGCCGCGGTTATCGACTCGCGCGGCGCCCCGGACCCGTCCGGACACACCGAAAGTATCGTCGCGCGATTGGAAATCGGGCAGACGATGGCGGCGTCATCATGGCGCGCCAGACAGTCCTGCAGGTGTTCCAGCCAATGCGGGCCGACCTCGGTGTCGGAGTTGAGCAGAACGATGTCCCGCGTGGTTCGCCGGAACGCCTCGTTGCAGGCGCCGACGAAACCCCGATTTTCGGCCAGCGTGATGCAGCGGGTATCGCGCCAGGCCGTGGCGAATTCCGCAATGACTTCGCAGGTCTCCGCGTCGTCACTGGCGTCGTCGATCAGCCAGAGCGTGTCGCCTTCGGACAGGGTCGGTATCAGTGCGGTCAGGCAGGCCCGAAGCAGCGCGGCGCCGTTGTGGATGGGGATCGCGATATCCAGCGGGGCGGTGCGTTCCGGAGGTGCGGTATGCACATCCAGCAGGGCGGGCGCCGACGCGACCGCCGCGCTGCAGGCCTGCTCGATGAAGGCTGCCGCGGCCGGTTCTTCAGTGTCCACGCCCGTTTGGGTGGCCACGGCGAAAACGTCAGGGGACGGCGCTGCGAACGTCCTCGTCGTCGTCGGTCTGATGCTTGCCCTTGGCGCTGACGAAGCGGGCGGACACGGCCTGATCGGTCACGCTCAGCTTGTCCAGTTTGACGTTGACCGACACGATCAGCATGTCGTTGGTTCCGATGTTGACGCCCTTGAAGACCAGCGCGCCGGATTTCTTGTCGGTTTTGCCCTTGCCCTTGAATTTATTTCCGGACAGCAAGGCGGTCGCGTAATCCGTGATGTCCAGTTGCGCGGTGGTTTCGATCAGAAGCGTGTTCTTCTTGAGCTCATCGCCGGAAACGTTGGCGACCCGCACCAGGAACAGCCCATTGCCGCCCTGCGGCAAGGAGGTGGGACCGAGTACGTCCACGGCCACGCCGGTGTAATCGTCGTTGTCCAGGTTGACACCGGCGATCTGGCCGACGGTGAAATCCTGTTCGTCCCGTACTTCGATGGAATAACCGGCATCGCCGTCGATCAGGTAATCGTTCTGTCCGATGACCTGGATCGAGCGTGGAATACAGGCGTCGTCGCCCAGTTGCACCACGTCCGGGTCCACCCTGGCTTCGCCGGGGTCGCTGGATACGATGTGGAAGGTCCGGGGATAGACCGTGCCCAGCGGCATGGAGATCTGGAACAGGTCGGTGCTGCCGTCTTCGGCGGTTACCAGTTGACGCGGGGCCTCGATGACGGGGTTCTGCGGTGCGGAGGCGGGCATGCAGCCGGACGGGTCGCCCCCGGACGGATCGTAGCCATCCGGATCGAATTCAGAAGGATCGTAGCCCGAAGGGTCGCCGCCGGTCGGATCGCCGCCGGTCGGATCGCCACCGGTCGGATCGCCACCGGTCGGATCGCCGCCGGTCGGATCGCCACCGGTCGGATCGCCGCCGGTCGGATCGCCACCGGTCGGGTCGCCGCCGGTCGGATCACCACCGGTCGGGTCGCCGCCGGTCGGATCACCACCGGTCGGGTCGCCACCGGTCGGATCGCCACCGGTCGGGTCGCCACCGGTCGGATCGGTTCCTTCCACGTCGGAACCGGATTTGACCTTGACCGTCGCAGTGTCCGAACCGAGGCTTTCGCGTTCCCCGGCGATATCGAAATCATCCCGTGCGGTGAATTGGGAAAATCCGTCGGCGTACGTCTCGTAAAGTTCAGAGGCCGAGACGCCCGCTTTGGGTACCAGCAGAAAAAGGACAAGGCCATTGGCCACTTTTTTGCGGACGGTTAATTGCATGAGGACCTCGACGGGACCGAATTCCCTTTCAGTGGAGTTGCAAATTAGTCTAGCACACGTTCTGCATTTTGCAGGAACGCGGCTGACGTTGTGCCGCGGCTGTCGTCTCACATCCGGGAGCCTTGTTTTTCATGCGTTCCGGATGGGTGTCGATTTTGCTAGAGTATTGCCTTTTCCAGGCTGCCCTGATCTCCGTGTGCCTCAAATTTCCTGTCGCTGTGATCGCGATGCTCTTGGCCCTGGTGCCGTCGTCGGGGGCGGCGCGGGATGCGTCCTGCCCCTTCGTCGAACTTTCGGAACCCCTCTTGAACAGTGAACGTATTGAACGCTGTTTCGGCAGCTATGGCCTGGAGTTATTGCCCTCCCGCAGTGGGCTGCGGGTCGCTTTGTTATACAGCGGAACGGCTGACCAGCGGATCGCCAGGACCCTGGCGCTGACGGGGTTCGTCCCGGCGCCAGACGCGGACCTGTCGCCCAGCATGCAGCGCATCGAAGCCGGCGCATCCATTGGCAGTACCCTTAAAGCGGCCGGGTGGTCGGTGGGCAAGCAAACCATTGACCTGGAATGGATACCGGTCGGTACCGAAACCCTGGCGTGGACCGGCCTGAATGAACCGAGTGACGGCGCCGGCCTGGCCCTGCACATATACCGCCTCACCGCGGAACGAGGTGGGGAGACACACCTGGTGGCGCGTATTGCGGAACTGCACCATCCCGATTACCTGACCCTGGCCGACCTGGACCGCCTGTTTCCGGAGCGTTTGCCGCCGGGGACGGACGATCGGGCATTCATGCGACAGGTTCGTGAGTTGCTGGCCCGGTGATTTTGCGTCCGTTACTTTTTCCTGCCGAGCCGGTTCGTCCCTGACCCCATTCATAGGAGATACCCCGTGACCCGAGCCATTTTGATACTTGCCGTTTTCCTCTGGGTCGCGCTGTTCACAGCGCCGCCAACCGCCGAGGCCCAGGAAGCGCGCGCCCGCTGGGAACGGATGTGCCAGATCCGGGCGGAGAAATTCGACCTCGTCATGCCTGGCGCGATGACGGCCAACGATCTCGACATGTGGATCGTGGTCATGCGTGAAGGCCTGCTGGATCCGCTGTGGGAAGCACTGGGCCGCGGCTACGTGACCGACTGGGCGTACTACGTGTTCACCCGAAAGGGTGACCGAGTTGAGCGCGCGGCACTCGGGGTCGGGGGTTACCGCCTGGAAGAATGCGGTGTTTACGATCATTTCGGTGGCAAGGACGAATTGCCCGATTACGTCGCCGAACGCGATCCGCAACGGATCGGGGTCAACATGGCCGAAGCCATCGGTGGAGCGGACGGCCTGTCGCACACTTCCTACCTTCACCTGCGCGATATTCTGGGCGAATACGGTAACCGCCTGGTTTCGGCCGAGCGTTTCGTGTCGGATTTCCGTTCGACCCGCACGGCCATCGAAATCGCCGCTTTCGCGGAGGCTGGTGAAATCAGCCGCGAAATCGCCGACCGCGCGTTTTCCAACGAAGTGATCACGCCCGGTGTCACCACCCTGGAAGACGTTGCCTGGTGGATGTCCGACCAGCAGCTCCGCCGCGGGCTGGAATCTTCGTTCGACATGCCGTCGGTCTACGTCACGGGCCCCGATGGCATCGCCGCGGTGTCCAGTGATCGCATCATTCAGCGGGGCGACCTGCTGATGATCGACTGGGGTGTGGGCTTCCTCGATTTCTACACCGACATGAAGCGCATTGCCTACGTGCTGCGTGAAGGGGAAACGGAGGCGCCGGCCGGCTTGCAGAATGCTTTCGACCAGGCAGTGAAAGTCCGTAACATCATGAAACGCACGATCCGTCCGGCGGCCACCGCGCAGATCGCGCTGGATCGTACCTGGGAGGCGATCGAGGCGGCCGGGTTCAACCGGGTCGGATTCAATCAGCCGACCGAAGATCCCGGGGTCACCGATGTCGTCCTCGGACCGCACTCGGTGGGTAACTGGGGACACGGTATCGGCCCGTCGCTGGCGTTTTTCAATCCCAAACAGTTAACATTCGAATTGCGTCCCGGAACGTTGATTTCCATAGAACTTTTCGCCTATACAGCTCATCCGGGCTGGAACAATGCGAAGGTGCGGATTCCACTGGAAGACGATGCCGTGGTGACCGAACGGGGCGTTGAATGGCTGTATCCGGTGGCGGACCGGATTTTGTTGATCAAGTGAGCTTCAACCGATACGGCCCGGAGGGCCAGTGTCCTTGTGATCGAGTCATGCCGTCAGCCTGTTACGCGCAGGAATACGGATAACGACCGTATGAGGGAACGCAATATGCGCGCCGTACGAATGCATGAACACGGAGGGCCTGAAGTCCTTCGCGTGGAGGAAGTCCCGGAGCCGGTTCCCGGCGCAGAGGATCTGTTGGTCCGGATGCGCGCGACGACCGTGAACCACCGTGATGTCTGGATTCGCAAAGGGCACCCACATCCCGCTTACCGCGTCGATCTTCCGGCCATTCTGGGGATCGATATCTCCGGGGAAATTGTGGACAAGGGAAGCGAGGTCGAGGGTTTTGCCGTGGGTGAACGTGTTACGGCCAATCCTTATATTCCCTGTGGAAAATGCGGCTACTGCATTCGCGGGCATTTGCAGAATTGCCCGCGCTTCAGCGTTTTCAACGGCGCTTATGCGGAACTGGTTACGATTCCCGCCCGCCAGGCCGTGAAGTTGTCCGCGCAGGTCTCGAACGTGGATGCGGCCTGTTTTCCAAACACCTACATCACCGCCTGGCAGATGCTGATGGGCAAGGCGGCGCTGACACCGGACGATATTGTTTTCGTCTGGGCCGGTACCAGTGGACTTGGCAGCGCGGCCATTCAGATTGCACGACTCGCCGGCGCAACGGTGATCGCCAGCGCCGGTGGCCAGCGCAAACTCGACGTATTGCGCGGCCTCGGGCCCGATTTCATGGTCGATCACTACCGGCAGGACGTGGTCGAGCGTGTCATGGACATCACCGGTGGCGAGGGTGCAAGCGTGGTTTTTGAACACGTTGGCCAGGCAACCTGGGAGCGTTCACTGGAACTGGCGAGCCCGGGTGGCCGCATCGTCAGCGCCGGGGCGACCAGTGGGGACGACGTGCACATGGACGTCACCCGCATGTTCGTCAAACAGTTGCGGATACTGGGTTCGCGGCTCGGCACCATGGAAGACGCACTGGCGGCCGGTAAGCACCTGAACGCCGGCCACTTCAAACCGCTGGTAGGGGCGACCATTCCGTTTGAAGAAATCTCCGAAGCCCACCGCTTGATGGAAGCCGGAAAGGTAATCGGAAAAGTCGTGGTGACGGCGGACTGAGGTGCCATTCGGGCCCGATTCCGCTCCGCCGGCAACCGGATTGAATCAGGCTCCGGCTGCTCCGGTCCGTTCGCCGACCTCGATTTCTTGTGGTTCACGCAGGGTGGTATGCACGTAGCAGGTCTGCTCGCCCATCTGCACCATTTTCAGGTTGCTCTCGTGGGTGTCTTCGCTGTCCAGGAACACGGCGGTCTCGACCGGTGACGGCGCATCGGCGCAGAACGCGGTGCGTTGGACAATACGATATCCCGACAGCGGCAGCTTGCGGATTTGCGCGTAACGGCCCAACTGGGTCATGAAGCAGAAGGCGATGCCGGCGGACAAGTAGGCCGCCCCGGTCGGGGCCCGCATGTCGTCGCGGTTGCCGCTGGCCAGCAGTACGAAACGGCTGCCGGTGGGCTGGACACACAATGCGCTGATTTCGTGCAGGCCGTCGGGGCGAACCCGTACGTCGGCGGCGATATGAACCGAGCGTTTCTGTTCCCCTTTCAGTCCCACGGCGCCTTCGCTTTCCGTGGCCTCGGCCGCTTTGTGTACCAGCGGTTCGGAGGTGTCGGCGTTGTCTGCCGGTGACAGACCTTCGAACAGGGCGGCGGGATCTCCGGCTTCGCTGAGTGCGCCCGCCGGACTGCCGGGCCAGTCGACGATCTCGCCATTGACGTGCACGAGGAAGCGGCTTGGCAGGTGAGCGGCAAGCGTCGAGGCGACCGGGCTGCCATTGCGCAGCGACTCCGACAGCAGCGACGCCACCGCTTCGCCGGACGCACCCGCAGGCTTCACTTCGATGGAATCGACGCCGGCGGCCATGGTGCCGCGCAGGATCGAACCTTCCATCGTGAAGTGGATGTCCACCCGCAAGGCGAGGTCGTCGCTCGGCACACCCCGGTCCGCAGCGGCCGCCGTGACATCGGCGAGCACACAGGACGCCAGTCCGCCGACGAAATAACCCAGGGGGAAGGGCGCCAGGTCGGTGCCGTTGAGCCAGGGGCCTTCGTCGCACAGCACGCGCCAGGCCTGTTGCGTGGCTTCGTCGATCACCACGGCTTCCTTCTGCATGCCTTCCAGCGCCCGGGTGCAGGTCAGCAGGCCGGGCGGGGCGAGCAGGGCGGCGCTGGCCGCGGCCTGTGGTGGTGTCTCGGCGAGGGGATAGACGATGGGGATGTCGGTGTTCATGTCAGCGTTTCACCTTGACGACGCGGTCGCGGTTGGGTTGGCCGAGAATTTCATGCATGGCCGGCGCGGCGTGGTAGGAGTCGGTGATGACGATTTCCTCGTCCCACAACGCATCCTGGATCGCGCCGGAAATGGCGTGCAGCGGTGCGCCGGCGCTCTCGCCCATGCCCTTGGCGCCGTTGTAGGTAAACGGTGACGGTGACTCGATGTTGGCGTGGGCCACGTCGGGCATGTTCATCGCGGTGATCGGGCAGTAATCGCTGAAGGTCGTGGTCAGCAGATTGCCCTCGGCATCGTACGGAAACTGTTCCATCAATGATGCGCCGATGCCGTGGGCGGTGCCGCCGTACGCCTGGCCTTCGACGATCTTCGGGTTCAGTACCGTGCCGCAATCATCCACCGCGGCGTAGGCCAGAATTTTCGGCCGGCAGGTGTCCGGGTCGATCTCCACCACCACGATGTGCAGCAGGGCCGCGTAGGTCAGGGTCAGGTTGCCGAATTTCCGTTCCAGGTCGGGGACTTCGAATTCGGGCCGAAAGACATTGCGGACGTTGAGGCTGACATCCTTCAGTGAGTCATCCAGCGAGGCGTTGTTGTTGTTCACCAGGTTGGACAGCATCCAATACGGCAGGCTCTGGTCGGTGCCGCGGACCCGCACTTCCGGGCCCTGTTCCCCGGTGGCGAATTCCAGATCGCCTTCGGCGGCTTCCAGCGCATGCGCGGCGAGTTGGCGCATTTCCGCCTTGAGCTTGTCGCAGGCGCCCTGGATGGCGGTCATGCCGGTGACCGCGAACTGACTGGCGTAGGTGCCGGAATGGCCGGCGAAGGTGTTCCAGGCCGTGTCGAAGCCGGGTTGCACGTAAATCGCGTCGGCGGGGATGTTGAATTCCCGGGCGACCAGGTTGGCCGCGGCGGTTTCGTGGCTTTGCCCCGATGGCCCGGTGCCGAGCGTGACCCGGACCGTGCCGTCCAGGGTGACCGCCATCGTACACACCTCGGAATTACCGGAAAACGGCAGGTGCGGATTGATGATGCGGGCCTGGCCGAAATTGTTGGTGCCGGAATCCAGGGTCGCGCCGATACCGATTCCGATGCGGCGGCCCTCGGCCTTGGCTTCGGCTTGCTTGCGTTTCCACTCGTCCCAGCCGATGAGTTCCTTGGCGCGGTCGAGCATGCCGAGGTAATCGCCGGAATCGTAAATGCAGCCGTTGGGTGTCTCGTAGGGGAACTCGCGAATGTAGTTGCGCTCGCGGATCACGTCCAGCGGAATGCCCAGGGTGTGTGCGCACACATCCACGACCCGTTCCATGAACCAGATGTGCTGCATGCGTGAGTAGCCGCGATTGGGCACGACGGGGCATTTGTTCGTCACCGCTTGCTCAAATTCGAACCGCACGTTGCGTAAACCGTACGTTGCCGGGAGAACCTGGGCCCAGATGATGCAGCCGAGGGGCTCGTACCGGGGATAGGCTCCGCAGTCATCGAGGTGGCGGGAGCGAATGCCGGTGATCACACCGTCCTTGCTCACGGCCACTTCGGTGTCCAGGAAGGTGCGCTCGTTGCCGTGGCCGCTGGCCAGCAGGTTTTCCGAGCGGGTCTCGGACCATTTCACCCGCCGCCCGCCCGCCTTGCGCGAAGCCAGCGCCGCGATGGCCATGTACAGGTAGTTCCAGATCTTGTTGCCGAAGCTGCCGCCGATATCGTGGCTGCGGATGTGCAGTTGGTCGGTGCCCAGTCGCAGACCGGGGGCCAGCAACTGCTGCGCGAAGCCGATGAATGAATTGTTGCAGAGGATTTCGACCTTGCCCCGGCGGGTCCACTCGGCGACACAGGCGTTGGTTTCCAGCGGAGTACTGGCGAAGCGGTGAAAATGCAGGCGGCCGATTTCAATCACATGGTCGGCCTCCTCGAAGGCGCGATCGACCTCGCCGTATTCGAATACCTCGCGCCAGATCCGGTTGGTGCCGGCGGTATCGTGCAATACGGTGGTGTCGGTCAGCGCATCCTCGACATCGATGACCGCCGGCAGTACATCGTATTCCACCTCCACCCGCTCGCCGGCATCCGCTGCCAGGGCGGCGGTTTCAGCGACCACGGCAACGACGGGTTCCCCCTGGTAGCGCACCCGATCGACGGCCATGGGGTAATCGGTGATCGCATCCGCCGGCGGTGGCGCGATCTGCATGTACGGATCGCACTGCTCGGCGATTTCCGCGCCGGTCAGCGTGCAGACGACGCCGGGCATGGCTTCGGCGGCCGTGGTATCGATGGCCTGGATGCGCGCATGCGCGTAGGGCGAGCGCACCAGATGCACGTGCAACAGGCCGGGTCCGACCTCATCGTCGGTGAACAGTCCGGCGCCGCGCACCAGGCGGGCGTCTTCCTTGCGGTACAGCGAAGCGGAATCTGAATTCATGATTTTTGGCCCGGATGCGGACATCTTCTCCCGTGAAAGCGGCGTTTATGGTACAGGTTTCCAGACGCATCGCAGGTCGCAGTCGACGCAACGAGGTGTTGCGCACTCGGCAATCCGGATCGCGAATTCATCTGCGAGAATGGAGCCATGAACCTGACTCTATATCACAGCGTGGAATCGACCTGCGCACAGAAAGTTCGCATCGCGATGGCGACCAAGGACCTCGATTGGGAGGAGTTGCGTCTCAATTTGCGCAAGGGCGAGCAGTTCGCGCCGGAATACCTGAAACTGAATCCCAAGGCGGTGGTGCCCACCCTGGTCCATGAGGGCGTGGCCATCCGCGAATCCTCGGTGATCAACGAGTACCTGGAAGACCGGTTTCCGCAACCGCCGCTGCGGCCGGCCGATGCGGCGGCGCGGGCGCGGATGCGCCTGATCGTCAAGATCATCGACGACGAGATTCATCCGGCCATCGGTGTGCTCAGCTATGCGGTGTTCCTGCGTCACCAGATGAATGCCCGCATGACACCCGACGAACTCCGTGAACACTTCCGCCGGGTCACCGACCCGGCCCGTCGGGAACGCCAGCAGTCGACCCATGAAAAAGGGCTGGAATCTCCGGGCGCCGCCGGGGCGGTGGCTGCGCTGCAGCGCTTCGTGGCGCACCTGGACGACTCCCTGGACCAGGCCGCGCAGATCACCGCGGACCGCGAGCCCTGGCTGGCCGGCGATCGGTATTCACTGGCGGACGCCGCCGCGGTGCCTTACATGGTCCGGGCCCGCGCGCTGGGGCTGACGCCGCTTTGGGCCGCCCGCCCGGCGGTCGGTGCATGGCTGCAGCGGGCCGTGGACCACGCGCAGGCGTTGCCGGTGGGCGAGGTTTTCGGCTCGGACGCCTTTCATGCCATGGTGGCGGAATACGCCGAACAGGAGGCTCCGGGTGTCGAGACCCTGCTGAAGGCGACGGCCGAAGTGGGATGATTTCAATCCCCGGCCGGTGTATTTGCATCAGCGAACCGTCAAAAGTGACAGTGTCGCGACAGGCTCAGTGAGCGCAGAATGTGTTTCATCGAACAGAGGGACCGGCGAGGGAACGTCGGGACGCCCGAGGCAGACAGGAGTCAGCCGCAACATCGGGCAGCGATCGGCAGGGAAAGCTGAACGTACCGTGTTCGAATGGCCGCGAGGTCGAACTGTGAATGAGCAAGGGATTGCTCAGGAAGCCAGGGACCGGCTTCCGCGAAGGCGAAGGATCGCCACCCGGTCCGGGAAGGATCGGGGAAAGGCAACGGATTGCCAGGAGCCCGGGCAAGCAGCCCGAGGACCAAATTGAGAATAATGGGCAAGTATGAGCCCGGCTGCCCGCAGCCGGGCTTTTTTGTGAACACTCCCCTGGAATTGATGTTCGCCGGCGCATTTTCCCCGCCCGGGTGCGGTTCCCGCCCCTCCAATACCTCCATGGTTTAGTTATGAACGTTCAGGCCTGAACTTTTGGCTGCAGGCCGCTGGACCATTGGCCCTAAAGCCGATGTGCAGTGTGGTCGGGATCGGTGTTATGGTGCCCTTTCAACACGGGCAGACAGTCACTCGGGAGCGCTCATGGGCAAGTCCTTCGGCGCGAGTATCGATCTCGCGAAACTGATCGACCGCCGGTCGTTCATGCTGGGCATGATGACGGCATTCGGCGAATGCATCGCCGGTGAAGCCAAGCGTTGCGCCTTCAGTCCGCCGTTCTATCCGGACGACTACTTCAGTCTGAAAACCGAGGCCGAGCGGATCGCCGGTGAACTCGGCATCGAACTGTGGTTGGAAGAAAATCCCGAAATTGACGAAGAACACCGCGTGATGTGGTGGGTCATGTACAAGTTTCCGGAAGTGCTCGACGAGTATCAGGCGCTGCGCGAGCAGGGTTGCAACCCTGCCTATGAGTTCGACCGCTTCCGGGATCTGCTCAGTTACGGTTTCGCCTTCGGTGAGAATGCCGAAGCGGTACGTGGTCGCCTGCGGGAGAAAACGGACACCATGGAAACCGTTACCCGGGTGTTGTTCCAGCCCGGCGACTGGCCGGTGCCTCGATCCGCGCGCCGAACGGACGATGCCTGAGGCAGCCGTTCCCCGCGAATGGGCTCACCATATGCGCCGCCCGAACCTGTTTTTTTTACCCTGACTTTTAGATTCGGAGAAATTCATGCGTTTCAGTGTTCGTCTCATCCAGCACCTCGGCACGCCGCGCGAGGTTGTGAACCTGGCCGTTCTGGCCGACCAGATGGGTTTTGACCAGGCCTGGTTTCCCAGCGACAAGTTCATGTACAACGCCTGGTCCATCATCGCGGCGGTGGCCGAGAACACGGAGAACATCGTGGTCGGCGCCAACGGGACCGAACCCTACGCCATTTCCCCGGCCGAAATAGCCGCCTTCATGGCGACCCTGGATCACCTGAGCCAGGGCCGGGTGGCCATTGGCTTCGGCATGCACACCGAAAAAATGGTCAATTGGCTGGGCCACGATACTTCCGACCGACTGCAGCGCATTACCGAGGCCTGCGATCTGATGCGGCGGCTGTGGCGCGGGGAAAATGCGCAATTCGACGGTGATGTCTACCACTGGTCGGACCAGTGCTACATGCGTTTCAAGCCATTCCGTGACGCCATACCGATTTACGTGTCCGGTTTCGCCGATGACGACCTCGAACTGAGCGGTGTGCTCGGTGACGGCAGCCTGCCGATGGTGACGCCGCCGGAAAGCGCATCACTGCAGGCGGAGCGGATTCTGCGCGGCGTGCGCAAGGCCGGCAAGGATCCGACCGAATTCGACATCTGCGGCTGTGCCTGGTTTTCAGTCACCGAAGACGGCCAGGGAACCATGACCGATACGCTGAAGGACGTGCTGGCCTACTTCGGTCACTACATGGACGAGGAAACGCTGGCCACCGTGGGTCTCAGCCAGGCCTCCTTCGCCGAAACGCAGCGCCACGTCGATGCCGGTGATTACGCCGCCGCGCGGGCCGCGGTGACTCCCGAGATGGCGCAACTGGCCATTACCGGGAGTCCGAAGGATGCCATCGCCAAAATCGAAATGCTGGCCGATGCCGGTGTCACCCAGGTGTCCATTGGCGGTCCGCTCGGTCCCGACCCCGCCGCGGCGATACGCCTGATTGGTGAGAAAGTCATTCCGTATTTCCGATGAGCCGCGAGTGAGCCGCGCTGCAGCCGGGCCGTTGCCCGGAAACGCAGGACAGGACTCCGGGTCACGCCGGCCCGGAGGATTACGCGCCGCTGAAGGTGTCGCGGTAGGTTTCCCGAAGCACGTTTTTCTGCACCTTGGCCATGGTGTTGCGCGGAAGTTCATCGACGAAGAACACCCGCTTGGGCACCTTGAACGCGGCCAGGTCCGCACGCGCCCCCCGAATGATGGTTTCCTCATCGAGCGTCGCGGATGCTTGCGGCACGACCACGGCGACCACGCCTTCCCCGAAGTCGTCATGCGGTACGCCGATCACGGCGGATTCACTCACTCCGGCGATGCGATCGATAACGAGTTCGACTTCCTTGGGATAAACATTGAGCCCGCCGGAAATGACCAGGTCCTTGGCCCGGCCGACGATGGACACGTAACCGTCGTCGTCGAACGTGCCCTGGTCACCGGTATTGAAGAAGCCGTCGTCGGTGAAATCCTCAGCGGTTTTGTCGGGCAGGTTCCAGTAGCCCGCGAACACGTTCGGGCCGCGGATCTGCAAGTGTCCGACGGCGCCGTTGGCGACCGGTTGCCCCTGGTCGTCGACCACCCGTGCCTCGACCCCGGGCAGCGGCGGGCCGACCGTGCCGGGCCGACGTTCACCATCGACGGGATTGGACGTGTTCATATTGGTTTCGGTCATGCCGTAGCGTTCCAGAATGCGATGTCCGGTGCGTGCTTCGAAGGCTTGAAACGTCTCGGGCAGCAGGGGCGCGGAGCCGGAAATGAACAGGCGCATGTTGCCGCACACATCACCCGAAAAATCCGTGCGTGCGAGCAGGCGGGTGTAGTAGGTCGGAACGCCCATCATGATGGTGCATTCGGGCAGGTATTCAATGATTTTTCCGGGATCGTAGTTCGGCAACCAACGCATGCTGGCACCGCTGGCGAGCACACAGCCGATGGCCACGAACAGTCCGTGCACGTGGAACATCGGCAGGGCGTGGAGCAAGCGGTCGGAGGCGGAGAACTGCCAGAAGTCGACCAGGGTCTCGGTGTTGCTGATCAGGTTGCCGTGGGTCAGCATGATGCCCTTGGGTGTGCCGGTGGTACCCGAGGAGTAGAGCAGGGCCGCGAGGTCGTCGCGGCTGGCGTCGACCGGTTCGCAACGGACAGGCCCGGCGCTCTCCGGTTGCTCCGCGGCTCCCTCGCTCAGGCTGCCGTGGCCTGCGGCGTCGAGGGTCAGCACCGATCCGGTGCCTGCGGCCTCGGCGATGCCGGCCAGGACCTCGTGTTTGGACGGATCGCAGACCACCAGCGCGGGTTGGGCATCGGCGATGAAATAGCGCAGCTCCGAGGGCGTGTAACCCAGGTTCAGTGGGTGATAGACGAAGCCGCCGCGCAGGCAGGCGAGATACAGGCACAGCGCCTCGGGCGATTTCTCGACCTGCACGGTGACCCGGTCTCCGCGGGACAGTCCGAGTTCACGCAAATACCGTGCGATGCGGGCGGAGTGATGGTCCAGGTCGGTGAAGGTGAACGACTGGCCGGTGTCCGTTTCCAGCAGCGTCCGGTCCGGTGTCGAAGCGTTCCGGTTGCTGAACAGGGCGAATAGATTGACAGGCTTTTTTTGCATCGCAATTACTCTTGTCGGCGGGCATGATGGTTGCCTGGTGCCGGAACGGGTCGGAGGGTGAAATGGTTATCTACGGAGTGGCATTACTGGCCTTTTGCATGCTCGCGGGCCTCATCGTCGGTGAGCTGCTCGGTCGGCTCATCGGTGTCAATGCTAATGTCGGCGGCGTCGGCTTTGCAATGTTATTGCTGATTCTGCTGACGAACCTGTCCCGCTATCGCCTGCAACTCGCGCCGATGACCCAGGAAGGGGTCGGGTTCTGGAGTGCCATGTACATTCCCATCGTCGTGGCCATGGCTGCGAAGCAGGATGTCGTGACGGCTGTGAGCAGTGGCTGGGTCGCGGTGGTCGCCGGTGTACTGGCGGTGGCCGCGAGCTTCGCGATGATTCCGGTGCTGGCGCGCTTCGGCGGCGGTGAAACCGATGATTCCTGACACACTGGTTCAGGTTCTGGGCAAGAATTCGCTGATTACGGCGTTCCTGTTCGTGGGCGTGCTGGTGTGGTTGTCGTATGCTTTCTCGCGGCGATTCACGGCCGGACACATTCATGGATCGGCGATTGCCATCACCGCAGGACTGGGGCTGGCCTATCTCGGTGGCAAGCTGACCGGTGGTCACCAGGGCGTGGCTGATCTGGGCTTGCTTGCGGGCGTGGGGATCATGGGTGGCGCGATGCTGCGTGATTTCGCCATAGTGGCCACGGCCTTCGGTGCCGATCCAAAGTCGATTCGTTCGGCAGGCGTGGTGGGTGCGCTGTCCGTCGTCATCGGGGTCGTGCTTTCGTTTGCCGTGGGCGCCCTGGTGGCGGTTGCCTTCGGCTACCGCGATCCGGTCTCGGTCAGCACCATCGGGGCCGGGGCGGCAACCTACATCGTCGGTCCGGTGACCGGTACGGCCCTGGGGGCGGGGTCGGACGTTATCGCCCTGAGCATTGCCGCGGGCCTCATCAAGTCGGTGCTGGTCATGATCGGAACACCGCTGGTCGCCGGCCGCATCGGTCTCAATAACGCTGTCGCTGCGATGGTTTACGGCGGTTTGATGGGCACGACCAGCGGCGTGGCGGGCGGTCTCGCAGCCACCGATCCGAAGCTGGTGCCCTACGGGGCGATGACCGCGACTTTCTACACGGGTGTCGGCTGCCTGCTGGCGCCCTCCGTACTGTTCTTGCTGACGCGCATGGCCTTGACGGCCTGATGGAGCTCTGGTGCATGGGAACGATCAAGCGAATTTTAGAAGGATTGCGCGGGGTGGCGATGTGAGCGGTCCGCGGATTTATTACGGCTGGTGGATCGTCGTGACGGCGGCCATCGGCATGTCCACAGGGCCGGGGCAATTTGCTTTTGGCGCGCTGGGTCTGTTCATGATCCCGCTGGGAGACGAGTTCGGCTGGAGCCGCACCGAGATCAGCCTTGCGCTGACCTTTTTCACGGTCGCGCTGGCGCTGGCGATTCCCTATATCGGAACCCTGGTCGATCGTCACGGCAGTCGCAATGTGTTGCTGCCGTCGTTTCTGGTGTTCGGTGTGCTGCTGGCCCTGATTCCGGTTTTCGCCGATCGCCTGTGGGTGCTCTATCTGCTGTTCTTCCTGATCGGTTCCCTGGCGGCCGGTTCCAACGCCTTGCCGTACCTGCGCACGATATCGGCGTGGTTCGACCGCCGCCGCGGACTGGCCCTTGGCATTGCGATGGGCGGCAGCGGCATGGGCTACGTGTATGTGCCGCCGGCGGTCCAGTACATGATCGATCACCACGGCTGGCGTTCCGGCTACTTCCTGCTCGCAGTCGTGACCGTGGTCGTGGCGGTACCCCTGGTGTACTTCGTGTTGCGCGAGTCGCCGACGGCCCGCGATCTCGAAGGGGTGGACGAATTGCACTCCGCGCCCATCGCTGCCAATGGCGGCGGTGACCCCGCGCCGTTCGGTGCCCTGCTGCGGCAGCCTCTGCTGTGGCTGCTGTTCGTGATCTTCTGTGGCTTGTCGTTCTGCCTGTACGGCGTTTTGTCGCACCTCGTGCCGATGTTGCGCGACCGCGGCATGGATCCGGGCAGCGCGGCGCTGGTGCAGTCGACCCTGGGTATGGCACTGGTGGTCTCACGCATTCTGATCGGTTACATCGTCGACCGGGTCTTCGCGCCGCACGTCGCGGTGGGCTGCTTTCTGCTGAGTGCGGCCGGCATCGCGCTGCTGGCCTATGGCGCCATCGATGCCGTCGCTTTTCTGGCAGTGGTCGGCATCGGCATCAGCATGGGCGCGGAAATCGACATGCTGGCCTTTCTGACCGGGCGGTATTTCGGGGTGGAGAACTTCGGCCGGGTCTACGGCATATTGTTTACCTCGTTCCTGATCGGCACCTCGCTGGGGCCGGTCGGCTACGGTTACGCTTTCGAAACCCTGGGTTCGTACGACTGGGTTCTGTTTCTGAGCATCGGCCTGATGCTGGCCTCGGCCGTGCTGACGATTCGCTTGCCGCGCTACGAGGACGGGAGGCGTGCGGTGCGCCTCGCGATGGGGAAATCCACGGAGGAAACGACATGAATTGCTTGCGCATATTGATCCTGGCGCTTTGCGGCCTCGCGACGTCCGCTTTCGCGGACACGGTCATCCACGCCGGACGCCTGATCGACGTCGTCGCGGGCGAAGTGGACGAAGCGATGACGGTCACGGTGTCCGGCGACCGGATCGTCTCGGTCGAGCAGGGCTACCGTCCGGCGGCGGAAGGCGAGGAGGTGCTCGACCTGCGCGATCACACGGTGATGCCGGGCCTGATGGACATGCACGTGCACCTGACCACCGAGATGTCGCCGCAGATCCACACCGAGAAATTCCTGATGGAATCAGCCGACTACGCCTATCGCGCCAAAACGTTCGCCGAGCGCACCCTGCTGGCCGGATTCACCACCGTGCGCGAGATGGGTGACCAGGACCGCAACCTCGGCGCTTCGATGCGTCGCGCGATCGAGGCCGGCCACATCCATGGACCGCGGATATTCACCGCCGGCAAAGGGCTGGCGACCACCGGCGGTCTGGCGGACTACTCCAATGGCCTGCGCCATGAATACATGGGTGAGCCGGGGCCGGTCGAAGGGGTGGTCAACGGGCCGTTGTCGGCCCGCCAGGCGGTGCGCCAGCGGTACAAGGACGGGGCCGACCTGATCAAGATCAATCTCACCGGCGGCATCATCAATCGCTCCGGCATCGCGCTGGGTCCGCAGTGGATGCAGGATGAACTGGATGCCGTGGTCGAAACCGCCCGTGACTACGGCATGACCGTCGCCGCGCACGCGGCCAGCCTGGAAGGGATTCAGCGCGGCGTCCGGGCCGGGGTCGATTCCATTGAACACGGCACTTTTCTGGACGCGGCCACGGCCAAACAGATGGCGAAGCAGGGCATCGCCCTGGTGCCCACCATGACGGCGCTGAAGTGGATCGCGGAAAAGGTCGGCAGCGACACCAGCCGCTCGGAAATCGAACGCTCGATGGTGTCGGACATGGGCGGCCGGATCGACCGGGTGCTGGCCCTGGCACGCGAACACGGCGTATGGATCGTGATGGGCAGTGATGCGGGCGTGTTTCCGAACGGCATGAACGCCGATGAGTTCGTCTACATGGTGAATGCCGGGATGCCGCCCATGGAGGCCATCCGGAGCGCGACCCTCGAGGCGGCGAAACTGCTGCGTATCGAAGAGCGGGTGGGTTCGCTCGAGGCCGGCAAGACAGCGGATATCGTCGCCGTGTCCGGTGATCCGCTGGACGATATCGCCGTGTTGCGGAACGTGGCCTTCGTCATGAAGGACGGCGTGGTCTACAAACGGGGCGGTGCGGTCATCAAGACGATTGGTGACGGCTGAATCGCGGTACCCGCCTTCGCTACCGGCCGGCGTGATCCGCCGAACCGCGGGTGCGAAATCCGAAGGACGCCAGCAGCGCGCCGACGGAGAACAGCGCCAGCACCGATGCCAGCAACGGCAGCGTGGCCTCGAACAGGCTGCCCGCCACGAAATTCAGCAGTGCCGCGCCCATGGACTGCACCAGCACGAACAAGGCCGACGCGGTGCCGGCGGCGTGCGTGAAGGGTGTCAACGCCTCGCCTGCCGCCAGGCTGACCACGAGGCCGGTGCCGAGGCTGGCCACCACGACACAGGGCAGGATCAGCAGCAGAGGCGGCTCAGGCAGCACGGACATGGCGAAGATCGCACACCAGCCGGCGCAGGCCGTCAACAGTCCGGCGCCGATGCTGCGGTCCACGCCCAGTCGCGGCGCGACCGCCCAGACCAGGTAGAACCCACCCGCGATGGTGGCGTTGAACACCGTCAGCAGCAGGCCGTTCTGGCTTGAATCGAAGCCGAATCGCGCTTCAGTGATGTAGCTGTAATTGGACAGAAAAAACAGCAGCGCGCCGAACAGGAACATGTTGGTCAGGGTGTGCCGCAGAAACACCGGATGAGACAGCACGGCCGTCCAGCGACGGCCCCTGGGATTGGCGCCGTCGTCCTCCGGCCGGGTTTCCCGCAACCAGATGAAACTTGCCGCCCAGATGGCGCTGGCGCCGCACATCATGACAAAGAAGTTTGCGCGCCAGTCGAAATAGCCGCTTAACAGCCCGCCCGCGATCGGGGCCAGCACCGGCACCCACACCATGATCAGGAACATGCCGGCGATGGCTTTGGTGGCGTCCTTGGAGCCGTACACGTCGCGCAGCACCGCACGGGCGATGATGGCCGTCGACGAGGCACAGAAACCCTGCGCGACGCGGAACACGAACAAGCCGGTAATGGTCGGTGACAGCAGGCAGCCGAGCGCGGCCAGCACGTATCCGCCCACGCCCAGCAGCATGACCTTGCGCCGCCCGATGCGGTCGGCCAGCGCGCCCCAGATGAAGGGGCCGAAACCGTAACCGAGCAGAAACAGGGTCATCAGGGTTTTGACGGCTTCGGGGGTGGTGCCGAAATCCCGGGTCACCGAGGGCATGGCGGGTGCGAAAAAATCCATCGACAGGGTCGACAGCGCGCCGGCCAGCGCCAGGATGAACTGGATGCGCAGACGGCGCATTTCCGGATGACCGGTGTCGGGCTTTGACGGCATCAGCGTTGGGCCTGGTTGCGGACGGGGCGGCGCGCGGCCTCGGTGCCACACGCCCGGTACCAGCCCGGATATTGCATCAGGGCCAGCGGGTGTGACACCAGTCTAGCGGCGGGCTTTTCATCGCACCAAGAAACTTTTTAGGGCCGGTGCCCCGCGGCCGGGCATCCGGTCATCGCTTGCTCACGGTTCATACTCGACCCGGCACACGCCCCCCCGGGTCTGCATGCTCTCCGGGGTGTACTGCTGGATTTCGATGAAGATGCCATTGGGGTCGTGGCAGCTGATCATCCGGGTCAGGTCCTTTTCCAGCACGGGTTCGTCGGTCGCGATGCCGGCCCGGATCATGGCCCGGTGGATGGCCTCGATGTCGTCGACCTCGATGGCGAAATGGCGTAATACTCCGGCCGGCTGCGGGTCGCGAACGTGGATGACCTCGACATAGGTCGGGCTGCCGGGAAACGCCAGGTAAAACCCCACCACTTCGTCGTGCTGATTGCGGAAGTCGTAACGGCGCTCGAGGCCCAGTACGGCATAGAAGGCCTCGGTGGCCTCCAGGTCGGGCGTCTCGATGCAGACGTGTGCGAGTCCGGTGGTGAATGTTTCAGTCATGGTCTTTGCCCTCGCTCCACCAGTCCGCACCGGCCACGCCACGCAGGAAGGCGTCGCGTCCGGCGTCGTCCTGGGCGAACATTTTCCCCAGTACCATTTCGGCCACCTCGTCGGCGGGCCAGCGTAGCCGCGACTCGTCGGAATGGGCGATTTTCACATACAGCTCGCCGATCCGGCGGGCCGGATAGGCCTTGCTCAGGCTGTCGCGAACGGCTTCCAGGCGGCTTTCCACCAGCGGCCGGTACGGGGAATCCGGCGGATAGTCCGGCGGCAGCAAGCGGTCGTTGTTCAGGCTGTCGTCGAAGATGCCGGTGGCGTACATGCCACCCTCGACCAGCGCCACCCGGATACCCCAGCGGTCCACCTCGTGACGCAGAGCCTCGGTGGCGCCTTCCAGGCCGAATTTGCTGGCGCTGTAGGGCAGGTCGCCGGGCAGGCCGGCAATGCCGGACAGCGAACTCATCATGATGATGCAGCCGCTGCCTTGCGCGCGCATCTGCGGCAGCACGGCGCGGGCCAGCAGCAGGGGGCCGGTGAGGTTGGTTTCGATTACGTCGCGGAGATCCTGTTCGCTGACATCTTCCAGTGAACCCGGCCGGATGATGCCGGCGTTGTTGACCAGCACATCCAGGCGGCCCGATTGGTCGATGATGTCAGCCAGGACGGCGGTGAAAGTTTCCGCACGGGTGACGTCAAGGGTGACCAGGTTCAGGGTGAGGCCTTCGGCCTGCGCCGCCTGCGTCAATCCCTCGGCCCTGGCCGGGTCGCGCACCCCGGCATATACCGTGTCGCCATTGCGGGCGAAGGCGAGGGCGCCTTCCAGGCCCAGGCCGCTGCCGGCCCCGGTAATCAAGACAGTCGCCATGTTCAGTCCTCCATTGGATAACGCAGGCCAATCCGGGCGCGAATGGTGTCCAGGGTGCGCATGATCTGCAGCGTCTCGTCCAGCGGCATGCGCGAACTTTCGGTCCGGCCCTGGCGGATGCAGCGTGCCGCTTCCTCGGCTTCGAACTGGTAGCCGTTGCCGGCGAACGGCAGGTCCAGGTGTTGCTCGTCGGCGCCGTCGAGTTTCAGGGTCAGGCCCCGTGGCGCGAACACCGGGGGGTGGATGTGGATGCTGCCGCGTTCGCCCGCGATCATCACATCGGGTGAGCGTTTGGCCTGCAGAGAGACGTACAACTGCGCGGTGGAACCGTCGGCGTGCTCGAGCAGAACCGCGTCGTGCTCGTCCACGCCACTGTCGCCGATTCGTCCCGTGGCCATGATCTGCTCGGGCTGGCCGAACAGCCACGAAGCCCATGACACGAGATACACGCCGGCATCGAGCAGAACTCCGCCGCCGAGGTCCGGCCGAAACAGGTAATCGTCCGGGTCGAACGGCGGCATGAAGGCGCCGCCGGCCACCATCAGCCGCGAACGGCCCAGCACGCCCTCGTCGAGCAGTTCACGCAAACGGGTCACGGCCGGCAGATAGCGGGTCCACATTGCTTCCATCAGGAAACGGTTATGGGCGCGGGCCGCGGCGACCATGCGTTCGGCCTGTTTCGCGTTGATGGCGAATGGTTTTTCGCACAACACGTGTTTGCCCGCTTCCAGGCAGGCGAGGGTGTCGTCGCAGTGCATTGCGTGCGGGGTCGCGATGTACACCAGTTCCACGTCCGGGTTGGCCAGCATGCGGTCCAGGCCTTCGGTGGCGTCGGGCACGGCGAAGTCCGACGCGAAGCGGTCGGCGGCGTCCTGGCGGCGGGAGGCGACTGCCTGCAGGCGAATGGACGGTGCGTGCTTCAGGCCTTCGGCGAAGTCGCGTGCCATGCGCCCGGTGCCGAGAATACCGAGTCTGACCGGCTGATCCTGCGGGCTCATGCGTCCGCCCCCTTGACCGAGTAGCCGCCGTCCACGGCCAGCACCTGTCCGGTGACGAACGAAGCGTCCGGCCCGGCGAGAAAGGCGATGGCGGCCGCGATTTCCGGTGGTTCGGCGATCCGTCCCAGCAGACCATAGCCGCGGGTCATGTCGCGGATCTCCCCGGCGGTCACGCCTTTCGCGGCCATTGCGTCGAGGTGGAAATCGGTCAGCGTATTGCCGGGGCACACGGCATTGACCCGAATGCCGGATTCGCCGTATTCAGCCGCCAGGCTGCGGGTCAGGCCGAGCACCGCCGCTTTGCTCATGTCATAGAGCGTCATGCCGGTGGTGCCCACGAGGGCATTGACCGAAGACACGAATACGATTGAACCGCGGTCCTGGTCGAGCAGGGCGGGCAGGGCGGAACGCGCGCAGTACGCGGTTCCGTTCAGGTTGACTTCGAGGATGCGCTGCCAGTCTTCCGGCGCCGTGTCGGTGAGGGTTCCACCGATCTGCACGCCCGCGTTGGCGACCAGGGTGTCCAGCCGGCCCCAGGCGGAACGGATCTGCCGGACGGTGTCGTCACAGGCCGGGGCATCGGTGATGTCCAGGGTCGTGGTCAGAACTTCGCCGCCCGCTTCGCGAATTTCCCTTGCGGTCTCCGCAAGTCGGTCCGGGTCGCGGTCGGTCAGTGCGACCCGGTAACCTTCGCCGACCAGCCGGTACGCGCAGGCACGCCCGATACCGGCGGCGGCCCCGGTGATCCAGGCAACGGGTGCGGTTGATTGGCTTTTCGTCGTACTGTCTGTCATTGATGCACTTCCGCTTTGAAGGCGTTTTAGTTTATATATTTACTATTTGCCCTGCTATGGTAGTCTCGATGCCTGTCTGCTGCAAACGGAGTCCCTGAAAATCAGGAGTTGTCGATGGCGCGTCGCATCATATTTCCCCGTCGGGGTGAGGTGGCTTTGGTCGACTTCGAGCCGGGTTCGCCGGCTCCCGGTGAAGTCCGCGTGGCGACCCGTTACTCACTGATGAGTATCGGCACCGAGACCACGATCCTGCACGCCCGCTATGCTTCCGATTCGCATTTCGCGCGGATGTTTTCGTTCCCCCAGATCAAGACCGGCGTGCAGGCCGTGGGTCGGGTCGAGGCAGTGGGCGAAGACGTCGACGAATTTCAGCCGGGCGACCGGGTATTCATGCGCCAGGCGCACGGCTCGCACCAGGTGCTGCCCGCCGCGGCCTGCTCGCGGGTGCCTGCCGCGATGGATTCCCGACAGGCCTGCTGGGCGGGCCTGGCCAAAACCGCGTTCCGCGCCGCGTGGGCCGCTCCGTTCGTGCGCGGCGGTCATGTCCTGATCATCGGCGCCGGACCGGTGGGGCAGATGGCTCTGCGTTGGGCACATGCGGCACGATGCGCGACCATCGCCGTGGCCGACCTCGCTGATTTCCGCCTCGGGCACGCCCGCCGGGGCGGCGCGACCCGGACCTTTACCGGGCCGGTCACCGATCACCGCGACGCCATCGGGGCCTTGTTCGAAGGTGGTGGTCCGCCGGTCACTGTCGATACCACCGGTAATGCCGAGGTTTTTCGCCAGGCGCTGTCGGTGACCGCACGGTACGGCAAAGTGGTGCTGCTGGGCGACACCGGTTATCCCGGCCGCCAGTGCCTGACATCCGACCTGATGACGAAAGGGCTGACCGTGCAGGCCACTCACGACAGTCACGACCGGGATGGCTGGACACAACGCCGGATTGATCGGCTGTTCTTCGACTGCGTGCGTCGTGGGCGCTTTGAACTGCGCGGTCTGATCACCCGGGTTTTCGCTCCGGATGACTGCGCGCAGGCCTACGCATTGGCCGAATCCGACCGTGGCACCGCCCTGGGATTGCTGTTCGACTGGTCCGGTGATTAGTGAGTCAGGCCAGGGGTCAGAGAAGCATACGGGTCAGGCCAGGAAGGTCGCGACCGCCACCCCGATGAAAGTACCGATCACGTAGCCGAATACCCCGACCATGATGGCCGGGGTCACCAGGCTGCGCCAGCCCTGGGAGATCGCGATGGCAGCGGTGACCGCAGGTCCGACCAGGGCGGCGCCCGAGGCCACGATGGCTTCGGCCAGATCCACTTTCATCAGCCGGGCGACGCCGAGCACGATGCCCAGATGCACGATGATGATGAACATGCCGTAGATGAAATACCGCAAGGCCGGTCCGGCGAACTCGGTGAAGTTGGTGCTCGAGCCCACCATGGCGAAGAACAGGTACATCAGAATCATGCCCATCTCGAATTCGCCCTGCAGCGCATCCATGGCACGCGGGAAGAGATTGGCCACGACGATGGTCAGGACGGTGACGAACAGGATGTTGTACTGCGGGTGGCCGATGGCTTCGCCGATGGTCGACGCGATCGTGCAGATACCGAAGCTGAGCGCGATTGCGCCGGTCAGGTGGCGCAGGCTGAGCCGCGGCCGCTGATGGGCCGGCTGGCCGGCGTCATCGGTGGCGTTGTCGCCGTCGTGACTGGCCAGCGGCAGAAAGCGAACGACCAGGCGGATCGAAGGCAGGGTGATGAGCATCAACAGCGCCAGAATGCTGACGAAACTGCTTGCGCTCAGGGCCGAGGCGAACTCCGTTTTGGACATTTCCACGACCTGCGACACGGCCAGGAAATTCATCGCGCCGCCGACATAGCCGGCCGTGTAGGTGCCGGCGACCTTGGCGCCGACTTCGCCGAAACCCATCAGCAGAAAGCCGCCCACGGCCGCGATCACGGTGGCGGCGCTGGCGACCATGAAGGTGATGATGACCTTGCCGCTCTCGCGGATGATCTTGCGGATGTCGGCCTTGAACAACAGCAGCGGGATGGCCAGGGAAACCATGTAGCCGCCGACGAAGTCGTAAACCGGGGCTTCGTACGGGATGAGCTTGAAGTGGGACAGCACCATGCCGCCCACCAGCACCCACACCACGCCGGAAGTCTTGCGGCCGATGGGATGCTGGTCGATCCAGAATCCCAGATAGGCCAGCGCGAACAGCGCCGTGCCGAGTCCGAATACGTTTTCCGCGGATATCAGTGGCACGGCGCTCTCCCTCAGTAAGTGGTCAGACTAGCCGGTTCGGCCTCAATCACACAAACTCCGGCGATTCTGTGGCATCAGGATGAATGGCCAGGGCGTGGGCATGCGTTCGGTCACGGTGACCTCGATCAGGGTGGGTCCGTCCTCGTTGAACGCACGGGGCAGGGCCGCGGCCAATTCCGCCGGGTTGCCGACGCGGTATGCCCCGGCGCCGAAGCTTTCGGCCATTTTGACGAAGTCCGGGTTGGTCAGGTCGGAGCAGATGCGGCGGCCGTCGAACCATTCGTCCTGCTGTCGCTGGACGTTGGAAAAGGTGTTGTCGTTGAAAATCACCGTGACCAGGTTGAGACCGTAATGCACCGCGGTGGCGAGTTCCTGCATCGTGAACATGAAGCCACCGTCACCGCTCACCTGCACCACCGCCTTGTCCGGATGTGCGGCCGCAACACCCAGCGCGGTCGCGAAGCCGTATCCGAGGGTGCCCTGCTGGCAGGCTGAAATGAAATGCCGTGGCTCGTACACCGGAAAGCCATACCACGAGGCGAAGCCCACCTGGGTGACCTCGTCGACGAAGTAACCGTCACGGGGCAGGGCGGCGCGAATGGTGTCGAGGTAGGCCATCTGGGGCGCGATTTTCTCGCGCAGTTGGGCGCCGATGCCTTGCTTCAGATTGCGAAGTTCTTCCTCGCGTGAAGCCGCGGCGTCACCGGTGCGCTCCAGTTCTTCGGCCAATGCGGCCAGTACGGCCCTGGCGTCGCCGACGATACCCACGTCCGGTTCGGCAATGCGGGTCAGTTCCACCGGATCGATGTCCACGCGAACCAGTTTCAGGTCGCCGTCACGGCCCCACATGGTCAACGGCATTTTCAGCCGGGTACCGACCGCGAGCACGGCATCGGCCTCACCCCAGAGACGATGACCCGCCGGCAGGTTCTGGCTCAGATAGTGATCATCGGAGACCACGCCCTTGCCCTTGCGCTTGGCGACGACCGGGGCCTGCAGCCGTTCCGCGATCGCGAGCAGTTCAGTGCCGGCGTCGAGTGCGCCGCCGCCGATCACGATCAGGGGTCGCCGGGACTTTGCGAGCAGTTGGGCGGCTTCCCGGATCTGGTCGGTATTCACGGGGGGCGGAGGGGGCGGTTGGGTCGCCCGGGGTTGCGCCACTTCGGCACTCGCCCCCATCACGTCCATCGGCATTTCCACTTCCACCGGGCGGACGCGGCCGGAACGGAGTTCGCTGAAGGCCTGGTCCATGATCGCGGCGGTCTGGGTCGGGTGATTGATGCGCTCCGCCCACTTGGTGATGTGGCGCACCATACCGAGCTGGTCGGGGATTTCGTGCAGGTGGCCGTAGCCGCTGTCGATGCCTTTGAGGTGCACCTGTCCCGAAATCGCCAGCACCGGTGATCCACAGGCCCAGGCGGTGCACAGCGCGGCCGTGCTGTTGAGCAGGCCGGGGCCGGGAACGACGGTGTAGGCGCCTACCTTGCCGGTGGACTGCGCGTAGCCGAAAGCCATGTAAGCGGCACCCTGTTCATGGCGGCTGTGAATCAGCCGTGGTGCATCGTCGAGACGGTAGACGGAATCGAACAGATGGTCGAGCTGGCCGCCGGGAAGCCCGAAGAGGGTGTCGACCCCATTGGCGGTCAGTGATGCGACGATGGCGTCGGCGCCCGTCATGTTTGGCATGCGTGTGCTCCAGTGGGCCCGCCAGCGGACCTGCAGGTAATGATAGTTTACATGTAAACAGAATAGCCTGAAGCATGATGTGTGTCAAAGCCAAAAATCGGCGGAACTGTTACTCTTCGAGCCCCGATACGATCGCTTCGAGGGCCTGGTATGCGCCATCTCCGTTCCGGAATCAAATTGATTGGAGCCAACCGGTTCATGCTGATGTTCCTGCTGGTTTCACCTACGGGGTTGTCCGCCCAGCAAGCCGACGTGACGTTCTTCGTCATCGGCAAGCACGCGTCGTTCGAGCAGGAGGAAACCGGCGGCTTGCAGCCCGTGGACTTTTCGTTCTTCTCGGAGATATTCCTGAGCGCGAACGGTGATGCGAGTGACGCCGTGCTCACCCTTCCGACCGGAGCGCGTTTCAAATACCGTGACCTGCGCGGTGTCGAGGGCGGTGAGCGCGACAATCTGCTGCTGGTATCCGGCAAGCGTCGTTACCCGTCGTTCGCTGAGTTGCAGCACGATTATCCTGACGGCCAGTACACGATTTCTTTCGAAACGCCCGGCGGCCGGGTGAACAATGCCTCGTTGGTGTTTACGGGCAATGCGCTGCCCGAAGCGCCCCGTATTCTGCCGAGACAGGCGGGCAAGCCCGTCTGTTCCGTGGTCGATCCGTCGTTGCCCCTGACCGTGTACTGGTCTCCATTCGTGGCGGGCACTTCGGATTCACAGGGCATTCTTGATGATCTGGTCTTTGTCATTCTGACGGACGACGAGGGTCATCGCGTCGCTCATAGCGGGCGGCCGTTCGAGGGGCAGCCCTACCTGACGTATCAGGCCAGGTCTTTCGAAATACCGGTCGGCACGATGGAGGCGGGCCGCGCCTACCGGCTGACGGTGGAGCACGCGATTCTCGACGATACGCGGTTCGTATCCGACATACCGGCGATGACCACGCGAGCGGTAACCACCGGGATCAGTTTCAAAACTGCTGCAAACGACGTTGATGCCGCCGACTGTCATCCGGCCAATCGCGGTGAGGTCGATTGAAATGAGTAACGGTACGGCCCAAAAAAAACGCCGCCCGACCGGTTTGGTGGGGCGGCGTTGTGGGCTTGGAGAGAGCCGTCAGAAGTTGTAGGAGATCGTGCCTCCGATCACCCGCGGATGCGGTTTCAGCCGGAAACCGCTGAGGCCGAAGTTGTCACCGGCGCTGGTGTAGTACTCCTCGTCAAAGACGTTCTCGACGAACACGGTGAGTTCCCAGCCCTCGCCGAACGTAACGCCGCCGCGCAAGTGGAACAGGTTGGTCGAAGGCGTTTTGAACGGGAAGCCGTCCGAGCGGTCCGGAATCTGCCCCACGACATTGTCGGGCGTGGCCGGCAGCAGGGGATCCAGCAGTACCAATTGGTTGCTGGTCTGCAGGTAGGTCACATCCTCGATGGTGGAGAATTGCGAGTCCAGGTATATATACTCGCCGCGGATGAAGGCCTCGTTGGCGCCCAGCGGCCAGCGGTACTCGGCCGCGAAGTTGGCCGAGAATTCCGGCGAGCGCGGCAGGGGTTCGCCTTCCAGGCTCACGGTCAGGTTGCCGCTGAGCCGCGCGGTGTCGTTACTGGTGATTTCCGTGTCCAGTACGCCGATGCCGCCCGTCAGGGTCAGGTTCTCGGTCGGGGCCGCGGCGAATTCCAGCTCGAAGCCCTTGGCTTCGGCGTCGCGCACGTTGATGGTCTTGGCGATGTTGGACGATGCGTCACCCGGTACCGCGAAGAAGAAGGTTTCGAGCTGCAGGTCGCTCCACTCGAGGTAGAACAGCGAACCGTTTACGCGCAACCGGTTGTCAAACCATTCCGTCTTGAAGCCGACTTCATAGTTCCACAGCACCTCGTCGTTGAAGGTCTCGTTGATCTCTTCACCGTTGGCCGAGTTGAAGCCCAGCGTGAAGCCGCCGGCCTTGTACCCTTTGGAGATCGTGCCATAAATGCGTGCGTCGTCATTGACCTGGTAGCCCACCGAGAAGCGGGGCGCGATGTCCTCAAAGGTCTTCTTGTTGGTGGTTGAAACCGGGGTCAGCCCACTCGGGTCGCTGGGATCCGGAATACGCGGTGTACGGAACAGTCCGAAACCGGTATACGAGCCAAAGACCTCGTCGTGGGTGTAGCGCGCGCCCACCGTGATGTCCAGTTGGTCGCTGGCGTGCCAGGTGTAGTCGGTGAAAATCGCATAGCTCTCCAGTTCGTTGCGCCGCAGGCCGCAACCCAGGCACAGCGGCTGCATGCCGTCGGGGGTCAGGTTGTACAGGAAGAATGGTTCTTCCGGGCTGCCGAGGTTGAACAGCGGAGGCAGGGCGCCGGTCAGGGCGAAATCGATCAGCCCGGGTCCGGTGATCGGAACGTCGGGGTTACCGCCCGGTACCGGACCGAGAAAGATTCCGGTGTCCAGCCCCGTGGTCACGCCGGTTACAACACCGATTCCGCCGCCGGGTGCATCCCATGGCTTGCCTTCGATCTTGTCGTCGGAGTACAGCGCACCGACCACCCAGTCGTACTGGTCGTTGGTGATCTCCAGGCGCAGTTCGCTGCTCCACGAGGAGCCGTCGACGGACTCGTAGCGGCGGACGAGATCTTCGGGTACCAGATCGTTGTCAAAAACTTTTTCGCGCTCGGTGTCGATCAGGCCCGTGATCCATTTCAGGGACATGGTGTCGCTGAAGGAGTGGGAGACGTTCAAAACGGCGATAGTGGTTTCGAACTCGTTCCTCTCGTCGATGGCCGTGTGCGCGACCTGATTGCGGTTGTTCGGCCAGAAGCCGATACCGTCATCGGGGGCAAAGGTCAGGCGATTGGGGTCGTTCGGGTCATTGAGAAAGAAGGTGGCCACCGAGTCGGTATCCCACACGCCCGACGGAACCGCTTCGTCCAGGCCCTGGTCTTCCTGGCTGTACATGACCATGAAGTCGACCGTGGTGTCTTCGGAGGCCAGCCAGCGTGCTGACCCGCGGAACATCGAATACTCGTGGCCGCTGTCGCCGCCGTTGGGCACGATGTTTTCCACCAGTCCGGAAGAGTCTTCGTAATAGGCCACGCCGCGCAGGAAGAAGTTTTCCGTGACCGGTGCGTTGAGCACCACGCCGACATCGTATTGCTCGCCGGCGTTGTCGAAGGAACGGGCGCCGAGGCGGACCGAACCCTCGAAGGTGTCGGTCGGCTTCTTGGTGGTCAGGTTGAGTGCGCCACCCACGGCGTTGCGGCCGAAGTAGGTGCCCTGGGGTCCGCGCAACACTTCGACCCGTGCCAGGTCGAGCAATTGCGGGTTGAGCGTGACGTTGGCGGTCGAAGCCACGCTGAATTCGTCGAGGTAGATGCCGACGGACTGAATGAAAGCGCTTTCGTCCGTATTGATGTTGCTCACGCCGCGCATGGAAATGCTGATGCCGCGGCTGCCGCCCTGCTGGCCGTCTTCGGTATAGCTGACATTGGGTGACAGGTTGAGGTACTGGGAAGCCTCGCGGATATTGGCTCGTTCCAGTTGCTCGGCGGTGAAGGCGGTGATGCTGACGGGTACTTCCTGGAGGCTTTGTTCACGGCGTTGCGCGGTGACGATGATCTCCTCCAAAGCCCCGGCTGCCTGTTCCTGTGCCTGTGCCGGTAGCGCGGTCAGCGGCGCGGTCACGACCGAGGCCAGCGCCAGCGACATCATGTGATTGACTGTGTGTTTCATTGTTCCCTCCGGTAGGGGTGTGAATTACATTCGGCTCAACGACTCCGTATTCTTTAACCTCATTATGGCGTTGTGTGCCAGAAAAAGTATATACACTTTTGTTCAGGTGTAAACAAAAGGCGTGACGGGCTTGCGTTCGGAGGGTTCATGAGAGCGTCGTAAGCAGTCTTCCTGAAGGGGGAGCGCCAGTATGAGAATTTCTCATGGCAGGCATCAGGATGCCTCGCCGCCGCTGGCTGGCCGCGTAGCCGGTGGTTGCGTTAATCTGGGTTGGCGCGCCGTGCGCTGCGGTAAGTGTTGGTTCTTCCGGGCCGGCCCATTCGGGAGGCGTCGAATCCGTCGGCGCGGCGCGGGCAGCGGCTGCCGGGCTGTCAGGATCGGGTCTTGCGCGCACGATGGCGGCGGCGGTACCGGATCAGGAAGAACGGAAAGCCGAGAAAATAGATCCATACCCGGGGATTGACGAGGGCCTTGCCGAGTCCGGATACGATGTCGTCCGGGCTTACATAGACCTTGCTTTCCATCGGCTGGTCCGGGTGGGAGTGCACGATCAGATGATCTTTTTTGTACTCGATCCGTCCGAAAACGAAGTCGATATCGGCGAGTCTGCTTTTGACTTTCATTCCGCTTTCCGGGTTAGAATGTGAGAAAGTTTATATATAAACATATTATCCCCGAAACCCGGGGTCGTGTCAAAAATCCAAGGCCCGGAGAACCGAAAATCATGCAGCCAACAAGGGTCCGACGCACCGTCGCTTGCGCCCGGTACAGGGTAGCCGTCCTGCTGTTTGCAGTCGTGGCCTGGAGCAGCGGGTTCGCCGCCGGGAATAATCCCGTCGACGAGGCCTGGTGGCCGTCGGTGCATGGTGCTGATGATCAGTTGGGCGCCATCCGTTCCATTACGCCGGAAAAACGCCTCGAGGCCGCGGGTTTGGTGCGGCAGGGCCGCACTCTCACCCTGGGTATGCCGTACCAGCGTGGCATGCCCATGATGTCCAGCCGCACTTTCAGCCTGATTATCCCCGGCGGAGGAAGGCCCGTTCACGGGCCGTATCCCTGGCAGGGTGATGATTTCCAGCTCACCTACAACGATGAGTTCATTGCCGGAGAACTCGGCCAGATCGGTACCCAGTTCGACGGTCTCGGTCATGTGATGGTGGCCGTGCACGGTCAGTCTGGCTGGCGCGATGGCAACTATTTGTACAACGGCCGCCGCCTGGAGGATTATTCGAATGGCTACGGCCTGCGGGTCAACGGGGTGGAGCACGCGGCCGAGGTGGGGTTTTTCACCCGCGGGGTTCTGATCGACATGCCGGCGTTGCTGGGCGTCGAACGCATGCAGGCCGGCCAGGAGGTCACCCTGGCTGATTACCGGGCCGCGCTCGATCGCCAGGGCGTCGACGAACCGGGTGCGGGCGATGTAGTTCTGATTCGAACCGGATGGATCCAGTTGTGGAAGAGCTACCTGGACGAGCACGGCCGCATCAGTGGTTCGACCGAAGAGGTGGCGGCGGCGAACGCACTTTACGGCTCGGCCGAACCCGGCGTGGCGCCGGAACTGTGCGACCACCTGGCCGGACGGGGCATCGCGATGCTGATGGCCGACCAGGGCGCGATCGAGCCGGTCGGCCTCGCGGCGGACGGCGCGCAGGAGGACACCGGGCCGTTTGGGTACTGTCACGTCAACCTGCTCGCTCGCCGGGGAATTTATTTGTTTGAAAACATAGATATGGAAGCGCTTTCCGAACAAGAAGTGTATGAGTTTCTGTTCACCTGGGCTCCCCTGAAACTGGTGGGTGCGACCGGTTCGCCGGGTAATCCGATGGTTGCCTGGTAGGCGGGCTGACCCATGAGTGAAATCAGTAGCCTGATTCGATTACACCCGGACGACAACGTCGCGATTGCCGTCCGCGCCCTGGAGCGTGGCGAGACCTTCGGGGAGTTTGCGGTGGTCGAGAACATTCCGGCTCTGCACAAGGTCGCGGTGCGCGACATCGGTGCGGGTGAGCGCGTGCTCAAATACCGTCAGACCATCGGGCTTGCCGAAGGCGAGATTCGGGCCGGCGCCCACGTGCACGATCACAATTGCCGGGTGGCCAGCCTGCAGCGGGACTACGATCCCTGCGGCGCGGCGCGGGTGACGGAGATCGTGCCCGAGACCGGCCGTGCGTTTTTTCAGGGGTTCAGGCGTGCGAACGGCAAGGTCGGAACACGAAACTTTTTGGGTGTAATCACCTCGGTGAATTGTTCCGGCACCGTCGCCAACCAGATCGCGGCGCGGTTGAATGCCTCCCAGGCCGTTGCGGAATCGGATCACATCGACGGCGTGGTGCCGTTGGTGCACGGCACCGGTTGCGGCATGCGGGCCGAGGGCGAGGGCTTCGAAACGCTGCGCCGCACCCTGCGCGGCTACGCGGCCCATCCCAACTTCGGCGGGGTGCTGATCGTCGGTCTCGGGTGTGAAGCGATGCAGATTGAACCCATGCTGGCCGAATACGGGCTCGCGGAATCCGACACCCTGCGTTACCTGACCATTCAGGACGCTGGCGGCACCCGTGAAGCCATCGAGCGCGGCCTGGGACTGTTCGGCGACATGCTGCCGGGGGTGGCCGGCGCGCGGCGGGAATCGGTGCCGGCCAGCGAACTGACGCTGGCTCTGCAGTGCGGGGGGTCCGATGCGCTGTCGGGCGTGACCGCCAATCCCGCCCTGGGCGCGGCGGTGGATCTGCTGGTGGCGCAGGGCGGGACGGCCATTCTGTCCGAAACCCCCGAGATCTACGGTGCGGAACATCTGCTGGTGAGCCGGGCGCGGGAGCCGGCCGTGGCCGAAGCCCTGATCGAGCGGGTGCGCTGGTGGGAGGACTACACCCGCCGCACCGGCGACGAACTGAACAACAACCCGTCACCCGGAAACCTCAAGGGTGGCCTGACGACCATTCTTGAAAAATCCCTCGGCGCGGTGGCCAAGGGGGGCAGCACCGACCTGTGTGGCGTGTACCGGTACGCGCAACCGGTGGATCGAAAAGGCCTGGTCTTCATGGACAGCCCGGGTTTCGACCCGGCCTCGGTGACCGGCCAGGTCGCCGCCGGCGCCAATGTCATCTGCTTTACCACCGGGCGCGGTTCGGCATTCGGCTTCAAACCGGTACCGTCCCTGAAACTGGCGTCCAATTCGGATATCTTCCGCCGCATGAGCGAAGATATGGATCTCGACTGCGGCGACATCGTCGAACGCGGCGTGGACGTGCAGGCCAAGGGGCGCGAGATTTTTCAGGCAGTGTTGGCGACGGCATCGGGGCGACCCACCCGCAGCGAAGAACTGGATTACGGACTGAACGAATTCACGCCATGGCAGATCGGCGCAGTGCTCTAGCCGGCCCGGGCGTGGCGGAAGCCTGGACGCTGCCGGTCATGCCGCATCAGAGGTCAAACGAATGAAGGAATTTCTTTCGCAATTGCGCCATTCCGGTGAATTGCTGGTGGTGGAACGCGAGGTCGATCCGCGGCATGAACTGGCCGCCGTCACGAAAAAAGCGCAGATGCAGGGCGATCAGGCTTTGCTGTTCGAGCGGGTTAGCGGCTCGAAACTGCCGGTGGCGACCAATCTCTACAACAGCCGGCGGCGCTTGTGCGAGTTGGCCGGGGCGCCGCTGGACGGATTCTGCCGGCACTGGTCGCAGCTGGTCGACGGCATCGGCGAAGGCGGCGAGGAGACCACCCGCGCCGCGCAAGACCCCGCGCCGCGGCGGGATGGCGCGCTCAGCGACCTGCCCCTGATTACCTACCACGGCAAGGATGCGGGCCCGTATTTCACGTCGGCCATTTACCTCGCCCGCGACCCCGGCAGCGGGGTGCCCAATCTGTCCTTCCATCGATCCATGTACGTCGCGGACGATGAACTCCGCATCCGTCTGGGCAGCAGCCACGATCTGGCACGTTACCAGCGACGGGCCGAAGAGAAGGGCGAAGCCCTGGAAGTCGCGCTGCTGATCGGGGTGGAACCGGCGGTGTTCCTGGCGGCGTGCACGTCGATTCCGCCGGCCTGGAGTGAACTGGACTTGGCGGCGCGAGTTGCCGGCCGGCCGATCGACATGGAACCCTGCGCGGGGCTGGAACTGGAGGTGCCCGCGTCGACCCAGATCGTGGTCGAGGGGCGTATCCTGCCACACGAACGGCGCCCGGAGGGGCCGTTCGGCGAGTTCCTCGGATATTACGTTCCGGAAGGTGAAAATCACGTGTTCCAGGTCGACCGGGTACGCTATCCCGAAGACGCGGTTTTTCACAGCCTGCTGTGCGGATCATCCGAGGACCTGGCACCGCTGGAAGCCGTCACGGCCGCACGGGTCTATCGGCACCTGGTGAATGCCGGCCTGCCGGGCATTCTCGATGTGAGTTGTTCCCCGGCCTTCATGAACACGACCATCCGCATCCGGCAGCAATTCGAAGGTCACGCCCGCCAGGTGATGCTGGCGGCCTTCGGCGCCAACATGGATTACAACCGCGCGGTGTTCGTGGTCGACGAGGACATCGACATAACCGACATGAACGAGGTGATGTGGGCCTTCCTGACCCGCGGCCGCGTGGACAAACGCGTGATGGTTCTGGACGACGTGCCCGGCTTCTACCGCGACCCGCACAAGGACTACTGGGGCCGCATCGGCGTGGATGCGACCATGCCGATGGACCGGCGCGAGGAATTCGAGCGCAAGACCGTCCCCGGTGTCGACGACATCGACCTGCGGGATTATCTGTCCGGCAGTTAGATCAGCCCCAGCGCCACCATGCCGCCGGCGACGCGCTGGAATCCGGCGATGTTCGCGCCCTTGACCAGGTCGCCTTCCGCGCCGAACTCGTCGGCGGTTTCAAAACACAGGCGGTGAATGCTGCGCATGATGTCGGCCAGGCGTTTTTCGGTGAAGTCCGCGGTCCACGAGTCGCGTGAGGCGTTCTGCTGCATTTCCAGTGCTGATGTCGCCACTCCGCCGGCGTTGGCGGCTTTGCCCGGACCAAACAGGATGCCTGCTTCCGTGAAGGCGCGCACGGCTTCGGGCGATGCCGGCATGTTGGCGCCTTCGGCCACCGCGATGCAGCCGTTCTCCAGCAGGGTCGCTGCATCCTTGCCGGACAATTCGTTCTGGGTGGCGCAGGGCAGGGCGATGTCGCAGGGAATCTGCCAGATCGTACCGCGATCCGAATGGCGGGCCCCGGGACGTTTCTCGGCATAACGCGTCAGCCGGGCGCGCTCCACTTCCTTGACCTGTTTGAGCAGGTCAAGATCGATGCCGTCGGCGTCGTGAACGTAGCCGTTCGAATCGGAGCAGGCGATGACCTTGACTCCCATGTCCTGCAACTTGCTGATGGCATAAATCGCCACATTGCCCGAGCCTGAGACAACGGCGCTGCGTCCCTCCGTCTCGAGGCCGCGCGATGCCAGCATGCATTCGAGAAAATAGACCAGGCCGTAGCCGGTCGCCTCGGTGCGCACCAGCGCACCACCCCATTGGGTACCTTTGCCGGTCAGCACGCCGGATTCGTAACGGTTGGTAATGCGTTTGTACTGGCCGAACAGGTAGCCGATCTCCCGCGTACTGACACCGATGTCACCGGCCGGCACATCGGTGTACTCGCCGATGTGACGGTACAGTTCGGTCATGAAGCTCTGGCAGAAGTGCATGATTTCGGCGTCCGAGCGGCCCTTCGGATCGAAGTCGCTTCCGCCTTTGCCGCCGCCGATGGGCAGGGACGTCAGTGCATTCTTGAATATCTGCTCGAAGCCCAGGAATTTGACGATGCCGAGGTTGACCGAGGGGTGAAAACGCAGCCCGCCCTTATAGGGCCCCAGCGCGCTGTTGAACTCGACGCGCATGCCCCGGTTGATGTGCACCTGTCCCGCGTCGTCGGTCCAGGGCACACGGAAGATAATCTGGCGTTCGGGTTCGCAGATGCGCTGGATGATTTTGCGCTCGGCGAACTCCGGATGTTTCGCAATCACCGGTCCGAGGGAATCGAGTACCTCGCGCACGGCCTGGTGGAATTCCACCTCGCCGGGATTGCGTTTCAGCACTTCGTCGTAAATGGGTTCCAGTTTTTCGTCGATCATGGTCATTCGCCTGGTCGCTCGCTGGCGACGGTCATTGTCAAATTGAAAATGGGTGTGGGTCTATCGAATGGGTGATCCGCGAGCCGGCTGGTTCTGCCTGTGGCTCCCCCGGTCATTGCAATCGTCCTTGGCCCCTTTCCCGGTCATTGCAATCGTCCTTGGCCCCTTTCCTGCTCCCTGCATGACTCGCGGCGCTGCATACGGGTCCTGCCCAGGCGTCCGTGGTCCGTGCGACACCGTAAGCAGAATGGTGATTACGAGGGTGTAGGCGGTTGTACAACTGGCCGCCGAAATGCATAACGCCGGGCTTCCCCAATCCCCATGGATTGTAGCCGCTATTTGATGGCCAGTGCGAAGCCGAAAACCTTTCGAATCCATGACCCGTTCCGACCCGGCAGGGAGGGCAGTCCGTGGTGCCGGTCATGGCCAGCATGCAAAGCGGAACCGTGGCGATGGCGTGCCCGGAAGCCCTGCCGGTGTGGGTGAAGCGTTCATTCGATCAGCGGGATGCATCGACATGAATGGCTACCGGATCACTGGCCGGAAACGTGTCGTCCAATGCCGCGTCCAACAGAGCATCGAGCCGCGCGCGCTGCTTTTCCCCGGCGTTTTCCGCTTTGTGGCGGCCCGTCTGCTCAGAGCGTGATGCGGAAGGCGGACTGTCCATCGTTGTGCAGTGCAGGACCTTGCCTGCGTGATCTGCGACGACCTGTACCCGCCGATCATTTGAAAAGAACGTCAGGCGCACCTTTCCGGCATCTTGTTCCGCCCCCTTTTCGAAGCGGCTCGTGATGGCGCCCCGGCGCATCTGTTGTTTCAGGTTCGCTTCGTCGAGCCCGAAAGCACGGGCGAGAACACGTGCATCAATCGATGCCGAGTCGTTCGTAACTGTGATCCGGTCCATATTCGTCTCCGCGGGTTGAAGTGCCGTTCATTCGGCGATGATCGGGGGGTGGATGGCACGGGCGCGATGCCACGCGCAATCTTCGATGGTCAGCTTGTCGAGTTCGTTGATAAAGGCTTCCTGAGCGGCGGCAAGCTGGGATTTCAGGCGGCAGTCGGGATTCAGCCGGCAGTGGCCGCCGTCTTCGCGAAAACACTCGACCAGGGGAATCCGTTGCTCCAGGTGGCGTACCACTTCACCGAGGGTGATGTTTTGTGGCTGGCGGCCCAGTGACAGACCTCCATTGCGGCCACGCTGGCTCTGCACGAACCCGCCCCGTGCCAGCGCTCGGACGACCTTTGCCAGGTGGTGTTGCGAGATGTCGAAGGTTGCTGCGATTTCACCGGTGGACACGGCGGTTCCGCGTGTTGCCGCCAGGTACATCAAAACCCGTAGACCGAAGTCTGTGAATGAAGTGATGCGCACACCGAACCTGCTGAATTAAATCGGTATAATAAATACCAATTATAGGCTGCGGTACCGGGTTTGTACAGGCTGGAACTGCAGTCCCTCAGCGAGTGGCGGTGAACGGGGAGCAATCCATTGCGCCCCGATGTTGCGGTTTCCCGCGCCGGGTCAGGCGCGACTGACCTTCGGGCGTGACGAGCGGAAGCCGTAGGCCAGGAGTATCAATGCCAGGCCGAGAACCGCAGCCTGTATCCCGAGCGTCTGCAGCGTCGGGTAAATTCCCAGAAAGTCGATACGCGGAAAGCCCACAGGGTCGATGGGCAGTTTTCCGGCTTCCTGCAGCGCGGCGACACCCTTGCCGGCGAAGATCACGGAAAGCCCGATCATGACGGCTGTCGTCGCCATGAAAAACTGTTTCAGCGGCAGACGGACACTGAAGCGGAAAATCACCCAGGCCAACACGGCGATCAGAATCAGTCCGACGGCGGCCCCGGTGACCAGCGAGCGCTCGGAGGCAGGCAGCGTGACCTGTGCAAACAATGCCTGAAAAAACAATACGGTTTCAAATACTTCGCGATAAACCGCAATAAATGCGATACCGGCCAGGGACCAGCGCCCGCGGCCACCCAGTGTCCGTTGCATGGTGGTTTGCAGATATTCCTGCCAGCGCCGGGCGCTCATGCGGTTGTGCATCCAGAAACCGATGTAAAACAGGATTCCGGCGGCCAGAAGCGCGGTCACGCCCTCGGTGATTTCACGGGTGGCGCCGGAAATGGTGATGAAAAACGTGGAAACGGCCCAGGTCACCAGGCCGGCCAGCAGTGCCGCGATCCAGCCACCGTGCAGCCACGGCAAGGCATCGCTTCGTCCGGTCCGGTTCAGAAGCGCAGCCATGGCACCGAGGACGAGAATGGCTTCCAGCCCTTCCCGGAGCAGAATCACCAGAGCGCTGAGGAAGGCGACTCCCGGTGAAAGTGATTCGGTGTCCTGGTAGTCACGGGCCTGCTGCAGCAGGTCGAGTGTTTGTTGACCGGCGGCGGCAATTTCGGATTCCGGCTGATTGGCGCGAATGGCGACGCGCAGCCGGGTCATGGATGTCTCGATGTCGCGGACCAGGTCCGGATGGGATGTGCTCAGCGCGGCTTCAGCCAGTTCGAATCCCTCCAGGTAGGCGTCGACGGCCGCATCGTGGGCGCTCTCCTGTTCACCGCCGGCGTAATGCTGCAGGCTCTGGCGAACTCCCGCCATGGCGATCGACAGCGGGTCGGCCCGGTTGATGGCGAGCTTGGCGGGTTGAGTCCGCAGCCAGGCATACAGGGCCGCCGTGTTCTCGCCCCGGTCTTGCTGAATGTTGCGCAGGGTGCCGGTTGTCACCTCGCGCAGGCCGGGCCGTTCCGCTTCCGGGGTCGCCTGCCAGGCCTGCTGTCCGCGTTCGAGGGTGTCGGCGCTGGCGTGCATGCCACCCACCAGGAATGCGAGCGACCACCGCTGGTCGGCGGTCAGTTGCCCGAAGGGTGGCATGGCGGTGCCTTCAACGCCAAGCGTGATGGTGTTGTACAGCCCGTACAGGCTGCGTGCCCGAGCGCGTTGCTCATCCGTGAAGTCGGTTGGGGCCGGGTTCATGTGCCCGGACGCGAGCGGACCGTTTCCCTGGCCCGAGATTCCGTGGCACCCGGCGCATTGATTCTGGTAGATCGGGCGAACGGAATCGGGGTCGGGCAGACGGGCAGGCACGGCTGTCAGCGCCGGTGATTGAAGCAATACGCTTGTCATTCGTTGCGCCGTTGCAGCGATCACCGCGGGATCGGTTCTGGAATCAATCCCCCGCGCCAGTTCTTCGACCAGCGACTGGAGTTGCTCTCGTGCGGTATCAGGTGGCAGCCGATCGATTTCGTTTCTGATCAGCCGGGTGAATTCCTGCATCTCGCCGTACTCGAATTCATCGATGATCTCGCCGTTCTGCACGGCAGCGGCGTAATCGACACCCACGTAGTCCACCAGTTGGCTCAATCGGGCGGGATTTCCGGATTCCCCGGCCAGTGCAGGGAGCATGAAGGCAATGCCCAGGAGCAAGAGGGCCAGCAGGGTTAATGGTTTCGGGGCGTGGTTCATTCGTTGCTTCTGGCGGGGTTCAGGTATTCAATGCACAGTTTAAATAATAATGATTCTCATTCATAGGCATGCTCCGGAATTGTTCCCGGGTCAGCCAGTGGGAAAGGCGCCGGTGGCCCGGCCGGAAGACACCGGCAGCCGATTGGAGCAAACAGGGGGCGGGCGCGGCGCGGTGTCCGGGTGCCGCAGGTTGCGGCACCCGTCGCCCGTCATGTGCCCGGGTGTGATCTCAGGCCGCGCTGAGTGTGCTGCGCAACTGCTCCAGCTCGCGGTGCCGGCTGGGGATGTCATCGCGCCGTTCGGCGGTGCGAAGGTCGCGGAGCCGCTGCAACGAGTCCAGCAGAACCGGCAGCGGTGGGCCGCTGGCGGTCAGGTTGTTCAGTCCCGATTCGGGCAGGGCGCCGGCCTGGCGTTCGATGTACTTGGTCACCAACTGGTCATGGTGCTGGGCGGCGCCGCGACCGTGTGCGTCCACCACCTCGAGGTAGGCGGCGAGATTGCGTTGATAGGTATCGGGCCGGCGTTTCGCACGGTGCAATTTGAGGAATGCGTTCAGGAAGGACTCACGCCGCATGCAATCCTTCAGGATCGCCTGGTCCTCGGGCTGCATGAACAGGAACTTGTCGTTGAGAATCTGGGCGTAGTCGGGGTTGTCCGCCGAGCACAGGCCCAACAGCACGTCGATGACGTTGATGCCGGCGAAATCACCGGCATTGGCGCCCCGGTACACCTTGGGGCCAACCCGGTACGGTTTGTAGTAAGGCCGCACGCAGTAGAAGAACCGGTCGGCGTCCAGTTCGCGAAACAGACGATCGTTCCAGGCGGTTACGTCGTCCAGCGCCGCTTTGGCCTCGCCAAACAGGTGCACTGCCAGCGGGTGCGCCACGCCCAGCGGCAGAATACGGCGCAGCGCGTCGGCGGCGCGCATGTAGGCGAACACGCCCAGGGTGTTGTAGTCGATGAATATGCGTTCGTCTTCGAGGCTGGTGAAGCTGCGGTAGGCGCCGTCGGGCGCGCTGTTGTTCGTGGTCAGGTGGCTGCTGGCGAAGCGCGGCGAGACACCCAGGGTCATGGACAGGTGCAGGGCCAGCGCGGAGGCTTCCAGCAGCGGTGAAGTCCGCTCGCGCGACGGCTCGGTGATCTCGTGGCGCCGGCAGGCGGCCATGTACAGTCCCACGCAGCCCAGCAGATCGTAGGCGGCTTCGAAACCTTCGTCGGTATTGCCCTCGACCAGCAGCGGCTTGATCAGGTCGCGTCCCTCGTCACGCAGGGCCCGGCGGAGATCCGCGCCGTCCGCGGGAATTTCGTGCCGCGCATCCTGCGCAAAGTAGATTTCCTCCAGTTCCGTGTTCATTTCACGGAATCCCGTGCGTATCCAGTGGTCCAGGGCTTCCGTATTGGGTGACATGTTGGCGCGCTCCTCTGCAGGCGTTGTTGGCGGTTGGCGGTCGGCGGAATCCGATCGCTGCTTTCGAGTCCGGGCTTGCCACGGTCTTCGAACACCGGGCCTGGCCCGGCATGGAAGAAATCGTATCCGCTAACTTTGAGAGATTGTGACCAAAATAGCCTCAAATCCTTACAGAAATATTGGAAATAACTCCAAATAATACGTAAATTAGAGAATATGACTCATAAACTGGATAGAACCGATCTGCGCATCCTCGATGCCCTGCAAACCGAGGGTCGAATTTCCAATGTCGAACTGGCCGAGCGGCTCAACCTGTCGCCGACGCCGGTGGCGCGGCGTTGGCGGCGTTTGGAGCGTGAGGGCTACCTGACCGGCTACTCCGCCCGGATCGATGCCGCGCGGGTCGGCCTGACCGTGACGTCCTATGTGTCGGTGCGTTTGCGGGCCAACGACTGGCGCACCGCGTCGGCATTCGAGGACGGGGTCAAAACCCTGCCCAATGTGATCGAGTGTTGCGTGGTTTCGGGTTCCAGCGATTACCTGTTGCGGGTGGTCGCGGCCAGCCTGGAAGACTACGAGCAGTTTCTCAAGCGTGAGCTGGCCGGCCTCGAAGCCGTGGCCTCGATCGATTCGACCATCGTGCTCAGCCAGGTGATCGAGCGGACGGAATTGCCGTTGGGTTGAACCGGGCGCTGGCCCGTTGTCAGCGTGAGCGGAAGTGCTCCAGCAGGGCGCCGATGCCGTACTCCCAGCGTGGAGCGTGGGAAGACCAGGTGACTTCGTTGCTCAGCGCGCCGAGCTGCGGCGAGGCGACGGTCACCCGGTCACCGGGGTGGTGGGTGAAACCCTTGCCGGCCCCGTCGCGGTCCTGGGTCGGGGCGATCAGCGATCCGAGATACAAGGCGAATCCATCGGGGTACTGGTGGTTGTCGCCGCAGGTCTGGGCCACGAGATCCTCCGGGTCGCGGCTCATCAGGGTCATGGAACTGGCGTCCCGAAAGTGGAAGCCCTCGTCGCCGTTGACCTCCAGTGACACTTCGGCGCTGCGGACATCGTCCAGCGTGAAATCTTCGTCGAACACGCGGATGAAGGGGCCGATGGCGGCCGACGCGGTGTTGTCCTTGGCCTTGCCCAGCAGCAACGCGCTGCGGCCTTCGAAATCGCGCAGGTTCATGTCGTTGCCGAGGCTGGCGCCGAGTATTTTCCCGCGGCTGTTGCACACGAGGACGATCTCCGGTTCGGAATTGTTCCATTCAGAATCTTCGCGGATGCCGATCCAGTCGCCCCAGCCTACCGCCGACAGGGGCGGGGCCTTGGTGAAGACCTCGGCGTCCGGACCGATGGCGACTTCCAGGTATTGCGACCACAGGCCTTCTTCGATCAGGTGCCGCTTGATGTCGGCCGCTTCCGCGCTGCCCGGGGTGACGTCGCTGAGGCGGTCGCCGAGCCGTTCGGCCAGGGTCGCACGGATGCGTTCGGCGGCCCGCAGATCGCCGCCGGCCTGTTCCTCGATGACGCGTTCCAGGACCGACACGGCGAAGGTCACGCCGCAGGCCTTGATGCATTGAAGGTCCACCGGCGAGAGCAGCGCGAGACCCGCATCCGTGTCATTGCGTGCCCAGGCCGGGGGGGCGAACACCGTGCTGACGGGCCCCAGGTCACGGCCTGCCGCGGCTCGCAGCCGGGCGGCCAGGTTCGGTCCCTCGCAGAGCTGTGAAATCGTGGGTGCGAGCGCACTGATGTCCAGCACGTGGCCATCACGGATCAACAGGGGCACGGGCCCGCCGGCCTCGGGGCTCCAGGCACGCGCCAGTAACAGGGCAGTCCCGGCGTCCTCGGGCAGCGCCTCCATCACATGGGTGTCAGGCGTTCGGTTCATCGGCGTCTCCGGTGATGACCTGGGAAAGAAAACGCCGGATGCGTTCATTGTCCGGACGGTCGAAAAAGCGTTCGGGGCTGCAGTCCGCCGCAATGCGTCCCTGGTCCATGAAAACCACGCGATCGGCAACCCGGCGGGCGAAGGCCATCTCGTGTGTCACGCAGACCATGGTCATGCCGGATTCGGACAGGGCGATCATCGTGTCCAGCACCTCGCCGATGGTTTCGGGGTCCAGCGCGGACGTCGGCTCATCGAACAGCATGATGGCCGGATCCATGCACAGGGCCCGGGCGATGGCCACCCGCTGCTGCTGTCCACCGGACAGTTGCGCGGGGAAACTGCCCCCGTAATCCGCCAGGCGGACTTTCTCCAGGTAATGGCGGGCGCGTTCCCGTGCTTCGGGCTCCGGGGACTTGCGCACCATGCGTGGAGCCAGGGTCAGGTTTTCCAGCACGGTGAGGTGGGGAAACAGGTTGAACTGCTGAAACACCATGCCCACGTCCTGCCGCAATTGGCGGATTTCACGATTGGAACGGGCAATCTGTCCCCGCACGGCGATGGTTCCGGACTGGTGTGGCTCCAGCGCATTGATGCAGCGGATCAGGGTGGATTTGCCGGATCCGGACGGGCCGCAGACGACCACGGTCTCGCCGTGCCGGATCGTCAGGTCAATGTCCTTGAGGACGTGAAGCTGGTCGTACCACTTGTTGAGACCGGTGATCTCGATGGCCGGGCCGGTCGCGGGTGTGCCCTCCGTGGACGCCGGGTTCATGATTGGGAATCCCCGGACGGGTCGCCGCCGGCCGGTCCTTCTTCCGGTCCGTCGCGTCCTTCCAGCCACCAGTCGATGCCGGACAGCCGGGTGAGCATTTCTGCGCGGCCGGCCGCATCCGCCTCGTCCAGGGTTCGGTCCATCAGTTCGGCCATCTCGCCGATGACGTGGCGGAACGGCGGGTCCGGGTCGTGGCTGATGTCGAGGATGGCGGAGGCGACTTCCTGCGGGTCGCCGCCGCCGGCCACCGATTCGTGGACCTTGCGATAACGGAAGGCCTGCAGGGCGGCGTAGGGGGAATCACCGGTGTGTTCGGGTTTCGACTCGAATCGCCGTTTGATGCCTGTGCGATACGCGCCGGGCGAGACCACGCTTACCCGTACTCCGAACCGGGCCACCTCGTAACGCAGGGCTTCCATGGCCATTTCCAGTGCCGCCTTGCTGGCGCAGTATGCGCCGTCGATGACCCGGCCGACGCGGGCGCCGATGGATGAGACGGAAATCACGTGTCCGGAGCCGTGCTCGCGCATCGACGGCAGCACGGCCCGGGCGAGCCGGATGGCACCGAAGAAATTGGTTTCAAGAACACGGCGGAACGCGGCCTCGTCCATGTCCTCGATCGCGCCGAGCAGATGGATACCGGCATTGTTTACCAGTACATCGATGCGGCCGTGATCATTCAGAACGCCGCTGACGCAGGCATCGATGGAGGCTCCGTCGGTCACGTCCAGCGCCCGCAACTCAATCCCGTCTCGGCCGGCGAGCGGGTGAGTGGATGGGTCCCGGGCGGTTGCGATGACCCGGTCGCCGTTGGCGGCGAAAGCGGCCGCGCACTCGGCGCCGAAGCCCGAGTTGCTACCGCTGATCAGAACGATTCTCACGATTCAGCTCACGTTGGCGACGATGGATTTCGATTCCAGGTATTGTTCCATGCCTTCCCAGCCGTTTTCACGGCCCCAGCCGGACTGCTTGTAGCCGCCGAAGGCAATGGCGGGGTCGGCCACGGCGTGGCAGTTGATCCACACCAGACCGGCCTCCACGCGAGCCGCGATCTGGTGGGCCCGCTGCAGATCCCGGGTCCAGATGCTGGCCGCGAGGCCGTACTCGGTGTCATTCGCCGCCGCGATGACGCTATCGAGGTCGGTGAACTTCATCGCGCACAGAACGGGCCCGAAAATTTCCTCGCGTACCACGGTCATGCCGGCATCGGTATCGGCCAGCACCGTGGGTTGCATGAAGCAGCCCGTGTCGCCGAGGCGTTCGCCACCGGTGACGACCCGCGCGCCTTCGTCGCGGCCGCTTTGTACCAGGCCGAGCACCCGGTCGAGTTGCTTGCGCGAAATCAGGGGACCCATCTGGCTGCCGTCCTCGATGCCGGGGCCGACCCGCATGTCGGCGGCGATGCGCGCGATGCCGTCGATCACCCGGTCGAACACCGGTTCTTCGACGTACAGGCGCGAGCCGGCGATGCACACCTGACCGGCGTTGAAGAAAATCGCATTGGCGGCCGCCGGAATCGCCTTGTCCAGGTCGGCGTCGGCGCAGATGATCACCGGCGACTTGCCGCCCAGTTCCAGCGAAACTTTTTTCAGGTTGCCGGCTGCCGCGCGGACGATTTCCCGGCCGACCTCGGTGGAGCCGGTAAAGGCCACCTTGCGGATGCCGTCGTGGGCGCAGATCGCCGCGCCCGCCACGGCACCGAAGCCCGGCACGATGTTCACCACTCCCGGTGGCAGCCCGGCCTCCTCGAGGATGCGGCCGATGTAGAGTGCGGTCAGCGGGGTCTCTTCGGCGGGTTTGAACACCGAGGTGCAACCCGCGGCCAGGGCCGGTGCGAGTTTCCACGACGCGGCCACGATGGGTCCGTTCCAGGGGACGATCTGTCCGACGACGCCGACCGGTTCGGGCCGGGTGTAGGCATGGAAATCCCGTGCGGACGAGACCAGTTGCGGTGACCGGCCGGCGATTTTGGTGCACATGCCGGCGTAGTGACGGAAGGTGCGGGCGGCGGCGGGTACATCACCGGCGCGCGAGGCACTGAGCGGCTTGCCGTTTTCCAGCGTGTTCAGCCAGGCCAGGGATTCGGCATGCGCCTCCAGGCCTTCCGCCACCCGCCACAGGATGCGCCCGCGCTCGTCGGGTGACAGTCCGCTCCACGCGTCGGAGTGCAAGGCCGTTTGCGCCGCGCTCACGGCCGCGTCGATGTCGTCGGCGCCGGCGGCCGCGGTCCGTCCCACCACGTCTTCGGTGGCGGGGTCGAGCACGTCGATGATGCCGTCGGACCCACTGTCGACCGGTTCGCCGCCGATCAGCAGCGGCCGGGTCGAATCGAGAAACTGCCGGAGTTCACTGGGAATCATGGGTCCCGTCAGTCCTTGCGCAGCGTGCCGAGTTCATGGGCGTAGGCCACCCGGTCGGCCAGTTCCTTGGACATGTCTTCCGGCTTGAGGCCGTGCGGCGGCGTGAACGTGCCCTGGGCGTAAAGCCGGTCGAGCGCGGTTTTGGCACCGGCGATCTTGTCGGTTAGGTTGCGCGGTGGTTTGCCGACCGGGAACAGGTTCGGCGGGTAAACCGGCTTTTCGTACATTTCTGCGAAAATTTCGGTACGCATGTCCACCCAGGTATTGTGCGCGATGCGCGAGCGGTGTTCGCGCAGGGCCTCGATGTCGATGGGTCCGGCCAGCACCTGCTCCTCCGGGTAGGGCGCGATGCGGTTGACCACGCCGAGGTAATCGATGATGTAGGAATGCCCCGGGCAGAACGCCTTGGGGTAGTAGTCGTAATCCACCGTGCCCCAGTTCGAGCCGAGGATGTAGCACATGTTGTCGTGGGCGCGGGCGCGGCGGGTGAAGGTCCAGAAATCCCATGGATCGCTGACACCCTCGAAGGATTGCAGCGCGGTCGGGTGACAGATCACCTCGGCGCCGTTCCAAGCCAGCGCACGCGAAATTTCCGGGGTGGCGCCGTCGTGGCAGGTCATGGTGCCCAGCTTGCCGATCTCGGTGTCGATCACCGGGAAGCGGCTCTTCAGATCGTCGCCGTAAATGGGGCCGTACTCGTCGATCATGTCGTGTGGGCTGGTGCCGAGGCCAATGTAGGCCGGCACGTGCCACTTGTGGTACTTGAGCACCACGTCGCCGTCCGGTCCGATGATGAAAGCCGTGTTGAACCAGCGGTCCGGAAATTCCTCCAGGCGCTCGACCACGCCGCCGCCGGCGATGTACATACCGTATTTCTTCGCCACCTTGCCGAGGATTTCGGTTTCCGGTCCGGGGATGGTGATGGCCTTCTTCATGAAGCCCTCAAGGCCGTCCTCGCCCTTGCCCGGGGTGGTCACGCCCTGCAGGAAATACTCGGGCAGCACCGCCAGGCGGGCCGGCAGTTCCCAGTAGTAACCGACCGCGAAGTCGATCATGTTGCACACCCGGTCGAGGTTTTCCATGATGTCGTCGCGGTTCTGCGCGACCTTGATGTGCGGCTGTACGACGAGTCCGGTGTAGGTCTTGATTCGGCTGCTCATGCGACTTTCCTCTGCATTTCGTGAAATAGATTACGTGAGTTAAATATCGTTAAAAATTCATGTCGAGATCTTCGAGAATCTCGTTGGCGGTGACCATGCCCATGGCGCTGATGCCGCCGCCGGGATGGCACGAAGCCCCGGTCAGGTACATGCGCTCCAGCGGCCCGCGGTACTGCGAATAGCCCGGCAGGGGCCGGAAATAGCCGGTCTGTGACAGCGTGCGCTCGCCCCCGGTGGTGGACCCGCCAATCAGGCAGCGATTGGACTGCTCGATGCTGATCGGCGTGTCGATGTACGTGCCCAGGATGTTTTCATCACCCATGTTGGTGGTGTACTCGCGCAATTTGGTCAGCAGGCGGGCGGCGAAGTCTTCCTTGATGTCGTTCCAGTCCCCTCCGTCCCGCAACGTATTGGGCACGAAAGTGTCGATGATGAAGGTGTGCTTGCCGTCCGGTGCGCGGCTGGGGTCGGCCAGGGTCCAGCACGCGGTCCACAGAAAAGGATTGCGCGGGGGCACGCCCAGGGCGATGTCCGAGTAATGCTTCTGGGTCTCTTCCACCGAATAGAAAATGCGCTGAAAACTGGTGGTGCTCATGTCTTCGCCGTTGCGAAACCGCGGCGCCTCGTTCAGGGCGTAGTGCGCGCGGAACACCCCGATGTCGCCGAACGAAAACGAACGCGCCATGCGGGTGGTGTCCTCGTCCAGCCATTGCTCGTCGATCAGTTCGAGGAAGTTCTGTTTCGGATCCAGCGAACTGACCACGGCCTTGCCGGCCCGCAGTTCCCGGCCGTCTTCGAGCCGGACGCCGGTGGCGGTGCCGTTGTCGACCAGGATCTTTTCGACGCCCGTACCCGTCAGCACTTCGCCGCCATGGTCGCGGACGTAGGCGGCCAACGCTTCGGCCAGCATCTGGCTGCCGCCTTTCGGGATGGCCTGACCGTATACGTGGATCGCCGGGATCATGATGTAGAAGGTCTGGCCGACGGCTTCCTGATCCGGCGTGATCTGCGGAGCCAGCGCCCAGCCGAGAATGACGTTGCGCACCTCGGGATGTTCGAAATTCTCCTCGACGAAGGCGCGGGCGCTGAGGTTGTAATCGCGCAGCATGCGCAGCCCGTCGGGGCTGTTCTGCATTACCAGGGGCAGGAAGCTGGGCGGAGCCGGCGGCGAGAACATGCCCTTGATGAAGCCGTCCTTGATCTCGATGAAGCCGTCGAAAATTTCCCGGTAACGTCGCGCATCCGCCTCGGAGTAGGCCGCGATGCTGGCGCAGGTCTTCTCCAGGTCCTTGTAGATGATGATGCCGGGACCGTCCTGGGTGGGGTGGCCGGTAATCTGGTCCTCGGCCCAGAGGTACTCGAGCCCGTAGGGCTCCAGCTCGGGGAGGAGTTCCTGAAAATACGGATTGGCGTGCAGCCAGACATGGCTGGAGCCGTACAGGTCGTGCTTGAAGCCGGGCAGGGTCACCTCGTGGGTGCCGGTGGCGCCACCCAGCCAGGTGTTGCGCTCGACCACCAGGGTGCTGAGCCCGGCGCGGGCCAGGCTGGCGGCGCAGGCGAGGCCGTTGTGGCCACCGCCCAGGATGATGATGTCTGCATCGGAGTTCTGGCTCATTCAATTCCTTCCGTCTGACGGGTTTCGTGTCGGGTTCGGCTGAGCGTCCCATGGTGAAGGCCGCGCCGTGAAACGGTCAACCGAAAGTTTCTCATATAAACCATTATGCTTCGGCCAGGGGGGTGACTCAGCGAGCCGTGCCCAGACGTGTGCGCCGTTCCAGGAAGGCGCTGTAGCGCGACATGCCGAAACAGAAAGCCCAGTAGATCAGGCCAACGAACAGGTAGCCGGTGGCGCGGGCGGCGGATCCGTGCCATTCCGGGTCGCCGGAAATGGCCTGCACCATTCCCAGCAGGTCGAACAGGCCGATGATGACCAGCAGGGACGTCTCCTTGAACATGCCGATCACGATATTGGTGATCTGCGGCGTGGACAGGGTGAGTGCCTGCGGCAGTATCACGTAGACATTGGCCTGCCAGCGGTGCAGGCCGAGCGCCCGGGCGGCGTCGCGCTGGCCGGCGGGCAGGGCGCGCAAGGCGCCGCGGACCGCTTCGGCGATGTGGCAGGACATCAGGATGGACAGGGCGATCAGGGCGCGCAGCAGCTTGTCGATGTTGATGTCGGCCGGCAGGAACAGCGGCAGCATGATCACCGCCACGAACAGCACCACCAGGGTGGGCACGCTGCGCCACAATTCCACCCAGGTGCCGCACAGCATGCGTAGCACCGGCAAGCGGGATTCGCGTCCCAGGGCCAGACCGATGCCGGCCGGCAGCGCGAATGCGAAGGCGAACACCCCGATCACCAGGGTCAGGAACAGCCCGCCCCAGGCGCCGGTGTCCACCCGCGCCAGACCGCCGACGCTGCCGAAAAACAGCAGCACGCACAGCAGTGGGTAGGCGGTGACGAACAGGCCGATCCACAAGCCCTTGCGGGGTATGCGCGGCACCATGATGGGGACCAGCAGGGCGGCGCCGATCAGCAGTCCGAGATCGACCCGCCAGCGTTCCGCGGCCGGGTAGGCACCGTACATCAATTGACCGAAGCGCTCGGCGATGAAGGGCCAGCAGGCACCGGAAGCGTCCGGGCAGGCCAGCGCGCCGCTCAGGGCGTCCGCCCCGCCGTTGAAGATTCCGGTCCACCAGGCATCCAGAACGGCCCACTCGAAGGCCGGCCACAGCAGCCAGATCAGCGCGATGAAACCGGCGAAGCTCAGTGCCGGCCGCAGGTGGCGGGCCAGGCCCCTGCCGGCGAGTGTCGGGGCCTGACGGTGCGAAATGGCGGGTGATTCCGGCATTGGTGAAGGTCCTCGCTCAGGCCGCCATGAAGCGGTTGTGGCGGCGATTCAGCCGGCTCATCAGACCGATGCCGAGCAGCGAGACCAGAGAGTAGACCGCAAACGTCAGAAACATGATTTCCACCGGCCGGCCGACGATGTTGTTGGTGGTGCCCACCATGACCGAAACGATTTCCGGGTAGCCGATGGCCGCACCCAGCGAGGTGGCCTTGAAAATGTTCAGGTAGCACGTGGTCAGGGGCGGAACGATGACCCGCATGGCCTGGGGCAGGATCACATGACGCAACACATGGCTGCGCGAAAGGCCCAGCGAGCGGGCGGCTTCCCACTGGCCGCGGGGCACGGCCAGGAAACCGGCGCGTATCACCTCGGCGACCGAACTGGCGTTGTACACCGCCAGGCCCATGATCAGGGCGCCCAGTTCCGGCGTGATGACCAGGTCCGAGTCGTAGCCGAAGGCATGCAGGCGCGGAGCCTGCCAGTCAATCGCCAGGCCGAGTGCGGCCACGGCGACAAGCAGCCAGGCGGCGAAACCGGTACGGGCGGCCCACGAGCCCCGCAGCGGCCGCAGGCAGGTGCGGCGCCGGACGGCCCGGAGGTAGAGCGCCAGGACGGCCGTCAGGGCGAGTCCGGCTGCCAGGACCCAGCCGGCCGTGCCGGCATTCCATTCCGGGCCCGGCAGAAACAGTCCGCGATTGTTCAGGTGAATCGACGCTCCCAGGCTCCAGCTTTGCTCGAAGGATGGCAGGGACCGCAGCACCACGTAGTACCAGAAGAAAATCTGCAGCAGCGCGGGAATATTGCGGAACACCTCGATGAAGCCGTAGCCGAGCGCGTTGAGGAACCAGTCCCGGCTGATGCGGCACAGAGCGACGACCAGACCCATGAGCGTGGCCAGCGCGATGGACAGAACGGCGAGCAGCACCGTGTTGCACAAGGCGATCAGAAAGGCCTGGTAAACCGGGGAGTCCGAGGAGTAGCTGAACAGGGTCTGGTTGATGTCGAACCCGGCCCGTTTGCCGAGAAACTCGAAGCCCGATTCAACGCCCAGCCGGTCCAGATTTTCCAGCGTGGTCTGGCCAATGGCGACGACACCCCAGGCGAGAACCGCCAGAACGGCCACCTGCAAGGCCCAGACGCGCAGGGCGGTCCGGCCGGAAGGCGCCTGTGGCGGGGCGGAGCCGCTCATCGCTCCGATACGGCGTCCCGCAGTTCCGCGAGCACGCCGGAAACCGACGGGTAGCGGTTCACCGCCTGCCACCATTCCCGCAGGCGCGGGACACCATCGAGCGGCGAGGGACGTCCATGCGGCTCCAAAAACCGTTCCAGGTAGAAGCAGGCCGGGGCGAAGGCGCAATCCGCGAGGCTCAGGCTGTCGCCGCACACCGGGCCGGACTCATCCATCAGGCGGGCCAGGGCCTGAACGGTGCGATCTCCATCCGCGACGGCCTGTTCGATGGCCTGTTCGGCCTCCTCCCCGGTGGCACCGCGCAGACGCAGCAGCACCGGGAACAGGTACTGATCCACCGCCTGCACGAAGGCGCGCATGCGGGCTGTGGCATGCGGATCGGCCGGTCGCAGCCGGGGCTCGGGAAAACGGTCTTCGAGGTATTCCGCGATGGCGAAAGACTCGATCACCGGTCCGGAATCGGTGAGCAGCACCGGGATGCGGCCGAAGGGATTGCCGGCGGCGAAATCTGCGATTGTCTGTTCCGGCGCCGGGTGGGCGATCTCGAGATCCAGATCTTTCTCGCGTGCCTGGATCAGCACGCGCGCGGAGTAGGGTGAAGTGGGCAGAGCCAGCAGTTTCACGCTTGCAGTTCTCCTCAGGTAGCGGGGTTTCAGCGGAAGGGCAGGGCGAACATCAGCCCGCCGTCGCGCCACAGCCGGTTGGGGCCACGCTGCAGGCCGATGGGCGCGAGGTTGCGATCCCACACGTCGGCGTAACTGCCCACCAGCCGGATGATGTCGTAGGCCCAGTCGTTGTCGAGGCCCATCACCTGGCCGAAGTCGCCGTACACGCCGAGCAGCCTCTGGACTTCCCGGTTGCCGGATTCGGCCCGTACCCGTTCGACGTTGGCCTGGCTGATGCCGTGCAGTTCGGCGAGCAGCCGGGCATTGAACGACCACCAGACGATGTCGCGCCAGCGCGAGTCATTCTGGCGCACCAGCGGTCCTTGTGGTTCGCTGGAGATGGTTTCGTCCAGGATGTGATGGTCGTCGCGGTCGGCCATGCCGCTCATGCGCGTGGCCAGGGCCGCGCGCTGCATGGTCAGGGCGTCGCAGCGGTCCGCCTGGTAGGCCTCCAGCGCCTTGTCGGTGTCGGCGAAGGTGATCAGTTCGTAGTCGAGCTTCTCGCTGTCGAAGAAATCCGCCAGATTCTGCTCCAGCGTGGTTCCCTGGGCGACGCAGAAGGTGGCGTTGGCCAGATCGGTCACCGTTTTCACATCATGCCGTTTGCGCACCATGAAGCCCTGGCCGTCGTAGAAGTAGATGCCGGCGTAATCCAGCCCCAGCGAGGTGTCGCGCAGGTAGGACCAGGTAGCGCCGGCCGGAAACAGGTCGATGGCGCCGGACTGCAGCAGGGTAAAGCCGGTCTGCGGAGTGGCCAGCACGTATTCGACTTTGAGTTCACCGAAGACCGCCGCGGCGATGGTCTTGCAGTGGTCGACCTCGAAGCCGGCGCGCTGGCCGTTGGCGTCGAGGTAGCTGAAACCGACGCCCGATTCCGTGATGCCGCACTTCAGGTAACCGCGCTGGCGTACTTCGTCCAGCGTGTCGGCCCCGAGCGTGCCTGCGAAGGGTGCCGCGATGAACGCCAGCAGCAGAGCCGCGAGGCGCGGCAATGCGCGCTGTCGTATCACTTCGGCGCCTGTCGGGACCGGGGGGATCAGAGATCGTCCTCCTCGTCGACCAGGCCGAAGTCCTTGAGCATTTCGCCGGCGGTGATCACACCCATGCCGCTGATGCCGCCGCCGGGATGGCACGAAGGACCGGCCAGGTACATCTGCTTCAGCGGGCCGCGGTATTGCGAGTAACCGGGGAAGGGCCGGAAATAGCCGAGTTGCGACAGGGTGCGTTCGCCGCCCGAGGGTACGCCGCCGACGAAGCACGGATTGTGCGCCTCCATGTCCTCCGGAGAGTGACTGAAGCTGGCGATGATGTTGTCGTCCGACATATTGGTGGTGTAGCGGCGCAGGGTCTTGATCAACTCGCCGGAGTACTGGTCCTTGATCTCCGCCCAGGACTGGCCGCCGGCCAGTTTGCTCGGCACGAAGGTGTCGATCATGAAGGTGTGTTTGCCTTCGGGCGCCCGGCTGGGATCGCGCAGCGACCAGCAGTGCCCATGGATCGGCGGTGTATCGGAGGGCTGGCCCACCGACAGTTCGGCGAAATGGCGGTCGATGTCCTGCATGCTGGTGATGGTCCGCTGGAACGGCGATTTGCTGATGTCCTCGTGACCAATGTAGTGCGGCGCCTCGTTGAGCGCAAAATGGACCCGGAACGACGCGACGTCGCCGAAGGTGAAATTCTTCGCCATGCGCAGAAAATCATCGTCCAGGTGTTCCGGCTCGATCAGTTTGAGGAAGGTCTGCTGCGGTTCCAGCGCGCTGACCACGCCGCGCGAGGCGGTGATTTCGGTGCCGTCCTCGAGCCGGATGCCCACCGCGGTGCCGTCGTTCACCAGGATGCGGTCCACCGGGCTGGACGTGAGTACCTTGCCGCCGTTCGCGTTCACGTATTTCGCCAGCGCATTGGGCAGCTCGATGCTGCCACCCCTGGGGATGGCCTGGCCGTATACATGAATGGCCGGGATCATGATGTAGAAGATGCCACCGGCGCCCTGCTGGGTGGGCTTGATGTTGGGTCCCAGCGCCCAGCTCAGCAGAAAGGCCTGAATATGGGGATTCTCGAAATTCTCCATCACGAAGGCGCGCGCGCTCAGATTGTAGTTGCGCAGCATGCGCAGGCCTTCCGCGCTGTTTTCCATCGCCGCCGCCTGGTAGCTGGGTGGCGCCGGCGGTGAGAACATGTTTTTGGTGAAACCGTCCTTGATCTCGACGAAGCCGTCGTAGATCTCGCGGTAACGCGCAGCGTCCTTCTTCGAGTACTCGGCGATGTTGTCGACGGTTTTGTCGATGTCCCGGTAGACGATGATGCCCGGCCCTTCGGTCATGGGGTGGCCCATGATTTCATCCTCACCCCACAGATATTCCAGGCCGTACTCCTTGAGTTCCGGCATCAGGTCGCGAATGAAGGGATTGGCGTGGATCCACACGTGGTTGGATCCGAACAGGTCGTGTTTGAAGCCCGGTTCGGTCAGTTCGCGGGTAACCGCGCCGCCGCCGACCCATTCGTTGCGTTCGGCGACCAGGGGGCGCAGGCCGGCCTTGCACAGGGCGGCGGCGCAGGCCAGGGCGTTGTGGCCGCCGCCGGCGATGACGACATCGTAATCAGACATGAAACGGTTTCCTTGAATTCATTACGGGTTCACGACGCGGGTTGCGCGTCGGAACGCACTTGGGGAAGCAACAGGTATTTCCACGGGAAGTCGGATTTTTCGATCGGCATTTCGATCACCACCGGCCCGTCCTGCTCGAAGCCGAGACGGATTTTCTCGGCCAGTTCATCAGCGGTGGATACCCGGTAGCCGGTCGCGCCGTAGGCTTCGGCCATGGCGGCGAAATCCGGATTGGTCAGGTCGGTGCCGATCACCCGGCCGCCGAACCGCTTGGTCTGGGCGCGGGCGACATTGGTGTAGGCGCCGTCACTGAACACGATGATGACCAGGTTGAGCTGGTACTTCACCGCGGTGGCCAGTTCGCCCACGTGGAACATGAAACCGCCGTCGCCGTTGATGGAAATCACGCGGCGGTCCGGGTTGGCCACTTTGACCCCGATGGCCGTGGCCAGGCCGTATCCGAGGTTGCCGGCGTAACCGCTGGTGATCAGGGTGCGCGGCTGGTACACGGGGTAGCCGTACCACGAGGCGTAGCCGACCTGGGTGATCTCGTCGACCAGGATGCCGTCGTCCGGCAACTGGCCGCGGATGGCGTGGAGGATTCCCATCTGCGGCTGGATGTCGGCGTCGAAGGCCTGGCGCATTTCCGCCTGCAGGGCTTCGAATTCCTCCCGCCGCGAGGGGCGGGGTGTGGAACCGGCCTCCTCCAGCGCCTGCAGCAGGCCGGCGGTTGCCTCGCGGGCGTCACCGGTGATGCCGACGGTCGGCGTGGAAATGCGGCGAAGTTCGGTCGGGTCGATGTCGATGTGGATGATTTTCAGCTTCGCATCCGTGCCCCAGTGCATGCGGGGGTACTTCAGCCGGCTGCCAATGGCGACGACCACGTCGATTTCGGGCCACATGCGATGGCCAGCGGGGTAGGAATGCGCCAGGTAGTGGCGATCACTGACCACGCCGCGGCCGCCGCGCTGCGAAACCACCGGGGCCTGCAGGTGTTCGGCCAGGCGAAGAATCTCTTCGCCGGCTTCGACGGCGCCGCCGCCGATGTACAGCATGGGCCGCTCCGCGGTCTTCAGCAGTTCGGCGGCGCGGCGCAGCGCTTCCGGCTCGGGGCGCACGGGTTCATCGAAGACGGTCGGTTCGAGCATGTCGACTTCGGCTTCTTCGGACATGACGTCCAGTGCCATTTCCAGCGAGACCGGGCGGCGGCGGCCGGTGGTGAGCTTGCGAAAGGCCTCGGCCACCATGCCGGGAGCGTGCGCGGGGTGCTCGATGCGGGCCGCCCATTGGGTCATGCGTTGCAGCACGCCCAGTTGATCGGGGACATCGTGCAGGTAGCCGACGCCGCGCCCGATACCATGAGAAGGCACCTGGCCGGTGAGCGAGAGCACGGGCGCGTTGCAGGCATAGGCCGTGGTCAGCGCCGCGCCGGAGTTGAGTACGCCGGGTCCCGGCACCGTGGTGTAGACCCCGACCTTGCCGGTCGAACGCGCATAACCGAAGGCCATGTAGGCGGCACCCTGCTCGCTGCGGGTGGTGATGAGCTGGATGTCGTCGCCGCGCTGGTACAGGGCATCGAACAATTCGTAGGTCTGACCTCCGGGGATACCGAAAATCGTATCCACCCCGTAGCTCAGGACGGAGTCCATGATGGCTTTGCCGCCTTTGATTCTGGGCACTCGGAATACTCCTCCTGTAAACTGGAGGAAAACGTTAATAGATAAACTGATTGGTGACAAACCAAACTTATTGATCTCTCGTATTAGGACCCGGCCGGCCTGGCCGGTGTAGACTTCCAGACCAAGCAGCGAACAGCGACTGACCGTGCCAGCATCACCCCCCATCAGCCATCCCGCGCCCACGCCGCGGCGCCTGCCGCCGCTGAATGCCGTGCGGGCCTTTGAAGCCGCCGCCCGTCATTGCAGTTTCACCCGGGCGGCCGACGAACTGTTCGTCACCCAGGGCGCCGTCAGCCACCAGGTCAAACTGCTGGAGGAGTGGTTCGGGTTTCTGCTGTTCGACCGTCACAAGCGTGAACTGCAGCTCACCGAAAAGGGCGAGCAGTACCTGCGCTCGGTCCGCATCATGCTGAACGAGCTGCACTCGGCGACCCGCTCGCTGCTGGATGAGGATTCCGAACGGCTGTTGTGCATTTCGGTGGCCGAATCGTTCGCGGTGGGCTGGCTGATCGATCGGCTGGGCGGTTTCCGGCGCCGGCACCCCGATCTGGACATCCGCGTGACCTCGCAGAACCAGATTGATGATTTCGGCAACATCATCGGCGAGGAAGGCCCCAAGTGGGTGGATGTGCGCATTCGTTACGGCCGCGGCAAGTGGCCGGGCCTGCACGTGACCAAGTTGTTCGACGAGGACGTGTTGCCGGTCTGCAGTCCGGACCTGCTGGCGGGTCGTCCACCCCTGGAGTCCGTGGCCGATCTGCATGATTTCGTGCTGATCCACGACGACATGCAGATGTCGTGGGAGTCGTGGGTGGGTTCCACCGGGTCCGCCGAGACCATGAGCAGTCGCGGCCTGAAATTCAGCCATTCCCATATGGCCATGCAGGCGGCGCTGAACGGCGAGGGCATCGTGCTCGGCCGCAGCGTGCTGGTGAGCGACCTGCTGGAAGCCGGGCGGCTGGTCCGGCCGCTGCAACTGTCGGTGCCCGCCGAACACTCCTACTACCTGTTGTGCCAGGAAGGCATGGCGGGTGAGCCGCGGGTGGCGGTGTTCACCAACTGGCTGCTGGACGAGGCGAAAGCCTTCCGCCAGCGCAAGTTGCACGAATAACACTCCTCATTCTTCCGCCCGATCTCTCCGGGCGTTGATGCATGCGCGGATTCCTTCCCGATTGATTGCGGTCATTAGAATAATTCATGCATAAACCAATTGACTCCGAACGCTTGGTTTATATATAAACCGAAGTCCTGATTTCCCATGAGTTCCAAGCGGCTGAGTCGATCGGCATGTGTTCGTTCGGCATCGGCTTTAATGCTGCACCACATGAACCCGGGGGTCCGCGGGACACCCTGGATAAGGAGGTTTTTGCATGACCAGGACGATTCGGTTGGGATCGGTACTATTCGGCGCGACGCTGGGTCTGGGCCTGACGCCGGTGAACGCACCGGCGCAGGACGCCACGGACGATCTGGTGCTCGAGGAGGTGACGGTGACCGCGCAACGACGGGAGGAATCCCTGCAGGACGTGCCGATCAGCATTTCCGCATACTCGCACGAGGACCTGGAGCGGACCCGGATCGGCTCCGCGGCGGATTATCTGGTCAAGACCCCCAACGTCGGCTTTTCAGAGGACGGCGAAGGCGGTAGCCGCAGCATCAACGTGAGCATCCGTGGTGTGAGCAACATCACGCTCGACGGCGTCGCGACGGCCAACTCCATCGGCTACTACATCGACGAACTGTCGGTGGGCGCGGTCGCGCAGGGCACCGTCAACCCGCAACTTCAGGACATGGAGCGCATCGAAGTCCTGCGTGGCCCGCAGGGCACCTATTACGGCCGTAACGCGGTCGGCGGCGCCATCAACATCACCACGGTCAAGCCCGGGCCGGAACAGTACTTCGAGGGTACGGTCAAAATCGGCAGCTTCGACACCTATGGCGCGGAAGCCATCTTCAACGTGCCGTTCAGCGACACCTTCATGGCCCGCGGTGTCTTCGCCTACGAGGAATCGGACACGCCCATCGAGAACGTCAACCCGCTGGGCAACGATCCGTTCTACGAGTATCTGACCGGGCGCCTGTCATTCCGCATTCTGCCGTCCGATGACGTGACCATCGATCTGTCGATCACGCGCACCGATGAAGACGAAGGCGGCGACATCGCGGTGCCTTCGGGCGTGGTGGACCTGGACACCGGATCGATCTTCGGCCTGGGTCCGCACGATGCCATCGATTCCGGGCAGGGGTTTTATCCGGACACTGACGATCGCATCGATCGCGACACCATCGAGCGCAACGACAAGTCCTTCACCATCATCAACGGCCGCGTGGCCTGGGATCTGGGCAAGGCCACGCTGAAATCGGTGACCGGCTACATCGACAGCAGTTTCGATCGCGAGGCCGATCTCGACGGCATCCCGTTCACGTTCGGGCCGCTGCCCCTGCGCCGGGTGAACGACTACGGCGGCACCTCGTGGAGCCAGGAACTGCGGCTGATGTCGTCCGACGACAGCAAGTACAGCTGGACCCTCGGCGCGTTTTACGTCGACGACGATCTGGACCGCATCAATCAGATTCAGATCATGCCGGATGACGCTCCCAGCGGGGATCCGGAAGGGTTCATCAACAGTGATCAGATGAACTTCCGCTTCAAGAGCGCGGCGCTGTTCGGTGAGGCGACGATGCCGTTCAACGATTCGATCGATGTGACCATCGGCGCCCGCTGGTCGCGGGACAAGGTCACCACGTCGATGATCGACTTCAACCTGGGGCCGGAAAAGGTCTCGGGGAGCAAAACCTTCGAGGATTTCTCGCCCCGGGTCGTGGTGCGCCACATGACCGACGTGTCGACCTTCTACGGTTCGGTGTCCAAGGGCTACAAGGCGGGCGGGGTAGACGTGGCCAGCCAGCAGCAGTTGTTCCCGTTGCCATTCGAATCGGAAGACCTGTGGAGCTATGAACTGGGCTTCAAAACCCAGTTCGCCGGTGGCCGTGCCAACCTGTCGGCGGCGGTCTTCTACAACGACTGGAGCGACTTCCAGGTGCAGACCAACCGGCTGGCCGACCCCAACGACATCAGCTCGGGCGTGTCCGCCACGCAAAACGCCGAGGAAGCCAGTTCCCGTGGCGCGGAAATCGAGTTCACGGCCCTGCTGGCCGAGGAACTGATCTGGGCCGTCAACCTGGGTTACATCGATTCCGAATTCGACGACTACCGCGATGCGGTGCTGCGCGGCCAGACCAACGGCAACGACAACATCATCGACGTGTCGGGCCAACCGCTGCCGCGGTCGCCGGAATGGACGGCGAACACCTGGCTGCAGTATGACTTCGACCTGGGTAACTGGGCCTCGTTCGTGCGTGCCGAAGTGACTTACACCGACGATCAGTACAGCGACATCGAGGCCATTGGATCGCTGGTCGGGGAGACCGTGTTCGGCGACCCGTTCAACCTGCCGGCATTCCCTTACCAGATTGACAGCTACACCCTGGTCAACCTCTATGCCGGCATGGAGACGGACCGCTTCCGCATCCGCGCTTACGCCAAAAACCTGCTGGACGAGCAGTACTACAACGGCACGGCGGATAACTTCGGTGCGGCCGGTATTCGTCTGCGCCCGCATTTCCGTGAGCTGGGTGTCTCGTTCACCATCATGAGCCGCTGAGACTGCCAGCACCTGATCCGGCCCGCGCCGCTGGCGCGGGCCGGGTTTACTGGCTGGCTTGCGGGCCGGGCTGCGGGCCGGCTAGAACAGGTACTTCATGCTGAGCCGGAATTCCCGCGGTTCCACCGGATGGAAATGCCAGTCCTCGACGGGGTCGGTTTCGCCGAACAGCCGGCTCTCGTAGAAGTACTCGATATCATTGGCTTCGGCGTCGAACAGATTGAGTACGTCGAGGCCGAGCACGAACCGGCCGAGCGGGTAGCTCAGGCCGAGATTGATCAGCGTGGTCGCGTCCTTGGTCACGGAACGGTCTTCGATCAGCGGCGCATCTCCGAAGTGCCGCACGCGCAGTGAGCCGACGAAGCCGTTATCCAGGGTGACGGTGGCGCCGAAGGCCCCGACCATGTCCTGTGCGTCGGGGATCGCGTCCTCTCCCGCCGGTGCATCCTTGAACCGGGCGTCCGTTTTGGCCGCCGAAGCATCCAGCACCAGCCAGTCGGTCGGCCGCCAGAACAGGGTGACCTCGATGCCGTCGCGTTCGGTGGCGTCGTTCGGTTCGGTGGTGCCGGCATCGCCGACGAAGATCAGCTCCGAGTCGAGCGCCAGATGGAACCAGGTGGCCGAGAAATTAAGCCGGTCCGACAGTTGCGAGCGAAAGCCGAACTCGTAGCCGGTGGCTTCCGAAATGACATCGAAAGGCTCTGCCGGATTGCCGGAGACGGGGTCGACCCTTGTCTCGGCGGCGCGCACGTCGTTGGAGTGAAAGCCCTCGCCGTAATTCGCATACAGTTCCCACTGACCGGTCGGCCGGTAGGCCAGGCTGAATTTGGGCGTGACCACCGAAGCCGTTCCGCTGCCCGAGTTTTCCGGTCGCGCGGCCGTCACGTCCCAGCTGTACCAGTCGGCGCGGACGCCGGCGGTCGCGCGCCATTTGCTGCTGAAGTCCACGGAGAGTTCGCCGTACACGGCGGCGCTGAATTCATCGACCGAATCGTCACGCACCGTCGCCAGGCGCTGGCGAGCCCGGGTCGCATACAGATTGACGTCGGATATCCGGTCGTAACGCGTCTCGGCGCCCACGCGCAGTTCCGTTGGCAGTGGCAGGCCGGCCAGTTCGCGCAGGTGGTCCACGCTGGCCCCGGCGATCCAGCGTTGATCTTCCTGTTCAATCTGGTCGCCGTTGACGGGGTCATTGAGAAAATAGGTCGGGTTGGCGAACAGGTTGAGTGAATACGTCGACGCGTAGGCATGCCAGTCGGTCTGTCCGGCCGACAGGTTGGCGATCAGGTTGAAACGGGAGGTCTCGCCGCCCACGGTCGGATCGATGAAGCCAAAATCCGAAAGATCACCGGACTCGACGGCGCGCCGGGGAATCTGGTCCGTCGCATTCCAGTCGTTGGTGTAATACGTCGCGATCACTTCGAGACCGCCCAGAGGGGTTTCCGTTGTGTATTTGGCGAAGCCGTTGAACAGTTCCAGGTCTTCGCCATTGTCCCAGGGTCCGTCGCCGCGCCGGATCTCGCTGCCCAGCAGCCAGGTGCCGCCACTGGCATCCCAGGACCTGGCGGCAACGGCGCGGTAGTACTCCTCCGAGCCGACGGTGAGTTTCGCGAAGCCTCGATCGAGCCGGTCATAAGTTTCGAACTTGCTGGAACTCGCGGCGGAAAAGTCGCCCGCGTCAGACCAGTAGGTGCCCTTGTGGTACTCGACGGTGCGGACCAGTTCCGGGATGATGAAATTCATGTCCAGGTAACCCTGGCCATGCGCATGGGTGCGCAGATTGACCGGCATGCCCTCGAAGCTGACGGAGAAGTCCGTGCCGTGGTCGAGGTTGATGCCGCGCAGGAAATACTGGTTGGCCTTGCCGCCGCCGCTGTGCTGGGTGGCGATCATGCCCGGGATCACTTCCACCAGTTCGCCCACTCGCAACAGGGGCCGTGTCGCCAGGTCGTCGTAGCCCACGATGCCCTGCGAGGCCGAATCGGCGGCGCCGACCAGGTCGATGGCCCGGCCCCAGATCTGCACTTCCTCCTGCCCGTTTTCGGGCTGACCGTCGTCGGGGTTGGTCCCAGACAGGGTTGCTGTCCGGGCTTCCGACCGGGTTTCCGTCTGGGCCGCGGCATTCGTGGCCAGCGTGACGATGATCAAGAGCAACAACCGGTTCGTGCTGATTTTCATTCCTTGTTCCCTGCCTGGTCGGATTTCCATTCCGCGGAAGTCTGTCAGACAGGTGTACGTCAACGCTGTCAGTTGTCGTTAGGAAACGGTTGAATTAACGGTTAAAGAATCTGAGTAATATCGTAAAAACAATTAGATATGATTGAAAGTTAAAGCAAGTTCGAATGATCTGACCCGGCCTTAAATCCACCTCGCGTGTGCTAGGGGTCGGGGCCGTCCATCCAGATTTCAGACACGTCGAGCGGTGCGGCAAACTGCTCCCGGGCGGCGACGTAGGTACGGTCGATTCCACTCACCTGGAACAGGGCCTCGAACGCCGGAGCCCCGCCGGACCGGAACCCGTTTCCGAGCGTATCGACGATTGCGGCATCGCTCAGGGTGGAGGCCATCTTCATCAGGCCCTCGTCGCGCATGCCGGTGACGTACAGGAACTGGTTGCCGGACGGCCCGGGAAACGTCGCGAGATAACCGTAGTCGTCGTAGCTGACATCTGCGGTGGTGACCGGGCCGGCGCCGCTCTCGTAATACGTGCCGGTTTCGGTGTCGATGAGGACATCGTAACTGCCACCGATCTGCAAGCGGGAAGCCAGAAAGGGGAATTGTCCGAGCTTGCCCATGCCGCTCAGGTAGCCGATGTAGATCACGTGGTTCTCGCGCAACTGCTCAGGACGGAAGCGGGATTGCGGCACCACCTGAATGGGCCGTTCGGTGGGGCGCAACACCGCCAGTACCTCGTTCAGGGCCGCGGCGGTCCCGGTGGGCAGGTAACTCAGGCGAATGTCGACGTAATCGTCCCGCCGGTCCGGGTCCTGTTGCAGCCAGGCGCGGAAGTCCTCGCGGCTGTTGATGGAAAAATCGCGGATCAGCCGCTCGCCGGGCCAGCCGTCGTGGGCCTCGGAGAAGATGAAGTAATCGCCAACGACGATGGTGATGGCGCGGTTGTCGTCGAGAATCCCGCTCCATGCCGGGGCCTGCGTGAACGCGTGGCCGGCATCCGCCGGCCCGGTCCGAATCGACGGGGTGGCGATGATGGTCAGCATGGCTCCGGCCACGGCGGCCAGCAGCGGCACCCACCAGCGGGAAACCAAGATGCGTTGGCCGTTGGATTTTCCGGCCGCCGCCTCCCGCGGTTTCAGTACGAGTTGGTATTTGCCTTTGGGTATCGACAGCGTCGGGCCGTCGCCGGCATCCTTGCTCGCGTAATGCGCGTCGAGCTTCTGCCTCAGGTTGTGCATGTAAACCCGCGCCGAGGAATCGGACACCGGATCGAAATCATCACGCCCGAGCACGTCGGTGGCGATATCCACTTCCTTGGGTATCCGTCCTTGCCCGGTGGCCTCGGCAAGATATCGCAGCAGGCGTACATAGGTGCCCGAACGGCCCAGCGCGCCGGCTTCGATGATTCGGTCCACTTCGGTTTCGATGGGGGTCAACGGTTTTCCGTGGGTGGTGGCGAACGAGTGCAGATGATAACGCCCCGCACCGGGCCGCAAAAGCGCCCGGGGGTTATGCGGGCATCCGTGCCGTCTGCGTGCAGAGCGCTTTTCGCTGCGCCCCCGGGATTGCGAAGTCCTCAGGCGGCCGGTCACGCTGTCCGGCAGCAACCAGTCAATGAGGAGTTGCCATGAAAATCATTATCGGTCTGTTTTTGTGCACGCTGTCCCTGAGCGTCGTCGCGGCGTTTCCAGTGGTTCCGATGGCTCCTGATCAACAATCCGCGCTGGTGGATTCGGGGCCTCCGGAGCTGGCCGCCAACAAGCGCCTGGTCTACGACCTGTACCGCATGGTCATGGCCGGTCAACTCGACAAACTCGATACCGTTGCGTCGCGCGAGAACTGGGTCAACCACAACCCGAACGAGGCTTCCGGATACGACGGCATGATCGAATACCTTCGTAATGCTTTCGGGGACGCGGCAGGGCCGTTGCCGGACACGCTTCCGGGCCTGGTGACGATCGTCGCCGAGAACGACACGGTCGTACTCGCATTCGCACGTACGTTCGATCATCCCGAAAAGCCGGGTGAAACCTATTCCTCCACGTGGTTCGACATGTTCCGGATCGAGGACGGCAAGGTCGTGGAGCACTGGGATCCGGCGACTCTGCACCCCGAGTAATCCGCTTGGTATGCCGTCGCCTGTGTTGTGTTGCGCCCGTTGGCCCGGCAGCCGTGGGTGAGTGCCGTCCGTCCGACTTGTATGGACAACAAGTTTATATGTAAACTTATGAGGCGACGCCTTGTCGGTCAGCGAAATACACCGGGTGGGTTCCCGTTGCGGCAGGGCGGTATTCGAGCAGCCAGGAGAATGCCGTGAACATTGAAACCACGAAATGCCGCGTCGCCGGTCGGGTGCTGCTGTTGATCCTGTCGGTCACCCTGCTGGCCGCCGCGAATGTTTTCGCCGAGGACCAGCTGCTGCGCCGGAGTTACGACTCGGAAAGCACCGGCGGGGAACGCCAGTACTTCGTTTACCTGCCAAGTGCTTACGAAGCGAATGCGGACAAGCGCTGGCCGGTCATCCTGTTTCTCCACGGCAACGGCCAGCGCGGCGACACCCCCGACGATCTCGATTTCGTGCTGCGCCACGGGCCGCTGGCCGAGGCCTGGTTGCATCGCCGCGAGCTGCCGTTCGTGATGATCAGCCCGCAGATGCCGGTCTGGGGTCAGCAGGAAGCGCTCGAAGACCGGGCCAAACATCCACGCCCGGTGCGGCTGGAGAGCGGCACCCCCGAACGCAATTACGGCTATCCGTCGGACTGGCCGATTCAGCGCACCAGCCGTGAAAAGGCCCGCAAGTCCGCGTTCTCCTGGGAGGACTACCGCTCAGACGAATTCCCGCCCGGCTGGAGTCGCATCGACGCAGAAGTGATCCAGGTACTGGATGACGTGCTGCGGGAATTCAACACCGACCCGGACCGCGTCTACCTGACCGGCATCAGCATGGGCGGGTTCGGTACCTTCCAGATCGCCTCCGCCCACCCGGAACGCTTCGCCGCCATCGCGCCCATCGTGGGTGCCGGCACCGAGACCGAAGCCCGCGCCATCGCCGAGGCGAAGCTGCCGACCTGGCTGTTCGGCGGCGCCAAGGACCAGGTGGTCGACCCGTACTGGCTGTACCGCACCGCGCGTTTCATGGAAGTGGCCGGCCATCCCAACCTGCGCTTCACGATGCACGAGGACATGGACCACGACGCCTGGAAACGGGTCTACGAGGGCCGGGACGTGTTCGACTGGTTCCTGAGGTTCCGCTCTGACGAACGTCCGGGGCCGGAAAAAGTGAACATCGATCCGTGCGGGCGCACAGGCTGCCCGGAATAGGTGCCACTGGCCCGGTCGGCCCGGGTCAGCTCAATTCGGCTCAGCTCAACCCGGCCGAGCTCCGTTCATCGGATCCGGATCACCGCTTTGCCGGTGGTCTTGCCATCCCCCAGCGCCTGCATCATGTCCGGCGCGTCCTCGAACGGAACGGTGGCGTGGATGTGTGGCGTGATTTGCTTGCTCTGGATCGCCTGATGGATGGTGGCGTGGGCGTCGCGTACCCGGTCCGGGTCGCGTAGGGGATAGGTGGACCCCCAGGACAGTCCGATCACGGTGTGGTTGCGCATCACCAGGGATTGGGCATCCAGATTCGGGGCTTCCCCGCTGGCCCAGCCGACCAGGACCAGCCGACCCTCGAACGCCAGCGCCTCGAGTGAGCGTTCGCTCACCGTGCCGCCGACTTGATCCAGCACCACGTCGACGCCCCGTTCGGCGGTGTGCGCGCGCACTTCGGCAACGAAATCCTGCGAGCGGTAATTGATGGCGAGTTCCGCGCCCTGGTTGCGGCAAATGTCGAGTTTCGCTTCGCTTCCGGCAGTGGCGATGACCCGGGCGCCGCGCAGGCGGCAAAGCTGGGTGGCGGCGGTGCCGACTCCGCCCGCACCGCCGTGAATCAATACGGTGTCACCGGCCTTGACGGCGGCGCGCTCCAGTGCGAACCAGGCGGTCTGGTAGGTCACCAGCATGGCTGCGGCGGCCTCATCGGCAATGTCTCCGGAAACCGGAAAAACATAATTCTGGGGCACCGAACAGGTTTCGGCCAGTGCACCGTGCGCAGCCGGTATCATGGCGACGACCCGCTGACCTGATTGGAAACGGCTGCCGTCGTGAACGCCCTGGATGTGGCCGACCAGTTCGGCGCAGGGTATGAAGGGTGGAGCCGGATTCCAGGGGTAGCTGCCGCGGCAGGCCATGACGTCGAGGAAATTGAGCCCGACCGCATCCGTCGCGATCGTAACCTCACCGGTTCCCGGCAGCGGTTCGTTCGCCTCGCGCAACTCCAGAACCCGGGCCGGTTCTCCGACCCGGGTCACGAACCAGGCTCTCATGGGCGCTTCGCCCCGAGAACGCTGGCCATCATCAGTAGCGGAAACGCACGCCGACGCCGTAAGAGGCCGGCCGGCTGGGTGTGCGCAGATGCAGCCCGGGACCGAAAGCGTTGGGTCCGATGGCGGTGGGTTGCTGCTCGTCCAGCACGTTGTCACCCCAGGCGAACAGGGTGAGGTTGTCGTTCTCGATGCCGAAGTACAGGTTCAGGTAATCCTTGCTTGGGGTCTTGACCAGGTTTTCCAGGTCCCAGTACACCGGGCCGCGGCGCTCCCAGTCGAAGCGGCCGATGCCGTGCCAGCCCGAATCACCGAGCGGCCAGCGGTACTGCGTGGACAACACCGCGGAGTAGTCGTTGACCTGCGGTGTCTGGTTGCCGACGAAGTCGCCGGAGCCGTCGAAGTCGTCGATTTCGGTATCGGTCACGCCAAGCCCCAATGAGATATCCAGGCCCTCGATGGGATTGGTGGACACTTCGAATTCAACACCGGTATTGGTGGTTTCGTTGATGTTGATGATGAAGCGCTGCACGCCGGCGGGGGTCGCCCGCGAAAAGAAGTATTGCTGGTCGGAGAAATCGATGCGGAAGGCCGAAGCCGACAGATGAACTTTCGAATCCAGCAGGGAAGCCTTGACGCCGATTTCGAAGTTGTCGGACACCTCGTTCTCGTAGAGCAGGCCGGACGAGGGCGAGAAGCCGCCCGGGCGGAACCCGCGGGACATGGACAGGAAGGTCATCACGTCATCGTTCCAGTGATAGGTCAGCGATACTTTGGGTTGCCATTCACTGAAGGTTTCTTCCTGCACGAGCCCGCCCAGGTGAAGGCTCTGGGTTTCGTTGTCCTCGGAGTCGTAGCGCAGGCCGGCGGTCAGTTCCACCCGGTCGGTCAGGTCGTATTCGGCCTGGCCGAAGACGGCGTAGGACTTGCGGTCGCGGATTTCACGGTTACCCGCCGGCGGATCGAAGGGGACGACCGAAGGTCCGGGACCTTCCAGGCCGAAACGCGTGAATTCGCGGTCTTCACGGTCCTGGTAGAACACGCCGGCGATCCAGCGGATGGGCGCGTCGTCGGCGGAGGTGAAGCGGAATTCCTGGTTGAATGCCTCGACTTCGATGATCCAGTCCTGGGCGAAAGTCTGGGCGGGTGAGAAGTCGCCGTCGCCGAAGAAGTATTCTTCGGTGTCGCTCACCCCGCTGATCGAGGTGAAGGTGATGCCGTTGCTGAAGTCGTAGTCGACCTTGGCGGAAGCGGACCAGACATCGCGGTCGTCGTCGCCGTTGAGGTTCATGTCGATCGGAATCGAAAAATCGTCGATCTGCTCGGTCGTCACCGGGGCGAGGTAGACGCCGCCGGACTCACCGGTCATGTAGCGTCCGCGCAGGTCGATGGTCAACTGGTCGCTGGGATGGAAAATCAGTCGACCCTGAACCGAGGTCTCCTCGACGGGGTCGGCTTCGGTGCCCGCGGCGAGGTTGTCGATCAGGCCGTCTTCGTTGCGGTAGCTGAACGACAGGCGGCCGTAGGCGCTGCCTTCGGAGATCGGACCGGAAACCGTGCCGCCGGCGAAGAACGCATTGCCCTTGCCGTAGGTGGCCTTGCCGATCACCTCGACCTCGTCGGTGGGTGTCTTGGTGACCACGTTGATCGCGCCGCCGATGGCGCCGCGACCGTACAGTGCGCCCTGCGGTCCGCGCAGTACCTCGATGCGCTCGATGTCGACCAGTTCCTGGTTGATGAAGTTCATCGACGGCACATTGACCCCGTCGACCACGAAAGCCAGCGGCAATTCACCGTTCTGCACCGTGGTCATGCCGCGGATGGAAACGGTCTGCGTTCCCGGAACGAGCTGGTCGATGATGGTCAGGTTGGGGGTCAGGTTGGCGAAATCCTGGATGCTGGTGATGCGCGCGTTCTCGATGGTTTCCGCATTGAACGCGGTGATCGCATCCGGAATGTCCATGATGTTCTCGGCGCGTTTGCGAGCCGTGACCACGATCTCCTCCAGCCCCTGGGCGTGCAGAGTGACGGGCAGGGCCATCAGGGTGCCGAGACCGGCGAGCGCCAGGGCGCGGATCAGACGGTTCCGGGCCGGCGCGTGCGGTACCCCGGCCAGCGGATCGGGCAAATTCGAGTGTGTAAGTTTCATGTGTGTCGGATTCCAGGCAGACGGTAAAAATATCGTTTAATAGACTATGAAGCAGGCCGAACGCATACTAGATTGAATATGGGTAGTTTCCGCGCAATTCGGGCAGTGCGGCGCCGCCAGTGCCGTGATCGGGCCGCCCAGGCGACGCTTTACAGCCGTGGGTAGTACCGCCGCTGGCGAGCAGGTCGTCGTATTTCCCCGCCGGTTTGTCGCTCCTGTCTCCGAGTGTGGGCCGGCGGAACGCGCCGCTGCCGTGGCGGCCCTGGACGAGGCGCTCGCCGCCCCGCTGTCCGTGGTGTGCGGCCCTGCCGGCTACGGCAAGACCCGGCTGCTGGCCGAGCGCTTCGCCGCGCTCGAATCCCACTGTGTGGCGCGAATCTGGTTCCGCGCCGAGCCGCAGGACGAATCCTTCTCCGGGTTTCTCGCGCAATGGCTGTACCAGGCACGAAGGGCCATCGAAACTCCGGGTGCCGGCCCTGAGCGAACCACCACCACATTGTCGGTGCCGCCGGTGTCCACCGGCCTGGCCGAACTGCATGACCTGGTCGCGGCCGCCGACGGACCGGTGCTCACGGTCATCGACGAATTCGAAGCCGTCGACACACCCTCGTTCACGGAGCCGTTTCTGCACGCTCTGCGCAATCTGCCACCCAATCTGCATGTGGTGCTGGTTTGCACTGCGATACCCGATGCGCTGGTCGGCGGCGTGACCGGTGTCAGTGGTGTGCCGGTCATCGGACCGGATGTTCTCGCGCTGGATGAGGCATCGGTCGCCCGTCTGCTCGGCGATCACCCGGTCGATGCCGCCGATCTGGTCGCCGCCACCGGCGGCTGGCCAGCCATCGTGCATCGGGTGGTTGGTGGCTTGCGCGACGCGAAGCGCACTGACGGCGACCCTATCGATCTCGAGGCACTGCTGGACAGTGATGCGGTCCACGAGTACGTCAGCCACCACCTGCTCGGCGGCCTGGACGAGGAAACCCGGTTGGCGCTGACGGGCCTGTCCACCCTGGAGGAACTTCCCGTCGCGCAGGCCGCCAGTGCGGTGGGCGAGGCCGGCGCCGAGCGGCTGGCGGAGGCGGCCACCCGGTTGTCGCCCTTGTTCAGCCTGGACGATGTCCCACCCGCGCGCTTCATCTGCCATCCGATGTTGCGGCGCAGCCTGCGGCGCCATCGGGTTCGGCTGGCAAGTCGTCGGCGCCAGGCCATCGATTCCGCCGTCGTGAAGTGGTACGTGGACCAGCACGATGTCGCCGCTGCCATTGACTACGCGCTTCAGCAGCAGATGCTCGCTGAACTGGCACGCCTCGGGGAATATTTCGGGCCACACACCATCACCCTGCACGGCGGGGTGCCGCGGCTGCGCGCCACCTACGAGGTCATCGACGCGGAGACGCTGCGCAATTCGCCGCGGCTCCTGACCGGCAGAGCCACGGTGCTGATGAAGGACGGCCGGTTCGCGCTGGCCAAGGCGGCGCTGGATGAGGCCGAGGCTTTGTTGGAACGCCAGGGCGAGCCGGGAGCGGTGTTCGGTTCGCCGCGCGCGGATCTCGTCAATGCACGTTACCTGATGATGCTGTACAACAACGACGAGTTCGACGAGTCCTTCCTCGGTGACGACCCGACGGAAATTCGCCAGCTCAGTATCGAGGACGGTATCGTCGGTTTCGTGTACGCATTGCGGGCCATCTGCCTGATCCGTCATTCGGAATTCCGGCGGGCCGAGAGTGAAGCGGCCCGTTCGCTGTATCACTATCGCAAGGCCGGCGAGGGCTACGGCGAGGCATCCATCGTATTGGTGCAGGGCCTGGCCGCGCTGGCGCAGGGCCGGCTGCAGAAAGCCGAAACCGAGTACGGCGAAGCGCTGTCCATCATCCAACGTACCTGTCCGGACGACCCGGGCCTGAATGCAACGCGCTCGGTGTTGATGTCCGAGGTGTTGTACGAGCGGAACGAAATCGACGCCGCCGAGGAACTGCTTCACAGCGCACTGGACACGCTTGAAGAGTCCGATGGCTGGCTGGATCCCTACGCGGCGGCTTACCGGGTGGGGACCGGCATCAATCTGGCGCGGGGTGACGCAGAAGGTGCGCACATCATGGCCGACCGCGCGGCCCGGCTGGCGGCGCAGCGCGGCCTGGTGGAGATCGAGCGATTGGTACAGTTGCACCGCGCTGAAATTCACCTGCGCGCCCAGGAGTGGGATGCCGCCGAGGCGGAATTGCGGCGCTACGATGACCTGCGTGCTGCTCCGGGACGCCATCAGGGCGCCCGTGACATGGCGCGCGAAGAGGAACCCGCCACCGCGCTCAGGCTGCGACTGCTGCTGGGACAGGGTGACTTCGTTACTGTTCTGGAGCGGCTTCCGGCACTCATCGCGCAAACCGAACGGGAAGGGCGTTTCGGCTTTCTGGCCCGCCTCAAGCTCATCGCCGCGCTGGCGCACTGGAAGGCCGAGCGCGATCACCCGGCGCTGGACACTCTTCACGAGGCGGTGGAACTGGCCGCTGGCAAAGGCTATCTGCGACTGTTCGTGGACTGGGGCGCCGAGCTGATACCGGTATTGCGCCGGTTGATCGACTGCGGCCTGCTCGCCAACGCCCGCGCCGAGCGTACGGCGCGCGCCATTCTGCGCGCCATCGCCGGAGAGCAGGAGGCCGCCGGCCCGGCCCAGCAATTCTCGGCCCGTGAGTTGCAGGTGCTGAGTTATCTGAGTCGCGGCCAGTCCAACAAGCAGATCGCGCGCGAACTGGACGTGACCGAGAGCACAATCAAGTTTCACCTGAAGAAGATCTTTGCCCGTCTGGGGGTCAGCAAGCGAGCCAGCGCCGTCGTGGAGGCTCGCCGGATGGGCTTGATCTGACGCGGATTTCGGTGCGGTCCGTCCCCCGACTACACGAAATTTCCCGATACTCCCCTTTTGCGCCGTTGAAGCCGCGATGCCTGAAACGTTTAATGATGGGCGATTCCATTCGTTTCACGGAAAACCCAAACCTTGGCTCAACTCACACTGAAAAACTGCCGCCTTGTCGATGTCGAAACCGGCAAGATAGACGAACGCGCGCTGCGCATCGAAAACGGCGTGATCGCCGACACGGCCGCGCGGCCGGACACCGCCGACGGGCAGGTGATCGACATGGACGGCGCGTATGTGCTGCCCGGACTGATTTCCTGCCACACGCATCTTTCCATCGTGTTTCCCTTCAGCGAGAGCGACCCGGACGAAGACCCGGCCATGACGGCCTACCGCAGTTACGCACGCGGCCGCGACGCCTTGCGCGCCGGGGTGACCACGGTGCGCACCGTCGGTGAACTGAACCGGGCGGACATCGCGTTGCGGCGCTCCATTGCGCGCGGTTGGGTACGCGGGCCGCGCATCCTGTCGGCGGGCAAGGGCGTGTCGGTGACCGGCGGCCACGGTCACGGATTCACCGAGCATGCGGACGGTGCGGACGAGTTCCTCAGGCACTGCCGCACCGATATTCTTCACGGCGCAGACCACATCAAGATCTTCCTGACCGGCGGCATCGCGCAGCAGAAGGAGACCTTCACCGAGGCGCAGATGATCGATCGCGAAATCGAAGCCGCGGTGCAGGTCGCCAACAGCAAGGGCACTTACGTATGCGCACACGTTGGCGATTCGTCGGCGATGGCGCGTGGCCTGAAGTGGGGCGTGAGCTGTTTCGAGCACGCCTACAACCTGGACAGCGACACCGCCAGGGCGATTGCCGATGCCGATGCCACCATCGTGCCGACCCTCGGCGTGACCCGCTCCACCGACTGGATGAAACGCAACGGCTTCGAGCAGTGGACCATCTGCAAGGCCGCATCGGCCAGCGGTGATCACCTGGAGAGCATCCGCACGGCCGTGAAGGCCGGGGTGAATCTGGTCAACGGCACCGACATTCCGCCGGGCGACACCGACGACGGCGCGCCGGTGGCGGTGCGTGAAATGGAACATTGCGTGGAGGCCGGCCTGGATGCCTTGCAGGCACTGCAGACCGCGACCCTCAATGCATCGAAACTGATCCGCCGTCCGGACCTCGGCAACCTGCGCCCCGGCAGCAAGGCGGACCTGATCGCCGTACCGGCCAACCCGGTCGACGACCTCGCCCCGATGCGGGAAATTTTCTTTGTGATGCAGGGTGGCGCGGTCATCCGGGATGATCGTTCATGAGCGGCTTGCGGGTCGGCATCGATATCGGCGGCACCTTCGTAGACGCCATTCGAACGGATCCCGAAACGGGTGGTATTCGGCTGGAAAAAGCACTGACCACGCCCGAGGATCCGGTGCGTGGCGTACTCGACGCGATCGCCAAGCTGGACGTCGATCTCGCGGATGTGTCCACCATCGTGCACGGCACCACCCTGGGTCTTAATGCCATCCTGGAGCGCCGTGGCGCCCACGCCGGCATTCTCACCAATGCCGGATTTCGCGACGTGTTCGAAATCGGGCGCGGCGATCTGCCGCACCGCGACATGTACAACCTGCATTACCAGCGGGACGAACCGCTGGTGCGGCGGCGGGATATCGCCGAAGCAGCGGGCCGGATCGATGTCGACGGCAATGTGGTCGAGGAGCTGGACGAGGCGGCGGTGATCGCCGAGGTCGGCCGGCTGGTGGAAACCCAAAACATTGAATCCCTGGCCATTTCCTTCCTGCACGCCTACCGCAACCCGGTGCACGAGGAACGGGCCGCGGCGCTGGTCGCCGAGCACTATCCCGATCTGCCGGTGTCCATCTCCAGTCGCGTCGCGCGCGAACACCGCGAGTACGAGCGGCTGGCGACCACGGTGCTGGACGCCTACATCCGACCCATTTTCGAGCGCTACATCAACCGGCTGGAACAGTCGCTGCAGGAAGCCGGGTTCGCCGGACGATTCCTGGTGATGCGCAGCAGTGGCGGGGCGATGACGGCCGAGGCCGCTCGCGACAATCCGCTGGACAGTGTGTTCTCGGGACCGGCAGGCGGCATCCTCGGCGCGGCAGATCTCGCGACTCGGCTGGACATACCGCAACTCCTGACCATGGATTTCGGCGGTACCAGCCTGGATGCCTGCGTGATCGAAGACGGCCAGCCGCCGGTGATCCACGAGACCCGGTTGCAGCATCTGCCGGTGCTGATTGCGACCTACGACATCCGCTGCATCGGTGCCGGTGGCGGCTCCATCGCGTGGCTGGAGCACGGCCTGCTGCGCCTCGGTCCGCACAGCGCCGGCGCCGATCCCGGCCCGGCCTGCTACGGCCGCGGTGGTGAGCGTCCGGCGCTGACCGATGCCGCGGTGATTCTTGGCTACGTGGATCCGGAGCGATTTCTGAAGGGCGCGCTGACCCTGGACACCGCGGCCGCGGACAGAGCGATGCGTGAGCAGGTTGCCGAGCCACTGGGCACGTCCATCACCGAAGCGGCCGCCGGTGCGTTTTCGGTACTCGCCGCGCAGACGGTCGGCGCCATCCGCGAAATCACCGTGGAGCGCGGTAAGGATCCGCGGGAATTTTCATGCCTGGCCTTCGGCGGCGCGGGCCCGCTGATCGCGCCGCTGGTGGCGCTGGAAATGGGCATCGCCGAAACCATTATTCCGCAGGCGCCGTCAGCGTTTTCGGCCTATGGCATGCTGACTTCCCGGATCGCCGCCGACGCATCGCAGACCTTCGTCGCCGGCCTCGACGAGACCGTGCTGCAGCAGATCCAGGATCTGCTGGACAAATTGGCCGAACAGGCGGCGCGGGAACTGGTGCGCCAGGGCGTGACTGCCGACGAGCGCCTGGTCGACCGCTTCCTGGAACTGCGTTACGCCGGCCAGGAACATACTCTGAAAGTCCCGGTGGCCAATGACGGCCTCGACCTGGCGACCATCCGGTCCGATTTCGACCGGCACCACGAAACCTGGTTCGGGCACCGCTCCGACCAGCCGCTGGAACTGGTCAACCTGCGGGTGCTGGGCGTGGGCGGGCAGGCCGGTTCCACGCTCAGTGAACACCCCGACGCCGGTGGTAAGGCGAAAGTGGCCCCGGCCGCCCGTGAGCGGAAAGCCTGGTGTTTTCGCCGGCGCGAGACGGTGCAATTCGGCGTTTACGACCGCGCCGACCTGCGCCCCGGCATGACCATCGAGGGTCCGGCCATCATCGATGAAGGCACCTCGACCACGGTCTTCTACACCGGACAGTCGTGCGCGATGGACGCGCACGGCCACCTGGTCCTCAAAACCGCGTGAACGCAAAGGAAGCCCCGATGGACACCATCAATAACAGCCGGGTGGACAGCTCAACCGTCAGCGTCATCCAGAACTACCTGAACTCGGCCGCCGAGGAAATGCGGCGCACCCTGATGCGCACCGCGTTCAGCCCGGTGATTTACGAGGTGCTGGATTTTGGCATTTCGCTGTACAACGGTGACATGGATCTGATCGCCGATGCGCCAGGCCTGGCCTTTTTTCTCGGCGCCAATGACTTCGCACTGCGCAAGGGCGTTGAGCACCTGGGGATGGAGAATCTCGAGGACGGCGACGTGGTCATCCTGAACTACCCTTACTGGAGTTCGGCGCACGCCGCCGACGTCGCGCTGTTCGCGCCGGTGTTCGAGGAGGGCGAGGACAAACCGTTCGCCTTCTGCTGCATCCGCGCGCACTGGCTGGACCTGGGTGCCAAGGATCCCGGCTACGTGCTGGACTCCACCGATGTTCACCAGGAAGGCCTGATCATCCCGCCACTGAAGGTGTACAAGCGCGGCAAGGCCGATCCGGAAATCATCGACCTGATCCGCTTCAATTCGCGCATGCCGGAATATGTGCTGGGCGACCTCGAGGCGCAGATCGCCGCGGTGAAGACCGGCGTGCGCCGGTTGCGCGCGATCCGCGCCAAGTTCGGTGCCGACACGGTCGATGCCGCGACCCGCGAGATTCTCGACCACGGCGAGAAGCTGACCCGGGAGGCGCTGGCCGACCTGCCTGCGGGCACCTGGGAAGCCACCGACATCGTTGATGACGACGGCATCTCGGATGACCCCATTCCGATTCACATCAAGGTGACCCTGGACAAGGAGCGCTTCACCGTGGATTTCAGCGGCTCGCCCGACTGCGTGCCGGGCCCGGTGAACATCCCCTTCGGTCTCACCGAGACCCTGTGCAAGGTGGCTCTGAAGACCCTGACCACCCCGACCCAGCCGAGCAATGCCGGCTGCTTTCGGGCGCTGGAAGTGATTGCGCCACCGGGCAATATCTTCCACGCCACCTATCCCGCGCCCACCTACACCCTGTGGTCGGCGATGGTGGCTCTGGAAACCCTGTTCAAGGCTTTGGCCGAGGCCATGCCCGACCGCATCACGGCGGGCTCCGGCGGTGACGTGCCCGGCTTTCTGATGTACGGCATCGACCGCCGGCACGGCACGCCGTATGCGATCAGCAACAACGAACCGGTGGGCTGGGGCGCGGGGCGCGACCACGACGGCGCGAACGCGCTGAATCACATTTCCACGACCATGGTGCGCAACACCCCGATCGAGGTGCTGGAAGCGAAAACCGGCATGTTCTTCGAGCACCTGAAACTGCGGCCGGACAGCGGCGGGGCAGGGCGTTATCGCGGCGGCCTGGGCATCAGCCGCGGCATCCGCTTCGTCACGCCGGGTGACTTCCTGACCATCACCAAGAAAAGCAAGACCCGCCCGTGGGCGCTGGACGGCGGCGAGGAAGCGGACACCAACATGATGCATTACTTCCCTGGCACCGACCGTGCGGTTTCAGCGGGCACCTACCGTTCCAAGGTGGAAACCGGTGACCGGGTCGAAGTGGTCTCCGGCGGCGGTGGCGGCTGCGGTGATCCGCGAGAGCGGGAACCCGAGGTTGTGCTGGAGGACGTGCTCGACGGTTACGTCAGCGAGCAGGCCGCCCGCGAGCGCTACGGGGTGGTGATTGAAAACGGAGTCGTTGATCGCGAAGCCACCGCCTCCTTGCGGGGCGCCCATGGGACCTGAGGGCGCAGTTGCGAAAGACAACGCCCCCGCGGTGGCGGGCCGCGATGACTACGACTACGTCCACACGCCCGTGCCGGGCGAGGAGACCACCCCGGCCTGGCGCATCGCCCTGATCATCATCGGTGGCACCATCGCGGTGCCGGGCTTCCTGATGGCCGCGCAGATCAGCGCCGGCGCCGGTTTCCAGCCGGCCCTGGTCGGCTTCATCATCGGCTGCCAGGTGCTGGGTCTGACCGGCATCGTCGTCAGCCGGGTGGGGGTGCGCTCCAAGCTCTCGACCTACATGATCCTGCAGTTCCCGTTCGGCCGGCGCGGCGCGAAATTCCCCAGCCTGCTGATCGGTTTTGTGCTGTTCTTCTGGTTCGCGATCCTCTGCGGCCTGCTCGGCGCGGCCGCGGCCGAGTCCATGCGGACCCTGCTGGGCTTCGCCTGGCCCGAACCCGTGCTGGCCGTCGCCGGTGGCCTCGCGATGGTACTGATCACCATTTACGGTTTCAGCGCCGTCACGCGCATGTCGATGATCGTCGTGCCCATCATGGCGGCGGTGCTGCTCTACGGCGCCTGGCGCGCCTGGCAGGTCGGCGACCACGCGCTGCTGGCGGGCGAGGGCACCGGCGTTTTCGGAATCAGCGCCGCCATCTCGGCCGTGATCGGCGCCTACAGCGGAGGCATCGTCACCCTGCCGGATTACCTGCGCTACGCGCGCAACCCGGGCCGGGCGCTGGCCGCCGTCTACTTCGCGCTCGCCATCTCCTTCCCGACCGTGCTCACCATCACCGCGCTCCCCAGCATCCTGTTCGGCAAGGAAGACCTGATCAACATCATGCTGGCACTGGGTATCGGCGTCGGCGCCCTCATCGTGCTGATTTTTTCAACCGTCTCCAGCAACGTCGGCCTGCTGTACTCCTCCGGCCTCGCTCTGGCCACCGCAACGAAAAAGGTCGGCTACCGCGGCGGCGTCATTCTGCTCGGCATCCTCGCCAGCGCCCTCTCGGCCTTCGACATCCTCAGCCTGTTCATTCCCTACATCAGCCTGCTGGGCATCTCCATTCCCAGCCTCTGCGCCATCTACATGTGCGACTTCTACCTGGTCCGCAAAGGCGACTATTCGACCGAAAGCTTGTTGAACCACCCCGATGTATTCCTGCCCGGATTCGTGGGGTGGACGGCAGGTTTTGTCGGTGGGCTCGTGAGTCACTTCGGATGGGTGACCTTGACGACGGTGACGGCGGTGGATTCGATGATTGTGGCGGGGGGGGTTTACACGCTTATCGCTCGAAGGCGATCGTGAAGTGACCTTGGTCGTATGGCGGACGCCAACAGTAACGGTACAATGTGGCCCCGTTCGCTGGTTGGCACCCGTGTACTGCCGCAAGTCCGTAAGGGTCGTTCGGTGATCTTTGCTACCTTCATGTCCGGTGCCGCTCGTGGTTCGCCCGATGCAATGAGAGGTCCGAGGCAATGGCGCAAGTCCGCAAAGAAGAAGTACGGAATCGGATTCTCGACAGTGCGCTGGTGCTGTTCGAAGAGAAAGGTTATCTGGGTACGACTCTCAATGCCATCGCCAAGCACTCGAACACATCGATCGGCAGTATCTACGTGTATTTCAATTCCAAGGTGGAGTTGTTTTTCGAGCTCTACGGTCCCTGGTTGAAGAAACAACTCGTTGCACTGCATCGAAAGTCTTCACGAGTGAAAGATCCGGCCAAACGCCTGGAGCGAATCATTCTGGGTCTTTGGTACGACATTCCCGTCGCTCGAAATCAGTTTACCAACAGCTTCATTCAGGCCCTCAGCAGCGCGAAGCCGGAAGAGTTCAATAGCGCGCTTTTCGTGTGGTGTACGGAAAAACTCAAAGCCATGATTGAGCCGACCATCCCCCCGGAAAGAGCTGCATTGTTGGTGGGGCATACCGTGACGGATATTCTGTTCATGGCGTTTGATGGTTATGCGATCAACTACAAGTTCGGTATGAGCAAACGACATGCGCAACAGTCGGCTCGTGTTGCCGCCTTGCTTCTTCGAGGTGACGAAATCGAGGAAATCGCCGATTTGACGTTCAAATAGCCCTGGTTTCAAAAAAGTTCGCGCCCGTAGACTTTCTGCTTGACTTCCTGATCGGAATAATCCTATTCTCTAAACAAGAATTGCGTTCTGTTATGCTTTTTAAAAGAATATAATTCTGTTTTGGTCGCCTGATTCTCGGGCCGTATTTCGAATGAATTACGCACAATTGGAGACAGGAGGAGAGCATGAGCCTTGCTGCTTTGCGACGCAAGAAAACGCTGGATTCGCCCTGGGGGAATATCCCGAAACGTTGGAGATTCCGCTGCGGCTCCATGCTGCTTCCGGGGATTGCTGCCGCCTTCTTTGAAGGGGGGCTGGCCCATGCAGAGGGCCCCGATGGGTCTACAGATAGCGAAGAGACAGTGCTGGAAGAAGTCGTTGTTACCGGCTCCCGCCTGAAACAGGCCGATGAATTCGTGGCTCCCATTCCGGTTGCGATGATGCGCGCGGAAGACCTGCGCCGGAGTGCGCCCACCAGCATTGCGGATGCGCTCAATCAAAAGCCGGTGTTCGCCAATTCGCTGAGCAACAACAACGGCACGGAAGTCGACTTTACCCAGCAGGCTGGCGGCAACTTCCTGAATATGCGGAGTTTGGGCCCGGAGCGGCTGCTGGTTCTGCTGGACGGCCGGCGAGTGCCACCGACGAATGCGAACGGAATCGTCGACGTCAATCTGATGCCCCAACTGCTGCTCGAACGGGTGGATGTCGTGAAGGCCGGCGTGTCCGCCGTGTACGGAGCGGACGCGGTATCCGGCGTGGTGAACTACGTAATCGACAAGGATTTCACCGGTTGGCGGGGGTACGCGCAAGGCGGCGAGTCCAGCCGGGGCGACAATGAAATGTTCGCCGCCGGCCTGGCGTGGGGTGGATCGTTCCAGAACGATCGCCTGCACGTGCTGCTCAGCGTCGAGCACACCGACTCGGACGGCATAGGGCGCAAGTCCGAACGGCGCCTGCACGACCCCGGTTATCTTCTGACGGGAAGTGGAACGGCGGCCGACCCATACCGCGTACTGTCGGACGTGCGCCAGAGCAGTGTCACCTACGGTGGTTTCATCGGTAGCGGTCCGTTCGCCGGGCAGCACTTCATCGATTCCAACACCCTGGCGCCCTATGATCCTGGACAGCCCGCGGGGCGGGGTTACCAAATGGGGGGCGATGGCGTGGACTGGGGTAACGGTGGCCTGATTCCAAGCCTGGAGACCGACTCGCTGTTTGGTCGCGTCTCGTGGGAGATCAATCCGAATGCCAGCGTGTTCGTGCAGGCCGCCTATGGTGAGTCGCGCACCGAAATCGACAACCATCTGGATTTCAACTTCTTCGGCATGACCATCTTCTCCGGCAATCCGTATCTGCCGGATTTCGTTCAGCAGGGCCTGACAGATACCGGCACACCCGCCTTCGTCATGAGCCGAATCCACCGTGACTTCGGATTTCTCGTAAACGATTTCCGCAATGAAGCCCTGAACCTCACAGTGGGGGCCGAAGGTGTGTTCGCCAACGAATGGAGCTGGGATATCTACTACACCTACGGCGACGTTGAAATGGATGGGCGCGTGCATAACCAGACCCAGCCCGTGAATGTCGCTGCGGCATTGGATGCAGTGCTGGATACGAACGGGAACATCGTATGCAACGTGACCCTGACTCACCCCGGCCGCTTCGACGACTGCGTGCCCCTGAACATCTTCGGCGAGGGTTCGCCTTCGCAGGCCGCCATCGACTTCGTGACGGGTACGACCATTTTCCTCGTCGAGCATGATCTCAATGAGGTCGGAGTGGCTTTCAGCGGAAGTCCCCTGACCGTTCCGGCCGGGCCGGTGCAGACGGCGTTCGGGGCCAGCCACCGGCGTCTGAGTATCCGGCAAACCGGCAACTCCGATCCATCGCAGCCCGTCGATGCCACCGGCATCCGCGGCGTATACAGCACCTTGCCTTTCTCGGTGGGCAATTACGGCAGCGCCGATGGCTCGGTTGAGGTCGATGAATTCTTCGCGGAGGGCAGCGTGCCGGTACTCGCGGACCGTGCGTGGGCATACAGCCTGGAGTTGAACGGTGCTGTGCGCTACATCGACCACAGCACTTTTGGCGGGGAAACGGTTTGGAAGCTTGGCTTTACCTACGAACCCTTTGCTGACTTGCGCCTGCGGTTTACCCGCTCGGCGGATATTCGGGCGCCGTCCCTGTTCAACCTGTTCGCCAGCACGCAGCAGATCATCGCGCCCGTCAGTGATCCGCTCACCGGAGTGAGCGGCATTACGGCGCAAATCGGGGGTGGAAATCCGAACCTGAACCCCGAATCCGCCGACACGGTCTCTTTTGGTCTTGGCTACCGACCCAACTGGTTGCCGGGATTGACGCTCTCGGTGGACTACTACGACATTGAAATCACCGACGCGATCAACACCGTGAACTCGCAGACCATCGTGGACGTGTGTCATGCCTCGGGCTACACGGATCCGCTGTGCGATCTGGTCACACGCCCGTTTCCGGTGAGCAATACCACCCCGGAAAACTTCCCAACGGCGATTGCTTCACTGACCAGTATCAATATCGGCTTTCTGCGAACCAAAGGTTTCGATATCGAGGCGGCCTACCAGTTCGAGCCGGACCGCCTGGGCGGTAACCTGCACATCAGTGCCAGCGCCAACCATGTGAGTTCGTTCGAGGTGAACAACGGCACCGGTGGGCCCACCCTGGAATTCGAGGGCGTGTACGGCCCCGGGCTGGTGCGCAAGTCGCTGGGCGGCCTGCCGGAATGGCGTGCAAATCTGGTGCTGACCTACGAACGCGCTCCATGGACATTTTTCGTCCAGGAGCGATTTATCGATTCGCTCGACCGTATCGGTGGCGTGCAACCCAACGCCGTGTATGCCGACGGCTCCAACCACATCGAATCGATGCTCTATACCGACATCACCGTCGAGTTTGAATTTCCGGCAGCTGAAGTTCGGGTGTTCGCTTCGGTCAACAACCTGTTCGACAAGGATGCACCCCCGGTGCCGTCCACTTCATTTCCCAACCTCTACTATCCGGCCGCCGGATCCGTTCACGATCTGGTCGGTCGCTATTTCACCTTAGGCATTCGCGGTTCATTTGACTGATCTCATAACAGGAGACACCCATGTCCAATAAACGTACGCTTACGCGGCGAAATTTCGTTGCGTCCGCATCCCTGGCGGCGGCTTCCACTGTACTGCCCGTCTCGCTTCAAGCGGCCGGGTCCGGTAAATCGGCCGGCACCTGCCTCATCCCCACGGCGCGCGGGGATGCGATTCCGTCGTCCAAGCTGGGCCTTACCCTGCCGACTGAACTCATCATTCAGGAAAGTACCGAAGTCAACATGAACTGGCCGGATGTATCCTGGGGTGGTGCGCCCGAGGAAGAACGCATCGCGTGGGTGGTGGAGCAGTTGAAGTACGCCCATGAGAATTTCGGTGTCGACACGATCATCGATCGCACCATTCCGGGCATTGGTCGCAATGTGCCACGTATGCAGAAAGTGGCAAAACAGGTGCCCGTCAACATCATCGTCACGACCGGCTGGTACACCCTGTACGAACTCCCGTACTACTTCCACTACCGGGAAAATTTCCCGGAGATGTACGGCCCCGGTGACGGCCCCAGCCTGGAAGACTTCATCGTTCGCGATATCGAGGAAGGCATCCTCGATACGGGCGTTCGCGCTGCCGCGATCAAAGTACTCTCGGACAAATACGGTATTGAAGGCACGCCCGACGTGAGAAAAGTCTTCGGCATCAGCGCACGCGCGCACCGCCGTACTGGCGCACCATTGCTTACCCACACCGTCGGCACCGACATGGCCCGGTTGCAGCAGGACGTTTTCCTGGAGGACGGCGTCGACCTGAGTCGCGTGGTGCTTGGCCATCTCGACCGCGCCGCGCCCGATGCGAAACTCAGCGAGTTCGAGTTTCTGTTGGACCGGGGTTCTTTCATCAGTTTCGATGGCTGGGGCAACGGCGAACCCAACATGGTGGCCTCCAACCCCTCATCTCGGGAAAAGAACCTGGACCGCATCGTCGCCCTCATCAACAAGGGGTACGGTGACCACATCCTGATCTCGGCCGGCCTCATGCCCTTTTATGACGCGTTCCCGCAGGCATTCCGCGCTGGCGGAAACTACCACGCCTACTCGCGCCTGGCCGTCGACATCATCCCGACCCTGAAGGAAATGGGTGTCAGCGACGCCGACATTAAGCGCTTGACCGTGGACAACCCGAGAAGGGTGCTCGAATCGAAGTGTCTCGGGGGATATTGAAGTCGGACTCGACATAAAGGGGTCAGGGCTATTCTTCATGAATGGCTCCTGACCCCTTCTCGACCCCCATACAGTCCGGCAGCCGCAACGGCATCATCGCCGTCGGCATCACCCCCCCGAGTCTGTCTGCCACTTGCATGTGCATCGTCTGCCAAGTCAGAGAAAACGGCTTCTCAACCGATAGCCGACAAAATCACCTGGGTTGATTCCGGCCAGGGTTCGTCGGGTGGGCGGCGACCTTTGTGATGGGCAGGTCATGGCAAGCTCAAGCTTCGAGTAAGGGATTCCCGTTCAAAACATCGCAGTAGATACGGTATCGCCAATATTCCTCCAGAGATGTTGTTTGCGAAAATTCGGCGTTGCGAGATTTTCCTGGTAACACATGGAAATATCGAAAGTTTATTCCATGCGCTGGCATTAGAGCTGCGTATAAATAAAGCTTTTTTTGGCCGGGGATTCCAGTAATGCAATCAGCAAACAAACTCCGAGGAAACATTTCGTTTTTGCGGAAGGACAACGCCGATCACGGACTTGCGATCACCGCGCGGGCACCCGTTCCGGGTTGGCTGGGGGAGCGCATGGAACTTTATCGTATTCGCGAGCTTTTTTACTTTTTGGGGGAAGACTGAACCGCGTCCTGCGTGCTTACTTGGCGATGGCTGAGATGCTGTCGGCGATGTGTTTTTCCATCGACCTTCTGCGCCCCGGGATCTGCGAGAGGTTCTGTCAGGTTTCTTTAGGGTGCTCCCTGCAAATTCGGATACACCTCTCGTTTTAGAGCACTAACCCTAACCTTGCTGAGGACGTCTGCGTTCGGCTCTATAGAATGCAGGGTCAAGTTTCCGAAGGGGTGTGACGGTGTAGCCGTGGCGTCTGTCGGGTTTTGGGATCGCGAGATTCCTTGTGTGTTGTCTTGGGAGAGAATCATTCATGAATCGTTTCGTTCGAGTTCCGTCAATGAAGTATGTCTCAGTGAAGAGTGTGTCCATTCTGTTGTCCTTGCTCCTTCTTCTGTTTGTCCAGAGTGCCAGCGCGGCCGACGATTCGGCGCCGGAAATCACCGCAGGGGTGCCATTCTTTTATTACACGGATTTGCCTGAGGCGGTGGACTGGTACAAGAACAAGCTCGGTCTTGAGGCTCTGGTCGAAGATGACTGGGTTGTCATCATTCGCATCACTGACTCGAGCTACCTGGGTTTGGTTAACGCCAGTGGCGGCAGTCTCGTGCCAACCGATAACAAGGGAGCCTTGCTGTCCATCGAAACCCCGGAGCTGGAAGGGTGGTGGGATCGGCTCAAGGACGTGGAGGGAATCAACATGATTCACGGCATCGAGGTTGGCGGAGGCGGAATGATCGAAGAGTTCCGTATGACGGATCCGGGTGGTTATATCGTGGAATTCTACCGCTGGTTGCCGGAGCACAGCCCGTACTGAGCCGATTCGTCGGGCTTGAACCGGAATTGACCGGGATACCGTTACAGAGGTGGATGGCATGAGAATTGTGGTGCTTGCGCTGGTCTCGTTCGGACTGTGCTTCGGGAGTGCATGCGCCGTGCATGCGGCGGTGTCTCCCGGATCCGGACCCGACACGGTCCTGTACAACGGCAAGGTCATTTCTGTAAACGATGAATTCGATATTCATCAGGCCATCGCCATTCGTGGCGACAGCATCCTGGCGGTGGGCAGCGATGACGAAATGCTGCAACTGGCGAATGCGTCAACCCGGGTTGTCGATCTCGCGCAGCATGCGGTGATTCCCGGTCTGATCGATAACCACGTTCACCTGATCAACAACGCGGTTGCATTTCACCAGGGCGTTGGTGTGGCGCTGGTCGATTCCATCGAGGAGATGGTGGCCCGAATCGGGGACAAAGTGAAGGCGACGCCGCCTGGCGAAATTGTCTTCACTTCTTCGGGCTGGCTGCCATCGCAGTTGAAAGAGCAGAGGGTGCCGACACGATTCGACCTGGACCCCGTGTCCCCGAACCACCCGGTGGTCGTGCTCGGTGGGCACTCTCTGTATTTAAATTCGTACGCACTCGAGAAGGCTGGAATCACTCGCGATACCCCGTCGCCGCCAGGTGGCACGATCGTAAAGGATCCCGACACCGGCGAGCCGACCGGGATGCTGGTTGAAAACGCGTCGAGCCTGGCGGCACGTATCGTGTCTTCTTCAAATACCGAAACCTGGAAGATATTCGGGGCCGGCGCGGCCAGCGCGCAGGAGAAGCTCGATGCGCTGCGTGCGGCACAGCGCAAGCTCAACGCGGCGGGAATCACCAGCATTCGGGAGCCCGGACTGAGCCCGGACGACATGCGGGTATATCAGAAGCTCCGCGACGACGGGGAGTTGAGTCTGCGGGTCAGCATGAGCCTGAGTCTGAGTCCCTATGAGAGTCAGGAAGTTCTGATCGGGCAGCTCCGGACCTGGGGGGTCAGTACGGGGTTCGGCGATGAGTTTTTGCGCCTGGACGGGGTCGGGGAATTCGGCATAGACGGCGGTTTCGAGGGGGGTCTGATGTCGGAACCGTATGAGAACAGTCCCGGAAACGAAGAGGCCGGGGACTACTACGGTCTGCAGCGAATTCCCACCGAAAAATATCAGGGCGTGATGCAAGCCATGAGTGAACTCGGTTGGCGGTCGACCAGCCACATCGTCGGAGACCGGGGCCTGGATATCGCGCTGGATGCCTATGAGGCCGCGGACCGGGTCGCTTCCATCACGTCGCGGCGTTGGGTCATCGAGCACGGCCATTACACGCGGCCTGACCAGTTCGAGCGCATCAGGGAGTTGGGGTTGGTGATCTCGACCCAGTTCCACCCGTACATGGCGGCGCAGAACATGGTCCATTACTGGGGCGAGTCTCGCGCGAACCAGGCGATGCGCCTGCGTGACTGGCTGGATGCCGGGATCGTCGTGGGCGGCGGCAGTGACTGGACCCTGCTTCCGGCCAATCCGTTCTGGATGCTGTATTTCTGGGTGACCCGGGAGTCGCGCCTGGGCGGAGTAACGGGTTACGACCAGCGAATCACGCGCGAAGAAGCGCTTCAGGTGATGACCCGGAACAATGCGTACATCACATTCGAAGAAGACATCAAAGGCTCACTGGAGCCGGGCAAACTGGCTGACCTCGTGGTTCTTTCCGACGACTATCTCACGGTGCCTGAAGCAGACATCCGGGAAATCACTCCGCTGTTGGTACTTCTGGACGGAAACATCGTGTTCGATGCCGGAGTTCCTTCCGTGGATGGGGCCAGGCGGGCAATGCAGCCCTGATTAGGGTTCGGCGGCTAAAATCGCTATTGCGTATCTATACCCAAATGGGCACGATCATTCACGGTAATAAAAACGTTAAATTTGAATGAGGGATGTGTGAATGAGCAATCAAGCAATGCGGTACAAAGCAAAGAGTGTTGAAGTGATTTGCCGGTGGGCGCTGGTTCTTTCAATCTGCCTGTTTACCGCTCAGTCGGCGATAGCCGAAGAGGCGAAAACCACGCCACCCATCAAGGGTCAGGTCACGTTTCTGTACTACGCCGACATGGACAAGGCCGCGCATTTCTACGGCGAAATCATGGGGTTCGAGAATACCTTTGATGAAGAATGGGTGAAGTTCTTCGCCATCACTCCCACGTCCTCCGTCGGGCTGGTCGATGAGTCCAGAGGGTTTCACCAGACCAGTGACGTTAAGCCGGTCATGCTGAGTGTGGAAACGGACGACGTGGAGAGCTGGTACAACTACCTGAAAAAGAAAGACGTCAACTTCATCAAGCATCTCGACAAGTCCAAGAGCAAGGGCTTTGTACACGCGATTCTGGTCGAAGATCCAGGTGGGTACACGGTTGAAGTATTCGAGTGGAAGTAAACCTTTTCGACCCTGACAGCCGGTCTTTTGGCCGGCATCAAATCCGTACTGGAGAATTTTAATGATCGATATTCGTAGCGGCGGGCTCATGCTCGCCCTGGGTGCTGTGTCGTTCGCGGCTCACGCGCAAACCGGAGAACTGCAAGGCGCAGGCGCTCTTGAAGAAGTGATGGTGACGGCTTCCAAGCGGGGTGACGTCAGCATCATGGACGTGCCCATGACCATTCAGGCGATTGGCGCCGATGAGCTCGAAAAGCGTGGCATCGTCCAATTCGAGGACTATGCGCGTTCCGTTTCCGGGCTTTCCTTCCAGGATCAGGGGCCGGGCGACAAGAAGATCGTGTTACGCGGTCTGCAATCCAAGGGTGCGGCGACCGTGGGCGTGTATTTCGACGACATCGTCGTCACTGCGGCCAACCGGCAGGACGGCGGTGGTCGGCAGCCGGATATCTATCTGGTCGACATGGAACGAATCGAGGTGCTCAAGGGCCCGCAGGCGACGCTTTATGGCGCCAGTTCCATGGGCGGCACCATTCGGATGATTACCAACAAACCGGATGCCTCCCAGGTATCGGGTGAGTTCAATACCGGTTATGGCCTGACCAGCGGATCGGACGATTCGAGCTGGCATGTCAACGGTGTGCTCAATGTGCCGATCGTCCAGGATGAACTGGCCGTGCGCGCGGTGGCGTACACCAGTTATCGCGCAGGCTTCATCGATGACCTGTTGGGTGGCGACGACGGCAGCCTGGCGCAGGACGACGTGAACAACCAGGACACCTCAGGTGGCCGCGTTGCACTCCGCTGGACGCCTTCGGACGCGACCACGGTCGATTTGCTGTGGATCACCCAGGAAACCACCAGCGACGGCCCGCCCTGGATGCAGCCGAGCTTCGGGGACAACGTGCAGCAGAACTTCACGATCAATCCGTGGGAAGAGGATCTCGATGCGTTCAATCTTTCCGCGCAGACGACGGTTTCCCACGGCACGTTCAATTTCGCGGCCTCGTATTTCGAGCGGGATATCCTGTATGGCTTTCCGGCCACGCGCGAGCTTTGCTCACTGTTCGGTGGGGGCGCGGCCTGTTTCGAGCCTGAAAACGAAACCCTGTACGACAACCAGGGCACCCTGCAGCAGCCTCAGAACCGCTCCATCACCGCGGTTGAAGCACGCTATTCCTCGTCCTGGGACAGCCCGTTTCAAGTGGTTGGCGGTCTGTTTTATCAGTTCGAAGAGAATGATTTCAGCAGCCTGGTGATCGGCACGGACCGGCAGGGGCGGCCCATCTACCAGCAGGAGAAGATTTTCGTCAATCGGCTGGTCAACAACGAAATCGAGCAGTACGCAGCGTTCGGCGAGCTGAGTTACGACATGACGGACAGGGTCACGGTGACGGTTGGCGCGCGCGTGTTCGATATCTCGATCGACGAGGTGGGCCAGAACCTGGAGACCGTGTTCCGGCCCGTCGCGGCGGATCCGGTTCCCACGTCCTCCAGCGAGAGCGATACGCTGTTCAAGGCCAACATCGCTTATGCGGCCACGGATAACCTGAATCTCTACGGCACCTTCTCGCAGGGTTACCGCAGCGGCGGCAACAACGAGCCGGATTTCAACAATAACGAGACGTTCCCGCCGTTCGGTTCTGACGCACTGGACAGTTACGAGATCGGCGCGAAGGGTCGACTGCTGGACGGGCAGCTCACTTTTGACGCCGCCGCGTATTTCATGGAGTGGGACGATATCCAGGCCCGCGGCCTGGCAACCCCCGATACCAACTTTCTGGTGATCAAGAACGTCGGCAAAGCCGAGATCACCGGCCTTGAAGTCGGCTTCGCCGCGTATCCGGCTCAGTTGGAGAACTTCAGCTTCGGCGGTAATTTCACCATCATGGATGCCGAGCTGGTAGAGAGCGATCCGCTGGCGACGGGCGGTGGGGATGACGGAGATCGAATTCCGGATGTGCCCGAGTTCAGTGCCTACCTGTTCGCGGAGTACGTGAAGAGCTTCGGCGCTGATCACGACCTCTCGGCCCGGGTCGACTATTCCTACACTGGTGATTCCTACTCCACGTTCAACGACCTCGACGGCCTGCTGGTTGAGCAGGGGGACTATTCCCTGGTCAATCTCAGCGCGACCCTGAACTACGGTAACTACCGGTTCAGGCTCTATGGCAACAATATCTTCGACGAAGACGGCATCATCAGCGGTTTCGGCCTGCCCAGGCGGCCTGACCAGGTGATTCCGGTATGGCGTCGCACGCTGGGTGTGGAATTCGGCATGCGCTTCTGATTTTCCGCAACAAGCAATCACGGTCCAAGGGGCCGGGTACGTGTGTCGAACCACGTATCCGGCCCTTTTTCGCTGCGGGCTGTGGCGAAGCCCGCAATCCAGGCCTGCTGTCGCTGTTACGGGATCAAATTCAACGGGTCCGCGAAGGTGGCGATAGGTTTCGACGCACGGCCTATGGCTCCTGTCGACTTCGGTGGGGGGTACTGGACTCTGCCGCGATCCATGAATTTTCGCTGGCGAACCGGTATAGTCCAGTCATGTCTGTTTTTTCAATTTTCCGCCTGTGTTTCGCGCAGCAGCGGCTCGCTCGCAAGGGTAGTCGTTGTGCACGGCGTCGCCTTTCCGGGCGTGCGCAGCGGGCCTGTACGCACTACCGCACCGTCCCGCTTTTCTAACGCGGCTGCCGCCGTTTGATCGGCGCAGTCGCCTTCTCGCACCTTTTCTTTAATTCGTATGAGGCCGCTGGTCTCGTGTTTGTCTCGATTTGCAGACAGATGGAATATCACAAGGAGGTTTCAGCCATGGGTCAGACCCGTGAAGTCACGATTACCCGCCTTGACGAGGCCCGTATCCGGGTCCTGCTCAAGCACGTATCCGAGGAGGCCGCCGGGCCGCTTCTGGACGAACTCGACCAGGCGGCGGTGGTGCCGGACGAAGAGTTGCCCGCCAATGTCGTGAGGATGGGTTCGCACATCCGGTTCGAGGACCTGGACACTGGCAAGTTGTCCGAGTGCACGCTGGTCTACCCGCAGGACGCGGACCCGTCCGAGCAGCGCATCTCGGTACTGGCACCGGTCGGCGCTGCGCTGATCGGCCTGGCCGAAGGAGCCGACATCGAATGGCCGCTGCCGGGCGGGCAGTTCCGGCGCTTGAAAGTGGTCGCCGTGTCATAGCAATTTTGGCAAATTTGGGGTCAGAGTAAAGGGACAGAGTAAAACGGCAGTGGAGTGGTGATTGAATGGATATTCGGACTCGACGCATCTATCAGGAACCCAGCCGCAGCGACGGATTGCGCGTATTGGTGGACCGGTTGTGGCCTCGCGGTGTTTCGAAGGAGGACGCCGCGCTGGACGCGTGGCTCAAGTCGCTGGCACCGTCCGATGAACTGCGCAAGTGGTTTCACGAACACCCGGACGAGTGGTCCCAATTCTGCGCGCGTTATCACGATGAGCTCGACCAGCAGGACGAGGTCGTCGATGACTTGCTGGAACGCATTGGCGAAGGTCGCGCGACGCTGCTGTACGCCTCGCGCGATTCGGAACACAACAATGCAGTTGCGCTGCAATCCTACCTTCAGCACCGGCAGTCAGATTGAGCGGACATGCATGATTGCGGGATGGCCGGCATCGCAGACAGGGTGACTTACTGGCGGCCACGAATGGCCGCAACCAGCTCCTGCTTGTTCATGCGGCTGCGTCCTTCGATGTTGAGTTCCTTCGCCCGGTTATAGAGTTCTTTTCGCGTGCGCGACTCGAGCCGCGTATTCGGGTTGCCGGTTCCGCGGGTGGTGCTGTTGGGCGTACGGCCCTCTTCCCGTCGCTGTTGGTTTACGGTCCGTGCGGCGATTTCCCGGGCTTGTGATTCGCTCTTGCCGCGTTGCCGCTGGCTTTTCCGGATGTGATCGTATTGTCGTTCGTCTTTATCGCTCCAGGCATTGGGCATGAAAACCTCCAGATTACGTTTCGGTATCCGGTATTCATGCAATCATCGTGCCTGGCTGTGAGCGGGTGCCGGCGGGATGTCGCGCGCCACGAGGTGGGCTTTTGGTGGTAAAACTTACAAGAGGCGCTGCAAACTGTGCGATGCAATGGCTCACTGAAGCGAAAATGTTGCCGTATTCATTGCACGATAGTCATTGAAGTGAGGGAGGAAGTCATGACGATGAGAAATAGAATGACTAAAGTCGCCGGAGGCTGGCTGGTTCTGCTGATGGCGTTGTCGGCCGCCGCTTCCGTCAAGGCTGCGGAGCCGGAAAGTCCGGTCGGCACCGAGGGTCCGGAACAGGTCGCCGCGCATGTGGAGGAACTGGCGCGCATGTATTTCATCAAGCTGGGTGAATTCGACCATGCGGGACTGCGTGACATGTCAACCCCGGAATTCGAGATCATGGAGCACGATGGTGAGCGGGCCATGCGGATGGGTCTGGATGCCTTCGATGAGCGCCTGCGGGGCGCCGAAGCGGCCGGTGCGGAAATCCGTTTCATTCCGCACGATTTCCGCACGACGGTGACGTCGGATGCAGCCTGGACGTTGTACGTCGAAAAAGGAGCGCTTCCGCGCAACGCGAACAGTCGGTTTTACGGAACGATGATCTTCAAACGGGTCGGTGACCGCTGGCTGCTCGACAAGATGAGTACCGTGCCCGTTCCGGCAGGTAGCCCGAACTTCCCTGACTAGCGATCAGCCGAAAGGGATTTGCCGGAAGAGGGGCCGGATACATTTTTCGAAAATCGTATCCGGTCATTCTCTTCGGCGGCTTTTCCTTCTTTGGGCTGCGGGCTGTACTCAGCTCTTACGCAGACGTCCCGTGGCCTGCGCGTAATCGATGCGCTTTTGCAGCAGCTTGGAAACGTCTTCGGGTTCCACGCCGGCGGGCGGGGTGAACTGGCCGCGGGCGTAAAGGTCGTCGAAGACTTCCTTGCAGATGCTGATCTTCTCGGACAGGGTCCTTGGGGGCTTGCCGGACGGGAAGCGGTTGGCCGGGTAGATGGGGTTGTCGTACATCTGACGGAAGCCCTCGGTGCGAACGTCCACCCAGCAGTTGTGATTGGTGCGGGTGCGGTAGTGACGCAGGGCCTCGATGTCGACGGTGCAGGCGAGGACCTGTTCGGCCGGGTAGGGTGCCTCGCGCATGACCATGCCGGTGTAATCGATGGCGAACGAACGGCCTGGGCAGAAGGCTTTGGGGTAGTAGTCGTAGTTGACCGAACCCCAGTTGGAGCCGAGCAGGTAGCACATGTTGTCGTGCGCCCTGGTGCGGCGCGTGAACATCCAGAAGTCCCACGGCTCGCTGACGCCTTCGACTTCCTGGATGGCGCCCGGGTGGCAGATGATCTCGGCGCCGTTGTAGCCCAGCGCGCGCGAGACTTCCGGGGTGCAGCCATCGTGGCAGGTCATGGTGCCGAGTTTGCCGATGGGCGTGTCGACCACCGGGAACAGGTCGGTGATGTCGCCACCGAGTTTTTCGCAGTACTCGTCGAAGATGTCGTGCGGGCTGGTGCCCAGGCCCACCGAGGCCGGGATGTGCCACTTGTGGTACTTCAGCACGATGTCGCCCGAGGGGCCAATGATGAAGTTGGTGTTGAACCAGCGGTCGGGGAATTCCGGCACGCTCTCCATCACGCCGCCACCGCAGATGTAGAGTTCGTACTGCTGTGCGATTTCGGCCAGCTGGTCGATTTCCGGGCCGGGGATGGTTACGGCTTTTTTCATCGCGTCTGCAATACCGGTTTCGCCCTTGCCGGGGGTGCCCACGCCCTGCAGAAAGTATTCGGGCAGCACTACCAGTCGTACGGGCACTTCCCAGAAGTAACCCACGCCGAAGTGGATCATGTTCTTGATGCGATCGAGATTGTGCTGGATGCCTGCGCGGTCCTCGACCACGGTGACTTCCGGTTGCACGATCAGTGCGGTGTAAGGTTCGATGCGTTCTCTGGCCATGTTAATTCCTCAAAAGACTAGGTTTGGGGTCTGAGTAGGTTTGGGGTCAGAGTAAAGGGACAGAGTCGTTACTCTGTCCCTTTACTCTGACCCCGTTCATTCTGACCCCGTTCATTGCTTCGCGACTCTGTTCCTTTACTCTGTCCCTTTACTCTGACCCCATTTATTTGGTCCTGTGCTTTCTGCCGGTTGGTTAGAAGTCGAAGTCGTCTTCGTCCACGGCTCCGAGGTCGCGCAGGATTTCGCCGGCGGCGATGGTGCCCATGCCGCAAATGCCGCCGCCGGGGTGGCAGGAGGGGCCTGTCAGGTACAGGCCTTTGACCGGGCCGCGGTAGTTGGCGTAGTTCGGGAACGGACGGAACGCGCCCATTTGCGACAGGGTGCGCTCGCCGCCGGTGGTCACGCCGCGATGGAAGCACAGGTTGGCGCGGGCCAGGCTGGGGCCGGTCTCCACATACTCGCCGAGGATGTTGTCCTCGGTCATGTTGGTGGTGTAGTTCTGTAACTGTTTGAGCAGCACTTCACGGCAATAGTTCGGTCCGATGGCTTCCCAGTCCTCGCCGTTGGCGAGGTCGACCGGCACGAAGGTGTCCATGATCAGCGTGTGCTTGCCGTCCGGCGCGCGCGTCGGGTCCATCGTGGTCCAGGCCGCGGTCCACAGGAACGGGTCGCTGGGAATCTGCCTGGCGGCAATCTCCTGGTACTGCCGGTCGATGTCGGCGACGGTGCCGAAGATGCGCTGAAAGGCCGTCTTGTTCATGTCCGCGCCGTTCTTGAAGTCCGGCGCTTCGTTCAATGCGTAGTGTACGCGGGCGATGGTGATGTCACCGAAGCTGAAGTTGCTCACCGTGTCCTTGAAGCCGGACGGCAGTTCGTCGTCCTCGAAACCGGTGAGGAAAGTCTGGAACGGATCCAGTGCGCTGACCACCGCCTGGCGGGCGAGGATTTCATCCCCGTCCTCCAGCCGTACGCCGCGGCAGGCGCCGTTGTCGGTGATGAATTTTCGCACGGTCGCGCCGGTGCGCACGGTGCCGCCATTGGCTTCCACGTAACGGCGCAAGGCCACCGACAGCATGCCGCTGCCGCCCTCGGGGATGGCCTGGCCGTAGTAGTGAATGCTGGGGATCATCACGTAGAACCCGGCCGCGGTGCCGAGCTGGTCGGGCAGATGCTGCGGCGCCATCGCCCAGCCCAGGATGAAGGCCCGGACGTGGTCGTTTTCGAAATTCTCCAGCGTGAACTGGCGCGAGCTGAGCTGGTAGTCGCGCAGCCGCTTCATGCCTTCCGGGGTCGTTTCCAGCGCCTGGTAGAGGTAGCTCGGTGGGGCCGGAGGCGAGAACATGCCTTTGATTACGCCGTCCTTGATCTCGCCGAACTCCTCGTAGATTTCTCGGTAGCGTCTGGCGTCGGCTTTCGAGTACTCGGCGATCGTGTCGCAGGTTTTGTCTACGTCCTTGTAGACGATGATGCCCTGGCCCTCGTACTTGTTGGGATGCCCGGTGATGTGATCCTCGGACCAGATGTATTTCAGGCCGTGTTTTTCCAGTTCGGGTTTGAGCCACTGAAAATCGGGATTCAGGTGAATCCAGACATGCGAGGAGCCGAACGGGTCATGTTTGAAGCCGGGCAGGGTGAGTTCGCGGGTCAGTACGCCGCCGCCGACCCAGTCGTTGCGCTCCAGTACCAGTACTTTCAGGCCCTCACGGACCAGTTTGGCGGCACAGATCAGGCCGTTGTGGCCGCCGCCGGCGATGATGACGTCGTAATCACTCATGCAGTCTTCCTCGTAAGGGCTTTCTCACCAATGCCAGATCGTGCCATCCCGCAGACGGTTCACCGGCAGATAGGCGCGCTGATAGGGGTATTTCGCGGCCAGGTCCTCGTCGATGTCGACACCGTGGCCCGGGGCTTCGCCCGGGTACAGATAGCCATTCTCGAACGTGTAGGCATGCGGGAATACCGCGTCGGTTTCCTCGGTATGACGCATGTATTCCTGGATGCCGAAATTGGGCACCCACAGGTCGAAATGCAGGGCCGCGCCCATGCACACGGGCGACAGGTCGGTGGCGCCGTGGCAGCCGGTCCGAACATGGTTCAGAGCGGCGAGGTCGGCGATGCGGCGCAGGTGGGTCACGCCGCCGGCGTGGACCACGGTCGCGCGAATGTAGTCGACCAGCCCTTCCTCGATCAGGGTTTTGCAGTCCCAGAGTGAATTGAACACTTCGCCCACGGCCAGCGGGGTGGTGGTGTGCTGGCGGATCGTGCGGAAGGCTTCCTGGTTCTCCGCCGGCACCGCGTCTTCAAGCCAGAACAGGCGGTAGGGTTCCAGGTCCTTGCCCAGGCGCGCGGCCTCGATCGGGGTCAGGCGGTGGTGCACGTCGTGCAGCAGGTGCGGCTCGAAGCCGAAACGGTCGCGCAGGGCTTCGAACAGTTTGGGCACGTGCCGCAGGTAGTGTTCGGTGGACCAGACATTCTCGGTGGGCAGGTCGGCGTCGGCGGGTTCGTAGAACAACTTGTCGCCGGACACTCCGTAGGTGCTGTCCAGTCCGGGAATGCCGCACTGGGCGCGGATGGCGTGATAACCCATCTCGCGGTAGCGCGCCACTTCGTCGCAGGCCTCCTCGATGTCGCGGCCGTTGGCGTGTCCGTACACCATCACCCCGCTGCGCGAGGCGCCGCCCAGCAACTGGTACAACGGCATATCGGCCAGCTTGGCCTTGATGTCCCACAGGGCGGTGTCGATGGCGGCGATGGCGCTCATCGTCACCGGGCCGCGCCGCCAGTAGGCGCCGCGATACAGGTAATGCCAGATGTCCTCGCTCTGCCGCGGGTCGCGCCCGATCAGGCAGGGAATGAGGTGATCCTCGAGGTAACTGGCCACCGCCAGTTCGCGGCCGTTCAGGGTGGCGTCGCCGATGCCGTGGACGCCCTCGTCGGTTTCGATCTTGACCGTGACGAAGTTGCGGCCGGGACAGGTGACGATGACTTTGGCTGCGGTAATTTTCATGGTTTCACCGGGTGCTCGGGTCGTGCTGCTGGCATGCTGGCGGCGTGCCTGGGACGAACCCTGTGCGGAACGCCGCCCGGTTTCGAATTCCGGAGTAAGCAGTTTATATATAAACAAACTGGAAATCCAGCACTTGTCTGGTCTGGCGTGACGCGTTAGTTTATACTTAAACCAATGCCCCCGGGCCTGTCCACATAGACCGAGTGAAGTCAGCCATGTCAGAAAGTTCCGCCCGCCAGGCCAGCGTCAAGGCCATCGATTCCCCCGCCCCGCGGCCGTTGAAACGCCTGCAGGCGCTCGCGCCCTACAAGCAGGGCAAAAGCCAGCTGCCCGGTCGCGACCGGGTGATCAAACTTTCCAGCAACGAAGGCTGTTTCGGCCCGTCGCCCAAAGCGATGGAGGCCTACCGCGCGCTCGCCCCCGAACTGCACCGATATCCGGACGGCACGCAGACCCAGTTGCGCGAAGCCATCGCCGGCGTGCACGGCATCGACGCGGACCGCATCGTCTGCGGCAATGGCTCCGAGGAGCTCATCGGGCTGCTGATCCGCTGTTTTCTGGGTGAGGGCGACGAACTGCTGCTGTCCGAGAACAACTTCATGATGTGCTCCATTTACGGCAAAAGCCAGGCCGCGAAGATCGTGCTGGCGCCGGAGCGCGATTTTCAGGTCGATGTGGACGCCCTGCTGAAATGCATCACGCCGCGTACGCGGGTGTTGTCGGTGGCCAATCCCAACAACCCCACGGGCACGTATCTGCCCTCGGCAGAAATCGAACGGCTGGTGGCCGAAGTGCCTCCGCACGTACTTATTATTCTGGATGGCGCCTATGTTGAGTACGTCACCCGCGAGGATTACGATGACGGACTGCGCTGGGCCGAAAAATTGCCCAACGTGGTCGTCACGCGCAGTTTTTCCAAGATGTATGGCCTGGCCGGCCTGCGCATTGGCTGGGCCTATGGTCCGGCCGACGTGATCGAGGTCGTCAACCGCCTGCGCACGCCGTTCAACGCCAATGCCGCCGCGCTGGCGGCCGCGGCGGCGGCGGTCACCGACTACGAACACGTGGAGCACACTCGCCGCCACGTTGCCGCCTGGCAGGAACGGATTGCCAGCGCACTGGGTGATCGTGGCGTTACCGTGGTGCCCAGTGTGACCAATTTCTACCTGGTGGATTTCGAACCCCGGGCGGACAAAACCGCGAAGGAGGCGGCCGCGGTGATGGAAGCCAACGGGATTATTCCGCGGCCCGGAAGTGCCGACCGATTCCTCCGCATCACGGTGGGCACCGACGAGGAAAACGAAGCCCTGCTCGAAGTGCTTGGCGGCTACCTGGACGCCTGAGGAGAACCGGCGAGATGGCCCATGTACAAAGCGAAGCGGTACGCGCCTTTCTGACGCGTGTGCAGGGCCTGCATGTCGATGGCCGCTCCGCGCCCGGCCATGGCGAGCCCGCGCTGGCCCCGGTCAATCCGTCCACCGGCGAGGTTTTGTGTGAATTCGCCCCCGGCAGCCGCGCGGACCTCGATCAGGCGGCCACCGCGGCGGCCGCCGCTTTCGAAGACGGCCGCTGGCGCCTGCTACCGGCCGCCACGCGCACGCGCATTCTGCTGCGGGTCGCCGATCTGATCGACGAGAACGCGGACGAACTCGCCGAACTGGAAATGCTCGACGCGGGCAAGCTTCACGGCCCCGCGCGCGAAGCCGAAATCCCTTTCGCGGCCGAATGCTTCCGCTACCACGCCGGCTGGTGCACCAAGCTGGGCGGCACCACCGGCGAGCTGTCGCTGGCCCCCGGCGGGGAATTCCATGTTTACAGCCGGCGCGAACCCATCGGGGTGGCCGGCCTGATCGTCCCGTCCAACGGACCGCTGGTGCAGGCCAGCTGGAAACTGGCGCCGGCGCTGGCGGCCGGTTGCTGCGCCATCATCAAGCCGGATGAAAAAACCCCGCTGACGGCCTTGCGGCTGGGCGAACTGCTCACCGAGGCGGGTCTGCCGGACGGCGTGGCCGCCATCGTGACCGGCACCGGCCGCGAAATCGGCGCGGCCCTGGTCGAACACCCGGCGGTGGCCAAGGTGTCGTTTACCGGTTCCACCGAGGTGGGGCGGGAAATCGGCCGGGTGGCGCTGACCGACCTGAAGAAGGTGACGCTGGAACTCGGTGGCAAGTCGCCGGTGATCGTGCTGGCCGATGCCGATCTCGACAAGGCCATACCCGGTGCGGCCGAGGCCATCTTCGGCAATGCCGGGCAGGTGTGCGTCGCGGGTTCGCGGCTGTATGTCGAGAAACCGGTGTATGAGCAGGTGGTCGAAGGCGTGGTCGCATACGCCCGGGAACTGGCGGTGGGTGCGGCGCACGACCCCGCCTCGCAGATGGGGCCGCTGATTTCGCAAGCGCATCTCGAGGGCGTGCTGGGGGCGGTTGAGACCGGCCGCAAGCAGGGCGCGCGCATCGCCGGGGGCGGTGAACGCATCCAGCCGCACGATGGTGGTTTCTACATGCAGCCCACGGTGTTGGTGGATGTCGAGCCCGGCATGGCGGTTGTCCAGGAGGAAATCTTCGGGCCCGTACTGGCGGCGAGTTCATTCAGCAATGCCGCCGAAGGTCTGGCGCTGGGCAACGACAGCCGATTCGGGCTGGCGGCCAGTATCTGGACCGAGAATGTCGGACAGGCGCATCGGCTGGCCGCCGCGGTGCGGGCCGGCCTGGTCTGGATCAACTGCCACGGCATTCCCGATATGGCCGTGCCTTTCGGAGGCTACAAGCAGTCCGGATGGGGACGGGAAAACGGTTTGGAAGGTCTTTTGGGCTTCACCGAGTTGAAGTCGGTGATTTGCAGGTTATGATTTCCTGATTAGAAGCTGACGTGGAAGCGCGATGACGCGACCCTATCTGTTCGATCTGATTCTCGATCACCTCCCCGAGGCGGCGCACCGGCGGCGTGCCTGGCTGGCCCTGCTGCGCTGTTTCACCCGGATCGAGCGCGAGTTGATGCAGCATTTCGCGCAGGAGTACAACTCCAGCCTGCCGCGCTACGACGTTTTGACCGCGCTGGCGTTGAGCGATAACGGCCTGACGATGGGCGATCTGGCCACCCTGTTGCGGGTTTCGAAAGGCAACATCACCGGCGTGGTTCGGCGGTTGAAGGAAGACGGCCTGGTGCGCAAGGTGACCTCGCGCAAGGATCGGCGGGTCCAGTCCGTGACCATTTCGCCGGAAGGCCGGCGGCTGTGGAAGCGAATGCACGACGACTACGACCGGTTGATTTCCGAGTTGCTGGCCGGCCGCAGCGACGGCCAGGTGCAGTCCCTGACCCGGGCGCTGGAGCGGACCCTGGCGGCGGTGAACAAGCCGAATGACTGACCGCCGGGTGTGGCTGGTTTCGCGGGTGTTGCGACCGGGGTCTGGCTGAAATCTGAAATCTGTAAGTAGATGGCGCATATTGTTTACCTGATTCTTAGTAGTATGCCTCGGTCACACTTCCGGGCGATCGCGTGGCGTGTCTTCCCGCATGTTCCAATGCCGGGTGCAGTCCAAAGGGTGGACTGCACCCCAACGGCATCGCGATAACGCGACCCATGGCCACCACCTGAACAGAATTGCCGGGCCCTGATGCCCAAAGAGTCGAGATGTCTGCAGAAATTTTCGCAAAAACCAATGCTTGCCCGAGCATTTTCGCCGCCTTCCTGGCCAGCTGCGATGCTCATCCGCAGCGCCCTTTTCTGCGGGCGCCGGCCTGTGCCACGGCTGCTTATGCGGACGGGCCCATCGAATTCACCTACGCGGCGGCCCGCTCCGAGGTCGACCGCCTGCGCGGCCACTACCGCGCGCTGGGCATCGTGCCCGGAGACCGGGTGGGGCTGGCTTACGACAGCCGCCTTGATGTCTATCTCCACCTGCTGGCGCTGAATGCCGAGGGTGCGAGCATCGTACCGCTGAACCTGGAGGGCAGCGATGCGGAGGTGCTGCATGTCATCCGGCACAGTGAATCACGGATGATCGGTGGCGCCGGGGAGCACCTCGACCGGCTGCGGACCCTGGCGGTCGAGGCGGGCGGGATCACCCTGATCGAGTCAGAGGCCACCCCTGCGGACGAGAAGCCGGGCGAAGTGCCGGATAAGCTGGTAGGCGCGAAGGATACCGAGGCCGCGTTGTTGTACACCTCCGGCACCACCGGTAAACCCAAGGGATGCATTCTGTCCAATGAGTACTTTCTGGCGCTGGGTCGTGGTTACACCGGGCTCGGCGGTTTGTGTGACATCGACCACACCGACCGGCTCCTGACCCCGTTGCCGCCCAACCACATGAACGCGCTGGCGTTTTCCTTCATGGGCATGCTGATGTGCGGCGGCTGCGTGATTCAGCTCGATCGCTTCCATCCGCGCTCGTGGTGGCGCACGGTGCGCGAGGAAGCGGCGACGGTGATTCATTACCTGGGGGTGATGCCGGCGATTCTGCTGAAGTTGCCCGGGCAAGCGGATGAAGATTTTGGCGGACAGGTGAAATTCGGCTTCGGCGCCGGTTGTGATCCCAGGCACCAGGAGACCTTCGAGCGGCGTTTCGGCTTTCCTCTGATCGAGGGCTGGGCCATGACCGAGACCGGGGCGGGGGCGATGATCGTCGCCAGCCACGAACCGCGGTACGTCGGTCAGCGCTGTTTCGGGCGGCCGGGACCCGAGCTCGAGTTCCGCCTGGTGGACGAACAGGACCGCGATGTCGATTCGGGGCAGGAGGGCGAGTTGCTGGTGCGGCGGTCCGGGCCGGAACCGCGGCTCGGGTTCTTCAGCGGCTACTTCCGTGACGAGGCCGCCACCGCAGAGGGTTGGCGCGGCGGCTGGTGGCGTACCGGCGACGTCGTGCGAGAGGGGCCGGACGGTTCGCTGTTTTTCGTCGATCGGCGCAAGAATGTAATTCGGCGCAGTGGCGAGAACATCGCCGCCGTCGAGGTCGAGGCCGTGTTGCTACAGTCCGAAGCGGTCGGAAACTGCGCGGTCACGGCGGTGCCCGACGAAATTCGCGGCGACGAGGTGTTCGCATTCGTCGTCCCGTCGGACGATGCGGCCGACCCCGCCGGTCTGGCGCAGAACGTGTTTGATTTCTCGATGCAGCACCTGGTGTATTTCAAGGCGCCGGGTTACATCGCCGTTGTCGACTCCCTGCCATTGACCGCCTCACAGAAAATCAGCCGGGGCGAGGTCAAACGGCAGGCGCGCCGGGTGTTGGAAGAGAATACGGCCGTCGATCTGCGGTCATTGAAGAAGCGGAGGGCGTCATAGCCGCCGCGGCGAACAGGCGACCCGCCGGCTACGACGGGGTGGTGCTGGCCTGTCCGGTCAGCGTGCCCTACGTGCGGCATTCCGAACGGCCGGCCCACTGGTGGATCGGCCGCGCCCTGCGGGGGCTGGCCGATGCCTCCGGGCTGGGTCCATCGGATATCGACGGATTGTGCGCGTCGTCGTTCACGCTGGGACCCGACACCGCGGTCGCGCTCACCCAGCATTTCGGTCTGACCACCCGCTGGCTCGACCATCTGCCGATGGGTGGGGCGGCCGGCATCATCGCCCTGCGGCGCGCGGCCCGGGCGGTGCAGGCGGGCGACGCCGAGGTCGTGGCCTGCGTGGCGGGCGACACCCACGGCGGCAGTTCCTTCAGCGACCTGATCGCGGGTTTCAGCCGCTTTTCGCAGGATGCCGTGCTGCCGTACGGTGCAGGCGGGCCCAACGCCAGCTTTGCGCTGATCACCCGTGAAATCATGCGCCGTTACGGCCTTGGCCGGGAAGCCTTCGGCAAACTGTGCGTGGCACAACGGCACAATGCGCTGCACTACGGCAAGGCGCTGATGAAAAAGCCGCTGAGTCTCGAGGACTACCTGGCCGGCCGCCCGATCGCCGACCCGATCACGCTGTTCGACTGCGTGATGCCCTGTGCCGGTGCCGAAGGATTTCTGGTGCTGCGCGAAGAACGCGCGGTCGATCTCGGTCTGCCGTTCGCACGCATCCTGTCGACCCAGGAGCGGCACAACGCCTGGCCCGATGATACGGTTCAGTACCGTTGCGGCTGGGCGCTGGACTCCGAGCGCTTCTGGTCCGCCGCGGGTGTCGGCCCGGACGATGTGGATCTGGTTCAGACCTACGACGACTACCCGGCCATCGTAGCCATGCAGTGGGTCGATCTCGGCTTCACGTCGGCAGATGCGATTGCAGACTTCATTGATCGTCACAGCTTCACCTTCGACGGCAGTTTTCCGCACAACACCTCGGGCGGCCAGTTGTCGGTGGGCCAGGCCGGCGCGGCGGGTGGTTGGCTCGGCCTGAACGAAGCTCTGCGGCAGGTCACCGGAGCGGGCGCCGACAACCAGGTTTCCGATGCGCGCATCGCCTGCGTGTCCGGTTTCGGCATGATCAATTACGACCGCGGGCTGTGCTCCACGGCCGCGCTGATTGCCGGAGGCCGGTCGTGAGCGCCCGCATCGGTCCGCCGGCGGCGCGCAGCCGCGAGGCGTTGAGCCTTTCCGCGGCGGCCGCGGCCGGTCGCTTCCGGTTGCAGCAGTGCGCGGACTGCGGCGGCTATGCCTATCCGGCCCGGGACGCCTGCCCGGCGTGCTGGTCCGCGGACTTGCAGTGGCGGGACGCGCCGGACGCCGGAACCCTGGTATCGGACACGGTCCAGCGCCACAGTTTCAACGAATGGTTCGGTGCCCGGTCGCCGTGGCGCATGGGGACGGTTTCTCTGGATGCCGGCCCTGTTGCACTGACCCACGTACACGAGTCGCTGGAAATCGGCCAGCGGGTGCGGGTGATCGCCCGCACCGATGCATCCGGGCAGGGCGTGTTGATCGCGCTGCCGGAAACGGGAGACAGCACCATGACGGACGACCCCAACCTGAGCCACCTGGTTTGCGATCCCGCGGGCCGTTCCATTCTGGTGACCGACATCGGAACCGTCGCGGGTCGGGCGGTCGCCGCCGCCCTGCTCGAAGCGGGCGCGGCACGCGTCCATGGCGGATATTCCCAGGCCGAGGCGCCTGAAATCGACGGCGTGGATGCAATCCCTCTGGATCCCGCAGACGGGCAAAGCGTCGCGGAACTGGCGCGGCGGATCGGCGATTCGGTGGACCAGGTCGTATTCAGTGGTGGTGGCGCCTGGCCGGGTACGGCCCTGGGTGAAGGTGATGCCGTGGACGCCGAAGACGAGATGGCGATCAACTATTTCGGTTTGCTGAACCTGGCCAGAGCCTTCGTTCCGCGTTTGCAAGCGCGCGCGGCCGACGGCGGCGAAGCCGGGCACGCGTGGGTCAACCTGTTGTCCGTCCATGCCCTGTGTGGCGGAACGGGCTTCGGAACCTCCGCCGCCAGCCAGGCGGCCGCGCTCTCCCTGTCGCAGTCCTTACGGGCCGAATTGGTCGGTACCGGCGTTCGGGTGGTGGATGTTCTGACCGGGCCGCTGGAAGCCGACGGGGCTTCCGCGCCTCCGCCGCGGGTGCGGCCGGCGCAGTTGGGTGCGGCCGTGGTCGCAGCGCTGCAGCAGGGGCTGGAGCGGGTGCCGGTGGGCCCTGCCGCGGAAGACCTGTTGAATCGGTACGAAGAGAATCCCTGGGTACTGGAACGTGAGGCACTGTTGTCATGAATGCGCAAAACAACACGATGGAAAATGGAGTCGCGGTGGTGACCGGCGGCAGCGCCGGCATCGGCGCCAGCATCAGCCGGCATCTGCTGGACGCGGGCCATACCGTGCTCAACCTGTCGCGGCGTGGGTCCGGCTTCGAACATGAACGGCTGATCGATGTGCCGGTCGATCTGTCGGATACCGGGGCGACCCGGCAGGTGGCGGACGAACTGTCGCGGCAGTATGACATCACCACCGTGGTTCACAACGCCGGGGTCATCCGGCCGTCGCTCATCGAGGACGTTGACCTGGAAGATGTCGATTACATCACCCGGCTGCATCTGCACGCCGGCATCATTCTGGTCCAGGCGGCCCTGCCGGCCATGAAAGCCGCCGGCTTCGGCCGTGTGGTGGTGGTGGGGTCGCGGGCGATGCTCGGCCTGCAGACCCGCACTGGCTATGCCGCCACCAAGGCGGGGCAGGTGGGCATGGTGCGTACCTGGGCGCTGGAACTCGGCCCGCACGGCGTCACCGCCAACGTGGTCGCGCCGGGGCCGATTGTCACCGACATGTTCACCGAGGTGATTCCCGAGGACAGTGACAAGGCACGAGCGCTGGCCGAATCGATCCCGGTCCGTCGCCTCGGCCAGGCCGACGATGTGGCGCGTGCGGTGATGTTTCTGGTCTCGCCGGGCAGCGGTTTCGTCACCGGTCAGACCCTGTTCGTGTGCGGTGGCACCAGCGTGGGTTCGCTGAGCCTTTGAATGAAGGTTCCCGCGTGGAGCGGGAACAGGAGTGGAAATGATGAGCCAAACGACGATCGACCTCGATGCGCTGGTGCAGCCCAAACGCATCCATCGCAGCGTATACACCGATCCGGATATTTTCGAACTCGAAATGGAACGGATCTGGGGCAAGGCCTGGATTTACATCGGCCACGAGAGCCAGGTGCCCAATCCCGGCGACTACGCGACCGTCAATATCGGTACCCGGCCGCTGGTGATGGTCCGCGACCGGGCCGGCTCGGTGCACGTGTTGTACAACCGCTGCGGTCACAAGGGCGCAAAACTGGTCGACACGGACTGCGGCAATACCGGGGGCGGCTTTGTGTGCTGCTACCACGGCTGGAGTTATCAGCTCGACGGCCGGCTGGTCGGCGTTCCGCACATGAAAGGCTACGAAGGCACGGGCTTCGACAAGAAAGATCCGCAGTATTCGATGCAGAAGCTGGCGCAGTACGACAGCTATCGCGGCTTCGTGTTCGCGACCATGGATCCGGAGGCCCCGGATTTGAAATCCTGGCTGGGCGGGGCCGCGGAGGTCATGGACAACCTGTGCGACCGCTCGCCGGAAGGTGAGGTGGAAGTTGTCGGCAGACCGCTGCGCTTCGACCATCGCTGCAACTGGAAGATGTTCAACGAGAACCTCAACGACACGATGCACCCGATGATCGTGCATCGTTCGGTGGTCGATGCGGCCAACGACTACATCAAGACCCTGCCGGAGGATTCGGGACGGCGCGAGGAAGCCGAGATCATTCCGCCGTTCGGCGCTTCGTACAAGAACTTCGAGGCGACCGACATCGTCGGTTTCCCCTACGGTCACCACTACGATGGCGGCAAGACCAGCATCCACGCCAACTACAGCGTGGACCCCGACTATGAAAAAGTCATGCTGGAGGCTTACGGACCGGAACGCACGCGCGAGATATTGACGTTCAACACGCACAACACGCTTTATTACCCGTCCCTGACCATCAAATCCGCGGTTCAGAACATACGCGTGGTGCGGCCCATCGCGGCGGATCACTGCGTGATCGAAAGCTGGTCATTCCGGCTCAAGGGCGCGCCCGAATCGCTGCTGCAGCGCACCATCCTGTACTCCCGGCTGATCAATTCCAGCGGCTCCATGGTGGGGCCGGATGATCTGGTGGCCTACCGGCGCATGCAACTCGGGCTGGAGTCGGACGCCAACGAATGGGTCGAAATCCATCGGGATTACGGTCGCGACGAAATGCACGACGACCACTGGGTCGGTCGCGGCACCAGCGACGTGGACATACGCACCCAGTACCGCGCCTGGCGTCACTACATGCTCGGGGAGACGTGCTGACATGAGTGCCCATCGCAACGACGCTGAATTCCGCCGGCAGGTCGAGGACTTTCTTTACCTCGAGGCCTCGTATCTCGACCGGCCCGACCTGGACCGCTGGATCGAACTGTATACCGACGATGGCACCTACTGGATGCCGGCCGTCGAGGATCAGGAGGATCCACACAACCACCTGTCGCTGATCTACGACGACCGGGTGATGATGGAAATCCGGCGGCGCAATTTTGTACACCCCCGGGCGGCCTCCAAGGATTACGCGGTGCGTTGTTCGCACCTGATCGGCAACGTGCGCATCACCGAATTCGACGAGGCGACAGGCAATTGCACGGTCACGTCCAATTTTCACTGTGCCTACTGGTACTGGGAAGAACAGACGCTGTTCGCCGGGACCTATCGTCATGAACTGGTCATGACCGATGAAGGCTTGCGGATTCGCCACAAGCGGGTGGATCTGATCAACGCCGACGCGGTACATGGCGCCATCATCATTTACCTCTGATGCCGACAAGACCATGAATGCAAACCTGAACGCCAGCCTGAACGACCGCCTTGCCGCGGCACCGATCGTCCCGTTGGTGGCGGCGTCCGACAGCGAAACCGCTGTGGCCATCACCGAGGCCCTGATCGCGGGTGGACTTGGCGTCATCGAGGTGGTGCTGCGCAGCGAAGCGGCCCTCGACTGCCTGGCCGCCACGGTGAAAGCGTTTCCGCAGGCGCAGGTGGGGGCGGGTACCGTGCTCACGCCCGGTCAGGCTCGCCAGGTGATCGATGCCGGCGCCCGCTTTATCGTCTCACCGGGGCTGCACGAAGGCGTGGTCGGGGCGGCGCAGGAGGCAGGGCTGCCGGTTTATCCCGGCATCGCGACCGCGACAGAGCTGCAAACTGCCTGGAACCTGGGCCTGGACACGGTGAAATTTTTCCCGGCCGGTCTCGGCGGTGGCGTGCCGATGCTCAAAGCCCTGTCCTCGGTCTTTCGCGGCGTGCGGTTCATGCCCACCGGCGGCGTGTCGGCCGCCAATCTCGCCGATTTCCTGGCGGTGCCCCAGGTAATCGCCTGCGGTGGAAGCTGGCTGACGCCGGCCGCTGCCGTCGCCGCCGGTGATTTTGCTACCATCACCCGTTTGGCCGATGAGGCCCGGGCCATTGCTTCGGCGGTTCGGCCGTAACGACCGCGAATTCCTGCACGGAGATCATGATGCACGCTAATCGCCGGGCGCTCAGCGCCGTATTCATTCTGGTAGCCGCGGTGGCGCTGTGCCTCGCGGGGGTGGTGTCGGCGCAGGCCGCGCCGGCCTTCGAACAGGGCCGAATCATCCGGTCAACGCCCGATGTGCTCCCCTTGCGTGAGCGGCCGGCAGTGGCCAACCGGATACTGAACGACCGCCTGGAAAACCTGCTGCCGGGACTGATGCAGGAAACCGGAATCGACCTGTGGCTGGTGCTGGCGCGCGAATACGCCGAGGATCCGGTTTATTTCACCCTGGTGCCACAGCCCTCGCACGCCGCCCGGCGCACCACCATGCTGATCTTCGACCTGAAGGCCGACGGAACCGTCGACCGTTTGTCGGTGAACCGATATCCCCTGGGCGAGCCGTATACCGCCGCCTGGTCGGGTGGCGATCTCGATGAGCAATGGCAGGCCCTGGCGCGGGTGATCGCCGAGCGCGAGCCGGAACGCATCGGTATCAACGTTTCGGACGGCTGGGCGGTGGCGGACGGGCTGACTCACGGCCTGCATCAGCGACTGCTGGGTGTTCTGGACAAGGATTTGCGCGAGCGCGTGGTGAGCGCGGAAAACCTGGTGATCCGTTGGCTGGAAACGCGCACCGAGGGTGAATTGGCGATCTATCCGCAGGTCGTGGCGCTGGCCCGCAGCGTGATCGGCGAGGCATTTTCCAATCAGGTCATCACCCCCGGGGTCACCGATACCGCGGCGGTCGAGTGGTTCATCGCCGAACGGTTCGAGGAACTGGATCTGCCGATCTGGTTCCATCCGCATGTGAACCGTCAGCGCGAGGGCGGTGCCTGCACCGACGAGGATGCGTTCTGCGGCGGTTCCGGCGTTATTCTTCCGGGAGACGTATTGCACACCGACGTCGGCATCTGTTACCTGGGCCTGTGTACGGACACCCAGGAAATGGGTTACGTGCTGCGTGCGGGTGAATCCGAGGTGCCCGCGGGGCTGGTTGAGGCGCTGGCCACGGGCAATCGCTGGCAGGATCTGCTGACCGATGCGTTCCGCAGCGGCCGCAGCGGGGATGAAATTTTCGCCGCGGCGCTGTCCGCAAGCCGCAAGGCTGGCATCCGGGCCAGTATTTACACCCACCCGATCGGCATGTTCGGCCATGCCCCCGGGCCGGGCATGGGCATGTGGGACAACCAGGGTCCGGTGCCGGTGTACGGTGCGCGGATTCTGCACCCGAACACGGCTTACGCCATCGAGGGAAACATCAAGCAGGCGGTGCCGGAGTGGGATGACCAGAATGTGGCCATCAAGCTGGAGCAGACCGCCTGGTTCGACGGCGAGCGGGTGATCTACGCGGCCGGCCGGCAAACGGCCTGGCACGTGGTTCGCTGAGCCCGGCCTGCGTAAACTGCACCTAAGTTTTCTGGTTGAGAAAGGTATCCATCGATGAATCCATTGAATGTACTCGGTATCGCGGTCGGGGCGATTATCGCCGCCACGCCCGGCGCCAACACACAGGCCGATGAGCTGACCACGGCGGAACTCGAAGGCGCGTGGGAGCTGGTGTCCTACGAGACCGCCGACGACCAGCCGCCGGCGGCGGGCCTGCAACTGGTGCAGGACGGTCATTTTTCCATCATCTATCAAACGACCTTTACCGGACAGGACGAACCGTCCGCCCGCAGCCATGCCGGAACCTACCGGGTGGAGGGCGATCACATCACCTACGACGTGAGTTACTGGGTGCAGCACGTGAACGGCGAAGGCTCACTGGTGCCTGCGACCAGCGTGTCGCCGACCTATGAGTACGACGGCAGCAATCTCAAACTCGCGTTCGGCAGCGGCAGCAAGCAGCACTGGCGCCGTATCGACTAGTGGGCCGGGTTATCATGGGGTGAAACGCCGAGGAGACCCAGATGCCCAAATCACCCTACCGGCCGCATGTGCCCCACCCGGATCAGGTGGCCTGCATACCGGACGTATCCGGAAATACCATCAACGGGCTCGGGGAAACGGAATTCCGCCGGGCGCGGCCGGTCTACTGGCGCGATCCCGACACGATTCCGCACGGCGAACTGCAGAAGTGGTTTTACCTCAACGACCCGGACAACCCGGCGATCGGGGCCGCGCGCGCCGACCGCCAGAAAGTACTCGACCTGCCGTACGCGGAGGTCAGCGGAGAACCGCAGCAGCAGTCTGCGGAGGACTGGACACGGCAACTGACCGAGTATGCCGGAAGCCTGGACCTGGAATTGTTCGGTATCGCGAGGTTGCAGCCGGAATGGACTTTCGAGGGCGTCGAACTGGATTACGACTGGGTGATCGTGATCGGGGTCGCACACGATTACGAGGAAATATCCAGGGCCCCGGAACCGGAGGCCGGCGGTGAGGTGGTGCGTCAGTACGGCCGCGCCGCCAAGGCCACCAAGGACATCACCAACTGGATTCGCGAACGGGGCTGGGATGCGCATCCGCAGGCGGGCCCGATGGCCTCGGAATTACTGTTGATTCCCCCGGCGCTGGCTGCCGGTTTCGGTGAGCTCGGCCGGCACGGCTCCATCATCAACCGCGACTACGGCTCTTCGTTCCGCCTCGCCGCGGTACTCACCAGCATCCCGCTGATCCCGACACCGGAGGCGCATTACGGCGTCGACGATTTCTGCAGCCGCTGCCAGGTGTGCAGCAACGCCTGTCCGCCGGAAGCCATCGGGCCGGAGAAAGTGCCGGTGCGCGGCACGGAGAAGTGGTACGTGGATTTCGACAAGTGCATCCTGTTCTTCAACGAAACCTTCGGCTGCGGCATCTGCATTGCCGTGTGTCCCTGGAGCATTCCGGGGCGCGGTCCGCGCATTATCGAGCAATTGGCGCGGCGGGCGGAGCGGCTGGCCGGAGGTTGACGCCCGGGACGACCGGGCGCCAGCGGGGTGTCGTGGGTGGCCTTGTGCTCAGGCGCTCATGGCTCGTGCCGGTGGCGCCTCGCCCAGGCAGGACTCCGCGATGGCCCGGACATGCCGGATGTCGGTGCCGCAGCATCCCCCGAACACCCTGAGATTCGGCAGAAACCGGCGCAGGCGGCGGTAATCGTCCCCCAGTTCCGCCGGATCGCCATCGTCGAGCACTTCCGAATTGTCCAGTTCTTCGTGGCTGCAGCGTGAGGCGTTGGTCCGCAGGCCGCCGATCCGCTCCAACCAGTCACCGCCATCGCGCAGTACGGATTCGAAATGCGTGGGATGCGCGCAATTGATCATGAACCACAGCGGGTAGTTGCCGGAAGCGTCGTCCACGGTGCGAACGGCCTTGTACAGCGAGTCGCCGGTGGGCAGGCGGCCGTCGGTTTCCACCGTGAACGAGATGACGGCGGGCAGGCCGGCATCGCGGGCCGCCCAGGTGATGCCCAGGGCCTCCTCGATGGTGTTCATCGTCATGGCGCTGATCAGGTCGGCGCCGGCTTCGGCCATGACCTGTGCCTGGCGGGCGTGAAAGTCCCGGTAAGCCTCCGCACTCAGGGTATCACCGGGTTCGTAGCCATCGCCGCGCGGGCCGATGCAGCCGCTGACCAGGGTCGGTCCGACGTCGGGGTGAAGGTCGCGAATGCGGCGAGTTACGCCAACGGCCGCGCGGTTGAGTTCATCGATTTCCCCGGGCCGGTAGCCGATTTCCCGGGCCCAGTCGGGGCTGGCCCGCCAGGTGGGCGTTTCCAGCACGAAGCCGGTTCCGTGGCGGCCTGCCAGTTCCAGGAAAGGCGCGTAGTAGGCTTGCAGCCGGGTTTCACCGTCCGTGCGTTTGAGCAGGTCGATGGCGGCGAAGCAGGGGAGGTCGAGCTCCTGCTGAAAAACCAGTACGGTCTCGAGGCCGCCATCGGTCAGCAGGGGCGCGTCACCGATTCGGTTCAGCAATTGCAGGTTTGCGGGGTGCATGGGTTTCTCCGGGTTTTCTCGTTACGTCATGGGTAGGGCGTAACACCCGGTGGAACATTGTTCCATCGGGCCTGGACCGGCACCCGGTCCGGTAGCGTGCGTCAGTCGTCGTCCGTTGCCGTCGAGGTCCGCAGGGTGGCGGATGGTTCCGATTCGTCTCCCGAGAGTTCACCCACGCCGATGTTGATGTCGGTGGTTCCGCCTTTCTCGCCCGACTCCTTCATGGCGGGGTCCGATTCCCGTGCGTCGGTCCATTCAGGGTTATGAACCGGGACGCGTCCGCGTTTGGCCCGTTCCCGGGTGAATTTGAGGTCGCTGGCGTTGCGCTGAACCGTTTCGGCGGATGACCTGGCTTCCTTCATCTCCTCTGCCTTGGGTGGGGCCTCGGCAATGGCCGATGTCGAGAGCGCGAGGCATACGCATCCGGCCGCCAGCCAGTTGGGGATAGCAGATGGGAACAGCATTCGGTGGGGTAAGGACGGTCGTGTTTTCATGATCGCCTCGCGGGATGGACCGGGTCCCTTCAGTATAGTCGAGCGGGGAAATCCGGTCGGCCCGGCACATGATCAGCGCCCGATGCCGAGAGCTTCGGCTCTTCGCACCCAGCCGAAGCTCCCCCGGGGGTGCGGCACGCCGGGGACGATCAACCGGTCATTCCGGCCAGCATCGTGAGGTAGTCCGGGAATTTGTCGATGGCCAGCGCCACCGAAATGACCAGCACCAGCACCAGCAGCGCGTTGCGCACCGGGCTGGCGGTGAATTCACCCATGACGGCGCGGCGGTTGACCAGGAAAATCATGGCGCCGATCACCAGCGGGATCACCAGCACGTTGACTCCCATCAGCAATACGACCTTGAGCAGCGCGGGGAAATCCCAGATCGGTGCCAGCAGGCCGGTGAGCAGGGTCACGCCGATCACCAGGCGGCGGTAGGGCTTGTTGTCGCTGGAGAAGGTCCACGGCTTCTTGAGGATGTCCAGCGACAGGTAGATCACCACCTGCACGCAGATGACCAGGGTGGTCATGGCGGCGATGAACAGGCCGAGGGTGAAAATGGTGGGGCCGACGAAGGCGATGGTCTGCGGGAAGGCCGCGGTCAGTACCTGCCCGGCCTCGTGCACGGTTTCGATGTCGGCGTGGTTGGCCAGTGGGTAGAGCGCGAAGCCGCCGGCGATGATGATGAACATCGCGTAGGCGCCGAAAATGATCCCGAGATTGAGGATGGACTTGCGCAGATCCTCTTTGAGCTTGACCGCGCCGGAACTGGCGTCGGAACTCAGGTAGGGAATGGTGAGCAACGCGCCGGGTGCGATGGCGCTGCCGACGATGGCGATGATGGAGCTCGTGCTCATGCGAACCGCGTCGCGGCCGGGTGCCGGCAGGTCGTCGGGGATGCTCGGAATGAAGCCCCTCATGATCTCGGCGATGTCACCGAAACTGCGCAGGGCGATCAGCAGGAAGCAGATGAACATCACCACCATCAGGCCGGTCATGGCCTTTTGCATGCGGTCGTAGCCCTGGGACAACACCAACCACAGCACGAACGCGGCCAGCGCCAGCGAACCGATGATTTCCAGGTTGCCGTAGGTCGCCGCGTAGTCCGCGGGCCCGCCCGGCACCGGAGGATGCATGCCGAACAGCGACAGGAAGGCCGAGGTCATCACCGAGAACTGGCCCATGCCAACCAGGATGTGGATGGGCACGTTGATCAGCACGAACAGCCAGGCGACCGAGGGGTGGATGTGGCGGCTGACGATGGACAGCATGCCGACTCCGCGATTGATGGTGCCGATGCGCGAGGCGGAATCGACCGCGATCACGAACAGCGGCAGCATGAACAGCACGACCCAGAGAAGATCGTAGCGAAACCACGCGCCGGCAAGGATCAGCGATGCGACGGCGCCCGCGCCCATGGAACCAGCGGCGATGACGGCAGCGGGGCCAACCAGGCCGCGAAAGAGTTTTACAATCCAGTTCATGGCAGTTGTTGTCCTTTGTTCCGCTCGGCGGCCGGGCCGCGAAGGCAATGCTGGAATTCTAACCGCCCGTTCCGGGAACGGGGCAGCGGTTGCGCTGAAAGCAACAAATTCGGTCAGGCGATGGTATGCAAGCCGCTTCGGGTGCAGTTAACCTTGTGCCGTGGGCGGACCCATTCGCGGACCCGTGCGAAAACACGGTCCGGCCCGGCCCAATTCGTCATCAGATTCAGGAAGCAATCCATGGAATCCATTTCATTCAAGCGTATCGATCATGTTTCACTCACGGTTCCCAGTATCGACGAAGCCGTGGACTTTTACACCCGTCTGTTCGGCGCCGAGGTCGAATACCGCATGGGGCCGTTCGACGCGGCCGAGATTCCGCCGATGGAGGACGGGCGCGACTGGACCGATGCGCATATCTTCGTGCCCGGAGCCCGTCTGAAAATCGCGATGCTGAAATGGCCCGACGGATTCGGCATGGAGCTGTTCGAATACGAGAAGCCTGAAGATGCCGCCACCACGCCGCCGCGCAACTGCGACGCGGGCAGCCGCCACCTGTGCATTGAAGTCAAAGACATCGACGGCGCGATCGCCCTTCTGGAACGCAACGGCTGCAAGGCGGCCGCGGGTTCCATCGACATGGAGGACGGGCCGTGCCCGGCGTCCCGGTCCTGGTACGTGCTGGATCCGTTCGGTAACCAGCTTGAGCTGGTTCAATATCTGTAATTCGCCTGACTGCTGGAGGAAACACCCATGACCCGAGAAGCCATCAATCCCGAATCCATGTACGGCAGCGTGCAGTACGGATTTTCCCACGCGGTCCGATCCGACCGGAGCACCCTCATTCATTGCGCCGGCCAGGTCGCCTGGGACAAGGAATACAACATTGTCGGCGGTGACGACATCGGTGCCCAGGCCCGCCAGGCCTTGTCCAATCTGAAGGAAGTGCTGGCGTCGGCCGGAGCGAGTCCCGCCGACGTCGTGCGCATGCGCACCTATATCGTCAATCACCGTCCGGAGTACCTGGAACCGGTCGGCGCCGCCCTGGCCGAGTTTTATGGTGACGTCGTGCCGGCCGCCAATACCCTGATCGGCGTGCCGACGCTGGCGCTGCCGGGCTTTCTGATCGAAATCGAAGTCACGGCGCAGGTCGGCTGAGCCCGTTCGTCGTGGCGGATTACGACGTCACGGTCATCGGCGGCGGCCTGATCGGTTGCGCCAGCGCGTGCTACCTGGCGCGCGGCGGAGCGCGGGTCGCCCTGCTTGAACGCGGACAGATCAACCAGGGTGCTTCGGGGCAGAACGCGGGTTCGTTGCATTTTCAGCTCGAATACCGCCTGATCCGTGATATCGACCGTTACCGGCGCGAACTGGAGTTCTACGTCGGCATGTCGCGCCACGCGATCATGATGTGGGAGGGCCTGGACGAGGACCTCGGCATCGATACCCAGACCGGTATGCACGGCGGGCTGATGGTGGCGGAAACGCCGGAACAGGTCGAAGTGCTGAAACGCAAGCTGGAGATCGAACAGAGCCAGGGGCTGGAAATCGAGCTGCTGGACGGCGATGGCGCGCGGCGGATCGCGCCGTACCTGGCGCCGGGCATCCTGGCGGCGCTGCACTGCCCGAAGGAAGGGCACAGCAATCCGCGCCTGCTGGCGCCGGCTTTCGCCCGCCGGGCAGTCGATGCCGGTGCCCGGGTGGAAACCCATGCCGCGGTGACCGGAGTGAGCCGGTCGGGCAGTGGCTGGCGCGTGAGCTATGAGAACGCCGCGGCTTCGGAGGGGGTCAGCTCGATCACCACTGGTGCGGTACTCAATGCGGCCGGCATCTGGGCTGTGCGGGTGGCCGCCATGGCCAATCTTCACCTGCCCCTGTTTCCGGTGGCGCTGACCATGAACGCCACCGAGAAAGTGGACCCGCTGGTGCCGCACCTGGTGCAGCACGTGGGCCGCCGCCTGTCCCTGAAGCAGACCGACGATGGCAATCTGCTGATTGGCGGCGGCTGGCCGTCGCGGATGCAGCAGTCCGCCGGACAGTGGACGGGCTCCGCGCCGCCGGAACTGCGTATGGACTCGGTGGTCGGAAACCTGCGTGCGGGCGCCGACGTAGTGCCCCAGGTAGCCGGCCTGCGCTTGCTGCGGGTGTGGACCGGCACCACCGCGATCACACCGGACGAACTCCCGGTTCTGGGCGAAGTGCCCCAGGCTCCCGGCTTTTTCGTGGCGGCGGGCGGGTCCGGTTTCACCAACGGCCCGACTTACGCCCGGCTGATGAGTGAACTGATTCTCAACGGCAGCTCGTCGCATCCGCTGGATCCATTCAGTCCGGCGCGGTTCGGCGGCCTCAACGCATTCATGGGATGAAGCAATGACCCGTCGCATCGAAAACGACGACACCCGGCGCGGGGCCGCGCTGACCCTGAACGTGGACGGCCAGGCGGTTGCCGCGCATGCCGGGGAAACCGTGGCGACCGTGTTGCTGGCCCAGGGGATTACCGCGTTCAACCGCACGGGATCGGGCCAGCCGCGCGGACCCTGGTGCAACATGGGAACCTGTTACGAATGCCAGGTTCGGGTGCGCGAGCCCGGTTCAGGGCCGGAGCGCTGGCGCCGGGCCTGCCTGTGCCGGGTCAGCGAAGGCATGTCGGTGCGTACCGGCGTGCGTCTGCAATCCGCGGGCGGTGGAGATGCCGATGAAAACTGATCTCGCCATCATCGGTGCGGGCCCGGCCGGCATGAGCGCCGCGCGGGTCGCGTCCGATCACGGTCTGACGGTGACGGTCCTCGACGAACAGGCGGCTCCGGGCGGACAGATTTACCGACAACCCCCCGCGGAATTCACCGTCGGGAACGCCCTGGAGGGGCGGGCCTATCGGGCCGGCCGCGAGATGGTGCGCGCGGCTACCGGCGATGACCGGGTCGACTGGCGGTTCAATACTTCGGTCTGTGGAATTCTGCGGCAGCACGGCGCCGAAGACGACAGTCGATTCCGCATCCTGCTGGACCGGGCCGGAGCATGTTCCGAATTGGTGGCACGGCAGGTGCTGGTCGCGCCGGGCTGCTACGACATGCCGGTCGTGTTCCGCGGCTGGAATCTGCCGGGCGTAATGGCCGCGGGCGGCATCCAGGCCTTCATCAAGGGGCAGCAGTTCGTGGCCGGGGAACGCATCGTGTTCTCCGGCTCCCACCCTCTGCAGTTGATCGTCGCCGATCAGCTGGTGCAGGCCGGCGGACAGGTCGGCGGCGTGTATTTCGCGCAGCGTCCCGTTCGCGCCCTGGCCCCTCTCCGGCGGCCGGCCGCAACGCTCCCGCACCTGGGCAAGCTGTTCCAGGCGGCGGCGGCTTTGGGCCGTCTGAAAGCCGCCGGTGTGCCGGTGAAATTCGGCCACACCGTGTTGGAAGCCACGGGAACGGATCGGCTGGAGCAGGTGCGAATCGCACCCATTGGCGGTGACGGCGAGGTCCGGCGCGACCGGACGCAGGCCATCGACTGCGACCGCCTCGGGATCTGTTTCGGTTTTCTTGTCAATTCCGAACTGGTGCGGCAGGTCGGCGCGGACTGCGGTTGGTCGGATCGCCGTGGCGGCTGGATCGCACGGCACGACGAGTGGATGCAAACCACGGTGCCGGGCATGTTCGTGGCCGGAGAAATCACCGGCATGGCGGGCGGCGAAGTGGCGGCCGAGGAGGGCGGGCTGGCCGCGCTGGGCTGCGCGCTGGAAGCCGGGCGCATCGACCGGGGCCGGGCTGCTGAGCAGGCGCGTGCTTATCGGCAACGCCTGCGGCGGGCCAACCGTTTCGCCAGGATGCTGTGTGACCTGGCCTGGCCGGGATCGGCCCTGTTCGAGCAGTTGCAGGTTGACGACGCCAATCTGTGCAAGTGCGAGGAAGTCACGGCCGGTGCGTTTCGGCGCATGCTCGACGAGCATCCGCACGTGACCACGGCCAGCGCCGCCAAGCTGTTGTCACGGGCGGGAATGGGTTACTGCCAGGGCCGCTATTGTCATTTCGCCCTGACCCGGACACTGGCGGGATTACGCGGCATTCCGGCCGAGCAGGTCGGGCGATTCACCGCCCGTTTCCCGGCCCGTCCCGTTCCGGTCGCCCACGTGGTTGACCGTCAGGACTGAGCAGGGCGGGGACGCCCTCAGTCGGGGGAATCCAGCGGCACCGCACCGAAGTTCTTCCTGAGAAACGACTCGATGCGCACCATCAGGCGGTACACGCCGACCGGTAACTGACGTCCGACGCGAGTGACCAGTGTGATCTGGGTGTCGTTCAGTACCGCATTGCCGGTGGGTACGGCAACCAGCCGGCCCTGTGAACGCTCGGGTTCCGTCAGCAATGGGGGCAGCACCGTGACTCCGCGGCCGGACTTGACGAAGTCTTTCAGCAGGGTCATCGAGTTGGTGATCAGTGCGGGCTCGAGAAACTCTCCCGATTCCTGCTCCGCCCGCTGCACAATCTGCCGGATTCGGAACGAACTCTCGGGCAACGCGACCCGGTAGCGGCCCAGTTCGGTCAGGCCGGGCCGTTCCGTGCTGGCCAGTGGGTGTCCGGCCTGCACCACGAAATGCAATGGTTGAGGCAGCGAAGTCCGCGCGCGCACCCGGGGGTCCCGCGGAATGTCGAACATCAGCCCGAAATGAGCCTCGTCATTACGTACCATGGCGACAACGCTGTTGCTGCCGCCCATGCGCACGTGCACCTTCAGGCCGTCGTACTGCTTCATGTAGCGTCGCAAAAGGTCGCTGAACTCGTCGGTCACGAAGGCTTCCCCCAGACCGAGAATGATGTTTCCGGTGCGGACACTGCGCAGGTCCGAAATTCGCGACATGAAGGCTTCTTCGTGGGCCGCCCTTTCTCGATAGAACTCGAACACGGTACGGCCGGCCTCGGTGAGACTGACGCCCTGGCGGCCCCGCTCGAACAGGGTGATGCCCAGTTCCTTTTCCAGTTCGGAAATCTGGCGGCTGACCGATGAAGCGGCCACATCCAGATGCTCACTGGCCGCTCGCATCGTGCCGAGACGGGCCGACTCGTACAGGTATCTCAGGCGGGTTTCGCTAAGCAAGAGAGCCTGGGCTCCTCATGGCTGAAATGCGAACTCGTCGCGTGGGTGCGGCTGTCCCTGCTGGATGATCCATTCAATTCGCCGGATGTTTTCGATGTCGTCCAGCGGATTGGCGGTCAGGATCAGCAGGTCGGCCAGTTTGCCGGTTTCGACGGTTCCGACTTCATTGTCGATGCCGATCACCTCGGCGCCGTTGCGGGTGGCGGCGACCAGGGCTTCCATCGGGGTCAGACCGCATTCGACCAGGATTTTCAGCTCCCAGGGCGTGTTGTAACCCTGGTAGTTGTAGCCGACGGTGCCGCCACCGTCGGTGCCAACCGCGAGTTTTACACCCGCTTCGTGCAGACGGGTGATGTTTTCCCGAAACACCGGCAGGCGGCTTTCCGCCCAAGTGTAGGCGTCCATGTTGGAAGCCTGGCTGAACAGGCGTTTTTCTTCCGCCATGTAGTCCGGATCGCGCATGCGCTGCAACAGGAACCCGGGCAGTGTTTTCTCAAGCACCGGATCCTGCAGTTCCAGGCCTGCGGCCGGGTCCGGGTGCAAAAAAGATTCAAACAGGCTGGCAGTCGGCACCACGGTGATCCCGCCCTCGATCAGCTCCTCGATCAGGGTATCTCCCTCCGGTATCGGATCCTCGAGACCGTGGATGATCGCCCGCGACCCGATGTCGACCGCCCGGTGGTACTCGTGCAGGTTGATGGCGTGGGAATACAGCGGCATACCGTTCTCGCTCGCGACTTCCGCGATGGCCTGCAGCATGTCGTCCGGCATTTCCACGTGGGTGCCCTGGGAACCGAGGCCGTCTTCGATGATGAGCTTGAAACCGTCCACGTCCGCGTCCACCAGTTCCAGGGCCATGCGGCGCGCGGCGGCGGCATCTTCGAGTGCGCCACCATGGCGGCTGCCCCAGCCGTCGACCGGCTTGAAGGATTCGCCCAGCGCGTAAATCGTCGGCGCGACCAGTTCGCCGTTGCGCTGTGCTTCGCGCCGGGGGAGGATCCATTCATTGGCCGCCGACACGTTAAGAACCGTGGTTACACCGTTGTAAAGAAAGGCTTTTGGCGTGTGGTCGACGACCACGGTTTTCTCTTCGGGACTCAACTGGAAAACGATTGGAAACTGCAGGTGCACGTGCGTATCGATCAGGCCGGGTACGACGAATTTGCCGGTGCCGTCCAGGATCCGTGCTCCCTCCGAGGCTTGCAGGGATTCGCCGATGGCTTCGATGCGGTCGCCGCGGATCAACAGATCGACACCCGGTTGCGGGGCGGCGCCGGTCCCGTCGATGACGGTGGTGTTACGAATCAGAACCGTCTCGGTTCTCGGGTCGGCCTTGCCCGGATGCGCCTGGGCCGGACCTGACTGGCTCGTTTCGGTGGTCGCGCCGGCCGCCGGGAACGCGGTCAGCCAGAACGCCACCGCCAGTGCGGCATGTGTCAGGCGGCGGGTAACTGGATTTCGGATCATGGGGATTGGCTCCTGGGTGATTCCGAGGCGGCCGGGAGGTCACGATGGTGCAAGCCGGCGCGGTCTGGGGCGAGTACTCGGTGCTCTTTCATTGTCGGCGGCGTATTTTCCGGCGTCAATGACAAATGGAATTCGGAATTGTTGCGTCGCCCGCAACGCATTCGGGGCAAGGTGGAAACCCGGTTCTGGCTCGTCGCGTTAGGATGAAGTGATCGGTTCTCGGTTGAGGTACGCATGATGATGCACGTCTGGATTCGCAGGTGCCTGCAGTTGGCGGTGGTGTTGTCGTGGGCGCTGTCCGGCGTTGGCTGGTGTGGCGGCAACGAGGATGCGAATGCGCCCGTGCCGGACGAATCCCGGGCCTGGCTGATCATGGGCGCCACCCTGATCGATGGCACCGGCCGCCCTGCGGTCGAAGACAGCGTGATTTACATCGTCAATGGACGCATCCGGTATGCCGGGCCGCGGGCGATGATGGGGCCGTTGCCGGAGGCCAAAGTCGTTGATGCGGCGGGCAAATTCGTGGTTCCCGGCATCGTCGATGCTCATGCGCATATCGACTCGCTCGGCGGTGTCCCCCTGCAACCCGATCAACAGGAAATCGTTCGCGATTACACCCCGTTGGCGTTCCTGTACCACGGTGTGACGACCGTGCTGAACATGTCGGCCCACGATCTCGATCGGGTGCTCGAGATGCGGGAACAGGCCCGGCGGGAACCGGCATCGCTGCTGCCTCGGATTTACACCGGCGCGGTCGGATTCACGGCCGCAAACGGCTGGGGAAGCCGCCACGGCGGCGGTTTGACCGTGGATTCGGATGTCGACGACAGCCTGACGCGATACCGCTCGCTGGACGTCGATCTGGTCAAGATCATCGACGAGGACGGCCTGGGAAAGGCCGGCGTATTTCCGCGTATTCCGGCTCAACACGCAGTGGAAATCGTTTCAGCCAGCAAGGCTGCCGGTCTTCCCGTGTTCATTCACGCCACTGACGAGCGCGAATATCTGAGTTCCATTGCCCTGGGACCGCGGGTCATCGCGCACGGTCTGGTCACACCGCAGGAACCCGGCAGCCCAATCGTCCGGGGCCTGCGGGAAAAAGGCATATTCGTTGTCCCGACAATCGTCCTGTTCGAGTCGTTCTACCGGGTCGTGGACAATCCCGAGTTACTGAACGACCCCCAACTCCGAGCCAGTGTTCCTGATTTCGTCCTGGATGCATTGCGTGACCCGGCGAATATCGCGCGCGTTTTCGCCCGCATGGATGAGGTGCTGGAGATCGACGCGCTGGACTGGGGCCGGGCCGCTGTGCCGGACCTGGAGGCCAACGTGAAGCGGTTCGTGGACGCAGGCATTCCGATCGCCGTCGGCACGGACGGGGGAGGGGCGGTGGTGCATTCCTTCCAGGGCTATAACGTGCCCCGGGAAATGGAGCTTCTGGCGCAATGCTGCCTGGACCCGCTGCAGACGATCGTGGCGGCCAGTGGCAATGCAGCGCGCATCATGGGAGCCGAAGAGGAATTCGGCACCCTGACCGAAGGCCGTTCGGCCGACCTGTTGGTGCTCAACGCCAATCCCCTGGCCGACATGCGGGCCATCCGCGATTTCGACTACCTCATGCTGCGCGGACATCTGATTCGCCGTCAGTATCTCAGCTATGCGGCCTTCGTCGCGCGGCGCGGCGCGGGGCACTGACGGGATTCAGGGCGCCGGCAGAAACGGCATGGTGGCCTCGATTTTCTGCAGCAGCCGTACCGCTCCGACCGGTAGCTGACGTCCCAGGCGGGTGATGACGCTGGCGCTGGTTTGCATCAGTTCCGGGTTGTCGATGGGGACGGCCGCCAACACACCGGCGGCGATTTCGGTGTGCGCGGCGATGGTCGGCAGGATCGTGATGCCCAGCCCCGAACGGGCGAATTCCTTCAGCGCCAGCAGCGAGTTGCTGACCAGGACCGGGTTCAGGAATACGTGTTCTTCGGATCCCGCGGAATGGATCATCTGGCTGATCCTGAAGGACTGCTCCGGCAGACCCAGTCGTTCGGACTTCAATTCGGAAAGTGTGACGGATTCGCGTTTGCTGATGGGGTGGCCGGCCTTGACGATGACTTTCATCGGCTGATCCGACGAAGCCCGGACCCGGATCTTGGCATCCGGTTCGGGCTGAAAAACCATGCCCATGTGGGCCTCGTCCTCCAGCACCATGCTGACCACGTCGGCGGTACCGGCCGTGGACATGACGATGCGGATTTCGGGGTATTGGGACATGAAACGCTGCAGAACGTCGAGCAGCAGATCGCCGATCAGTCCTTCGCCGACGGCGAGACAGACAGTGCCGCCTTTCAGCCCCTTGAGATCGCGGACCTGGGAAATGAACGCTTCCTGCTGAGTGGTGAATTCACGGTAGTAGGTGAGCGCGATCTCACCGGCCTCGGTGAGTTTGAGGGGGCTGCGATTGCGTTCGATCAGCGGTACGCCCAGTTCTTCCTCGAGTTGCGCGATCTGGCGACTGATGGAGGAGGGTGCGACGTTCAGGTTTTCGCTCGCGGCCCGCATGGTGCCGCCGCGTACCGCTTCGGCGAGATAACGCAGGCGATTGTCGTGAAATCTTGTCATGAACTCGGGAAATGCGGCCCTTGTTTTCGGTGGGTGAGAATACCTGTTGCGGTTTTTGCAACAGATTCGAATATATCTTGTTATTGATAGATCATTCAAGCACTCGTAGCCTACCGCATGAGGCACCTGCCAAATAGAAGACAATCGGGGAAAAGACTGACAGTGAACCGGGATTCCGTTGACTGGCGCGGTTATATGCCGGCCATAACCACACCTTTTGACGAGCACGGCGAACTCGACCTGGGGGCTTTGCGCTCCCTGCTCGAATGGCTGGCCGGCGAGGGCATGCATGGGCTTGTCGTCGCCGGTACCACCGGTGAATGGTTCAGCATGACCGCGGACGAGAAGGCCACTCTGTTCGGCGCGGTCGGTGAGGTGCTTCGGGGCGATCTGCCGCTGATCGCCGGATGCAATGCGTTTACCGCCCAGGAAGTGGTGCGCAACGCCATGACGGCCGAACGCAGCGGATTCGACGGCATACTGGTGACGCCACCGCCCTATGTGCGGCCGTGCGAACGTGAGGTGATTGCGTTTTACGAGGACGTCGACCGGGAAACGCCGTTGCCGATCTGCATCTACAACTGGCCGCCGGGAACCAACATCGACCTCAGCCGTGAGACGCTGGAGCACCTGTCGGATCTGGAGCACGTGGTGGCGATCAAGAATTCCACAGGCAGTCCGGCGCATTTCATCGACGTGATGCGTGCGCTGCGGGACAAAGTACGAATTTTCGGCATTCCGATGACCGAAGAAGGCATGCAGCTGGTGCTGCAGGATGCCGCGGACGGAACCATGGGCGCCGGTGCCGTGCTGGGCCGCACCCAGCCCGAGTTTTATAACGCGCTGTGGGCCGGGGATACCGAACGCGGGTTGGCGGCCGCACGCCAGGACACGCGCATCATGCGTGAATGGTTCCGGCCCGACTACACGGCGCGCTACGGGTCGGCACAAGCCATTTTCAAAACCGCGCTCAACCTGCAGGGATTGCCCGGCGGGTATCCGCGCCGCCCCATTCTGCCGCTTCAGGAGTCCGAAGTGGCGATGGTGCGCACCACGCTGGAGGAACTGGGACGCCTATGAACGAAGCCCGCAGATTCTCATCAACCACTGCCTGGCACGACATGGACGGAGCCTGCGCGAAAAGCCGCTGGCCCCGGGTCGCGACCGGACTGGCCCTGGCCATTTGGCTCACCGCCTGTGGAGACCGGGAGTCGACTCCCGCCTCCGCTGACAGTGCTGCCGGGCCTGGCTCCGAGGTGGCGTCCACCCTGCAGACTCAAGTGAATGCGTCGGAACGGCTCGACGAACTGGTGCAGCGGTACGCCGATGCCGACCGGGCGGCTCGGGACCGCAGCACACTGACCGACGTCTCGGCCGCCGCTTTCACGGCGAAGATCGCGGCCAAACGGGAACTGCTGGAAGACCTGCAAGCAGTGGATTCGGCTGCTCTGAGTGCCGAGGAACACATCGACCAGCGCGCCCTCATCGGCCAGCTGGAATCCGAAATTCACATGGCCGAGGCCCGCCGCATCTGGGAAAACGACCCCACCCTGTACGTGCCGGCCCGCCAGATCGGGCGACTGATCGAAGTGCAGTCGGCGGAGGCCGCGGCCGGACAGGCGCAGTCCCTGCAGGAGCTGCTGGCGCAGATTCCGGACCGGCTGCAGACGGCACGGGACAACCTGCGGCACCCCCCTCAGCGGTTTACCGAGGCCGCGCTGTTCCAGACCCGTGGTTCGCTGGACAGCCTGCGCAACGAAGTGGGCCCACTCGCTGATGCCGCCGCCGATTCCGAGGCTTTCTCCACGGCGCTCGCCGAGGCGGTTGCCGCGCTGGAAGCCTACGAGCAATACCTGGAAGGCGACCTGTTGCCGCAATCCACCGGCTCCTGGGCCATCGGCAAGGCCAACTACGATTACATTCTGCAGCACCGCTGGCTGATGGACGCCGACGCGGATGAAATCCTGGCGCGTGGCCGCCAGGCCTTCGCCGATACCGAAGCGCTGGCGCAGGAAGTCAGCGAACGCATTAAACCCGGCGTTCACTGGAGCGAGGTCTACGAAACGCTGAAGGACGAACATCCGCCCGCGGACGGTATCAAGGAGGCTTACCAGGCCGCCATCGACCGGGCCCAGGCCTTTGTGATTGAAAACCACATCGTGACCCTGCCGGAAGGGGAACGGGTAATCACCGTCGACACGCCGCCGGCCATGCGCCGTTCATCGCCGTTTGGCACGTTCCAGATGGTCGACCCCTTCGGCGAGGATCTCGAGGGCCGACTGGTGCTGACTCCAATCGAAGACTGGATGACGCCCGAACAGCAGGCCGAGCGCCTGCGCTCCCATCACGATGCCTGGATTCCGATCATCGCCGTGCACGAGGCCTATCCGGGCCATCACGTGGACGGTCTTAAAACCCGCGAGAATCCCCGTCTCCTGCGCCGCATCATGCGGGAACCGATTTTCTCGGAGGGCTGGGGCCTGTTCACCGAGGAAATGATGTTCGAGCGTGGCTTCCTCGAAGGTGACGACGTGCGCCTGACCCAGTTGCGCAACCGCCTGTGGCGGGCGGCCCGGGTCATTCTCGATGTCAGTCTGCATACCGGGCAGATGAGTTTCGAGGAAGCGGTCGACTTTCTGGCCGACAAGGTGCGTTTCGAGCGCTACGCGGCCGAACTCGAAGTCGGCATGTACGTCGAACGCCCGACCTACGTGCTCGGCTACCTGATCGGCATGCAGGAAATCATGAAAATTCGCGAGGACTGGATTGCGGTGAACGGGGAACCCGATCCGCCCAGCGAGTTTTACGATCCGTTGCTGAACGTCGGTTCACTGCCGCCCGCGCTGGTACGTGAATCGATGCTCGGCACATCATCCGGAAAGGGTGCGTCCGCCACTGGAGCACAAGACGCGCCCTGAATACCGGTAAACTGGACCCCTGGGGACGATAAATGGGGACACGCAGACCACGATAGCCAATGTAATTTGGAAACTGAGGAAGGTGCCATGAAATCCAGTCTGAAAAGCCTGTCAACACACACACCAACATACCGGCCCGCCCGGAACCGTCTCACTCTGGCCTTGCTGCCCGCACTGGCGGCAATGGCCGCCGGACCCGGCACCGCCTGGGCCCAGGACCAGGAGCAGGGCGCCGACGGCTTGTCGATCGAAGAGGTCATCGTGACCGCCCAGCGGCGCGAGCAGAACCTGCAGGACGTACCGATCGCGATTTCCGCGTTCAGTGCCAACGATATCGAAAAGGCCATGTTCGCCGACGTATCGGATTACCTGGTGCAGACGCCCAATGCCAGCTTCATTTCAAACGGTGCGCGGTCGCGCCGCTCAATCAGTATTCGAGGCATCACGAGCTTCGCCGGTCCCGGCACAACCGGCTTTTACATCGACGATTTCAGTGTTTCCAACAGCACCATCAATCCACCGATCATGGACATCGAGAGGATCGAAGTGCTGCGCGGCCCGCAGGCGACCTATTTCGGACGCAATGCACTGGGCGGCGGTCTGAGCATCACCACGCAGAAGCCCAACACCGACAGCTTCTCGGGTTCGGCGATGATCGACTACTCGCGCTACGACACGCTCGACATGGAAGCGGTTCTGAATGTGCCGGTGGTCGAGGATACGTTCGCGATGCGCTTCAACGCCAAGTCCAGCAGTTCGGACGGCAACATCAGGAACATCAACCCGATCGGCGGTGGTAACGACCACGATTACGATTACATCCGGGCCGCGGTCCGCTGGACCCCGACCGACAATCTGACGATCGATGCCTCGTTCGGCTACGCCAATGAGAGCGTGGGCATGCGCGAAGGTGTGCCCTCCGGCGTTCTGTCGTTTTTCGGGGCCTTCCTCTACAACGGTACGGCGCCGATTCCGGGAGTTCCCGGCCCGGCAACCGGTGACCCGGACGGTGTTGGCTTCTGGCCGGACAACACCAACCGGACCAACTTCAATACCAACCAGGATGTCGGCACCGCGATGCGCAACGGCGTGCTTCGGGTCGATTACGAACACGGCGATCTGCTGTTCACCAGCATCACCGGTTACATCAACTCGGACTTCACCCTGGCCGGTGACATCGACGGCAGCAGTCGCGATTACTTCAACGAGTTCCGTAATAATCAGAACCAGAGCGCCAGCACAGAGTTCCGCGTGCAGAACACCGGCGACAGCGCCTGGCACTGGAATGCCGGTGTCATCTACGCCGAAGACGAAGGTGAAGGCTGGAACCGCACCCTGGTGGGAGCGGAACAACTCTTCGGCTTCCCGGAAGGTGGTATCATCGATCGCTCGGATACTACCAGCAAGAACAAGTATTGGGCGGTGTTCGGCCAGATGGACTACGATGTGAACGACCAGTGGACCGTTTCGGTGGGTGGTCGTTACAGCAAGGAGAAAGTGAAAGAGAACATCCAGGGTTTTTCCGGAACGCTGGTCACCAACCTGCAGTTCTCGGACACCTTTGATGATTTCTCGCCGCGCATCGCCGCCACCTTCCGGGCCACGGATAACATGACCTGGTATGGCACGATTTCGAAGGGTTACAAGTCGGGCGGCGTGCAGGAAGCCCCGATTCCCGAGTTCCAGACCTTCGACCCGGAAACCCTGTGGAACTACGAGATCGGCCTGAAAACCGATCTGTTCGATTCGCGCGTGCGCCTGAATGCAGCCGTGTTCTACATGGACTGGGAAGACCTGCAGGTGGCCTTCCAGGAAAATTACCGCGACGAGAACGGCGACTTCCAGTTGTTCGGTGGTGTGAACAACGCGGAAAAGGCCACGTCCAAGGGTGCCGAACTGTCGGCCACCGCTCTGGTCAGCGAGAACCTGGTGGTGAACTTCAATGTCGGCTACCTCGACGCAACGTTTGACGATTTCGTCGCCGTGGTCGATTCACAGAACTACGTGCTGGACGGTGAGACGATTCCGAATTCGCCGGAATGGACCATGAGCGCCGATGCCGAGTACAGCTTCCGGTTGACCGATGCCGTGGATGGTTGGGTTCGCCTGGAGTGGGTCTATCGTGACGAGATCGAGCCGACCGTGCCGTCGGTGGTATACGCCGGATTCCCCTGGGACGTACCCAGCTACGATTTCTTCAACCTGAGAGTCGGCCTGGAACGGGATAATTTCCGGATTGTCGGTTACGTCGAGAATCTGTTCGACGAAGACTACTACACCAATGCGTACCAGAAAGCGTTCGCCGGCGGCCTGTTCATCGAGCCGTCCTACCAGAACTATGGTGTGCGCGTAACGTACAGCTTCGAGTAATAGTGACCCCCGGGGCCGTTCGCGGCCCCGGGCTTCATGGGGTAATCATATGAATCGAATTACGAAATTCGCCATCGCCTTCTCGCTTTGCCTGATCGGGGGTGCTGTATCCGCGGATGAACACGGATCTACCGTAGCCCTGGTGGGCGGCTCCGTCGTCGACATCGACAGCGGGGATTCCGTTACCAACGCCGTGGTGCTTGTCGAAGGTGAACGCATCGCCGCGATCGGTGAAGCGGGCGAGGTAGATGTGCCGGATGGTGCCGAGGTCATCGACGTCAGCGGCCACTGGTTGATTCCGGGCCTGATGAACATGCACGTTCACTACGGACTGAAACTGCCGGGCAAGATGTCCGCTGAACTGGCCAATGAAACCGAGGGTGAATTGACCCTGCGCATGGCCAAGAATGCTTACGACTCGCTGCTCGCCGGCATCACCACCACCCGGTCCCCCGGCGACTCGATGCACGGCGACCTCGCGCTGCGCAAGGCCATCGCGCGCGGGCAGGCGCACGGTCCGCGAATTTTCAGCGCCGGAGAATCCCTGGTGATCACCGGCGGCCACGGCTCGGAAGCCGGTGAGACCTACGTCGACGGTCCTTACGAATTGATGAAGGCGGCACGCCGTGAAATCAGCGCCGGAGCCGACTGGATCAAGATTCTGATTTCCGGCGGAATCGCCACCAACGGCGGGGACATCGCCCAACCGCTGATGACGCCCGAGGAAATCAATGCCGTGATCGACGCGGCGCACCGCTTCGGTGCCCAGGTGGCCGCCCACTCGGGTTCGCCCCAGGCGACTTCGATTGCGGTGGATGCCGGCATCGACAGCATCGAACACGGCTATTTTCTGGATCGTCCGACCCTGAAGAAAATGGCCAAGGCCGGTACCTGGCTGGTGCCCACCATCGTGGTCAGCCAGCCCGCGACGGCGCCGTTCTTCGAAAAGATCGGCTCGCCCCAGTGGTACCTGGACCGCCGGACATCGGTGGGCAAGGAACACTGGAAAATGCTGCAGACCGCCATCGAGGAAGGCGTCAACATCGGTCTGGGCACCGATCAGCTTCCACACGAGCCGAATGACGGCACCACGGCCACGGCGCGTGAGGCGCAGTACTACGTGGAAGCCGGCATGACGCCGTTGCAGGCGCTGCGTTCAGCGACCATCGAAACGGCCCGCATGCTGGGCGCCGAGGACGAGATCGGCTCGCTGGAACCCGGCAAGTATGCCGATATTCTCGCGGTACCGGTCGATCCGACCGACGACATTAAGGCACTTCGTACCATCCTGCTGGTGATGAAAGGGGGTCACGTTTACCGTAACGATCTGGCCACACGCTGAGTCAATGACCAACGGGATTCCCTCCCGTCGCCCAGCAACCGCCTGAGGTACGAAGTTTGACGGGCCGGCCATGCCGGCCCGTTTTTTTTATGCGTCCGTATGCCGTGAAAAAATCGTTGCTTCACAGGCAACGGCACGGTTGTTCCAGCCTTATTGTTCATTCCTTGCCTGCGCCTTAGAGTGAAGTCTGAAAATAGCCTGGCGCCCAATACGATTGTCTCGAGGCTGAACCATCGATTCCTGGAGATTCTTCGATAGCGGATAAAGGACGACCCGCGCACTCGTATCTGTTTCTGATTTGACTCCGACGAGCATTCATCGCCGCTGAATTTTCCGGCGTCATGTCGCGTTTTGAGTCCTCCGGTTAACGAATTTGCCGGCCGTTTCCGGCCGGGGCGCGCTGTGCCTGAATTTGTCCGAAAACCCGTGGAGTCAGCGGCTTTTCGGAGTTGTTCATGAAGTGTGAAGAGGAGAATTTGATGTCTTGCAGTACCAGTAAGAAATTCCGCCGGCAACTGTCAGCGGGGAAGGGAGTGAAGGCAGTCGGGCGGACGATGCTGGTGGCGATGATCACGGCGCCGTTCGCATCGTCTGTCGCCTTGGCGCAGGACGGGAAGACACTCGGGATCGAAGAGGTCGTGGTAACGGCTCAACGTCGCGAGCAGAATCTTCAGGACGTGCCCATTTCCATTTCGGCATTTACCGCCAACGATATCGAAAAAAGCATGTTTTCGGACGTCGCCGAGTATGTAACCCGCACCCCTAATGCGAGTTTCATCTCCAACGGTGCCCGTTCGCGCCGTCAGGTGAGTATCCGGGGCATCACCAATTTCCTGGGCTTCGTGGGTTCTTCCACTACCGGGTTTTACGTGGACGATTTCAGTGTGGCCGCGAGTACGATCAATCCGCCGATCATGGATATCGAACGGATCGAGATCCTGCGCGGGCCGCAAGCGACCTACTTCGGCCGCAATGCGCTGGGCGGCGGCATCAGCATCACTTCGAAGAAGCCGCATGACGCCTTCGAAGGCTCCGCGATGGTGGATTACTCCCGTTACGACACGCTGGATACCGAGGCGGTGCTGAACGTGCCGCTGATCGGGGACACACTGGCAGTGCGCTTCAACGCCAAGAGTATTTCCTCCGACGGCAACATCAAGAACATTAACCCGGTGGGCGGTGGCAACGACCAGGACTATGACTACATCAAGACCTCCGTGCGTTGGACGCCCACCGACAAGCTGACCATCGACGCGATGTTCCAGTACGCGACCGAAGAGGTTGGCATGCGTGAGGGCATTCCTTCCGGCGTGTTCTCGGACTTCGCCGGAAACGTGCTCTACCGGGATGTGTTTCCCGATCGTGATGGTGACGGGAGGGGTGACCCATTCGTCGATACGGTCGGCTTCTGGCCGGACAACACGAACCGCACGAATTTCGATCGCGCGCAGAGCGTCGGCACGAACCTGCGCAACGGGGTCGTGCGGGTGGACTACGAACACAATGACCTGTTGTTCACCAGCATCACCGGATTCATCAACTCGGACTTTTTTCTCTATGGTGACATCGATGGCAGCAGCCGCGATTTCTTCTACGAGAGACGCAACAACGAGCGTGAAAGCTTCAGCACCGAATTTCGTATTCAGAACACCGGCGACAGCCCGTTCCAGTGGAACATCGGTGCGCTTTATGCCGAAGACGACGGCACCGATTTCAATCGGACCCTGGTCGGTGCGGAAATGCCTTTCGGCCTTCCCGAAGGCACGCCTGTGGGGGTAACCGATGAGCTTTCCGGTACGGACAGTTGGGCGATTTTCGGCCAGGTCGACTATGACCTCAGCGAGCGCCTGACGATTTCCGGTGGTGGACGGTACAGCGAGGAAACCAAGACCTTCAGCATCAGCAGCGTGGTCGGTGTGGCCGAACAGTTTCTGACCGCCAAGGACACGTTCACCGATTTCTCGCCCCGCGTGGCCCTGACTTTCAGAGCTTCCGATGCCGTGACCTGGTACGGCACGATTTCCAAGGGCTACAAGTCCGGTGGCGTGCAGGTCGCCCCCAATCCGGAGGCGGAGACCTATGACCCCGAAGAGTTATGGAACTACGAGATCGGGCTGAAGACCGAACTGTTTGATCGCCGGCTGCGATTGAATGCGTCGGTGTTCTACATGGACTGGTCGGATCTGCAGGTGGCCTTCCGGGAAAATCTGATCAACGAGGACGGTGACTTCGTCCAGTTCGCCGGGGTCAACAATGCCGATTCCGCAAGCTCCAAAGGCGTTGAGCTGACGGCGTCGGCACTGTTGTCTGAACAGTTTCAGGTGAATTTCAATGTCGGTTACCTCGATGCGGAATTCGATCAATTCGTCGCGCTGATCGACGGTGACAACCGGGTGCTGGACGGCCAGGTGATTCCCAACTCACCGGAATGGACGATGAACGCGGATGCCCAGTACGACTTCCGATACTCCGATAACTGGTCCGGTTATGTCCGCCTGGAATGGAACTACCGTGATGGGATCAAGCCGACCACCACGTCGCTGATCTACTCCGGTTTTCCCTGGGACGTACCCAGCTACGACTTCTTCAATCTGCGTATCGGCGCGGAACGCGATCAGTTCCGCGTGGTGGCCTACGTGGAGAACCTGTTCGACGAGAAGTACTACACCAATGCTTACCAGAAAGCGTTCGCGGGCGGGCTGTTCATTGAGCCGTCGTATCAGAACTACGGCGTTCGTGTGACGTATTCATTCGAATGACCAGACAGGAGAATCAGTATGAGAAACCTCATGGTTAAAGCGGGGGCGCTGACGCGCCTGATGGTCTTCGTTTCGATTGTTGCGGCGACGGTAAGCCCCGCCCAGGCCGCGCCTGAGCGTGTGGCTCTGGTCGGCGGCACCGTGGTCAACCTCGACGGCGGACCGGCCCTGACCGATGCGGTCGTTCTGGTTCGGGGAGATCGCATCGAGGCCGTCGGTACACGCGACGAGATCGTCGTGCCCCCCGATGCGTATCCGATCGATGTGGACGGAAAGTGGTTGATCCCGGGCCTGATGAACATGCATGTTCATCTGGGCCTGATACTGCCGGGGAAAATGGCCACCGAACTCGCTGGTGAAACGGAAGGGGAACTCACCCTGAGAATGGCGGACAATGCCATTCGGACACTCGAGGCCGGTGTCACCACCATTCGATTGCCTGGTGACACGGCGCATGGCGACCTGGCGCTGAAGAAGGCTATCGCGCGCGGTATCGCGCACGGACCGCGGATCTTCAGCGGTGGTGAGGCTGTGGTTGTAACGGGTGGCCACGGTTCGGAATCCGGAGTGATTTTCAACGATGGGCCTTACGAGTTGATCAAGGCGACCCGTCGGGAGATCAGTGCCGGAGCCGATTGGGTGAAGATCTTCATCTCCGGTGGCATCGCGACTGATGGCGGGGACATTTCCCAGCCCCTGATGATGCCCGAGGAAATCCACGCCGTGGTGGATGCCGCACACCGGTTCGGTGCGCGAGTCGCGGCCCATTCAGGGTCGCCACAGGCCACCGAAGTCGCTGTGGACGCCGGCGTCGACAGCATCGAGCACGGCTACTTCCTCGATCGCAAGGTATTGCGCAAAATGGCGCGAGCCGGTACCTGGCTGGTACCGACCATCGTCGTCAGCCAGCCTGCCACCGAGCCCTTCTTCCGTGAACTCGGTTCTCCTCAGTGGTATCTCGACCGGCGCGACTCGGTGGGCAAGGATCACTGGCAGGCCCTGCAGACAGCGATCGCCGAAGACGTGAACATCGGCCTGGGTACGGATCAGATGGCCTTTGAGCCCAACGACGGCACCAGCGCGACGGTTCGTGAGGCGCAGTATTACGTGGAAGCGGGCATGACGCCGTTGGAGGCGCTGCGTTCAGCAACCACCGAACCGGCTCGCATGCTCGGTGCCGAGGCCGACCTCGGTTCGCTGGAAGAGGGCAAGTTCGCAGATATCGTGGTGGTGGATGGTGATCCGGCTGAGGATATCTCAGCGCTCCGTGACATCCTGCTGGTCATGAAAGGCGGACATGTTTATCGCAACGACCTTGGCGCCAGGTGACTGACCGGCGGCTTCACGCCGCCTGGGCACAAGAAGGGCCGGCACTACTGCCGGCCCTTTTTTTGCGCGTCTTACGCCTGGCGCGTGCCGGGGCTCAGAGCTTGTCGTGGAAGTAGTTCGCGATTTTCGTGTAGACGTGTTGCCGTGCGCCTTCGATGCCGTGATGTTCGTTGGGGTAGACCATCATGTCGAACTGTTTGCCGGCCTTGATCAGGGAGTCGGCGAACTGCAGGGTGAAGGCGAATTTGACGTTCTCGTCGCCGGTGCCGTGGATCAGCAACAGGTCGCCCTCCAGACGGTCGGCGAAGTTTTCCAGGTTCACGGCCGCGTAACCCTCCGGGTTGACGTCGAGCTGGTCCATCCAGCGTTCCACGCCCACGGCCTGGTAATTGATCAGGTCGATGACCGGCGCGACGCTGACACCCACCTGGAAATGCGGGGCACCCTTGGTCATCAGCGCGGCCGCGAGGTAGCCGCCTCCGCTCCAGCCCCAGAAGCCGATCCGCTCCGGGTCGACAAAAGGCAGTGAGCGCAGGTAGGTCGCGCCCTGAACCTGGTCGAGCACGGCCCATTTGCCGTATTCGCCGTAGGTCAGGTTGTAGGCCTGTTTGCCACGGCCGGCGGTGGTGCGGTTGTCCATACACCACACGAGGTAGCCCTGGGCGGCCATGTGACGGTGCCACAGATCACGCTGTGCGCCGCGAGCGCTGCCCCAGCGGTTGACCACCATCTGCGAGCCGGCGTTGCCGTAACCGTAAGACACCACCGGATAGCGTTTCGAAGGATCGAAGCCGGGCGGCTTGATCATATAGGCATTGAGGGTGATGCCGTCATCGGTTTCAAAGGTGAGGAATTCCGGATTCGGCACCGCGTATTTCGCCAGTCCCGGCAGATCGTTTTCGATCAGCGTACGCACGACATCGCCACCCGGGCGGCGCAATACCGTACGCGGTGGCGTGCTTGCATCCGACCAGGTTTCGATGACCAGGTTGTGGTCCGGGGAGAATGCCCAGGTGGTCCAGCCGTCGGATTCGGACAGCTTTTCGACATCCCCCCCCTCGAGTGAGACGCGGTAGACGTGCTGGTTGATGAATCCGTCTTTCTTGCCCGTGAAGTAGAGCCAGCCGTTGGCCTCGTCCACGGTCAGCAGCGAGGAAATTTCCCAGTCGCCGGAAGTGAGGCGGGTCTCGTTGCCGTCGTAGTCGTAACGGTAGGCGTGCCGGTAGCCACTTTTCTCCGAGGTCCAGACGAAGGCATCCTGCTCACTGAAAAACGTGAGATCGCGGGTGATTTCGATCCAGGCCGGATCGGTGTCGGTGACGATGACGCGGCTGGCGCCGGTGGTGGTGTCGGCCAGCAGCAGGTCGAGCCGGTCGTGATCGCGGCTCAGTCGCTGGATGGCGAGGGTGTCACTGCGGCGGGACCAGTCGATGCGGGGAATGTAGTCGTTGGGGTTATCACCCGTATCCATCCAGGTGGTTTCGCCGTTCGCGAGGTCGTAAACGCCAATCCGGTTCACCGCGTGCTTTTCCCCCGTGTTGGGGTACTTCATGGGCCGCACTTCGGGGTATTTGCCGAGTTGGTCGATCATGTTCCAGACCGGCACCTCGGTGGCGTCCAGGCGCCAGAAGGCGATTTTCGAACCGTCCGGTGACCAGTGCCAGGCGTTGCGGAAGCCGAATTCGGTGCTGCCGTAGTCGAAAATGCCGTTGAAGATATCGGCGTTGCCGTCCGTGGTCACGGCCCGCGTGTCGCCGCTCACCAGATCGGTGATGAACAGATTGTTGTCGCGGACGAAACCGACGTGCCTGCCGGCCGGTGAGAGCTGCACATTGCGCAACTGCGTGTTGCCGCCATCCAGCGCGCTGACCGTTCCCGTTGCGACGTCCACCACGTAGTGAGGGCCCTGGAAAACACTGTCCCAGGTTCGTTCGCGGGGTCCGTCGAGCAGCAGGAAGCGGCGGTCCGGCGACCAGGTATGACCCGACACCGCGATGGCGGCGCCCTCGAAGTCAAGGGCTGCGGCCGGCACGGCGGGTTCTTCACGGCCGGTTTCGAGATCGTGGCGAAAAATCAGCACCCGGGCGCTTTCCGCGCCATTGTCGGCGGCGCCGCCCGAGGCGCTGGTGCGCAGAAACGTGAAGCCGGAACCGTCCGGGTCCCATTGCACATCGCGCAGCCGCTCAGTGTGGAAGTCCGGGCCGGAAAATATGGGTTCCAGCGGCAGCGGAGGGCGGTCATCGGCCCGGCTGTCCGCGAAGGGCAGGGTGAGTGGCAGGATGAGGGCCAGGGTGAAGGCGCGTATCGTGGTGGCTGAGGTCAGCAGATTGCAGTGGCGCATGGGCATCTCCCGCAGTTCGACTAGGTAGGCTGGTGTTCCACCTTAAACAACGGATCGGCCGGGTCCATTGCCATCGTGTTGAAATCTTATTGCGTTTTGCGCAACTGTTTCGCTCGCGCAGGGCACGGTGCTGCGTGCGTGTCCCGATGAGGGGTACCATGGACGGCTTCAGCCACCCACACTCTGATCACGGGAGAATTCACCGATGGGGCATGCAAACCCGAAGACGCCGAAGATCGGCTGGTCAATCACCGCAGTACTCATGACTCTGGCGGTCCTGACGGCCGCGCCGGCGATAGCCGGGACCGAGGCCACCGCATCGGTCGATGAGACGGTCACGTTTTTCTACTACGATGACATCGACGCTCTGGTCCCGTTCTACGAGGGCCTGCTCAAGCTCGAAAAAACCATGGACGAGGACTGGGTCAAGATTTACCGGTTGACGCCGGGTTCTTCGGTGGGGCTGGTGGCCAATGGCCGCGGCCTGCATGCCGTGTCGGAGGACAAACCGGCCATGTTGAGCATCGTGACCGATGACGTCGATGCCTGGTACCAGCGCCTGGTGTCCGCCGGGGTGCCGGTGGTCAGCGAATTGCCGCCCGAGGACAGCGAAGCCGGCGAGGGCCGCGCGCCGGTGCGTGGATTCGTCGTGACCGATCCGGGCGGTTATACCGTGGAATTCTTTACCTGGCGCAAGCCGGAATCGTCCGAATAGGAAACTTCCTCAGTCGTAGTCACCGCCCCGCTTGACTTCGGTCCAGCGGGCGCGGCCGGCGATCTGCTCATCCACTTCCCGGATGAAAGCGCCGACCCGCTGGTTGAAGTCTTCCGGGGCTTCGAGCATGAGCAGGTGATCGACGTCCCCCATCAGGTGATAGCGTGTGTTGGGCCACAGTCGGTGGGCTTCCTGCGCGCCGGCGATGAAGAAGGGATCGCCGTGTTCGGCGACGATCAGCAGGATCGGCTGGGCCATGGTGGCCATGTCCGGAAAGTCACGGGAATTCCAGGGACCGATGTGCGTGGCCGAGGCCATGTCGGACCGCTGTGGATTGGCGGACACCCGCGGACTGTAGGCGTCGACCATGCGATGCAGCACCGGACGTACGTCGTCTCGCGACTGGGCGATACGGGTGAATCGCGAGGTCTTGGCCCGGTCGCGGCCCGCAATGACCTGCTCGAGCGTCGGTGCGGGGCCGTGCAGCGCGGTCACGGCTCCGTGGAAAGCGCTTTCCTCGGTAATGGGACTCAGCGGTATGGTGGCATCGGCAAAAGTGATGCTGCGTACCCGCTGCGGGTAGAGTTTCAGAAAGCGAATGATGATGGCGCCACCGCGCGAATTGACCACAAAGTGCGCGTCGTCGATGCCGAGGTGACGGATCAGTCCTTCGAGGTCGTTGGCGTGCGCGGTCTCGGAATAGCCGGTGAGCGGATCTTCCGACTGTCCGTGCCCGCGCCGGTCGTAGCTCACGAACAGGTAGTCGCGGCTGAATGCGTCAAGCTGCTGGCCCCACAACTCGTGGGAATAGCCCTCGCCGTGAACAAAGATGACCGGTGTGCCCGCGCCTTCGAGGCGGTAGGCCAGTCGCACCCCGTTGACCCGGGCATGGCGCAGTTGGTCGGCATCCGCCGCAATGGCGCGCGTGTAGCCGGGATCGGCGGTGGTTTGCTCGGCGATGGCGGGCAGGGTTGCCGCGAGCATTGCCGCGAGCGCGATTGCGACCCGCACGGCCCTGATGGATCGGGACATCGTCTTCTCCTTGCGGCTTGGTGCCGTGTGACCGGACCCTGACCATACCGCCGCGCGGGCCGGAACCGCAATACCACCGGCCGGGCGGGGCGGCCGGCCCGCCATTTCCTGTTGCAGTGAATGCACGGACCCCTGCGGATGGGTGCAACACCCGTGCGCCCGAATGGGCCCGCGTGCACGTCTTGGGCTAGAATCGGAGCGATCCCCCGTCATTCGGGATCTTCACGATCACACCGCACCTCACTAAGCCATTGGGAACAAACCATGAATTTGAATTCAGTCAACGCGATCAGCCGCCGCTTCGGTTTCCGGTCTACCGCTCGCCTCGTCCTTCTTGGGCTTGCCCTGGGCCTGGGTAGCGGATCAGCGGTCGCCGGCGATGCGACAGCCGCGGAAACCGAAAAACAGGTCACCGGCCTGTGGCTCTACACCGGGCTCACGACTTCAGGCGGAAACGAAATGCCGCTGACCGGCGTCTTCCTGTTCAAGGATGACACCTTCATTCAGCACGCGGTTTTCAACGGTGAGCCGTTGGAAGCCCAGGGATCGATGGCGCATGCCGGTCCCTACCAGGCGCACGCCGGTTACGTGCACCTCGTCGCCGAGCAGACCATCAGCACCAGTGGTGGCGAGAACCCGTCCCTGTCGTTCCAGGCCAACACGGAGCACGATGTCACCGTCGATCGGGACGGCGAGTCCCTGAGCCTGGTGTTCAGCATGGGTACCGGCACTGTCCAGGATTTTGAATGGGTCGGCCCCGGCGAAGGCGAATTGTATCAACTCGAAGACGGCGCTTTCGCCCTGGTCGACGGTCATTTCGTACTGGTCGAAGGTGATGCCGACGCCATCGTTTCGGGCTACGGCACGTACGATCGTGACGGAGAAAACCTGAGCCTGAACGTGATTCTCTGGACGGATGCCTCCTCGGAAGGCGCCACCAACGTGGCTGACGTGACCATCGAAGCCACCTTCGACGGCACCACCCTGACCCTGGCCGACGGTCGGTCATTCAAGGTCGAAAGCTGATCTGAGCGATGGGCGCCCGGGCCGGTTCCGGTTCGGGCGCCTCACCGCCCGGTCGGGCCTGCGCCGTGGTGACGATGAAACCGTGATGACTGCAGCGCGCAGCCATGGAATCGTCGGATGGCAGGTCGCCCTTCTCGTCGCGCTTGTTGTCCTTCTGGCTGGCGCGGCCGTTTTTCTCATCGTCAATCCCGATTCCGGCGCGACCGGGACGGGCGTTCGTACGACGGATCGGTCAGCGTCTCCAGACGGTTCAGTCCAGGCGTTGCAATCGATGGGGGCATGCGGTGATCCCGCAACGCTGATTTCGGCGGTTCAGGGTGACGGGCCGGTCAGCCCGATGGCGGGTGAGCCGGTCGTGATCGAGGCCGTCGTGGTCGGCGATTACCAGGAGACCCGCGAGACCCGGCCGTCGCGTCCTGAATTGCAGGGCTTTTTCGTACAGGAGGAAGACGCGGATGCGGACGGGAGTCCGTCGACTTCGGAAGGCCTGTTCGTTTTCGATCCGGGGAAGAGGCGGGAACTGACCGAAGGCGACCTCGTTCGTGTTCTCGGGACGGTGGCTGAATTTGCCGGTAATACGCAACTCGCGGACGTCCGGGCGATGGCCCGCTGCGAGCCCGCCGGCCCCGTGACGCCGGCGGTCATCCATCTGCCGGTAGCGCCGGACTTCGCCACCCGGGATGCCTACTTCGAGCGCTTCGAGGGGATGTGGGTCCGTTTCGACCAGCCTCTGACCGTCACCGGACAGGGGGACCTCGCCCGCTACGGACAATTGCGCCTGTCGCAGGGCGGCCGGCTGCGGCACTACGGGCAGGACGGCGCATTGCCCCTGTCCCGGGAGGGTTTCGCCAGGACGTCCGACGAACAGGCTCGCCGCAGCCTGCTGCTGGACGATTTCAATACGCAGCAGAACATCGATCCGGTATGGCACCCGCAACCCGGAGGCTTCGCGGTCGACAACGCGATCCGTACCGGCGCCACGGTTCACCGGCTCTCGGGGGTGCTGAACTTCAGTTTTGGACAATGGACCGTGCAACCGCGTCGCTCGGAAGCCGTGATCTTCGACAATCCGCGACGGCCGGCGCCGCCACAGCGCTCCGGCGACGTGATGGTGGCGGTGCTCAACGTGCTGAACTACTTCAACGGTGACGGGCGGGGTGGTGGATTTCCCACCGCGCGTGGTGCGCACTCGGAGGCCGAACTCCAGCGCCAGACCGACAAGCTGGTGGCGGCCATCGTGGCGCTGGACGCCGATGTGCTCGGCCTGCTGGAACTGGAAAACGATGGCAATGCAGAGAATGACGCCCTGCCGGCACTGACGGCCGCCGTCAACGCGGCCCTGGGTGCTCAAACCTATGCGTTCATTCCGGCCGGGCGCAGCGGTGGTGAGGACGAGATCAAGGTCGGGATGATGTTCAAGCCCGGGGTCGTCGGCCCCTCCGGCCCTTCTCGGGTATTCGCGGAACCGGCTTTCACCGACCCGAACGCAACGGGTGAGCAACGCAACCGCCCCGCGCTGGTGCAGACCTTCACGCCGGGGCCTTCCAGCGGCACAGCGGGGCGTGAATCCTTTACCGTGGTTCTGCTGCATCTCAAGTCCAAGGGGTCGCTCTGCGGGCCGGGCGATGACAGCGACATCCAGGGCAACTGCAACGGCACCCGAACCCGGGCAATAGAGGTGCTGGTCGACTGGATGGACACGAACTCGTTGTCTGCGGGGGATTCCGCCGCGCGGGCAGAGCGCAACATCCTGGTAATCGGCGATTTCAACAGTTACTACCGCGAAGATCCGCTGCAGGTGCTGCGGCGGGCGGGCTATGTCGATGTGCTGGATTCCTCCGCCCACAGCTTCGTGTACCGCGGTGTGGCCGGAGCTCTCGACCATGCGTTGGCCAGTCCGCAGCTGGCGTCCCGGCTGGCGGGTGGCGGGGTCTGGCACATCAATGCCGATGAGAACCGGTTGCTGGATTACAACGACACGGTCCGTGACAGCGGGGAAAAAGCGCACGAGGTGCGGCCCGGAAGCAGACCTCTGTACGCGCCGGACCCCTACCGCAGTTCCGACCACGACCCCGTGTGGGTCGGCCTGTACTTCAGCGACCCGTGATGGTCCCGGCGCCGGCGGTCCGGACGCCAGGGATCAGATCGTTTCGCGCAATCGGGGCAGCCCGGTAAATCCTCACGGCGCGCCTGTGCCGCGCAGGGCACGGCCGGGGAATACGCCGTCGACATGGTGGCCATCGCGAACCACGAAAGTGCCGCCCACGAGCACGTGGGTGATGCCTGCCGATGCCTGCATGGGCTGGGTGTACGTGGCGCGGTCGATCACCCGTTCGGGGTCGAACACCGTCAGGTCAGCGTCCGCGCCTGCCGCGATGCGGCCCTTGTCGGCCATCGCGGGAACGAACGGCGCCAGTCGCTGCGCCGGCAGCCAGCTCATTTTGGCCAGGGCGGTCATCAGGTCCAGCGATTGCCTTTCGCGCACGTGGTGTCCGAGCACCCGTGCAAACGTACCGGCACCGCGCGGGTGTTCGCCGCCGGTTTTCCAGCTCAGTCCGTCCGAGGCGATGTGGGCGGCCGGATGCGATATGGCCAGGTGCATGGCCTCCTCGGGAATGAAATGCGCGATCACGGCGGTGGTCTCGGCCGGGTAATCGGGCGCCCGGTAACGCTCGAAGGTTTCGCGGGTGAGACGCTCGCCGGTTTCGGTCCACACCAGGTCTCCGTAGCTCATGCCGAGTCGTTGCTGCCAGCCGCTGTCGAACGCGGCGGAACGCAGGCTGGTGCTGCCGGCGGTATAGGGATAGGCCTCGGTGGTCACGTCCACGCCGGCCGCCCGGGCACCGTCGATCAGGGCCAGCGCGATGGCGGTGTCGGCCAGGGCCGATGGGGTGATGTGCACGATGTGCAGGGCGGCGCCGGTTCCGGCCGCGTTGGCGAGTACCTCCTGGATGGATGCGAGGTTGCTGTGTGGCGGATTCCACTCTCCGCGGGCACGCCGGACGTGTACGGTCACCGGCAGGCGGTGCTCGGCCATCAGATCGAAAATGGACCAGACTTCGTCATAGCCCGCGCCGGGTGTGTATTCCAGGCCGAGTCCGGCGCCGATACCGCCCTGTGACAGGCCGTCTCTGAAACGGGCGAGGATTTGCCCCAGTTCGTTGGGGCCGGCTTCGGCGTAGGCCCAGCGCTCCGGTTCTTCAGCCTCCGGCCACAGGGCCTTGCGGATGCCGTGGTGGGAAACGGACACTCCGTAATTCAATACGGCGTTTCCGGAGCGTTCCCGGTACCACGATTCGACCGGGTAGCGTCCACCTTCGAGGTCGAGGGCGGTTGTAACGCCGTCGCGGGCCTGCAATCGATTGGCCTGATTGTCCTGGCCGTGCGCGTGGTAATCGACAAAGCCGGGTGTGACCACCAGACCGTTCAAATCGATGATCTGGATTCCTTCCAGCGGTTGCTCCGAAACCGCTTCGATGCGGTGGCCGGAGATCCCCAGGTGGCGTGTGGCATCCAGCCCGGTCGCCGGGTCCATGACCCGTCCACCGGCCAAAACGATGTCGTAGGTTTCAGCCGCGACGGCGACGCTGAACCCGCTCCCAAGACAGACCGACAGAAGCAGCGCTGCTGAGAGGGATCGGATGCGGATGAAAAGGTTCATGTTCGAGGTCCTGTCGGGTCAGCACGGATGGGTCGTCGCAACGAATGCCGCAATGGTACCCTAGGTCCGCCACACGGCGAGAAACCCAATAAAATCCGCATCAAGGGGTCACAGCATGGATCAATCCGGTCAGCACGAAACCTGGTCGTCCCGCAGCGCTTTCCTGCTTGCCGCCATCGGGGCGGCCGTGGGATTGGGCAACATCTGGCGTTTTCCGTATCTCGCCGGGGAAAGCGGTGGTTCGGCTTTTGTCATGGTCTACCTGCTTTGCGTGGCCGGCGTGGGTATTCCCATCCTGATCGCGGAACTGATGATGGGCCGGCGCGGCGGTTTGAGCCCGGTCGGAACGATGGCTGCACTGGCGCGGGAAGCCGGCGCCAGCCGCCATTGGCGCACGGCCGGTTGGCTGATGGTTCTGACGATCTTTCTGGCTGGAACTTTCTACTACGTGGTGGCCAGCTGGGTGCTGGCCTACATCGGCCTGGCGGCGCGTGGAATGTTCGCCGGCATAGACGGTTCGGGCTCGCAGTCCCTGTTTGCTGAACTGCTGGCCGATCCGTGGCGGCTGTCGTTGTGGTTCGGTGTGTTCATGGCGTTGACGATTTTCGTGGCGGCCAGCGGTATCCGGGCCGGGCTGGAACGGGCCGTGCGCCTGCTGATGCCGTCGCTGTTCGTGCTGCTGGTGGTCATGGTGATCTATGCCGCGGTGGCCGGGGATTTCGCCCGGGGCTGGCGTTTCCTGTTCCATTTCGATGCGTCCAAACTATCGGCCTCGGTGGTTCTGGCGGCCATCGGCCAGGCCTTCTTCACCCTTGGCGTCGGCCAGGCGGTCATGATTACCTACGCCGCCTACATGCCCAAAAACGTTCGCCTGTCTTCGTCCGCCTTTATCATTGCGGGGGCGGACCTGCTGGTGGCCCTGCTGGCCGCACTGGCGATCTTTCCCATCGTATTCGCGGCCGGGCTGGAGCCCAACTCGGGACCGGGGCTGATCTTCGAAACCCTGCCGGTCGCCTTCGGTCAGATGCCCGGTGGCCGTATCATCGCGACCGTTTTCTTCGTGCTGGTCGGCATCGCGGCCCTGACCTCCACCATCTCGGGGGTCGAACCCATCGTGTCGTGGGCCGAGGAGCACCGCGGCTGGAGTCGGCGCCGGGTTTCGGTCGCGGTGGGCCTGGCCATCTGGCTGGTCGGTCTGGGGTCGGTGTTCTCGTTCAACATCTGGGCCGGCTACAAACCGCTGGGGATGCTGCCGGTATTGTCCGAGAAAACGGTTTTCGATTTGCTGGAGTACGTGACAGTGAACGTGTTGATGCCGCTGAACGGGTTGCTCATCGCGGTGTTCGCGGGCTGGGTCATGTCGCGGGTACTGGTGTCGGATGAACTGGGTATTGCCGACGGCCGCCGCCTGGCGCTGTTGCGCTTCCTGCTGCGTTTCGTCGTGCCGTTGGCCATTCTCGCCATCTTCGTGTCCCAGTGATTTCGTTTACGGCCCGAATCTTCCGGGCGGCAAATAAAAACGCGGGGCCAGGCAGGCCCCGCGTTTAACGTGATGTGCGGTGCGGCTTACTGCACCAGCGTGCACGGGAGGGGCTGGGTCAGACGTTTGCCGGTGTAGATTTCCGGCGCTTCGCCGTCGAGGGTAACCCTCGCGGTGGCGTCATTGCACCCGCCGATTTCGAAATCGATGGTGCCGATGCGCTCGGTCAACACTTCCTGTCCGTCCTGCGGTCCGCCGCCGGTGCTCAGGAACAACGCGGTTTCGGCGGTGAGGCCGTCGAACGCACCAGGGGTGGAGCACTCGAAACCGTTGTCGCCAACATCTTCCTGGCAGCTGTCGAAGGTCAGGAACAGGGGATTGCCCGCCTCGTCGTAGGTGTACCAGGTGCCCACCAGGCGATTCTGGGACGGCATGGGCTGCAGAATGAAGCCCTGGCCGGATCCCTCGAGGATGTTCCACCAGCCGTTGGCGCTGTTGTCGACCGGCGTGCGGGTGGCCAGTTCACCCACCGGGAAGGCCAGAATGCCCAGCGGTTGATTGATGCCGTCGCCGATGGCGTACAGGGTGATGTTGCCACCGGCCGGAAGCATCGCGGGCAGCGGGTCGATGAAGTTGACGGAACCGTCGTTGGACGCGACCTTGAGATCGTACTCGCCCGCGGGGAGTTCAAAAAAGCCACTGGTAACGCCATAGGGCACGCCGACCAGTCCGTTGACCACGTCACCTCCGGCCGTGCGGATGGAAACTTCGGTATCGGCCGGCGCTGCGGCGAAAGGGGCCGCGTGCACGACGCGAACGTGAACCGTGGCCGGTGGCGCCATGGCATTCGCATCCTGCAGAGCCAGCAACTCGAGGTCCTGGGTACTGCCGTTGCCCACGGCGAATACGCTGTAATCAGTGTCGTCCTCGAGGCTGAACATGCCGGACATGACGGCGGTCTGCGTGCCGGCGGGAAATACTTCAATCATGTAATCGCCCGCATCCAGTTCCACATAGTCGACGAAGTCCTTGTACAGGACGCCGGTGAACGTGGTCTCGCCGTTGATGGCGATGTCGACCGCGGTGTCTTCGATTGCCGGCGCGAAAGGGGCGAGATGCAGAACGGCAACTCGCGCCGCGCCGAACGCGGGTTGGATGCCTGCACACAGCAGGGCGATCAGTGCATAACGCAATACTTTCATCGAATCAGCTCCTTCGAAATCGTGCCCGAGACACGTGCGGATTGAGTGGCTGTCGATGCGGAAGGTAACGGGATGATCGTGACCGGACCGTGAAGGCTATGTGGCGGCGCTGTGGAAGCGCGGTCGACTGTGCCGAAGCCGGGGCCGAACGGATCGGTCCCCGGGGTCGGCGTTGCGGGGGGATTCCGGCTCAGCCGCCGGATATGGCGCCGACGATCATGAACGGCTCGGTGCCGCGGGCGATGGGGTCCGGCAGTGGCTGGTCCGGCGGATCGTGGCTGATGTCCCGGGAGCAGGCGAAGAAGCGCACCTTGGGACGGCGTTCCCGGGTGACGTGGTCGCGCACGGTGCCGCGCAGCATCGGGTAATGGCTTTCCAGCGCATCGAGGATGGCGTCACGGGTGACCGGGCCGGGCACCCGCAGGGTGAGCTCCGGTTCGCAGCGCGCCAGGGTCTGCAGGTGATGGGGCAGGGTGACCCGGACCCGGCTGCCGCCATCGCCAGCCGCCGGGTTCACGCCAGGGTCTGCACTTCCACCGAAAGCACGGCGGGCAGGTCGCGCACGATGGGTTGCCAGTGGTCGCCTGAATCGGCCGAGGCATAGACCTGGCCCCCGGTGGTGCCGAAGTAGATACCGCAGGGATCACGGTCATCCACCGCCATGGCGTCCCGCAGAATGTTCACGTAGCAGTTCTTCTGCGGCAGTCCGTTGGTGAGGGCTTCCCAGTCGTTGCCGCCGCTGCGGCTGCGGTAGACGCGCAGCTTGCCTTCCGGCGGGTAGTGCAGCGAATCGCTTTCGATCGGCACCACGTAGATGGTCTCCGGTTCGTGCGCATGTACCGCGATGGGGAAGCCGAAATCACTGGGCAGGTCGCCGCTGACTTCATACCAGTTGTCGCCGGCGTCGTCACTGCGCATCACGTCCCAGTGCTTCTGCATGAACAGCGTGTCCGGGTTTTTGGGGTGGATGGCGATGCGGTGCACGCAATGGCCGACGGGGGCCGTGGGGTCGGGAATGTACTGCGAGTGCAGGCCCTGGTTGATGGGTTTCCAGCTCTGGCCGCCGTCATCGGTGCGGAAAGCGCCCGCGGCCGACACGGCCGTGAAAATCCGGTCTTCATTGTTGGGATCGATCACGATGGTGTGCAGGCACAGTCCGCCGGCACCGGGCTGCCATCCCGGTCCGGTCTCGTGGCCGCGGAGCGCGGCCAGTTCGTGCCAGGTGGTGCCGCCGTCGGTGGAACGGAACAGGGCGGCATCCTCGACCCCGGCGTACACCGTATCGGGGTCGGACAATGAGGGTTCCAGGTGCCAGACCCGGGCGAACTCCCACGGGTGCGGGGTGCCGTCGTACCACTGGTGGGTGCTCAGCGGGCGGCCTGTTTCATCGGACGTGTCGTACACGAAACGGTTGCTTTCGCCCTGCGGCATGCCGGATTCGGATGTCTCGGGGCCGTTTGGCGAGCCGGGCTGGTGCCAGCTTCTTCCGCCGTCGTCGGAGCGCTGGATGATCTGTCCGAACCAGCTGCTGGACTGGGAAGCATAGATGCGGTCCGGATCCGCCGGCGAGCCGTTCATGTGGTAGATCTCCCAGCCTGCGAAATGCGGGCCGTCGACTTTCCAGGTTCGGCGGTCGTCATCGGACGTCAGGATGAAGGCGCCCTTGCGGGTGCCGACGAGAACTCGGATTCCGGTCATTTGTCTCTACCTCGTGTGCTGGGTCTCTCCTCGTTGATCGAACGGGCGCGCGTCAAATCGACATCGACTTCAATTACCGATGAAACGGGCATAAATGCCCCGCGCGACCGTGGCTTCGTCCGTGCCCTTGACGATGGCGCGGCCATCGGCGAACAGGGTGACTTCGAAAGGCTGTCCGTTGTCGGTGAGTTGGGCGCGCAACATGAATTCGTTGACCTTGACCTGGCCGTGGCGGCGCAGGCGTTCGGCGATTTCCTCCAGTCCTGCGTTGCCCCCTTCGCTTTGCCGGTGCCGGAGTTGAACCGCGTTGCGGCCACACAGCGCGGCCGCGGTGGAGCCGGCTTCACCATCGAGATAGTCGAATCGGCGCTGCCGGCAGCACGGGCAGTTCGTGGACTCGCGAATGGCGCCGATGTCCAGTTGGGTGATGCTGTTGGACCACAGGTCGAGATTGAGCAGCCGGGTATTCACCCGGTCCAGGTTGCCGGTCAGTATTTTCAGCGCTTCATTGACCTCGAAGGCGGCGACGATGGTTACCGCCGGGCCAATCACGCCCACCGTGTCGCAGGTCGGGTTTTCGCCGGGTCCCGGGGCTTCGGGAAAGAGGCAGCGCAGGCAGGGTGTGGCGTGACTGCCGGCCGGTGAGGTCTCCCACCAGGCCGTGCCGTCCGCGCTGTGAGGCAGTATCGCGCAGGCCATGCCGGTGGTGCCCACGGCCCCGCCGTAGACGTAGGGAATGGCGTGCTTTACCGCGCAATCGTTGACCAGATAACGGGTCTCGATGTTGTCGAGACCATCGACCAGGATGTCGGCATCCGCCGCCAGGCGGGCGATGTTGGTGTGGTTGATGTCGTCGACGATGGCGGTGACCTGCACCTGGGAATTGATGCGGGCGATTTTGCGCCGGGCCGCCTCGGCTTTCGGCAGGCCTTCGGCGACGTCATCCTCGTCGAACAGGACCTGCCGTTGCAGATTGCTGAGTTCGATGAAGTCGCGGTCGACGATGATCAGGTGGCCCACACCGGCGCGGGCCAGTCCGTCGGCGGCCACGGTGCCGAGTGCGCCGCAGCCGAGTATCAGGGCGGTGGATTCCGCCAGCCGCCGCTGGCCGGCCTCTCCGAAGCCCGGTAACAGCATCTGGCGGTTGTAGCGACTGAGATCGATGGTCATGGTCCGATGTGAATGATTCCGCGGCGAGTTGCGCCGCCGCGCCTGGCCTGGCCCGGACCTGACCGTGTCAGGAACGGCCCGAATCCGGTTCAAAGCCCTGGATTCAGCCTAGCACGGCATTTGCATGCCTGTCGTTTCGGCGCCGCGAAATTCGACACGGCGACTGATTTTTGATGCGGCCGGGAAAATTTGGGCTATTCTGACAGGGAAAATCAACGGAGCCTACCGTGAACCCGTCCTTCCGCGTGCTCGTTTTCGCCGCTGCCGCCTTTCTGCCCTCCGTGCCGGTGCAGGCCGAAGGCTTGCAGCCCGATTGGCTGCAAGGGCGTTGGTGCCGTGATGCCGGCGGTATGCTGACAGAGGAAACCTGGATGGCTCCGCAGGGCGGGGAAACGATCGGCATGTCCCGCACCGTGAAAAATGACCGGATGGTGGGCTTCGAGTACGTCAGAATCGTCAATGGTGCGCACGGTCCGATGTACGTGGCCCAGCCCAACGGTGGGACAGCGGTGTCTTTCATGCTGACCCGTCGGGATGAAACCCGCCTGGTTTTTGAGAATCCGGCGCACGATTTTCCCCAACGTATCGAATATCGGCGGGATGGCGATCGGCTCCTGGCCGAGATTTCGGGTCCGGGTCCGGATGGCGATACCGTTCGGGTGCCGTTCGAGTATCAGTTGTGCGGCGGGCGGCGGCCCACGAGCTGAGCCAGTGCGACCTGGCGCCCGTCCGGATCCCGCAGCCGTCCTTCGAACGAGTACTCGATGTCCAGTCCCGTGGCGGCTTTCTGCAAATCGCCCGGACGCACCCGGAATGCCGGATTGGAGGGGCCGGCGAGGTCTTCGCCTGATGCGACCCGGAGGTGTTCCTCGCACATCAGAAAGCCCCCGGGCGCGAGCCGGTCGCACAGACCGTTCAGCAGCGGCAGATTCACGTAACGAACCATCAGAATGAGTTGATACTCGCCTGTCGTTTCGAGTGGGCTGTCGAAATCGTGCTCGATCCAGTGGATTTTCAGCCCTGCTCCGCGGGCCATGGCGCGGCCCCGTTCCAGGCCGGCAGCCGAAATATCGACGGCATCGACTTCAAATCCCCTCGCGGCCAGAAACAGGGCATTGCGCCCGGCGCCGCAGGCCACATCCAGGGCTTTGCCGCACGGGATTTTTTCAATCCACCGCTCGAGTAGCGGGGTCGGGTGCTTGCGGTCACCGTACGCGCCTTCGCGGTAGCGGCGGTTCCATTTGCTGCGGTCGGTGTCTGACATGGTGTTCCCCGTGGGCCGTGTTTCCGCGTTCAGGTGCCGTGCAGTCGCCGGCTGGCGCGCAGGCGGCGATTGCGGCGCAGCCGGCGCACACCCATCCAGGCACCGGTCAGGCACGAAATGCTGACGCCACCCATCAACATCAGCATGAACATATCCCAGACCGGCCGGCCACGCAGGAATGCGCTGAAGTCACCCCGGTGGAGTCCGTAGTGCAGCCATCGATACCAGCGACGTTCGGCGTCGATTTTCAACACGAGTTCGCCGCTGACCGCGTCGAGGTAGTAGCGGGTCTGACCGGGATCGTCGAACACGATGCGGTACACCGGGAAGTCACGTCGATCGTGATGTTCGTAATAGTAGTTGTCCTCGTCATGCAGCAGTCCGGCGTCAGCGACGGCCGTATCGGGCCTCAGTCGGGCCGCGAGCGCCTGCCATTGCTTGGGTGTCAGGGGCCGGGTCACCAGTCGCTCGTCCAGCCGGGTTTTCGCACCCTGGCGATTCAGGGTCAGGACGGCAAATTCACCGCCGATGGAACGGCCCTCCAGGCGAACCCATTGCGCGCCTGCGGCGGTCGGGCCCAGGCGGTCGATGAACCGTTCCAGCCGGGCGGGATCGATGCCCTGATCGTGCAGGCGGGCCTGCTCGGGCGCGGCACTTTCACCTTCAAGCATGCCCCAGGGGTTCATCGAAAACAGTCCGCTGACAACCCAGCTCAAAACCAGGATGCCGAAAACCAGGCCGCTGTAGTGATGCCAGAGCGAGGCGCCGCGGTAAGGCGAACGTCGGCCGTTGCTGCGCGCCTTGTATTGTTTCAGGCCGACGTAGAGCCCGATTACCGTCAGAAAGATGCCGATGAAGGTGAGCCAGGTGACGACTTGCGCCCACACGGCCGTGTGCTGGCGGAGTATCGTCGGATAAAGCCAGTGAGCAACCGCGCCCAGCCAGTTCCAGAAGCGTTGATGTGCGGTGGTGACCTGGACGACCTCTCCCGTGGTGTCCGAAACATACCATTCGGTTCCGGCTTCATCGCCGGCAGCAAAACGGTGCAGCGGCCGGTGCGGGTTGTACGCCGCATAGACAGTCCACTGATCGTTGTACAGCGCTCCTTCGTAACTCAGCGACCCCTGCACGCCGGCCCGTTCCTGCCAGGCTTCCGAGGCCCGGCGGATGCGGTCCGGCCCGGGTGCGTCGAGCCGCTCACCGCGGGCGAGGTCGAACTGCGGTCCGATCCGGCGCGGGTTGGCCGACTGGAGTTGAAGTACCGGTGTTCCGGCCAGCATCTGGATGCGGAAGCCGGTAAATGACGGGGCGGTGTCGAGTGCCCCCGGGGGTAAATGGCAGCAGGATGTGAAATCCAGAGGGTCGAGATTGGCCAGTCGGTCACGCTCACCGAGTTCCGGGTATTGCACGTACATCATGACGATGCCCGACAGGCACCACATCGCCATGATCAGACCGATGGCGATGCCGAGGTATCGATGCGTGAGAAACAGCCAGCGGATCATTCGTCAGTCGCGTTGCGGGGGAGCCGGATTCAGGAGCGGTCATTGTAAAGAGTTGCACGATCCGGGGCGCTGCAGGTGGCCACCGGCGGATCGTTCGTGCTTCCATTCGACCGAATCCGCATGCCGCCGTCTTGCCCGGGAGCGAGCAGGTTTATCCCGCGAGCGCTTTGTCAGTTTCCCGTGACCGCGACGCGGTGCAACGAGCGGAAGCCGCGATGGACTTGATCCGATGGAACCCGCAGGTGAATCAGCGGTCTGTTGGTGCAGTGACGCCGCAATGTGAGGGGCGTGTGTCCGTCGGTCTCGGTATCCCATTGCCGTCAATCCGTTTCTTTCCTTCCTGCCGGAGATTTTCATGTCGTTTGATTGTCGTGCTGTATTCAGATCCGCTGGCGCCTGGCGAGCGCTACTCGCTTTGCTTGTGTTGATCCCGGTACTGGTGGCCTGTGGCGGAGGGGAGTCGGAGCCGGCGAAGTCGGAATCCGTGGCGCAGGAGCCGGTGGCCCCGCCTCCGGCGAAGCCCGCCAGAACCGCACGGGATCCGGAGTTGCCGGATCCGACGGGACTGTTGGCGGCCCATGTTGACGGCGCGGAAATCCGCTGGCAGGTCGGCGCATCATCGCGCGGTCCGAGCCGCAGTATGTGGGAGCCTTTGAGCCCGGGTGTGATCCGGGTGGTATTGCACGGTGAGAACGGCACCGATTCGAACGCCGGCCCATTACAGGTGGAGTTCCGGCTTAACGGTCTCACTGCCGACTCGCGAATCACGTATGCGACGGTGACCCGTTGGCCCGAAGGCCCCAACGGTGCCGCAGTCGTGTCGAAGCCGGGCTGGATCACGCTGGAACTGGATTCGGTGGTGAAGAAAGGCGCGGCACTGGAACTCGCGGGGCGATTCTCCGGCCGGCTTCCGGCACCGGCCACGGGGCCCGAAACATCCGGGTCCCGGGTTCTGGTTGAAGAGGGCCGTTTCCGGGTCATGGTGCCACGTAAGCCTTATCGTTAGACTTTCATTCGAACGAACCAGTCCGGCTGGTACAATCGCTGCAATCAATACCAGTTGCGGCGACCCATCCAGAGTGGTTGTCGAATGAAGCGAGTGCGCGCGATGGCGCGTTCAGGGAGGATGAAGATGAACGGGCGGAAAGGATTCATGTGCTGTGTGGGCCTGGTGGCCTGTGTGATGATGCAGACGGCGGGTGCCGACGAGCCGGCATCCCGTATCATCGATCTCACGCATTCGTACGATGCGGACACGGTGTTCTGGCCCACCGCCGACGGCTTTAGTCTGCACAGCGATTTCAAAGGCACGACCGAAGGCGGATGGTATTACGAAGCCAATACCTTCTGTACCGCGGAACATGGCGGCACCCACCTCGATGCGCCCATTCATTTCGCGGCGGGCCGTCATCATACCGATGAAATTCCGCTGGAACGGCTGATCGGACCGGCCGTCGTGATCGATGTGAGCCGGCAGGCGGCGGCGGATCGCGATTACCAGGTCTCGATTGCCGATTTTGAGAACTGGGAAGCCCGGCACGGCAGGCTGCCGGACAACATAATCATTCTGTTACGCACCGGTTTCGCGGCTCGCTGGCCGGACCGGGCGGCGTACATGGGCACCGACGAGCGCGGTCCGGACGCGGTGGCCAAACTGCATTTTCCGGGCCTGCACCCCGATGCGGCCCGCTGGCTGGTCACCCACCGTTCCGTTCATTCGATCGGACTGGATACGCCCAGCATCGACTACGGTCAGACCGGCAATTTCGAGACACACCAGGTGCTCTTCGAGGCCAACATACCGGCTTTCGAGAACGTGGCGGCGATGGACGAGTTGCCCGCCAAAGGCTTCGAGGTAATGGCCTTGCCGATGAAAATCGGCGGCGGCAGCGGGGGGCCGTTGCGCATCGTCGCGCGCGTGCCCTGAGCAGACGGTTCGCGCGGGCGCGAGACTGACATGGCCACGGACCGGCAGTCGATGGCGCCGCTCCCGCGGTCTGCTCTGCTATTGGCCGGACTGTTGACGACTCTTCCGGCCCTGTCGGCTCCGCCGCCCCGATTCCCGCCAGAAGCCGTGTGGCATCAGGATGTCAGCGAAGCGCCGGTGCATCCCGGTTCGGCGGACATGATCGCCACCCTCGAGGGTCTGGGCGGTTTCGGCGGCACGTCGTTTACCCGGATGCAGATCGATTTCAGTCTGCAACTCGTTCATGCCGGGCCGGACAGTCCCGTACGCACCATCGTGGCCCATCCTGACGGTTACTACAGCCCCGACTGCGATCCACCGGGTACGTCCATGCCGGTTCCGGCCGACGCGGCCATCGAGGGTGTGTCGGGTCTGGACTGCGACAATCTCGGCAATGACTGCCACCTGCTGGTGGTGCAGGGCGATCTGCTGTACGAGGCCTATCGGGCGACCGCGTCCGGACCGGGGCAACTGGAAGCCCAATGCCTGGCCGTCTGGCGCCTGGACACGACCTACCCTCCTGAGGGTCGGGGCGAACACTGCACCAGTGCCGACGCGGCGGGATTTCCGATGGCGCCGCTGTTGTTCAATGCCGATGAAATCGCCGCGTCCCTGGCCGTCGACCCGGCGGGCGGGGGTGACCTCGGTCACGCCATCCGTTTCGTGATCCGCAATGAACGCATGGCCAGCGATGAATCCCTTGGCGGGGTGGGTGGGCGTCTGTATGTCCGGCCCGCATCCCACGCAGGTGGGCCGAGCGGTCCCGCGGCTTCGGTCCCTTACGGTTCGCGGCTGCGCCTGCGCGACGATTTTCCGCTGGACGGATATTCGCCGGCGGCACGGGTCATCCTGCATACTTTCATGCGCTACGGCATCGTACTGGCCGACGGCGGCAATATCACCCTGACCGCGGAAAGTGATCGCTACACCAGCACCAAGTGGTCGGAGCTGGGCATCGATTCGCGCGTTTTCGACCTGACGCCGGGCGCCGCCGACGTCACGGTGACGGATTTCGAGGTGCTGGACACCGGCCCGCGCATCGCCGAGACCTGGGACTGTGTTCGCACCGAACTGCCGCCACCCGCGCTATTCGGCGATGGTTTCGAGTCCGTTCCCTGATACGGCCCGCGGGCCGGTTGAAGCTCGCCGGCAGGTGTTTACAGGCTGACTTCGTCGGCCAGAAGCGCTCGCGCTTCGGGCGTGTCCTCCAGGCCCCAGCCGCCCATCAGGTAGTGGTGCACGACGCGGATGGCCATCTGGCCGATGTGTCCGTCGAAGCCGTCGAGGTCGCCATAGGTGTCCGCCAAAGCCGCCCCCACGAAGCCCTTCATGGGTTCGTACAACCAGATCGGCACGAAGTTCATGAAGGCGTTCTGGCATTCGATCATCACCGCCTCGATGAAATCGCAGCCGCGTTCGAAACCGGCGCGGTCGGTGAGCTCGAACCGGCCGGGAACGAACCGGTCCCAGTCGAGTTCGAGAAAGCTCCGCATGAACGGTACGAAATTGGCGAAGTGATAGTCGGGCATGAAGCCGTAGCGGGCGTTGGCCAGGATGGTATCCGAGGAGAACAAGACTCCTTCATCCCGGAAGTACGCCGCCAGGTTGCCGGAGCCGTGGGTGGGCCCGGGGTTGAGCAACTCCAGTTTCACTCCGTCGATGTTCAACTCGTGGCGTTTGCCTTCCAGCACCAGGGTCGCGGGAAGCTGGCCCTCGGCGGCGCGCGCCTTGATCACCTTGGCGCACAGTACATCGGCGACGATTTCGGCATCCGGAGCGAAGTCGGCCGCGAAGCCGGCATGGTCGAGGTGGTCGTGCGAGTAGATGACGGTCCCGACCGGCTTGCCGGGCACCGCGGATTCGATCGCGCGGCGATAGGCCCTGGCCCGGCCAGGAGTGCCGAAGGTGTCAAAAGCGATGACCTGGCTGTCGCCGGCCGCGAACAGGGTCCGGCACTGCCCGTCGGTGACGCTGAACAAGCGCTCGGACAACGCCTCGATCTGCATCTCCGGCTCGTGCGCTAGGTAAGCCTGGGCGGCCTCGTGGGTGAACATTCCGCGATTTTCGGGCATGGCTTTGGTCCTCACAGGGGGCTCAGGGCCGGTTTGATATTGCCTTCAATGCCCCAGCCGCCGGTCAGGTATTCCTGCATGTAGCGGCTGAGATTCATGGCCGCGTACTCGTAGTAGCGGAATTCATCCCGGTAATGGGGGCCGAGATGTTCGTCGGTCCAGGCGTTCAACTGGTCCCAGTCGTGCGGATCCACGCCCGCGACGATCGCTTCCTGCGCGAAATCGAACAAACGCTCCCAGTAGTCGAGGATTTCGATGAACCGTTCCCGGCTGACCGCCCAGAAATGACCCGGCACGAACAGGTCCCAGTCGAGGCTGAGGAAACGCTTCATGACGGGAACGTAATGCGTCAGGTGCCAGTCCATCAGCGTGGTGTAGCCGACCCCGTCGGCCACGGTGTCGACCATGAACAGGGTGCGGTGCTGCGGGAAATAAGCGGCAACGTTGCCATCGCCGTGGGTCGGTCCGGGGTAAATCAATTCGAATTGGCAGCCATCGATGTCGTACTCGGTGCGCTCACCATTCCAGGTTTCGTTCGCTGTTTTCTGGCCGCTGGAACCCCGCGCGTCGATGACGGCATTGGCGTATTCGTGGGCGATGATGTGCGCTTTGGGAGCGAGATCGGCGGCGTAGCCCGTGTGATCGAGGTGTTCGTGTGAATACACAACGGTTTCGACCGGCTTGTTCGGGAACACCCGGTTCATCGCGCCGGCGTAGGCCCGTGCCGTGCCCGGAGTGCCGAAGGTGTCGAAAGCGATGACGCTTTTGCGTCCTTCAACGAAAATGGTCCGGTAAATGCCTTCGCTGGCTGTCCAGATATTGCCACGCACCGGCTCGTAGCATATGTCACGGTACGCACCCTGGATCGGCAGGTCGCCCTTCAGGGTGAATATGCCGTAGTGCTCGCCGCAGTGATGTTCGTGGGGTTCGGAATCGCTTTCCATCGGGCACTCCTGTTGGGTTCATTCGTCCAATGCCGGGGCAGGTGAGCGCGCTCCGCCAGGCATTCGGTGAAACGCGTTTATACCCTTTTTGAGCTGTGCATCTCAACGTGGGCGGAGCCGCAGGTGCCTGAACGAGGTCGGCCGGCCGCGTTGCCGTAGCCATGCATTGGAGGATCCGTCTGCCTCATCGCAGTCACTTTTCATCCGGGCGACTATACTGAGTGCAAGGGCGTGCTTCGCCGCGTGCTTCGAATTCCCTGCTAACCATCGGGAGCGCTTCATGAACCGGAAAGCCAGCGTATGTGGCCTGTTCGTGATGGCTGCCCTGGTCGCATCGCCGGCGTACGCGAATTCAATCCGCAAACTGGACATCTCGGCGCTGGACGGGTACGGCGATGCGCCACGGGTGCGCGTGTACTCCACCGACGGCGAGAAATGGAATGCCGTGGACGCTACCGTCGCCGCGCGCTTCAAGGTGAAGCTGAACGCCAAATGCCGTTTCGAGGGCAAGGGCAATAAGGCTTACGAGGGTGATCTGCAGGTCGCCGGGTTCGACATTATCGGTGATACCGACCCGGCCGACTTCATGATTCCGCACTCGGGGACGGCGGAAGCGACCTTCCGATACGCCGGTGGGGAAGGGCAGCCGACCGACCCGGTCGAGGTCTGTGCTACCGAACTCAAAAAGCGCCTTTCGGAAAATAAAAACCTAACTAAATATAATATCTTAGCTAAAGGTTTTAAGGTTAATTATCCTGGGGCCTTCGAGGTCAAATACCGCATGTACTGTCATGCGACCGGCCTGGGGCGTTCGGACCTGGGTTCGGACACGACGCTGGTCAATGCGCGTATCGAGTGCGCGGCATCGGACCTGGCGGAGAAAAAGATTCCGCCGCCCCCCAAACGGGCCAAACTCAAGCCGGCACGTGCCGGCAGACTCCTGAGCGATGTGCGCTTCACGGCCGAGCCCGAGGAGCACCATGGCACCTGTCCGGTAGGCGTTCGCTTCCATGGAAAAATCACCGCGACGCGGGCCGGCGAGGTGCGCTACCGCTACGTGAGTCACGATGGACGTGAGTCGCCCGAATTCACGCTGACATTCGACGCGGCCGGTACGCGCTCGACCCGAAACTGGTCACGGACCATCGCCAAACCCGATCCGGGCGGGCAATTGGCTGATACGTCGGGTGAGGCATCGGATTGGGATGTGCAGGGCTGGTACCGGATTGAGATTCTGGCGCCGCCGCCCAAGGCATCGATCACGGCGCGCTACAGAATCGACTGCCAGGATCCGGCACCGGCGCGTCTGATCCGGCAGAACTGAGGCGGACGTTCAGTCCTCGCCGGCCGCGCGGGATTGAAGCAGGGCCTGTCCGGTCCGCAACACCTCGTTCATGTCCTCGAAAACCGTGAGTTCGCCCAGCACGATGTGCGGCGGCAGCGGAGTGTAGTTGTCGAAGTCGCGTTCGAGATCGGCGCTGCGCTCGGCGTCGTTGTGCAGGCGCATGAAGCCCGCCAGTCCCTCGGCCGTGTCGAATACGAGCCACACCGTGATGTAGCAGTCCGCGGACTCCGGTTTGCCGTCCATGCCGAAGGTGTCATGCTGCACCATGACCCGCACCGGCATCAGTTCGTTGTTCTGCTCGTAGGTGGCGATGCCCAGGGGCATGTGGACTTTCGCCCAGTGCTGAAAATCGAAGGACTCCCCGGGCTTGCGCGGGTAGCGGATACTGACGGTGTGCATGGTCGGGAACTCCTTAGTCATAGGCCTTGCGGAAACTGTCCATTACCTGTTCCCCGCAGGTGGTGGGCTCATCGCGCGGGGTTTCGCCTGGCCGGACGACCGGAATGATCGGAGTGTCGAAATCCGGGTCCACGAACATGGCGATCGACTGGCGGTAGCGGTCCGAACTGTTGACGACGCGGTGCTGGTTGGACAACAGCCGGCGGTTGGTCCATTTTTGCAGGCAGTCGCCGACATTGACCACGAAGGTGCCGGGGATCGGGTGCGCGGTGACCCACTCCCCGTCACCGGACAGAACCTGCAGTCCGCCCACTTCGTCCTGGCACAGCAGGGTCAGCACACCCCAGTCGGTGTGCGCGCCGATACCGAACTGGTCCTCGCCCAGGTTCTCCGGCTGGGGTGGATAGTACAGCGCCGAGCCGCGGGCGATGCAGCGGTCGAAGTTGCCGCTGAAGTAGCCGGGTTCGATTTCCATGGCGAGGGCGAAGGCGCGCAAAATTTTGCGCCCGACTTCGACACAGGCTTCGAAATAGTCGTTGAGGACCGGCTTCATGTCCGGCAGGAATTCCGGCCACTGGTTGGGTCCGACCAGCGGCACCGAGGCCAGTTCGTCCAGGGTGGGGCGGTCGAATTCACGGCCCCACAGGAAGGTTTCCCGGAAGTCACGACGGGTGTTGCCTTTCATGATTCCGGTGTAGGGCTCGATGTAGCCGCGTTTCTTCTCCGTGACCCGGACGGAGTTCTTGGCTTCCAGTGGGCTGGCGAAGAAACGGCCGCTGATGTCAAAGGCGGCCTTGATCAGTTCCTCGGGCACCCCGTGATTGCGTACGTAGAAGAACCCCACGCCGTTGGCCGCCTCGCCCATTTGTTCGGCTACGGTCAGTTCGGCCGCGGGGTCGGTTCTCCCGCCGGTAAGCGCGGCGATGTCGATCACCGGGATGGATTCGATCGGAATCCGCTTGGCTTTGGCAAAATTCATGTCAGTCAGAAGTAGTTGTAGCGAACGTTGATGCCGAACCAGCGCGGCTTGCCAGGCACCAGTGAATTGGCTCCGGTCGCGTTGGAGAGATCGTAACCAATCGTGAAGTAGCGCTCATCGTTGATGTTGTTGACGAAGGCCGCCACGTCCCAGTGGTCGTCGGCGCTGCTCCAGCCCAGCCGGAGGTTGCCGATAAAGTAATCGGGCATGAGCGAGGCGTCGAAATTGCGAATGTTGTCCCAGAATTCGTCGGCGTAATTGAAACTGGCCTGGGCATAGACCTGGCCGCCGAACACGGTCTGCGGCCAGTCGTAGCGAATCAGGCCGGCAAGCTGGATCTCGGGCGTGAAACTGGGTTCGCTGTCGACGAAAATGCCGGGGCCGATCTGCACGTCATAGATCTCGGCGTCGATCCAGGAGAAGTTGAACATCAGGCTCAGATTCGGCGTGGGCGAGGAGAACAGTTCGACTTCCACGCCGTGGTATTCGGCGTCGACGTTCTGCACCCAGCCGGTGATCTGGCTGAAGAAAAAGCCCTGGTAGTCTTCGTAGTCGTAGTAATAGGCGGAGCCGTTGAGGCGTGTGGTGCCGCCGAACAATCCGTCCCACTTGAAGCCGGCCTCGTAGGCCAGCAGGATTTCCTCGTTGTACGGGATGTTTTCAGGGGGGAAGCCGGCGCCGAAGGTGAACGGCGCGTTGAAACCGCCGGCTTTCACGCCGCGGTTGATTCCCGCGAAGACGAGCAGGTTATCCGTCGGCTGCCAGTCGAGCTGCAATTTGCCGCTCCAGAGGTTTTTGTTCTGGGTGTGTGCGCGCTGCGGTTGCGGCGAAAACAGGGGTGTGTGGGTTTCCAGAGTCAGGGGGTCGGTGCTGAGGAAAAAGGTTTCCTCACCTACGAAATCCTTGTTCTCGCGAATCAGGCGCAGGCCGCCGATCAGGGTCAGGCTGTCGCTGAGGTCGTACTCCAACTGGCCGAACAGGGACCAGGAATCGGTTTCCAACTGGGTCAGCGCAGTGTCCTCCCAGGGTACGCCGGCCAGGGGCAGAAACAGGTCCTGCGGGTCGGCGGTGATGGACACGCCGGTCTCGAGGTCGATGTTCAGGTAGTACGCTCCCGCCACCCAGCGCGTGCGGTCGAATTCCCCGTTCAGCCGCACTTCCTGGGTGAAGGTGTCGGCCTCGGCTTCGAACAACACGTTGATGGTGGAGGCGGGGCCGCCGTCGGCCGGCAGTCCCTGGAATTTCTCGAAGGATTTGTAATCGCTGATCGCGGTCAGGGTGGTCGAGTCGGAAAGTTGCCAGGTCAGTTTTCCCTGGACGCCCCAGGTGTCGGTTGAGTTCAGGTCTTCAAAGGCGAAATCCATGCCGCATTCGAGGTCCTCGTAGTCCTGCGGTGTGCAGCTCGGACCGTAGAGATTACCGCCGGGTGGCCGCAGGAGGTCGGCGTCGAAGGACAAGGGGTGGTCGATCGGCGTGCCGTCGGGTGCGATGGCTTCCCGGGTCTCGTTCGGGCCGGCGACGATCGTGCCCACGTGATTGCCGGCGGCATCGAAGATCGGGACGGTGGGCAACTCGAGGAACGGCGAGGTACCTTCACGGGTCCGCGCGAAGCTTCCGATCAGTAGCACATCGACATCATCGTTGGGTTCGAAAAGAAGTTGGCCGCGCAGGCCAAGGGTGTCGTCGTTGAAGGTATCCTCACCGCCGTATTCCAACGGGTTGCCATCGAGCGTGACGAAGCGTTCCGGGTAGTCGTTGTCCAGCACTTCATCGTAGTAGCTGTAGAGCACGGACATGCGCCCCGAAACCGTGTCGGACAGTGGGCCGCCGACGGCGCCTTCGAACCGGATCTGGTTGTAGGACCCGTAGGTGAAGTCGGCAAAGCCCTCTGCTTCCCGGGTGGGGCGCCGGGACACGTAGTGGACGAGTCCGCCGGTGGCGTTGCGGCCGAACAGGGTGCCCTGTGGCCCCTTGAGGATTTCCACCCGGTCGAGGTCGAACAGGCCGAATACCTGTCCCTGGCCGAATGCCACGTAGCTTTCGTCCACGTAGACGGCGACCGGCGCTTCGGTCTGGTCGTTGAAGTCGTTCTGGGTGACTCCGCGGATCGTGAACAGGGTTTTCTGGCCGCCGTTGTTGCCGCTGATGTGCACGCCTGGCGTCATGCGGGCGATATCGAAACTGTCCTCGAAACCCAGTTCCTTGATCTGAGCCCCGCTGAAAGCGGTGATCGTGATGCCGACATCCTGGATGGATTGTTCGCGTTTCTGCGCGGTCACGATGATTTCCTCCAACAGTCCGTCCTGAGCCGTGGCGGTGGTGGTCGTGAGCAGGGCGCTGCCTGAAAGAGCAATGGCCATCAGGACGCAGGTCCGGGCCCTCCGGGCGCGGCTTACGTTTGTTCGTGTTCGAGGTGGGCGGGCAACAAGCTGAATGCGCGATTCCATGACACGATCTCCTCATGAATGTCCAGTGATGGCGCGGACCGGTAAAAGGGTTCACCCGTCGGCCGGTGGCGCGGCGTGTGCCGTCTCGGTGTTGTGGCGAAAAAGTATAGTTTTATGAATCAATATTGATAATATGCATTCAGGAATAATATTGTTTATTTGAGGTAAACAATCGGTCATGAAGCACTGGGATCAACTGCATACCTTCGTTCACGTGGTCGAGAGTGGGGGGTTTTCGTCGGCGGCGGCCCGGTTGGGGGTATCCAAATCACTGGTGAGCAAGCGCATTTCCAGTCTCGAGCAGTCTCTGGGGACCCAGTTGCTGTTCCGTACGACTCGGCGCATTCACCCCACCGACGCGGGCCAGAATCTGTTTCACAAATGCGAGCACCTGTTCTCCAGCCTGGAGGAAGCAGAGCAATCCGTGCGCAATCTCGAAGACGCGCCACGCGGGCATCTGCGCATCGTCTGTACCGATATTCTGGGGGAGCGATATATTTCCCTGGCCGCGGTGCGGTTCGGACAGATCTATCCGGAACTCAAAATCGACGTGCACGTCACCAGCCGGATCGTCGACCTGGTGGCCGAAGGGTATGACCTCGCCATTCGATACGGACGCTTGACGGATTCCTCGTTGAAGGCGCGCAAGGTCTATGAACTTCCCCATGTCGTGGCGGCCGCGCCCGCATACTTCGAGAAGCATGGGCGTCCGCGCCGCATCGAGGACTTGAGCCGGCACAGTTGCCTGGTCGCCACCTTCGATCCATGTGCGACCTGGCGCTTTCGCCAGGCGCGCAAGACGGTCAGCATCGATCTGGACGGCAACTGGCGCAGCAACAACGCTTCCGCCCTGATCACCGCTGCCGTGGAGGGACTGGGGATCTGCCGTCTGCCCGAGCTGTACCTGCGCGACCACCTGGAGGCTGGCCGGCTGGAGCGTATCTTCGATCGCTACCAGTACGAGGGTTTTCCGGTCTGGCTGGTCTACCCGAATACTCGCTACGTATCCGCGAAGGTTCGCCTGTTCATCGACTTTCTGTGCGAGAACATCGAAAACCTGACCGGAGCGGGGACGGGCTGAACCGTGCAATCCGGGGCACGCCGCGCTAGCGCGACCGGTTTTCTCCGCCGTTACGGTTCGTGCCGGGGGAACGAAACACGTAGCCGGCGCGCGCGCCGAAGTTCCAGAAAAAGACCGATCCGGTCGCCAGCACTTTCACCAGCAGCATTTCCCATCCCAGCAGGCCGATGCCCGCGTACAGTACGGCCTGATGCAGGGCGAGCCCCACACCGCTGATCAGAAATACGAGGCCGAATTCCTGGCGCAGACTGAAGCGCACCCCGCTGGTGAACACGAAGCGGATGCTCAGGAAATAGTTGAGGGCGGTGGCGAGGATGAACCCGAGCGCGCCGACCAGAAGGTAGGGATAGCCCAGAAGTTTGGCGAAAACGGCGAAAATCAGGAAATCGACCACCGCCGCGGTGCCGCCCACCAGCGCATATCGGACAATTTTCACGGCCGCAGGTTGTATTTGAGAATGCACCAGATGGCGCGGAAACCGTCGCGCCAGCCTATTTTCTTGCCTTCCTGGTAAGTGCGGCCGAAGTAGCCGATGCCGACTTCGTAAATCCGGTAGCGGCCGCGGGCCAGCTTGGCCGTGATTTCGGGCTCGAAGCCGAAGCGGTTTTCCTCGATCTCGATGCTCTGAATGACTTCGCGCCGGAAAGCCTTGTAGCCGGTCTCCATGTCGGTGAGATTGAGGTTGGTGAACATGTTGGACAAAAACGTGAGCAGACCGTTGCCCATGCGGTGCCAGAAATACAGCACCCGGTGCGGGCGGTGACCCATGAAGCGCGAGTCGAATACCACGTCCGCCTGGTCGTCCAGAATCGGCTGGATCATGGCCGGGTAGTCGGCGGGATCGTATTCCAGGTCTGCATCCTGCACGATGACGATCTCGTGCCGGGCGGCGGCGAAGCCCGAACGCAACGCGGCCCCCTTGCCCTGATTGCGTTCGTGGTAGATAACCCGGGCCAGCTTGCCGTCCACCTGTTCGCGCAACAGGTCAGCGGTGCCGTCCGTGGAGCCATCGTCGATAACGATGATTTCCCGTTCCGGGCCCGGCGCCGCGCGCACGGAATCGATGACCCGGAGCAGGGATGCTGCTTCGTTGTAGCACGGAATGATCACTGACAGCCTCATGGTGGAGCGCTTCCTTTCGAACCGACCCTGGCGTGTAAGAATAGGCGAAGCGACCCGCTCGTGGCCAATGCGAGTGGTTGATGCGCCATGACTCGCGAAGCCGCGGGAACGGTACGGGTGGCGGCATCCGTGGACGTGAGCGGGTATTATTCGTGCATGCCCGTTTCCCCCTCCAGTGCCGTGGCCGGATATGGTGCCTGACCAGGCGCAGCCGGATCACCGGCCGGCGCGGGGTGGGGTTCTGGCCCTGCTCGCCGTCACGCTGCTGTTCTCGGTTGTCTGCGTATGGATGGTGACGCCGGCACCGCCGGCGGGGTTCCATTGGGACGACACCTGGTATCTGCTGATGGCTGAATGGCTTTCGATGCGGCCGGATACCTGGGAACTGGCCTGGACGATGCTGCATCTGCGCCAGTACCCACCCCTGTTTCCGTTTGTCCTGAGTCTGGCGGGCGCCGGCCTGGGAAATACCGGCACTGCCTACCTGCTCAACGCCGTAATACTGGCCTTGGCGGGTGGTCTGGCCATGTTCTGGTTCCGGGTGGAGGGCTTCGCGCTGGCGGCCGCCGTGTTCGGTGGCATCCTCGTCGTATTCAATCCGGTCGCGCTCCACTGGCTTCCGGCCCTTTTTTCCGAACACCTCTACCTGTTACTGACCACCGCGGTTCTTCTGCTGGCGGCATTGCGCCGAGACTGGATGCCGCTGTGGCTGGTTCTGGGTATTCTGCTCGGGCTCGCCGTTGCGACGCGGACCACGGGGTGGGCACTGGTCGGCGCGATCACCGTTCACCTGGTGATTGCGCGCAAACCGGTCTGCCTCGTTCTGACCCTGATTGGCTTGACCGCGGGCTGGTTGACGATCCCGTATCTGATGGTCGGTTTGCCGGATGCGCCCGGTTACCTGGATCAGTTCACCGAGCTGCCCTATGAACCCGGTGTGGCTTTTCTCGTTGATCAAGCGCTGGCGCTGTTCCGGGGCTGGTCCGACTTGTGGGGGTCCACCCTGGCCGGCCTGCTGGTGCTGGCATTCGCGCTGCCGGGCTGGTGGCTTCGCTTGCGGAAAAATCGCCCCGACGCCTGGTACGTTCCAGCCTACGTGGCCATACTGCTTGCCTGGCCGTATCCGGAGCACATGAACCGATTTTTGTGGCCGTTGGTGCCTTCCGTTGTCGTCGCCGTGCATGCGGTTTTACCACGGTGGCGCCGGTGGTCCCTGCGCGCAGCCCCGGGTTCCCTGTTACTTGCCATCGTGGTGCTGGCGACAGTGCCTGACGGACTGTACCGCAGCGTCAGCCGCCTGGTCTCGCCCCCGCCGACCGAGCTCTCCGCTCTGTCACGCATGAATGAATGGACCCGCAGTGGCGATCGGGCCACCGGGATCGAGGTGCTGCGTGCCCGGCAGCAACTCATCGCGGACGCGCAGCGCATCGGGGAACTGACCAGTCCGGCATTCTGCGTGTACAGCGAATTGCCGGCGCTGATCACCGCACAGGCCGGCCGCATGGCGGTGGCGTCTCCGTGGGAGAATCTGCAAGAAGCGGCTGACGCGGATCAGGAATGTCCTTATTATTACCTGATCCCCTCCGGATTGCCCGGCTCGACCCCGCAGGCGGTACGGACTTTCGGCGCGCCACATGAGGAACTGTTTCGTTCGTTCACGCGGGTTGGCGGTGAGGAGGAGGTGCTGGGCATTTTCTATTCGCTCGTTCCTCCGTCTCGTTCGGGTTCCCCTCAATGACGAAGGATTGCAATGACTGCTGGTAGTGATTCGGGCCACAGGGTCCGGGTGGGCTCTGAACTGAAGGCTCCGGATGCATCGGAAATCCGCGCGGCGCGCGGCCGGATTGACGGGATTGCCATACGGACACCGCTGATCCGGCTGAACTTCGATTCCGACCCGGCGGAGATTTATCTGAAGCTGGAGAATCTGCAGCCCATCGGGTCCTTCAAGGTACGGCCGGCCGGCAATGCCGTCGCGGCGCTGGATCCGACCGTGCGGCAGGAAGGGGTTTACACGGCCAGCTCAGGCAACATGGCGCAGGGAGTGGCCTATGCGGCGCGCGCTCTGGGCGTGCCGGCGACCGTGTTGCTGCCGGCACACGCACCGCTGGTCAAGGTGGATGCCGTGGAGCGATTCGGCGCAACCGTGCGGCCCATGGGCGACGATGAGTGGTGGCGGGTGCTGGATGATCATGGTGATCCCGATCAGGCCGGCACCTTCATTCACCCGGTGGCGCATCCGGACGTGGTGGCGGGGGATGCGACCGTCGGTGCTGAAATACTGGAAGACCTGCCGGACGTGGACACCGTGGTGGTTCCGTTCGGCGGCGGCGGACTGATGGCCGGTGTCGCCAGCGCCATGCGGGCGCTGAGCCCCGGAGTTCGTGTGCTTGCGGCCGAATCCGAACACTGCGCGCCGCTGGCGGCCAGTCTCGAGGCGGGCCGGCCGTTGGAAGTTCCCGGGCCGCCGACCTTCATCACCGGTATCGGTATCGGCAGGGTGCTCGAGGAAATGTGGCCCCTGGTCTCCGGTCTCGCCGACGGTGCGGTCGTGTCGTCCCTCGACGAAATCGTCGCTGCCATGGCCTTGCTGTTCGAGCGTAACCGGGTGGTTGCCGAAGGTGCCGGAGCGGCCCCGGTGGCCGCCGCGCTGGCCGGCCGGGCAGGGGCGGGCAAAGTCGTGTGCGTGATTTCAGGCGGAAATATCGGCGCCGCGCCGTTCTGCGATGTGTTGCACGGCGACGTGCCCGGTCCCTGAGCCTCAGCGGCCGAGCAGGTTGGTGCCGGCGATGATCAGAATGGCCACGGGCAGCACGTAGCGCACCAGGGCGTACCACAGTCGAAACACCACACCGTCGCGCAAACCCAGTTCATCGCGAATCGACTCGCGCCGCATCACCCAACCGGCGAACAGCGCGATCAGCAAGCCGCCGGCCGGAATCAGCAGATTGGCCGCGGTGAAGTCCAGCAGATCGAACAGGGTGCTGGTCTCGAAACCCGGAATCCAGGACAGGGGATTGAAGCCGGACAGCACGTTGAAGGACAACACGGCCATCAGGCCGCAGAGCCAGGCGATGCCGCCAATGATCACCGCCAGCGCCGGCCGGCCCATGCGCCGGGATTCCACCAGGCGCGAAACCACCGGTTCCAGCATGCCGATGGATGAGGTCAGGGCCGTCATCAGCATCAACACGAAGAACACGGTGCCGAAGAATGCGCCACCGGGCATGGAGCCGAACGCGATGGGCAGGGTCACGAACACCAGGCCCGGGCCTTCGCCGGGTTCCAGGCCGTAGGTAATGACAAGCGGGAAAACCACGAGTCCGATCAGTATCGCGACGCTGGTGTCCGCCACGGCGATGGTGCAGGCCGCGCCCGGTATCGAGATTCGCTTCGGCATGTAGGCGCCGTAGGTAATCAGGGCGCCGACCGCGATGCTCAGCGAAAAGAAGGCCTGGCCGATGGCCATCAGCACCACGGTGGCGTTGACCTTGCCGAAATCGGGTTGAAACAGAAAGCGCACGCCGCTCATGAAGTCGGTGGTGAACAACACGTAAACCAGCAGCACAACGAGCAGCACCGCGAGTCCGGGTATGAGCAATTCGACCGCGCGCGCAATGCCGGCATTGACACCACGGGCCACGATACCGATCGTGATACTGATGAACACGGTGTGCCAGAACAGCAGGCGCCACGGATTGGAGGTGAGGGTGGCGAAGAACGCGCTGGAGGACTCGGCGTCGGCACCGGCGAACATGCCGCGACCGGACTGGATGGCGTAGTCGATCACCCAACCGCCAATGACGCTGTACAGCATCAGGCCGACGAACGGGGTCAGAACCGAGAGCCAGCCAAGCAGCACCCAGAACCGGCTGGCGCCTTCCTCGGTCGCGAGTTTCTGCATCGAGCGGATGGCGCTGTTGCCGCCCCGCCGGCCCAGGGCGATTTCCGCCGCCACCAGCGGAATGCCGATGATCAGCACGCAGGCGGCATAGATCAGTACGAAGGCCCCGCCGCCGTTGACCCCGGTGATGTAAGGGAAGCGCCAGATGGTGCCGAGTCCGATGGCGCTGCCCACGCAGGCCATCAGGAATGCGCCGCGTGACTTCCAGTGTTCGTGTACGAAGGGTTCGGCTGATTCGGCGATGACGGCGGTCCCGGGTTTGTGATTATTCGCGAGTGTAGCGCAATCGTACGTGCATCATTAGCATGGGTGCTCGGTGCCGCCGGCGTGACGGGGCGGCGCGTCGTTTACGAGAGCGCTCGATACCGCCAGTCGACCGGGCTTCAAAGGAGAATTCAATGGATATCAGTGATGCGTACTGCCACACCTGTTCGTGCGTCGTCGAGGCGCCGGCGCAGGTCGCGTTCGATTACATGTCGGATGGCATCCGTCAGGGCGAGTGGACCTTCGGAAGCTGGGATCGCCGTCAGGTGGATGAGCACCTCTTCTCGGGCCGGTCCATGTTCGACGACAAGGAAACCTTCATTCGCATCGATGCGGATCTGGAGAGCGGGGTGATCCGGTACGCCATCGGCGACGATCCGAAGAACCTGCTCAGCCGCAACATGGCGCGGATCGTTGCGGGACGGGATCTCGGCTGGCCGGGCGAGCGCTGCCTGGTCACCCTGATGGCCTGGCGCGCGGAATTCATGAGCGATGACCGCTGGAAGCAACTGTGTGTTTCCCACGAGACCCAGATGTTCATCATCAAGGCACGTATCGAATCAAACCCGGACTAGCCCCCAAAAAGAACGAAAAGAATGGGGTCAGAGTAAAGGGACAGAGTGGCGCACTCTGTCCCTTTACTCTGACCCCATTTTTACTTAACTATTTGCAGAGCTTTGGTCCGGCGCGGCGCCTGATCTGGCAAAATAGCGGATGACTCGCTATTGAACGTGCAATCGAAGGAGCCAAGCCCCTTGAGAAGATTTTCTGGAATTGTCAGGTGTGCCATGCCTGGAATCGGAAGAATGTGTGTTGCAGTCTGCCAACCTGCATTTCTGTTCTTGTTGTTGGCATATTCCGATGGTGCCGAAGCGGAACCGGATGCATCCGAGCTTGCCGGGGCTTTTCTTGCCAGTACGCCGCTTATGGAGGACCTGCGCGTTCTGAGTGACGAGATTGGCGGTCGTATCACGGGGTCAGCCGCCAATGAGCGGGCGATCGAGTGGGCTGTGGAACGATTCCGTTCAGTGGGGCTCGCGGTGGAAACAGAGCCTTACCAGATGGAGCGCCGCTGGTTGCCCGGGTCTGCTGAGGTTGCCATTCAGGGCGACGGGGTACGGTTTGCACCTCGCGTTGTGGCAGTGCCGTTTTCAACAGCAACTCCATCGGAAGGAGTCACTGCGCCACTGCTGTACGGTGGGTTTGGTGAGGAGGAGGATTTTCAACGGATGGGGAATACTCTCGATGGCTCCTTCGTGCTTATCGAGACCCGTGAACTCAGGGACGAAGACGGCCTGTTGAATGGCCTGTTTGTCCAGTATGCACGTGCACGGGATATTGAGCTTGAGGCATTCAGGTCGGGAGCCGCCGGCATTGTCTACATGTCAACCCGGCCGAAGGGCCTTTTATACCAACACAAGGCATTCCTGGGACCCAGGAACGCTCACCCCATGCTGACCATGGAACGGGAGGGTGCGCAACGGGCGGTCAGACTGTTGCAGGCCGGAAAGGCGCTCGAGATTACCGTCAATATCGATGTGAACTCGGGTGGCTCGTATACCAGCGCCAACGTGGTGGCCGAGCTGCCGGGTTCAGAGTTGCCCGATGAAATTGTGCTGTTGGGTGCGCATCTCGATTCCTGGGGGCTGGGGACGGGCGCATTGGACAACGGAGCCAACGTTGCCGCCGTGATTGATACGGCCCGCCAGATACAGAGGCTTGGGCTGAAGCCCCGACGGACCATACGTTTTGTTCTGTTCAATGGTGAAGAGCAGGGTCTTCAAGGGTCTCTGGCATATGTCCGGCGCCATAACAAAGAGCTCGATCGATACGTGATGGCGATGGCAATGGACCTGGGTACTGGAAAAATCACTGATTTTTTTGCCAACGGCCGATCTGAATTGGAGCCGGTCTTGCAGCAACTGTTAGCGCCGGTGGAGGGGCTGGGGCCTTTTCGTTTTGTCAATGAACTGGCTACCGGAACGGATACCTTTGACTTCATGCTGGAGGGCATAGCGACAACGGTAGCGTTCCAGGCAGCCAGTAATTACCCATCCAACTATCACTCCGAGTCAGATACTTTTGACAAGGTTGACCCGGTGCAACTGCGCCTCAATACCAGTGTCATTGCGACATTGACCTATGGGTTTGCCAATGTCGATGTGACGTGGCGCCGGCACGATCGAAAACAGGTTGAAGCGCTGGTCAACACACTTGAACTGAAGGAGGTTCAGAAAGACTACCCACCCTGGCAGGAATGGTTTTCGGGATCACGGGGCCGTTCGGACTGAAGGCAGGCAGCAATTTCTTCTGCTGCCCGGAGTGCTCTGAGCAGGTTTCCGCTCCAGATTTTGCCTATTTCCTGCTCGGAATAGCCGCGCCGCTGAAGTTCTTCGGTGACCGCCATTGCCTCGTTTTCCTCCATCCAGCCGCTTACACCTCCGGAAGGAAAGTCTGAGCTTATGCCCACGTGATCGATGCCTACGGTATTGATCACGTGGTCTATATGGTCAACAAAATCGGAGACGGTGGCGCGCGGCCATGTGTCGTCCAACTCGATCACTCGTCTGCGGTATTCTGCTAGATCACGGCCGGTGGCTTTTCCAATAGCAGCCATGCTGGTGAATCCCATGTCGGTTTCTATTTTGCCGATGGCTTTTTTCTTTTCGGCTGGCACCTTGCGTAAATACGTTGCATAGGCCACCACATTGACCACACCTCCAGTGTCCGCCACTGCGGCCAATTGTTCGTCATCCATGTTTCTGGGAAGGTCGAACAAGGCTCTGGCGCTGGAATGTGAAGCGATAACCGGTGCGACACTGAGACGGGCAGCCTCCAGAGAGGCCTTCTTTGAAAGGTGTGAAACGTCGACCAGTATGCCCAAACGGTTCATCTCTGCGATCACCTTGCCGCCGAATTCGCTAATGCCATTGTGTTCAACCAATGCATCATTGAATTCCGCCACGGGATAGGATGAGTCCGCAATGTCATTGTGACCACTGTGTGCCAGTGTCATGTAACGGGCACCTTGTGCGTGGTATTCGGCCAGTAACGATAAATCCTTGCCGATGGCGTAGCCGTTCTCAATTCCGATAAGCGCGACCAGACGGCCGGCCTGGTTGATTCTATGGATGTCATCGACCGAGTAGGCAATCTCGATGTCTTCCGGGTACAGAACTTCCGCCATGCGGTGAATGGCAGCAAATTTATTCCGTGCGGTGGCCTTCGCAGCGGCATAGTTTTCGGGCGTTCTTGCCGACTGGCCCACGTATACCGTAAAGAAGGCGGCATCCAACGCCCCTTTCTTCATTTTCGGGATACTGACTGGATCGTCAGTCCAGACGCCGGGGTCGACATTGCCGGTGGCAAAATCAGAGGGTATGTCTACATGGGTGTCGATGGTAAGCAGGCGTTCATGAAGTGTTGACAGACCTGCCGGTTTCGTTTCTTCCGTCGTGCCTTGGGCCAGGTCTGCTTGACTGGTAAACGGGAGCAAGGCCATCAGCAACGAGGCAAGAAGCGGGACGAAAATTTCTGGCGAATTCACAAAATCATTTTTTCGGAACAACGGTTGGTTTCCCTTTGCTGTGTTCGGGTTTTTAACAGGAGGGGTTAAGCTTATACTAAGCACATAAATGCATATAAGAAATCATGCGCTGATGTGTAACGCGTAAAGTCCCCCGCGCAATTTTTGGGCCTGTGTGGCCGTTCAAGCCGATGGATGATTGTAATGGCCGCTACATCGGAAACAACAGGCGTAATAAAATTCAGGGTGTTCCTGCGCGGCGCTGTGGTTCTCGTGATTGCGCTGGGTACCCTGGTCTCCGTACTTTTCCCGCCCCGGACCGTCAGCAGTGACGAGCTGAATCTTTTCCAACCGGCAGATGTATTCGACCTTGCGTTCGCTTTGGACCCGCGCATCGCGCCTGATGGAAAACGAATTGCATATATTCGCCATTCTTTTGACATCATGACGGATCGCAAGCGCAAGACTTTGTGGCTTGCGGATCGGGCAGGAACGAAAGATCGCGAAATTCCCACGGAAGGAATCAACCCCGATTCGCCACGCTGGTCACCTGACGGGGTTCGGCTTGCCTACATCTCCAGCAATAACCGCCCGGCAAAGGATGGCAAGCGCGGGGGCAAGCACCTCGTGGTGGTTTACCAATTGATTACGGGCGAATCCACGGTTGTCGGCGCATTTGAGCACCTTCCCTCGGCGCTGGCGTGGTCACCCAATGGTGAGCACCTTGCCTTTCTGAAATTTGTCCCGGCAAAAGTGGCACATCCACTGGTGAAAATGCCCGACAAACCGGCAGGTGCGAAGTGGGCGGAGCCGGCCAGGGTGATTGATTACCTGGTTTACCGAACCGACGGCGTGGGTCTGACGAATCCGGGATACACACATCTGTTCGTCACCCCGGTCGATCCGGCAGAGGGTGCAGCCAGGCAACTCACGTCGGGTGAATTCAACCATGATGGACCGCCTTCATGGAGTGTCGATTCTCAAAAAATATACCTTAGCGCCAATCGTCGGCCTGACTGGGAATACGATGCATTCGACACGGAGATTCATGAAGTTGCCATTGCGAGCGGCGAGGTTAAGGCACTTACAGACCGAGCCGGCCCGGACAATCACCCAGTTGTATCGCCCGATGGATTGAAAATTGCCTACACAGGGTTTGATGACAGGCACAGGAGCTACCAGAAAACCGAACTCTACGTGATGAATACAGACGGTAGCGGCAGGCAGCTGATTACCGGAGAATTTGATTACGATGTACATGATCCGGTGTGGCGGAGCGATAACCGCGGTCTGTATTTTCAGTATTCTGCGCAAGGAGTCACCAGGATTGCCTTCACCAATTTGGTGGGTGAGGTTTCGGAGTTGGTGCGGAACGTGGGCGGCACGGTGCTGGACCGACCGTATGCCAGCGGTTCTTATTCCGTTTCCAGGCAGGGCGACATCGCATTTACCCTGACGGGAACCCATCGTCCCGCGGATGTGGCGGTAGCTGGCAGAGATTTGGAGACACCCAGGCAACTCACCCGTTTCAATGACGATCTGCTGAAGCCTAAAAGTCTTGGGACCGTTGAGGAAATACGGTTTGAATCATCGCTCGATCAGCGCTCCATTCAGGGGTGGGTAGCAAAGCCCCCCGGTTTCCGGTCAACGCGCAAATATCCGCTTATCCTGGAAATTCACGGCGGGCCGGACGCTAACTACGGTGATCGCTTCAGCGCTCAGAATGAGTTGTTTACCGCTGCCGGCTACATGGTGTTATTTGTCAACCCGCGAGGTAGCACCAGTTATGGCACCGAGTTTGCCAGCCTGACCGATCGTACCTATCCTCGGGATGAATTTTTTGATCTGATGTCGGGGGTTGATGCACTCGTCAGTCAGGGTAATGTCGATGAACAGAATCTGTTTATTACCGGTGGAAGCGCCGGTGGTGTTCTCACAAGCTGGGTGATCGGGAATACCGACCGTTTCCGTGCAGCCGCGGTGGTGAATCCGGCCATGAACTGGTCCAGTTATGCACTTACCACGGACCGTTATGATGTCTTTAGCAAGTATTTCTTTCCCGGTTTTCCCTGGGAGTATCCGGAACATTACTGGAAACGCTCACCCCTTTCGCTGGCCGGCAATGTCAGCACGCCCACTCTTCTGATAACGGGGGAAAAAGATACTCGAACCCCGATTTCAGAAACCGAGCAATTCTACCAGGCGCTGAAATTACGGCGGTTGGAAACGATGATGGTGCGTATTCCCGGCGCCGGTCACAACCTGGCCGTCCGTCCCAGCAACCTGATTGCAAAAGTGTCCCATATCATTGCGTGGTTTGAGAAATTTCAAACCGAGTCTTCTGTTGATTAAACCTGAACCACAGCCACAAGGAAATTAAGAGAAATGAGAAGAAAGATAGGAGAAAGTCATCTCGCGCTATTGGTTGCCGTTTCGGCAGGCCTGGGTGTGCAGGCACCGCTTGCAAGTGCACAGCAGGAGGCCGCTCTTGAAGAGGTGATCGTAACGGCTCAAAGGCGCGAGCAGACGTTGAGGGATGTGCCTATAAGCATTACCGCGTTTACCTCTGCATCGATTGAATCAAATATGATCAAAAATGTGGAGGATTATTTTGCAAAAGCACCCAACCTTTCGATCAGCGATGGAGCCACGCGGTCCGGCAATGTTTCGACCTCGAGTCACGGGCTGGCCATACGAGGTATCAGCAACGTAGGTGGTGATTCACTTTCCTACGGGTTTTACATTGATGACTTCAACACCACGCGTGCCACGGTCAATCCACAACTGGTCGACATGAGCCGGATTGAAATTCTGCGTGGCCCCCAGGGAACGTTTTTCGGACGAAATGCATCAGCTGGCGTGATCAGCCTCACGACCAACAAGCCCAATGAAAACCTCGAAGGCAATGTGTCCGTGCAATATGGCAGCTTCAACACCTGGGAAACGGTGGGAACCGTCAACTTGCCGGTGTCGGACAAACTCATGTTCCGTGCCAGCGGAAAAATCGCCGGAAGTGACGGCTATGCAGATAACTATCATCCTATTGGCGGGGACAACGGTTATGACCACAAATTCGGTCGTATCGCGGCCCGCATTCTTCCCACCGACAACTGGACCATTGACCTGACAGCGACCTTCAATGACGAAGAGCAGGATGATCTTGGCCTCATTGCCACGGGTGTTTACGTGCCGGGTGCCATTGGTGGTTTCCTGTGTTCGGTGGCCGCGCCGCAATGCCCGCATGATACCGAATTCGGTATTTACCCGGAGAATACTGACCTGTATAGCCATAACAATCCGCTGGTGGTGAAAGACGAGTATCAGATGTACACGGCGAATATTGTGTGGCAAGGCGACAACCTGAGGTTTACCAGTGTCACGGGTTATATCAATACCGATTTTCACCGCGACGGTGAACTGGATATGGGTAGCCTTGACATTGTCAACGAAGATTTCGAAGACATCGAGAAGACCGCTTTCAGCCAGGAGTTCCGCCTGCAATCCACCCATGATGGACCATTCAACTGGATCATCGGCGGAATCTGGGCCAAGGACACCCATGACGAAATTGAATCCATCAATTTCGGCGCCGACCAAACCACGCTGGATACTTTTGGAGTGTTTCCGCATTTCATCATTGAACTCAGTACGGTGGACCGGACAATCAAGAGCAAAGCCCTGTTTGCTGAAGGCACCTGGCAGGCGACGGATAAGCTGACTCTGACCGCCGGTGCGCGCTGGTCGCAGGACAAGATTGAGTTGAGTCAAACGAAAATCGATTTTGAAAGCCTTCTTCCGCCGCAATCGAGTTCAGACACATGGGAAGATATTGCACCCCGGGTTACGGCCTCCTATGCGTTTTCCGATACGGCCAATGTTTACGCGACCGTCGCCAAGGGCTGGAAATCCGGTGGCATCAATCTCGAACTGACGACGCCCGATGATGCGGTTAACAAGTTTGACGAGGAAGTGCTGTGGAATTATGAAATTGGCATCAAATCGAACTTCTTGAATAACCGGGTTCGCGCCAATCTGGCTCTGTTCCGAATTGACTGGGAAGATGTGCAGGTTAATGCAAGCCGTCTTATCCTGGAAGACGGGGAGCTCAGGAGCGTTCAGGGTGTCAGTAATGGGGCCAAAGCCACCAGTCAGGGTTTCGAGTTTGAGCTACAGGCCTTGCCGACTCCGCAGCTGGCACTTGGGTTTAACGCAGGTTACCTCGACGCCGATTGGGATGAGTTTGAAAATGCGGTTACCGGTTATGGCGAACTGGATCTCTCTGGCCAGCAGTTGCCCAAAGCGCCAAAGTGGTCAGTCAGCGCAGATGCCCAGTACAACTTTCCACTGAACACGGGTTGGGAAGGGTTTGTACGTGCCGAGTTCAGCTATAAAGACGATTACCTTTATGATGTGAATGGCACGGCCGGAGCGTTGCTTGGATATGAATTTCCGTTCCTTATTCCGAGTCACAGCGTTTGGAATTTCCGCGCCGGGATCCAAAATGACAAGTACAGGCTGGTCGCGTACGTACAGAATGCGTTTGACGACAATTACTACACCTCAACCTTCGACTTCGGGTTCTCAAACGGTGCATCGGTAGTCCCCAGCTACCGGTCCTATGGAATCCGGGGTACCGCGTATTTCGGTAAGTAATTCGGATTTGATGACAGGCGGAGGGCAGCGTTTGGCTGCCCTCCGCCTGCCCTCGATGGGCGAAAAAAAACGGGGTCAGAAAGAATGGGGTCAGAGTAAAGGGACAGAGTGCGCCACTCTGTCCCTTTACTCTGACCCCATTTTTATTGGGGGAACGCCGGGCGTGGGCCCGGCGTTCTTCTCAGGTTCAGGTAAACCGGCGGAATCCGATGACGCCGAAGCCGAGCATCAGCAGGGCCAGCACGGCCAGGCCGTATTGGTTCAGCGTGGGGATGCCCTCGAAGAACACCGTGTTGGTGACGGTGCAGGAGGCGCCCTGTCCGGCGCTGACGGTCAGGTCGAAGCAGCCGTTGTCGACTTCGATCGCCTGATCGTAAACCCGTTCCTGGACATAGCATGTGGATTCGGGGAAACCCGGGATGACCTCGGCCGTGCGCATATCCGTGCCCGGACCGTCGCCATAGAATCTCTTGCACCAGTTGGCGCCGATCACCACAATGCCCTGCGGACCTTCCTGGTTGAAGAGGAAGCGTCCGCAATCGCCCGGATCATCGTCGTCATCGTCATCGCCCTGGATGACGTCGACGTCGTTTTCACCGTTGAGATCCGTGCCATCGATGATCTCGTTTTCGCAGTACAGGGTCAGGTCGTAGTCGAGATTGACGCCGCTGCCGTCGGTGGAGCCTTCGAACACCCAGTCCTTGGTGATGACGACATCGACCGGGGCGGGTGAATTGGTGATGACGCAGTTCAAGCGCCCTCCAAATTCCAGGTTTTCGTAGGCACATGACTCGTCGCTGGTGTCCGCGCCGGTGTCGTACTCCACGTCATAGCCGGGAATTTCAGCCTCGGTGATTGCACAGTCCAGTTCGCCTTCGTCGAATTCCTCGACGACGAACAGTACCCCTTCGGTCTCGGAAATCATCGCGGTCTGCTCGAGCGGCAGGCCGGTGTTGCACGACAGGGTGACTTCGACATCCGCGGTATTGCCGTCGGTGAAGTGCTTGCGCACGCGGAACGTCGCCCGCTCCGCCGGTGCGGCGCTGCCCGCGACGAAGGCCAGGCCCACGTCGAGACCGCTACCCAGGCCGGTATCGCCCACTTCGGTGGCCTCTCCCGTGCTGGTGTTCACCGTGTACAGGATTCCATCATTGTCGACGGCGTACAGCGTCTGGCTATCCGGATCGTACGCGACACCGATGTCATTACCGTCGCTGATATTCACCGTATCGCCGATCGTGGTCCAGGAGTCGGTGCCGGCATCGTACCGGACGAGATTCTCGTCGTTATCGATCCCATAAACGTAATTGTTGACGGGATCGGCAGCCAGGCCTTCGGTGTCGCTTCCTGGCGTAGGTGCCAGTTCCGTAACGGCTCCGGTTGCCGGGTTGATCGAGCAGAGATTGTCACTGTCAGAGCCGTAAAGAACACCAGTTTCGGTGTTGTAGGCGAGGCCGCGATCACAATTGGATCCCATGTCGTCGGTGATCCGGATGTAGCCGGAGCCGTCGATGTTGACTTCGTCGAGATTATCGCTGTTGTCCACCGAGTAGAGGAAGGTATGGGGTGACGGGCTTGGCGCCAGGCCTTCAGCGGAGGCGTCGATCGAGCCGGTCATGCCGATCTGTGTGACGGCAGCCGTTGTGGTGTTGACGGTGTAGAAGGCATCGCTGCCCTCGTCGACGACCAGGTACAGCGTGCCCTGGGCGGTTGCGCTTCCCGCGGTCAGTGACAAAGTCGCGAACAGCAAAACAGCGACCCATGTGGATGGCCGGATGATCGATTGCATGACGGTTCTCCCTCGATGATTGGCCTAGACTATAGGATGTTCTGGTTCCCCGGCAAGGCGTGGGCGCCGGACAGCCGCTGCGTTGGGTCCAGCCGGGTCACCAGTCATGCTCAATCACATCGCCCAGACACCGGCCCTTTGACAAGGACAGTCCTGTTGCGTGTGATTCTCGAGGGCGGGCGTAGAATGCCGAGAATGACGGTCCGGCGCGGATTTGCCGGGGCGTCATATCCCGGGGCTGCGTTCCAGCCGCAACAGAAAGCGTTTGGCTTCGAGACCGCCGCCAAACCCGGTCAGGCTGCCGTCCGCGCCGATGACCCGGTGGCAGGGGATGACCAGCGGTAAGGGGTTGCGGCCGTTGGCCGCGCCCACGGCGCGGACCGCCCTGGGGCGCCCGATGGCGCGCGCGACATCCGCGTAGGAGCGGGTCTCGCCGTAGGGAATGTCGAGCAGCGCGTTCAGGACCTCACGCTGGAACGGGGTGCCGATGGGGGCGAGTGGAAGTTCGAACTGCTGGCGGCGGCCGGTGAAGTATTCGTCCAGTTGTTTTCGCACGGACGAGAATGCGTCGTCGTCTCGGCGCCACGTTGACGCCGCCTCGATCCGGCCCTTGCCGGTGGGAAAGCCAATATGGCGCAGGCCGGTCTCGTCGGCCGCCAGTAGCAGGCAGCCCAACGGGCTTGGACATTCAGTGTATTTCACGCTCGATTCGACTCCTGTTCGGTGGCGGGCAGGGGGCTTGCCGGCGTGTGGCGATCACGGCCCTGCGACACACCGGGGCGGTTCGACTCCCCGGGGCAGTCCGGAACACCGGCTTGTGCCCACAGGTGCATCGCGGCGTAGGCGCGCCAGGGCCGCCAGGCTTCGGCCCGGGTTTCCAGCTCGCGTTGGCCGCGGATTCCAAACAGCGATTCCGCGGCACGCAGCAGCACCAGGTCGCCGGCCGGGAAAGCATCGGGGTCGCCGCCCACGCGCATGGCGATGTAGTTCGCGGTCCAGGGTCCGATCCCGGGCAAGAGGGTCAATTGGCGTACCCGTTCCTCCGGCCGGCCTGTATCGAGTTCGACCCGCCCGTCCAGCACCGCACGCGCGAGTTCGCGGATGGCCCTGGCTCGCGCCCCTGGCATCGGCAGGTCACCGGGTTCGATGACGGACAGTTCCCGCGGCGAGGGAAACACGCTTCCCTGGGTGTCGCCGGTTCCGTAATCCCGGGCGATGCGGCCCATGACGGTCGTGGCCGCGGTGACCGAAATCTGCTGACCGACCACGGCGCGCACGGCGATTTCGAACGCATCCCAGGCGCCGGGGATACGCAAGCCCGGTCGCTGCCGTACGATAGCCGCGAGCCGGGGATCGGTTCTCAGGCCGCGTTGAATTTCGTCCGGGTCGGCGTCGAGGTCGAACATGCGGCGCACCCGGCGGACCAGCGGTTCAGGCGGGACGGCGCCGGTCAGATCGATTTCGCAAATCAGCCGGTCATGCCCGGGCATCCGAGCCACGCACAGGCTGCCGGTGTTTCCGCTCAGCCGGATATGGCGCCGGTAGCGTCCGCCCGAAACGTCTTCGACGCCCGGAATGGCGCGCCGGGCCAGAAAGCCGAGCACGGCGTCGAAATCGTACGGTGAGCGATAGTTCAGGTGAAAAGCCATGAGTGGGTTTTGCGTTGATCCTGCACGTTAGCGAGCGATCCCGATCAGGCGGATATTGAATTCTGCCCGCCGATATCGCCTGGTGTCCGCTGAAGCCGGTCATGTTAGCCCGCTGCCGGGTGACCGGCCAGCCGGAAATGGCCGGTTCTTTGCAAATGGCACTGCCTCGGTCGCGTGCCGGAAAACGACGTGCCGGCACGGAACACATTTCAGGGCGGATCACTTCCAGTAATTCCGGGTGGCAGCTCGCGGTTCAGAAGGTCGCCACGGCCAAAGCGCAGTTCGAAGTTTCAGATTCGCAGACCTCGTAGACGTAGGATTGTCCACCGCCTTTGACGCCGATGTTGTCGATGTGACTGCCGTCATTCGCGGTCGTGGTCGGGGCTCCGCCGTCGCGCCGGATGTCGACATCGGGTCCGCTGAAGTTCTGCCACGTCAGCTCGACGTGCTGCACACCCTTGACCTTATAGGGCCGGGCATCGAGCTGCAGGTCGCCGGGCGGGGGCGGCGGAGGGCTGCCGCCGACGGAAAGTGTCACCGTCGCGGTGTTGCTGAGGTCGCCATCCTGGTCGATGATCCGGTAGGTGAAGGCGTCCTCGCCGGTGAAGCCGGCATCCGGCGTGTACGTGAACGTGCCGTTGTCGGCCAGGCTGAGTGAACCATCCGCCGGCAGGGTATGGCTGTCGATCGACGAGGGGCCGTTCCCCGGGTCGTCGTTGTCCAGGACGTTACCGCTGACCGCGCTGTCGGCATCGGTGGCATAGGCGTCATCCACGGCCGCGGGGACCTGATCGATGTCGTTCTGGCTGACGACGACCGAGTCGCCGGCGGTGTTGGATCCGCTGTCGTAGGTGGCTCCGGGTTTGACCAGCTCGGTGACGGTAAACCGGACGCTGGGCGTGTTCTGTTTCAGATTGCGCTTGGAGACCGAACAGCGACCGTCGCCGCCCGTCGTGCAGGAATCGCTGCCATTGGCACCGTCGCTCCAGTTTCCTTCTACCGTGACACTTTCTTCGGGCTGGTCGTCCTGGTCGGCGATCGCAACGCCGACGGTCGCGGTCCAGCGGCCCTTGGCCGGAGGTTCGGCCGCCGTTTCGAATCCGTCGATGTAGATCATTTCCGATGACGGGGCCGCGGTCGTGAACGACCAGACGGGCCCGGGGGTGTTGCCGTCGGCATTGACCTCGTCGATCCGCCAGAAATAGGTGGTCCCCATCTGCAGCGGCCCGGGATCGTAGCTGGTGCCCGGGTGGTTGCCGCGGAACTCGCTGCCGCCCGGCGGGTTCACGGTGCCGAAATAGACATCGTGGGAATCGGCCAGGGTTCCGGGTGACCACGCCAAATCGGTGTCGGTGGACTGGTCCACCGCGCCGTCGGTGGGGCTCGGGCCGGACGGCGGTCCGGGCGGGTCGCCGGCGGGCGGATCACCGCCGAATATTTCCAGTTCGATGTCGTCGACCTGCCAGTAGTCGCCCTGGGTCTCGCCCAGGCTGTCGAAGCGAAAGCGCAGGATCACGCCGGTCTCGCCGGCGATCGTGTTGCTCAGGTCCTGCACGTAGCGGGTGGGGAAGGGATTGAAGCCCTGCCAGGTCCAGACGTTGAGCCAGTTGCCGCCACTGTCGGTGCTGGCGTCGACGTTGATGGACTCGAAGGTGTCCATGGAGAACCGGCTGCTGAAGCGGAGAACCGCTTCTTCGGCCGCTGACAGGTCCAGCACCGAGGTGCGCAGCGAGGTTACGGTCCGATGGGAGAAGTTGTTGTCCACCATGGCGAACTGGCCCGTCCCGCCGGTCAGGTTGTCGTAGCGCGGATCGCCATTGACGGGGGTGCGGATGGTCCAGCTCACTCCGCTCACGGTTTCCACCGACCAGCCGGGCGGCAGCCCTCCGGAAAAGTCCTCGTCGATGATGAAGCCGCTGCTGACCGGTGGCGGGGGATCGACGCTGATGATCAGGGCGTAGTCCTGCGGCAGGCTGTCGAGCAGGGTGCTTTTGTGGCCGACTTCGACGGTGTAGGAGCCGATGCCGGCGTCCACGATGCGAACCTGCTCCACGTTGTCGCGAATGTTGTCGCCGGTCGTGGCCGCCGCCGCGGGGTTGGCCGGGTCCAGTACCCAGGGCAGCCAGGTGCTGCCGCCGCGGATGATGCGCAGATCGAGGTCGTTCACCAGCATCAGATCGGTTGGATCCAGCGCCGGGGCCGCCGGCGTGCCCGGCGGGTCGGGCCACACCAGCGTCGCCGTGAGCACCGCTCCCGCCTGCGATACCGTGACCGGGTAGCTGTCCTGGGCGCCGTTGAGAAGTGCGGCCTCGATGATCTGGTGGTCCGCGCCAGCGCCGCTGATGACGTCAGCGGCGGCCAGGGTATTCAGCAGGCCCCAGCCGAAAGCGTAATCCGGTCCAGGAGCGGGACCCGATTCGTCCGCGGTATGAATCGCCAGCGCCTTCAGCGTGGCGGCCCGAAGATACTGACCGGGACCGTTGAGGTTTTCGTAATGTTGTTGCAACAGCAGCAGGGATCCGCTGACATTCGGTGTCGACATCGACGTGCCTGCGGCCAGGGCGTAATACGGGTCGTCGGGCCAGGCCGAGAACAGGAAGACGCCGTTGCCGACCAGGTCCGGCTTGATGCGGCCGTCGTCGGTCGGTCCCCAACTGCTGAATTCGGACATCACCACCTGGGACGGCCCGCCAATTTCGGAATAGCCGCCCGGCAGGTCGTCAACTGCTCCGACCGTCAGGATGTTCTTGGCCACGCTGTGGGTCGGCAGGCAGTCGTAACCGGCGGGCGCGCAATCGGCCGGGCGGGGCAGGGTCGAGGTGGCCACGAAGTTGCCGTCCTGATCGATGATGGTGTATTCCTCGCCATCCGGCGGGCCGTAATCCGAGCGGTCGTTGCCGGCGGCCTTGACGATCAGGTAGTACGGGGCGTCGAAGGCGATCTGGTCCCACAACTGCGATTCGGAATCGTAGTAACCGAAATTGGGATCTTCCAGGTCGGTGTCGGCTGCGCCGCCGATCCACCACCAGTTGTCGGGTGGCAGGTCGCCGATGTGGAGCCAGCCGGCCGCGACCCCGTAGGAGTGATTGGAGACGAGTTGCCCGCCGGCCGCTGCGGCGGCCATTTCCGCGGTGTCCGAATTCCAGTCGTAGGCATTCAGGTGCGCCGCATGGGCCATGCCGCGGGAATCGATGAAGGCGTTCCCGGCGCCGATCAGGGTGCCGGCCACGTGGGTGGAGTGGCCGCTGACCTCGGCGGGGGTGTCGATCTGGGTCAGGCGGCCGGTGAAGTCGGGGTGGTCCGGGAATACCGCGCCCCCGTCCCACTCGGCCATGGTCATGCCGGCGCCGTCGAGGTTCAGTCCGGCGGAACCGCCGGGCCACACTTCGTCGGTGGAGGTGGTGTCGGCCGCGACGATGTTGTTGGTGATGTAGAAGACCGGCCCGATGCCGGGTGCGATGCGCTGCAGTTCCAGCACCCGCTCATCCGCGAGAATACGGCGCAGGGGCAATCCCGCGGAGGTGGCGAATGCGCGCGCCTGTCGCCGGTCTTCGGAGTCGCGTTGCAGCAGTGCCGTGGACAGGGCCTGAAGCCGGTCCTGCCGCGTTTCGAGCGCGACCGTGCTCTGCGCCGCGGCCGTGCCGGCCAGCGCGGTTGCGATCAGTCCGGGCAGGAACAAGGTCGCAAGCGTGTGAGGATGTCGCGATTTCGACAGTGTCATGACCATGCGAGGTCCTTGTGAGTCCCCTGTCATCGTACGGCCGACCGGGTCCACTTCTGGTTCCGTCTCAGACTAAGTATAGGTTTTATCTCACGGCCTGCCGGAATGTGACCATTCGCGTCATGCGGCGACGAGACTAGTCAGTGCGACATGCGTCGGGGGTGCCGAAAAAATTTTTGTAAATTTAGAAAAAAGCCGAAAAAACAATAAGCTGAGGCAATTCACTTGTTCTGGCGCGAATGTTGCATACATATAGCTGTGGTGTCAGGACAATGGATGAACACATCCCCCCCCGACACGGAAGCACACCGCGACCCGTTTCCCGGGTTGCCGAGGAGGTTCTCTCGTCACGGATGACGCTCAGTCTCTAACAGGGGCGCACCGCACTTCAGGGAAGAAGACAGGTTTGGACACGGCGGCCAGGGACGTGCTGCGCAGGGATGCACGTTATGCGAACTGGCGACGTGGCACTGCGGACGGTCGCGCCGCTGGTTCGCTTTTATTCGGTACTCCGGGAACGATCAGAACAGTCCTTCAATTTCCCGATCGGCATCCACCCGAATGGTTTCCGAAGACGGTCTGCGCGGCAACCCGGGCATGGTCATGATGTCGCCGCAGATCACCACCACGAATTCTGCCCCGGCTGCCAGCCGAACCTCCCGGATCGGCACATCGTGGCCGCTGGGCGCGCCCAGTAGCAGGGGATCGGTGGAAAAGCTGTACTGCGTCTTGGCCATGCACACCGGAAAGCGGCCATAACCGGCTGCTTCCAGCGCGGCGAACTGCGCACGAACCTTCTTGTCGGCAATGATGTCTTCGGCTCCGTAGAGGCTCCGGGCGATGTGTCTTGTTTTGTCCCACAGTTTCATGTCGTCGTCGTACAGGGTGCGGAACTGCGCGGTCCGGCTGTCGACCCGTTCGACCACGCGTCCGGCCAGCTCTCTGGCACCCGCGCCGCCGTTTCGCCAGTGGTCGGCTACCACGCAGTCGACACCGAGTTCCTCACAGCAGGACTGGATGACCTGGTGTTCGGCCGGTGTGTCGGTGGTGAACCGGTTGATCGCGACGATGAGTGGTACCCCGAAGTGGCCCAGGTTGCGGATGTGCCGGCCGAGGTTGGCGCAGCCCTTGCGCAGGGCGGCGCAGTTCTCGCGCTCGAGATCGTCGCGGGAAACGCCGCCGTGCATCTTCAGGGCGCGGGTGGTTGCAACCAGGACGACGGCGGCAGGGCGCAGGCCCGCCTTGCGGCACTTGATGTCGAAAAACTTTTCGGCCCCGAGGTCGGCGCCGAAGCCGGCTTCGGTGACCACGTAGTCCGCCAGTTTCAACGCGGTGCGGGTGGCGATGACCGAATTGCAGCCGTGTGCAATGTTGGCGAACGGTCCGCCGTGCATCAGTGCCGGGTTGTTTTCCAGGGTCTGCACCAGGTTGGGCTGAAATGCATCGCGCAGCAGCGCGGTCATGGCTCCAGCGACCTGGAGGTGTTCGACGGTGACCGGACGGCGATCGCGGGTTTCACCGATGACGATTCGCCCGATGCGATCGCGCAGATCTTCGAGATTCGTGGCCAGACAGAAAATGGCCATGATCTCCGACGCCACGGTGATGTCGAAACCGGTTTGCCGTGGCACGCCGTTGCCGGGTCCTCCCAGTCCGCTGGTGATCTCGCGCAGGGCGCGATCGTTCATGTCCATGACCCGGCGCCAGGTGACCCTTCTCGGGTCGATGTCCAGGGTGTTGTCCCAGTGGACGTGGTTGTCGATCACGGCCGAGCACAGATTGTGCGCCGCACCAATGGCATGGAAATCGCCGGTGAAGTGCAGGTTGATGTCGGTCATGGGTACGACCTGCGCGTAGCCGCCACCCGCCGCGCCGCCTTTCATGCCGAAACAGGGTCCCAGGCTCGGTTCGCGCAGACAGATCATGGCCTTGCGCCCGATTTTGCACAGGGCGTCGCCGAGGCCGACGGTCGTGGTGGTTTTTCCCTCGCCGGCCGGGGTGGGCGATATCGCGGTGACGAGAATCAGGTGACCGTCGTCGCGGCTGTCCAGTTGATCGAGACAGCGGTAATGGATCTTGGCCTTGTCGTGGCCGTAGGGCACCAGGCCGGACGGTTCGATTCCCAGTCCGTGAGCGACGGCCGCGATGGGCAGTTTCCGGGCGGCGCGGGCGATTTCCAGATCGGAAGGCTGTGTGGGCATCGATGGTTTCCTGCAGAGAACCGGTGCCCGCTTCGTGTCCGGCGCGGGCAGGCCGGGTCGTGAGGGTTTCAAGAGTGCCAAAATCCACGGGCGCTGTCTCGGGTGGATTGCGGTCGCGGGATATTGCCTGCAATCAGCGGATTGCATCCGGTGTGTGTAATGCGTCTCATGCGGAGGTATACCCTGACCGGGGCCATCCCCGACGGAGTCTTCCGATGACGTTGTTACCAGTCCGCCCGAAGTTCATGCCGCGCCTGGCGGCTTGCGCCTTGCTGTTACTGCTGGCCACACCGGCCGGGGCGCAGGCACCCGACGGTTCGGTGTCGCCGCCGCGTGGCATCCCCGTCTCCGAGGCGCGTGATGGGCTGCCGGCCGCCTTGAGCTACCTGATGCGCCAGGGCTTCACCGCGACGAATGCCTATTACACCGGCGATCCCAATCTCTACACGTTTTTGCATTGGGAAGAGTTCATTCCGCACAACCTGGTGCGGCGAAACGGCGCGGTCAGCGTTCTGAGCACCCGCCCCGACGAACGTGTGGCCGGCGTGCGGGCCGAGTCCTCGCTCGGTGAGATGCCACTCGACGCGCTGATCGAAGACCCCCGTTCGCGAATCCAGGGCTGGCTGGTGGTTCATCGGGGCCGCATCATATTCGAGACTTATCCGGGCATGCGTGAGGACGACCACCACCTGTGGTTTTCCGTGTCCAAGACACTCGCCGGACTCGCCGTCGGACTGCTCGAGCAGGACGGTCTGATCGATGTGCAGCTCCCCATCGACGATTACCTGCCGGAAATCGGCGCCAGTCACTGGGGCGGAATTCGCATCATCGACATCCTGGATATGGCCAGTGGTCTGGACCTGCACGAGAACGAGCAGTCACGTACCGACCGATTCCACACCGTGGGTGCATTTTTCCGCATCGAACTGGGGGATACCAGCGACCTGGGGCAGTTGACCTCGGACCAGATCCTGTTTTCCGCCGGCGAGGCGAAGCCGCCGGGTGAGGTGTTCGAGTATTCGTCCCTGAACACCAAGATGCTGGGTCTGCTGGCCGAGCGGGTTTCGGGTCAGCGGCTGGCGGACTTCTTGAGCGAGCGGGTGTGGTCGAAAATGGGGGCGGAGGGTGACGGGCTGCTCGGCGTCAACCGGGAAGGCGGTCCGGCTGTCTACGGCATGATGTCCAGCCGGCTGCGCGATCTGGCGCGCTACGGCATGTTGTACACGCCGTCCCGGACCGTGGTGGCCGATGGCCCCGTGGTGCCCGAGGCACTGATCGAGCGCATCCAGACCGGCTGCCGGCATGAACTCTATCGCAAGGCACTGGAAGCGCGGGGCGCCTTCGACCCCGGTGCCGAACGCCGCTGCAATTCCCGCCAGTGGGACGTGGTGTGGGACGACGGTGATCTGTACAAGGGCGGAGCGCGCGGCCAGGGCCTTTACGTTTCGCCGGCGCGCGATCTGGTGGTGGCGTGGTTTTCCACCACCTCGGAGTCGGGCTGGATGAATTACGCACGGGCCATCGCCAAGTCCCTGGAGCCGAGGCCATGAGCCGGCTGATGATCTCCAGAGGCGCCCTGGTCGCGGGCCTGGCCCTTGCCGCGGTGCTGGTTTCGGCCCGGGCCGGCGCAGATTCCTGGAGCGCCGAGGAGCGTGCCGTCATCGCAGCGATGCAGCAGTGGGAAGTTGCGGTGGAATCCGGTGACTACGATGCCTTGGCTGATCTGTATACCGAAGATGCCATCTACTATCCCAACCAGGTCGCGCCGGTGATCGGCCGGGACGCGATCATCGAGCGCAACCGCGGTCGCGGAAACCGGGGCACCGTCGAGATTACGCAACAGGTCGACGATGTCGAAATCAAGGGTGACTGGGCGGTTTACTCCTGCGCGGCGCGGGTGGAAGTCGATGGCGGTGCCGGAGAGTCCGCGGTGGGGCACGTCCGGGTGCTGCTGCTGATGGAGCGCGGCGCTGACGGACAATGGCGTATTCACCGGGATATCGACAACCAGCCGCCGGCATCCTGACGCCGGCCGGCTCATCGGCTTTCAGGGCGGTTCGGCGTACGGCCAGGCGTGATCCTCAGGACAGGCGCGGCACGGCGCGGATCAGATCGTCGCGCATCTGGTCGAAGGTCGCGTAGCCGCGCGCCAGCGGATGATGGCGCGCGCCGACGCGTACGAACACCGTCGGGTAGCCGGTGACGCCCCAACTCCGGTTCAGGCGAAATTCTTCGAGGGTTTCCGCACGTACGTCATCGCTGTCGAATCGTTCGGCAAAGACACTGTAATCGATGTCGAGTTCGGCGCAGATGGGACGGTAGAATTCCACCGTTTTTGGATCTTCGTTGTCCACGTAGAAGCGCCGCTGCACCGCGTAGAAGAAGTCCATTTCGTTTTCCGGTGCCAGCGGCCGTGCGGCCACAACGGCGCGGCAGGCGGGTTCGGTGTCGTAATCGAAGGACTCGCGCTCGAGCAATTGGTAACGGAATTCCTGGCCGGTCATCGTTGCGATCTCACGCCAGTGATGTTCAAGGAACTGCTTGAACTGTCGATTCCAGGCATCGCCGCCGCCGGGACGCAGTCCGCCCACCACGAGGCGGAAAGGAATGGCGTTTTTGTGGCCGAATTCGTGCAGCTGTTGCAGGTTGGGAGCGATGCCCCAGCACCACGAGCACATCGGATCGCCGACATACACGATTTCCTCGGCGGCTTCGGTTGGCGCGCTCGCCCCGGGTTCTTGCGGTACGGGAGCGGGGGCGCAAACGCCTGTTTCCAGGTCACATTCGGGTGTTTTCATTCAAGCCTCGCGGATGGCGGACAAATTGAAAGAGTCTTCGGCCGCCCGTTGGGGGCCTCGGCGTCCTGCGTGGTGCCGGGGCCGGAATCCGGCCGGGCGGGCCGGCTTGCGCTGGCGCTGCGGCCGGGTGAACATGGGCTCATTACAGCGGACGTTTTCAGCAAATTCAAGCGGCGGGAGGGCCGGCAAATCGGCGCCGGAGCAGTTCTGCGGCGCCGGGATAATGGCTGCAATCTGCGGATAGCCGGGAGTTGCGACTGATGCGACGGTAGTATCCGGAGAAGTGCTAAAGTCGGTGTAATGGCAGATTACACCTCAATATCGGGAAATGAATCTGGAGCGATCAATGTCATCCTGTAAACCATTCAGGCAATTCGTGTTCGTGGCTTTTGCCGCTGTACTGCTGAGTCCTGTTGCGGCTTTGGCGGAAGAGGACTACGCCGAGGAAATCCAGCGGATGAGGGAACTCGGGCTGCAGTACGACTCGGCCTGGGAGATGTATCAGGCAATGAAGGAGAAAGCCAATGGCGGTCAACCCATGACCTGGCCGAACCTTCCGGACTGGAGCGGGGTCTACACTCGTACCAAGGGCGGCACCGCGTTCGACCCGGACGGCCCGCCGCAGGGCGAGCCGCCGAGCACGGCGAAATTCACGCCCGAGTATCATGCGAAGATGATGAAGACGGTGGAGGATCGTAAACGCGGGGTTGAATACGATCCGCTGAGCCAGTGCATTCCGCCGGGTTATCCGCGCTGGCTGGATATGCCGTTTTTGCGTGAGTTCATTCCCACCCCGGATCAGACCTGGATGTTCGCCGAAGCGTTCAACAGTATGCGGCGCATTTATACGGACGGCCGCGACCACATTCCCGAAGAAGACCGTTATCCCACTGAAAACGGGGATTCCATCGGCTTCTGGGACGGGCAGAAACTGGTGACGCACACGAACCAGTTGATGGCGCACATGTACGAGCGTGCTCAGGGGTTCTATACCGAGCAGGTCGAATCCGTGGAGATCTGGGAAAAGATCGATGATGCCACCCTGGTCGGACACGTCTGGGTTTTCGATCCGCCCGCGCTGGAGGAACCCTGGTACACGCGTCAGAGCTACACCAAGCTCGCCAACGACGACAAATTCCTGCGCATTCGTCACTGGGCGTGCAAGGGAAATCCGAATAACGATGTCGTCGAAACCGAAGAAGGTGGTTCGGATTTCAGCGATTTCGATTTTATTGAAAATGATTGAATCAGAGAGGTAGATTTCGATGAGAAATATGCATGTTGCCGCGCTTGCCATGATGCTGGGTCTCGCATCGGTGCCGGTCGCCGCGCACCACTCCGGGTCCATGTTCGAACCGGAAAAAACCGTGACCATGACCGGTGTGGTCAAGGAATTCCAGTACACCAACCCGCACTCCTGGCTTATCGTCACGGTGGCCAACGACGACGGAACGACGTCGACCTGGGGCTTCGAGGCCGAAGGGCCGAGCACCTTGCTGCGCGCCGGGATCCGGAAAAGCGACTTTTCCCCGGGCACGGAGATCACCATCACCGGCCGGCCCATGCGCGACGGGCGCACGGCGGCCTACTGGGTGAACGCCGTGCGTGCTTCCGATGGGAAGGAATTCAATCCCGGAGCGGGTTTTCAGGTTGAAGGCGCCGACAAAGGTTCATTCTGAGGAGTTCTTCCTCACGTGGCGGGCCCGCCTGCGGGCGGGACCGCTATTGACTGCCGATCGTAATCGCCCTGGCCCGGATCATCCTTCCGGGCCTGATTTTCCTTCCCGTTTTCGATGGTCTCTGGAAAATGCCGAGGGCGGTCCGAACCGTTTCGTCACCACGACGCGACTGAAGTTACTCCCCCGTTTCAAGGTCTGGACCACTGCCGTGTCTGCACGGTGGGGATCAGCCGCTGCGTTCTTCGGATAGGCGCAGGTTGGTGTGCGGGTGTGTAATCGAACAAACTGCCGAGGAACTTATTCGTGAAAATTACCAGACGATCATTGGTCGACCGGGCCCTCAAAGGCTCGCTGCTCGCCCTGACGTTCAAAGTCGGTGGCGCGTCGCTGCTGCTCACCCCCGCCGAGGCGCGGGCGCAGGACGTGCCGTTGCAGAAGCTGTCCGCCGAGCAGGCCAGAAGGCTCGGCGTGCTCGCCGAAGGCATGGTCCCGGGTTCTGAGGAACTCGGCGTGGTGCACTTCCTCGACCATCAACTGAATGCCGATCCCAACGAAGCGCTGCTGATCGCCAAGTATTTCCAGGTGGCGCCGCCGTATTTGAATTTTTATGCAAGGGGACTCGAGGTCGCCAACGGCATGTCGCAGTCCGCGACCGGGAAGTCGATCGAGGAACTGGATGCGGCCGCACTGGAGCAGTTGATTGCTTCGATGGCGCCTCCCGGGACCGTGGTCGAGGAATTCCCGATTTTTCTTTTCTACCTGTGCCTGCGGTCGGATGCCATTGACGTGGTCTACGGCACGCCGGACGGTTTTGCCCGTCTGAATGTCCCGTACATGCAGCACATCATGCCGCCGGAGGGTTGGAATGGCTAAAGTATTGGAACCGGTCGACACGGTTGTAGTGGGCACCGGCGCGGCCGGAAGTCTCATGGCGGCTGTCCTCGCCGAAGGGGGCAAGAGTGTGGTCGTGCTGGAACGTGGCAAGGCCCGCAAGATGGAAGATCTGTACAGTTCGCAGATCTGGGCGCGGCGCCTGAAATGGGGCTCACCACACGTTGCCGATGCAGGCCCGGACAGCATCTGGTTCAACTTCAATGCCGGCCACGGTTATGGCGGCGCCGCCATTCACCATTACGCAGTGTGGCCGCGCTACCACGAAGACGATTTCGAGGAAAACAGCCGCTACGGCCGTTCCCTGGACTGGCCGTTCAGTTACGACGAATTGCGCCCGTATTACGACCAGGTGCAGGAAGAAGTCGGTATGGCCGGTGACGCGGAGAAGGAAATCTGGCGGCCGCCGGGTGACCCGTACCCGTTGCCGCCGGTTCTGGTGAGTAACCACGGCCAGGTGCTGGCGCGCGGATTCGAAGCCATGGACATGCACACCGCGCCGATTCCCATGGCCATCCTGACCCGTCCGTACAAGGGTAGGCCGGCCTGTATCTGGGACGGTTGGTGCGATGCCGGTTGCCCCATCGGCGCACTCGCGAATCCGCTGGCCATCTATCTGCCGAGGGCGCAGAAAGCCGGTGCCAGGCTGCAGCCGAATGCGCACGTCACCCGCGTGATGATGGACAAGTCCGGCAAGAAAGCCACCGGAGTGGAGTATTACACGCCCGAAGGCGAAGCCTTCATTCAGCCGGCCAAGGCGGTTGTCCTGTGCGCCTTCACCGTGGAGAACTCCCGCATCCTGCTCAATTCCGCCGATTCCAACCATCCCAACGGCGTCGGCAACAGCAGCGAGACCCTGGGGCGCTACCTGATGGCGCATCCCGCGATCGGGGTTACCGGGCTGTTCGACGAGGACATGCAGAACTACCTGGGCGCCACCGGCGGCCAGTTGCTGTCCCAGGACATGTTCGACAAGAAGGGCGACCCGAACGGGGCGTTCGGCAGCCGGCAATGGGAGATCGGTCTGGCACTGAAGCCCAACGATATGCTCGGAATCGGCATGACGCGGCCGGATATCTTCGGCGCCAAGCTCGAAGCCTTCATGCAGGACGGCGCCCGACACATGGGTTCCATGGTCGGCGTGTGCGAGGATGAGCCGCTGATTACGAACCGTATCGAACTCTCCAGCCAGAAGGACGCCTTCGGTTTCCCGCTGGCGAAAGTGGTTTACGAAATGAGCGCAGAAGGTCGCAAACTCTGGCAGACCGCTGCCAAAGAGGGAGTCGATATCTTCAAGGCCGCCGGTGCCCGCGAAGCGTGGCACGGTCCGCCGGGCGGTCAACACATCATGGGGGGAACCATCATGGGGAAGGACCCGGCCTCGTCCGTTCTGAACGGGCACGGCCAGGCGCACGATGTCGACAATCTGTTCGTCGGCGGGCCGGGTGTCTTTCCCACGAGTTCCTCGATCAACTCCACGTTCACCGCGAAAGCCATGGCGATGAAGTCGGCACGCTACATGGTGGACAACTGGAGTGCTTTGAGCGGGTGAGCGAATTGCCTGTGAACAACCGGCACACGGCCGCCTGGCCGTGTGCGCATCAGAGCCGTTCGTAAGGAGGCGCGCGGATACAACAATTTTATTGCCAAGACCGCACCAGACGGCCACGCGATGACGAGCACACACAGCGAGTACGCGAGGAGTGTCAAAATGAGTAGAGGCTTATCACTTTGGGGGCCGGTGGTGGCCCTGTCAGTAGCGGGTCTGCCCGTGGGGACTTACGCTCAGAGCAATTCAGGTGCTTCCGCACTTGAGGAAATCGTTGTAACTGCACGAAGGCGCGAGGAAAACCTGCAAGAGGTTCCGGTGTCCATTCAGGCGTTTTCCGGCAATGAACTCGAACTGCGCGGGCTCGAACGGGTGGAGGATGTGGTCGCCGCGGCGCCCAATGTGATGGTCAGCGCGGGCCCCAGTACGGCATTCAATACCTTCGCCATGCGCGGCATTCCCCGGGCCGGTTTCTTCGTTGACGACGTCTGGCAGCAAAGCTCCATTTCCCTGTCGCAACGCAGCGTGATGGAACTGGACCGGGTGGAGGTGCTGCGCGGACCGCAGGGCACCCTGTACGGTCGTGATACCACGGGCGGTGCGATCCGGCTCTACACCAAGCTGCCCGCCGACACCTTCGGTGTGCGTGCCCATGCCACGGTCGGCAACTACAGCCGGCGGGACCTTGCCCTGTTCGCGGATCTGCCGATTTCCGAAACGCTCAAATCCAAGATCTCGATCACGAGTTCCGAGCGTGACGGTTACATCGACAGCATCACCATCGACAACTCCTACGGTGACATCGACGATCAGCACGTGCGTGGCGACCTGCTCTGGACGCCGAGCGAGACGTTTTCCGCCCGTCTGTCGATCGAGGACATCCAGTTCGAAGGCACCCAGGCCAATGTCATTCGCACGATTTTCGACCCCGGTGAACCCGGTATCGACGCCGGTTTCGTCGACCCCGTGGACCCGGGGCGGACCATCTTCTGGGTGCCCAATTCCCAGTACTATCAACTGGTCGGCGTGCCATTCAACTGCCACACGGACTGCATGGATTTTCCCGGCGGCCTGGTGGGTGACATGGAAAACCGGTCCGACTTCGAGGGGCCGGGCATCATCATCGACCTGCAGAACTTCAACCTGGATCTCAACTGGGACATCACCGACAGCATCAGCGTACGGTCCCTGAGTCATTATCACGAGCAATGGTCCTGGGACTACAACAATTTCGTTCCCTCCACGGTGCACTACTTCTCCCAGGGCAGCGTGCGCGACCGGGACGGCTGGACGCAGGAAATCCAGTTCACCGGTGATCACGACCGGTTCAACTGGGTAGTCGGTCTGTACGGCTGGGAAGAAAACCTCGACAACCACTTCATGCGCTGGGCGCTGTGGGAGTTCGCGACAGGTGAGCTCGATTTCAACGACGTGACAAATTCCCCGGAATGCCAGTCGTGGAATCCGGCGAGCGGTCTCGCACCCTGCATCCAGGTGCCGCCGTCGCAGGATTCGGCCACGCGTGAAGAGGAAGAGGGCTATGCTTTCTTCGGTGAGCTGACGTATCACGTGACGGACCAGTTCTCGGTCACGTTCGGCGCCCGCTACCACGATCAGAAGAACGTCGACTACACGGCCGTGTTCGGCCCGCAGACCGCGCTTCGTACCGACATCCCGGGCCGCCTGCCCGGCGGGGACGCGACGGCGTTCGCGGGGCTGATCGATCCACTCGAAGCCAAGTTCGACCAGGATACCTATCGTCTGGCACTGACTTACCAGTGGAATGACGACATCATGACCTACTTCGGTTTCTCGCAGGGCTACAACGCCGGTGGTATTTCGCGGGTGCAGATTTTCGACCTGGATAACAATGCCATCGTGTTCGATTTCCCGTACGAGCCGGAGCAGATCGACAACTACGAGTTGGGTCTGCGTTCCGACCTGCTCGACGGTACCCTGCGCTTGAATGCAACGGTGTTCTTCACCGAGTGGGACCAGATCCAGTTGGATGGCACCGTGGTCAATCCGTTTACGGGCGTGGTGCTGCCGACATTCGTGCGCACCAACGCGGCGGCCGCGGAAGCCAAGGGTCTCGAGGTCGAGGCCACCTGGCTACCAAATGCCAACTGGCAGTTCGATCTGGACTTCGGAATCCTCGATACGGGTTACACCGACATTGCCGAAGGATCGGAGCTGACCCTGGATGCACCGTTCGGCATGGCGCCGGAGCTGCAATACAGCTTTGGTGGGCAGTACAACGGTGCGTTCTCCGGCGGTACGGAATACGTCCTGCGGCTCGACTACATGTGGACCGATGGTTACAACCGGACCTATGTGCCGGGCGACCACAGTACCCGCTATACCGGCGGCAAGTACGAGCAACCTTCGTTCGGGCTGCTCAACGCCCGGGTGACGTTCCGGCCGGCCGACAATTGGGAAGTGTCGGTATTCGGCACCAACCTGACCGACGAGCGCTACACCGATGGCGGCTTCATGAGTCCGCTGCTGCAGGTCGACGATGGCACCATCGGCCGTCCGCGTGAGTATGGCGTCACCGTCCGCTTTGAATGGGAGTAAGTATGTACAAGAAGTTGTTCGTTCGGCGGTTTCGTTACGTTATTGCGGCCGTCGTGGCTGTCGCCATGTCCACTCCGCTCGCCGCCGATCCGCGAGACCGTCCGCATGTTCATGTGGGCGGCGGATTGTCGCATGTCCCGCATACCTTCACCCTCCAGGTGTGGTATCGCGATATCGTTTATGACGAGGATGCGCCGGACACGCGGCTCACCAGCCTGGATGTGTACACGGCGAATGAACCGGAACCCGATTCCCCCGTCATGGTTTTCGTGCACGGAGGGGGGTTCCGGGTGGGAGACAAGGCCTCGTCGAAGGATCTCGACCCCAAGCCCGAATACTTCGTCAGCAAACTGGGCTACGTATTCGTCAGCGTCAATTATCGCCTGCTGCCCGAAGGACGGCATCCCCGCAACGCCCAGGACGTGGCCAACGCGCTGGCCTGGGTGCACGAGCACATCGCTGGATTCGGTGGGGACCCCGAGCAGATTTTCCTGATGGGACACTCCGCCGGCGCCAGTTTGGTGGCGACGGTGGCCACCGATCCGGTTTATCTGCGCGAGGCCGGCAAGGACCTGGGGCTGCTCAAGGGCGTGATCGCGAATGAAGGCGGCTACGGGGTGGACACCGGCGTCGAAGCCAACACCCAGCGCTACGAAGGCCTGTACGGGCCGGATTGGCGGGACGAGGTCGCGGTTGCACGGGTACGGCCGGATAGCGGCATTCCGCCGTTTATGATGGTGCATGTGGCCGGTGTCGAATCCCTGGTGCCGGGCTCCGATGCGCAGGCCCGCGGTCTGGCGCAGGCGCTGCGCGAGGCGGGTGTTCAGGTCAAACTGCTGGCTGTGGACCACGTGGAACACTTCGGAGCCAACGAGCGCATGGGAGAACCCGGAGACATCATCACCGTTGAGCTGGAACGGTTTCTCGATTCAATCACCGGCCGAGCTTCGCCGGCCCAGTGGACCTCTGCCCGCTGAGCGATGCTGCGGGGGCAAGTACAGGGACGGCATTGAGCTCCATTCGGGGAGTGACGGCCCGGGTTTTTCGGCCGGGGAGTGAAGTTTGACAAAATCGTTACCGATATGCGTTAGGATGTTCGCACCATGCCAATTCGTTCAGGAGGTAAGCGAATGAACATGGAACTGGCGAGTTCCACCGCGCACCTGGCCGGTTTCAATCCGTACACCACGGATGATCTTGACGCAGCCCGCGAGCACATCGGCGGCCTGTTCGTGCCGCATCATCTCGACGTGGTGGGCTGTAACCAGGTCCTCGACGTGGTGATCAGCCAGGCCGAGTTGGAAGGCGTGTCACTGATCTATCACCGTCACGGGGCGTGCGTGAGCGTGCAGCCCCGGCTGTTCGAAGACTTTTTCCTGCTGCAGATTCCCCTGCGCGGCGAAGCCTACGTGACAGTCGACGAGAAACCGATCTACTGCCATCCGCGGCAGGCCGTGATGATATCGCCGACCCTGGGTGTCGATATGAAATTCGGGCAGGGCTGCGAGCAACTGATTGTGCGGGTCGAGCGCTCGGATCTCGAACGCCAGATGGAACAGCATCTGGGCCGCCACCTGGGATTGCCGGTCGAGTTCGCGCCGGCGGTGCCCCTGACCACCGCACCGGCGCGTGAAGTCACCAATCTGCTGCGTTACATGGCGATGTCGCTGACTCAAAGCGGCGGCATGCTGGAATCTTCCATCGCCAAGAAGCACATGTCGTCGCTGCTCATCTCCGCGTTGATCAACTGCCTGGATCACAATTACCAGGAAGAACTGATTTCCGGCAAAGCCGCGCCCCGGCCCGCCTACATCAGCAAGGCGCAGGAATTCATGCGGCGCAACTTCGCGGAGGCCATTGGCCCGGCGGACATCGCGGAGGCGGCGGATGTGAGCACCCGCGCACTGTTTGCCGGTTTTCGCACCTGTCTCAACACCACGCCGATGCGCTATCTGAAGGAGATGCGCCTGGACATGGTTCACGACGCCCTGCGCCGCATGGAACCGCGCAGGACCTCGGTGACCACGGTGGCGATGAACTACGGTTTCTCGCACCTGGGCCACTTCTGTGCGGCCTATAAACAGAAATTCGGCGAATTGCCGCGTGACACCCTGCGCCAATCTTCGTCGGGGAAGGTGCTCAACTGATCGGTCCGGCGGCGTGCAAGCGCTCTTCGGCGATGTGAATACCCCCTTTTGCTGGCCTCTGTCCCGCCACCCGCCTGCGGTGTGTGGATAAGTGCTGCGATTTGGGGATTGCCAACGGGACGGAAGTTTGGGCTAATAGCCTTCGCAAAGTCCCTGGCGGCCTGGTCGCAATGGGGTCCGGGCAATTTGGGAGTCGCGGCAGTGACTCACCGGGAGACAAGGAAAGGAGAATATCAATCGTGCTTGACTGGCTCGAAAGCACCGCGGTCGCTCGCATGGTGCAGGAAACAATGTGGGGCTATCCCATCGTGTTGAGTTCACACGCGGTGGGGATGGCGATTCTGGCCGGAATCGTCCTGATGATGAATTTCCGGGTACTCGGCCTGGCGCCCGGGATACCGCTGGATTCGTTGAGGCCGGTATATCGTGTGGCGCTGATCGGACTGGTGATCAATGTCATCTCCGGCACCATGCTTTTCGTCGCGAACGCCAGTGGTTTTGTCGAGAGCACTCCGTTCTGGCTCAAGATGGCCATGCTGGTCGTCGGGATCACCCTGTTGATCATGATGAAACGGCGGATGTTTGCCTCTGGCGGTGTGTTGGAACCGGGCGGCGGCGTCAAGGCGATGGCCGCGCTGTCGAGCGTGGCGTGGTTGGGCGTGATCGTGATGGGTCGTCTGATCGCGTACTGGGACGTTCAGGAATTCTACTAGGGGCACGGCATGGACAGCATTCTCACTTGGATGGAAAACAGCGCTCCGGCGCAGTTTATTCTGGAAACGCCCTGGGCTTTTCCCACTCTTGAAACCCTGCATTTCATCGGTCTGATCCTGCTGATCGGCTCGCTGTATGTCGTGGATCTGCGGTTCCTCGGTCTGGCGCGGCGAATCCCCTTGGACGCGGTATTGAAGTTCGTTCCGGTTACCGTGCTCGGATTCGTGATCAACCTGGTCACGGGCGTTCTGTTCCTGTTCGCCGATCCGTTCCGCTACTACCCCAATCTGGCGTTCCGGCTGAAGATGCTGGCGGTTCTGCTGGCGGGACTGAACCTGCTGTGGTTCAAGTTTTCGGTGAACCTGGATCGACTCGCCGCAGACCCCACGGCCACACCCGCCTTTACCCTGAGGCTGATTGCCGGCCTGTCGCTGCTGTTGTGGACGAGCGTCATCGTGTTCGGCCGCCTGATTCCCTACCTCGAGTGATAAACGGCGTAACCCCGGCTTGGCGGAGGCGGTCTTTCGGCGCCGGTCACCCGTGGAAGCTCGGGCTGGCGGCATGCGTGGCGGCCGCGGGTTTGTGGCCGCTGGTACTGGCGGCGCACGATGTCTCCCGCAGCGACTCCGTGTTCCTGATGCAGAACAGCGGTACGGCGGTTCTGGCTTATCTCTACCTCGGGGCCAAGCATATGGTCACCGGGGTGGATCATCTCCTCTATCTGGCCGGCGTGATCTTCTTCGTGCACCGGGTGCGCGAAGTCGCGCTGTACGCGACCCTGTTCGCACTGGGGCACAGCACGACCCTGCTGGTCGGCGTGCTCGGAGGCGTGCACGCCAATCCCTCTCTGATCGATGCGGTCATCGGTCTGTCGGTGGCCTACAAGGCTTTCGAGAACATGGGAGGCTTCAGGCCGTTGGGCATGCAACCGGATCCCCGGGCCGCGGTCGTCATTTTCGGTCTGTTCCACGGCTTCGGGCTGGCGACCAAGCTGCAGTCATACAATCTCGCGCCGGACGGCCTGGTGATCAACATCCTGTCCTTCAACCTGGGGGTCGAACTGGGGCAGGTTGTGGCCTTGACGGTGATGCTGACCCTGTTCACCCTGTGGCGCAGGCAGGGCGGTTTCGACCGTCATGCTTTCGCCGCCAACTGGGTATTGATGACGGCCGGCCTGGTCTTGATGGGCATCCACCTGACGGAGTATTTCTAGACATGTCACAGCAGGAAAACAACGCGGCTCCGGCAGGTACCGGCAAGGCCACCCTGATCGCCGTGGTGGTCGCGGCCGCAATTCTGGCGGCGATCATCCTGAGCTCGCGCGAGGAAGAAGAAGCGGCGCCGGCCGCGGAATCGCGAGAAGCTTCGAACAGCGCTCAAGAGGCGCCGGTCGCAGCCCCGGAGGATGATCTGGCGGCGCTGATCCAGGGCAATATCCGTCCGGCCAAACCTGGCACATTCCGACGATCCGACAGTGCCTACCGTACGGAGACGGTATCCATTCCCCTGCCGGTTTCAGGGGAGGTCGAGGTCAAGGCGCACATGAAGCCGGGCGACACCATGGTGTATAGCTGGACCTCGCCGCAATCGATGTACGTTGACGTGCACGGTGAGCCCTACACCTATCCGGATGAACCGGCCGTGCGTTATGAGGAAATCGACGGCGTTCAGTCGGGGCATGGCCGGCTGACCGCCGCCATCGAAGGCATGCACGGCTGGTACTGGCTGAACACCGGCGAAGACGACGCCGTGATCGAATTGCAGGTCAGCGGTTACTTCGAACGGCTCGAGGAGGTCTATCGGTCCGGCGCGGACTAGCGTTGTTGCGGATCCTGCCCCGGCAGGCCTTGCCGGGTGCCCGTTGGCCACGGGTGGATCCGCACTGCCGCGGTGCGGGGCCGGCCGTGGTGGGCCGGGATGGCTTGTTGTCGTTAGGGCACCGGGTCTAAAAATTCAATGTACTTTATGCAACCACCACCGCACCATGGCGTCCATGCTTATTCAACGCATCGGATGTGTCCGGATACGATGGCTGGCGGCATTGCTGTTACTGGCGGTTGCGACCGGGTCTGCGGCTGAGCCGTCTGCCGAAGGGCTGATCATTGTTCATGCCGGTCAGCTTCTGACCGTTCCCGGTGAGCCCCCGCAGGAACGACAAAGCGTGTATATCCGCGACGGGCGCATCACATCGATTCGGTCCGGCTTCGAGCGGGCCGAGGGCGCCACCGTCGTGGACCTGGGCGAGGCCTTCGTTCTTCCCGGCCTGATCGACCTCCACGTGCACCTGACCACCAACCCGGAACCCGGTGGCGAACTCGACGACGTGACCCGGACAGGGGCGGATCTGGCTCTCGTGGCCGCGGTGAACGCCGAACGGCTTCTCAATGCCGGGTTCACCACGGTGCTGGACCTGGGCACAGGCCGGCGGGAACACGAGGAAGCCGTATTCGCGCTGAGCGATGCCATTGAAGCCGGCCGCGTGGCCGGCCCGCGCGTGCTCGCCGTCGGGAGTCCCCTGTCCATACCGGGACAATCGCGCACGGCGCGCTACCGCGGCGATATCGAGGCGGTCAGCGGACCGCAGAACGTGTGCAGCGGGGCGGATGCCTGCCGGCGCACCGTTCGCGAGCAGGTCAAGCGCGGCGCCGACGTCATCAGTTTCTACAACACCGGCAGCCTGCTGTCGGTGCCTTCGGTGCCGATGACCTTCACCGAGGCTGAAATGCGCGCCATCGTCGAGACGGCACACGCGCTGGGCCGGCCAGTGGTCGCCGACGGCGGCAACACGGCGGGTGATGCCAGCGGGATCAACGCGGCGCTCCGGGCCGGGGTCGACTCGGTCGACACCGTAACCTATGCGGATGAAGAAACCTGGCGCCTGTTGAACAAAACGGGCGCCTGGTTCGTGCCCCACCTTTACGCGGTCGTCGCGGCGGTCGGTGATACCCCGCAAACCCTGGAGCAGGGCAGCATGGGCTGGCTGCCGCGACCGATACTGGAATTCTTGTTCGCACTCAAGCAGGAAGTGCCGTCGGCGGTCGACGCCCGGAAAGCCGGGGTGCGCTTCGCATTCGGTTCCGACCCCGGTGTATTCCCGCACGGGGAAAACGCCCGCGAATTCGCCGAACTGGTGGGTGTGGGCCTGAGCCCGGCGGAAGCGATCGCCACCGCCACCACGGGCGCCGCGGCCATGCTGTGGCGGGAGGCCGAAATTGGCAGCCTGGAACCCGGTAAGCGGGCGGACCTGATCGCGGTGGAGGGCAACCCGCTGGAGGATGTTCGTGCGTTGGAACGGGTCATCTGGGTAATGAAGGATGGCCGAGACCATGGGCCACTTCGCTGAGTGTCGATGATCTGGCGGGCAGCCGGGTCGAAATCTTTTCAAGCGTACAGAGTTCTATCAGGCAGCCGCCTCACCCCATTTATCCAGGAGTTTTCAATGAAGTTTGAATCGCGCCATGCTTTTCGCCGGTTGAGTGCATCGCTCTTGCTCGCACCTGCCATGCTCAGTCTGTCGACTTCGGTCTCCGCGCAAACCGCAGCGGGGGACGGGGCCGCTGTTCTCGAAGAGGTCGTGGTGACGGCGACCAAGCGTGGTGCGGCGTCGGTGCAGGACGTCGCGCTCAGTATTCGCGCGCTCGGAGCACGGGAACTGCAGGACAAGGGTGTGGAGGATTTTGCGGATTGGGCACGCCTGGTACCGGGGCTCACCGCCGAGGACCAGGGGCCGGGTGAAAAGCGTTACATTGTCCGCGGTATCCGTTCGGTGGGTCCTGCCACGGTCGGCGTTTACTACGATGATGCGGTGGTGACCGGGTTCAATCCGGAGGACGACGGCGGCGGACGCAACGCCGATATTCGGCTTTACGACTCGGAACGCATCGAAGTGCTGCGTGGCCCGCAGGGCACGTTGTACGGCGAAGGTTCGATGAGCGGAACGATCCGGGTCATCACCAACAAGCCCGACACCGAGTCGATGTACGGTGCGCTGGAAGGTGACGGCGCATGGACGGAACACGGCGGCGGTAGCGCCAAATTCAACGGATTCATCAATTTGCCGGCCACGGAAACGTTCGCGGTGCGGGCGGTTGGCTGGTACGAGAATGAATCCGGGTTCGTGGACAATGTCCGGCTCGGCATCGACGACGTCAATGATGAGGAAACCTACGGCGGACGTATAGCGGCACGCTGGGTGCCAAACGACCGGCTGACCATCGATGCCTCCTATACCGGTCAGAGTACCGAACTGGGTGGCAAGCAGCGCTACTTTCCGTCCATCGGAGAACTGGAAACCGATGAGTACACGGTCGATCTCTACGAAGACGACCTGGATATTTTCCAGTTGGGGCTCGATTACGACCTGGGTTTCGGCAGCCTTCACGCCAGCACGGCCTTTCTCGATCGCGACGTGTTTTTCCGTTTTGACTCGACCGAGTTGCTGATCTTTTTCGGTGTTCCGCTGCCCTTCGCCTTGGCGGTGACCGATCAGCCGGATCATCGTGAGATCTGGACCAACGAAATGCGTTTTGCCTCAAACCTGGGCGGCCGCTTCGAGTACGTCGTCGGTGCCTTTTACCAGGAATCGAAGCGTGATTTCGAAAGCAAGGTGATCAGCACCGATCTCAATGGCGTGCCCAACGGAACCGAACCCGACATCTTCGGGCGCATTTCCAGTTTTGATATCGATCAGGTGGCGTTTTTCGGTGAAGCGACTTTCGACTTCACCCCACGGGTCCAGGGTCTGGTCGGTCTTCGCTATTTCGATTACTCCCAGGATTCCTTCTCCATGGAAACGCTTCCGTTCGGCGGGTTCGATCCGGGCGAAGAGCCGCTTCCAGATCCTGCACGGTCAGCCGGCGACAGTGATGTGACGTACAAGGCCAGCCTGACCTGGTTCATGAACGATGATGTGCACTTCTACGGGCTGTACTCCGAAGGTTTTCGTCAGGGCGGCACCAATTCAACCGGTTTTGGCAATGCCATCGTCATTCCCGAAGAGTTTGAGCCGGACACCATCGAAAACTATGAATTTGGCGTAAAGACAACCTGGCTGAACGGTGGTCTGATCGCCAACCTCTCGGTGTATCGCATTGACTGGGACAATATTCAGACCCAGGAGCAGGAACCGGTGCAGGGTTTCAACTTTATCGGCAACGCCGGCAAGGCACGGGTTGAGGGTTTCGAGTTTGAATTGTTCTCCCAGCTTTCCTCCCAACTGCAACTGGGACTCGGCATCGGATACCAGGATGCCCGCCTGACCGAAGACCAGCCGGTGCTGGAAGTCGAAACTCCGGTCGGCCGTGACGGTGACCCCATTCCGTTCGTGCCGGAATGGACCGCAAATGCGTCTTTGCAATATGACTTCACCATCTCCGGACCCTGGAACGCATATGTTCGCGCCGATTATTCCTTCACCGATTCGACACAAACCCAGTTCAATCGAAATGGCGAGTTTTACAACGAGCAGGATGCATACACTCTGCTCGACCTGCGTTTCGGCATGGATTCGGGCGATTGGCGCTTCTCGGTTTACCTCGACAATGTATTCGACGAGCGGGCCGAAATCACGATAGTCGAGAACCGGGCTGTGCCGCTGTCGATTTTCACCAACCGGCCGCGTACCGCTGGAATCAGCGTGCGCCGCAACTTCTGATCTCATGTCAGGACTGGCCCGCCTGCTGGCGAGTGTCCTGTTGTTGCTGCCCTGGACGGTCCAGGGCAGTGACGATGCCGTACTCATTCAGATCGGGTGGTTACTTTCGGACCCGGCCCGTCCGCCGCTGGAAAATATCATCCTGGTGGTCAGGGACGGACGGATCACGGATCTTCGGGATGGTACAGACCGCCGTGATGCGGATGCGGGCATGCGCCAGGTGGACCTGAAGGACAAGTACGTGGTGCCGGGTTTCATCGACCTGCATGTCCACCTCACGACGCCGGCATCACCGGGTGGAGAATTGCGAACGGTTTCCCAGAGCGGTGCGGATCTTGCGCTGGTCGCGCTGGAGCTGGGTCAACGTAACCTGGCTGCGGGCTTTACCACCGTGGTTGATCTCGGTACGGGCCGGCGGGCGCACGACGAGGCCATTTATGCCTTGCGAAAGGCGATTGCCGAAGGACGGGTCACGGGGCCACGCATCGTGGTGGCCGGTAGCCCGCTGTCTCCGACCGGGGCTTCGCGCACTGGTCGCTACCGGCCCGCGGTCGATGCGGCTATCAGCCCGCCCGGAGTATGCGACGGAGCGGATGACTGTCGCCGGGTGGTGCGCGAACAGATCGCAGCCGGTGCCGATATCATCAATGTTTACAATTCCGGAAGCCTGAACGACCCGCACATGGTTCAGCAGACTTTCACGGATGAAGAGTTCGCTGTCATCATCGAGACCGCGCACGCGCTCGGCAGACGCGTCATCGCCGACGGCCACACGGCCGCGGGTATCAATGCAGCGCTGCGGGCAGGCGCCGACATCGTGGACACGGCGCCCTGGCCGGATGATGAAAGCTGGCGGCTGATGCGTGCCAACAATACGGTTTTCGTTCCCCATCTGTACGCTTTCGAGCAGGTCGTCGGCGATGCCCCGGAGTCGCTGGCAGACGGCACCATGCACTGGATTCCGAGCCCGATCATGAAGCGGCTTTACGACATCAAGAATCAGCCTTACTCGGCGGAGCGTGCCTACCGGGAGGGTGTCGCCCTTGCGTTCGGCTCGGATACCGGCGTGATTCCGCATGGTGCGAATGGCGGGGAGTTTGCCGAACTGGTGCGCATTGGACTGACGCCGGCTGAAGCCATTGGCACGGCCACGTCGGTGGCCGCGGGGGCCCTAGGACTGGAGCGCGAACTCGGTACGCTGGAAGTGGGCAAGGTCGCCGATCTCGTCGCGGTGAATGCCAACCCGCTTGAAAATATTCGTGTACTGGAGCATGTCCGCTTCGTGATGAAAGGGGGCAGGGTGGTGCGCGACGAGCGCTGAGCGTCCGGCGTGAATGGCGCAACGGGATGGCTGGCACGGTATCGATTCCGCATCCTTTCTTCAGTTTCCCGGCTTCCGTTCTCCAGCTTCAGTTCTCCAGGCGGTTCGCCGATGCTGTGTGCAGGTCGCGGATCAGGCGCAGACGCCAGATCCAGATCGCGGCGATCAGGGCGGCTGAGAACGGCAGCGCTGCGGGGGGCAAGCCGATGACGATGAAATCGTACAAGCCGTGCAGGGCCGCGGTCAGGATCAGCATGGCCAGGATGGTGCGGAACAGCCGGCGGCCGCTGAGCACGGCTTTGCCGATGAAGTATCCCCACACGGAAGCGAACACGATGTGAATCACCGGACCGGCGAAGCCCCGCGCATAGGCCTCGGTGCCGGACAGATACTCCAGGTAATGGAGATTCTCCACCGCGGCGAACCCCAGCGCGATGAACGATGCGTAAATGATGCCGTCGATGGGTTCGTCAAATTCCCGGAAATGGATGACAACCAACAGGAAAGGCAGCATTTTCGCCCCTTCCTCGATCACGCCGATAATGCCCAGAGAATAGACGAACAGGCCCGGCAGACTGGTTTGGGCGAGCGCGAACGCGTCCTGTCTCAGGTGCAGGAATTCCAGGGCCTCGTAGCCCCTGGCTCCCAGCCAGAAAGCGCCCGTGCCCAGGCCGAAAGCCACCAGCAGATGGCTTGGCGGCTCGGGCAGGTGACGGTCGGCATGCAGATGGTAGGCGCCCCAGAACACCACCGGCAGAATGACCGGCAGCAGCATGATGACTGTTTCCAGCGGATAGTCCGTCACCCGGTTCGCGTATCCCGTCAGCAGGGCGAACCATCATCTTCGGCGATCCCGGGGCCGCAGTCCATGCGCCGAGCCCGTGAGTGCGGCGGTTCAGTCGTAAACCACCGTGCTGATGATGGCGTGCATGTCCCGAACGCCGCGACGGAACGCGTCGACCCGAATGCGTTCGTCATTGCCGTGTATGCGGGTGAACTCGTCTTCCGCGACGATCGACGGATCGAATCCGTAGCTGTCGATGCCTGCATCACGGGTGAAGTGGCTGTCGGTGAAGCCGGTGGAGACCGATGGCGTGATGCTCACGCCCGGGTAGTGTTCACCGATGACGGCTTCGATGGCCTGGTACAGCTCACCATCCGTGGTCGACACGGCCGGTGTGAATGCCATGATGACTTCCACGTCCACGCCGGTGCCATCCAGCAGGGCGCGCACGTCGTCGATGAAGGCTTCCGCCGGCCGGTCCGGCAGCATGCGGCAGTCGATTTCGGCCCAGGCTTCCGGTGGCACCACGTTGATTTTGTTGGAGGCGCCCATCCGGGTCAGGGAGCAGGTGTCGCGGGTCAGGGCATGCAGGGCGGGTGACTTGAGTTGCAGGCGTTGCAGGAACCCGGGTTCTCCGATCGCGGAGTTCATGTCCGCATAAGCCTGCGCCCATTCGCCCTCGCTGTTGGGCGCGAGCCCTTTGAACATGGCATCCACCGGGGCGATGATGCGGGCCGGGAATTCATGCTCGCGCAAGCGATTGAGCGCATCGACGATGCGCGTGACCGAACTGTCCGGGTTGGGCATGGAGCCGTGGCCGGGGGTGTCCACGGCCTCGAGCCGTAGCCAGACAGGTACTTTCTGGGTCACCTCGACGTCGAAGCTCAGCTGGCCTTCCCGGTCGGTGCCACCCCCGCCCTCATTGATCAGGATGCCGGCGCCTTCGAAAATTTCCGGGTGATGTTCGAGCAGCCAACCGGCGCCATAGTAGCCGCCTGCCTCCTCGTCCGCGGTGGCGATCAGGACGACGTCACGGTTGAGGGGGAGGCCTGCGCGGTGCAAACGGATGAAACTCGCGAGCTGCGAGATACCGGTGCTTTTCATGTCCAGGGCGCCGCGTCCCCACAGGTAGCCTTCCCGGATTTCGCCGGACAGCGGCTCGGTGGTCCAGTATTTCGGATCGGCGGGCACCACGTCGGTATGTTGCAGCAGAATCAGTGCGGGTTTGTCGCCTCCCTCGATTCGTGCCCACAGATTGCCTCGGCCCGGCGCGCTTTCCGCGGATTGCCAGGAGATGCCTTCGGCGGTCAGGATGGCGCCCAGAAAGTCGACTGCCCGGGATTCGTTGCCGGGGGGATTGACGGTGTCGATGCGAATGAATTCCTGCAGCCAGTGGACCGCCTGATCCTCGATATCTACGGGGTCGTCGGCGAGCACGGGGGCCGTGACTCCCGCGCCCAGCAGTGCCAGGGCCAGCAGAATTTTCATTCCTGTCATCGGTACATCTCCTCGTCAAGAAGAACGTAATCTAGCAGGATTGAGCGGCTTGCGCGTGTGGGGGCAGACCCGATGGGGAATCGTGTCAGTTCCCGGGCAGGCAGGCGTACAGAACTTCGCGCAGTCTTGCGAGCGACACGGGTTTGGACAGAAAGGTGTTCATGCCGGCCGCAAGGCAGCGTTGGCGCTCCTCTTCGAAAATATGGGCCGTGAGTGCGATGATCGGCAGTTCGTCGGCGCTCAAGCCCCGTTGCCGAATCCTGCGCGCGGCCTCGTAACCGTCGACCACCGGCATGTTGCAGTCCAGCATGACGACATCGTAGGGCTCGCGCTCCACTGCCTGAACGGCCTGTTCGCCATTGTTCACGACGTCGATGTCCGCGACTCCGAGCGCCTCGAGTTGGCGCCGGGTGACAAGCTGATTGGTGAGGTCGTCATCCGCGATGAGAATGCGCTTGTCCGCGAGCCGTTCGTCGGCTGCGGGTGACGGCGTTTCGGTTCGGCCAGCGGGTCCCGTATCGAGTCGGTAGGGAATCTCAAACCAGAACATCGCGCCCTGGCCGTCGATGTTGCGCGCGCCGATGGTGCCCGACTGGGCCTCGACGAGTTGCCGACAGATCGCCAGTCCCAGGCCACTGCCGCCGTACTTGCGCGTCGTGCTGCCGTCAGCCTGTGAGAATGGCAGGAACAGGCGGTCGATCCCTTCCGGCTCGAGACCGATTCCGGTGTCGATCACTTCGGCCCGCAGCCGCACAAGTGGGCCTGCCTGGCCGGACTTGCGAAACCGGATTCTGACTTCTCCGGTTTCGGTGAACTTGATGGCGTTGACAACCAGGTTGAGCAACACCTGGCGAAGCCTGGAGGGGTCACCCACCAGTTTTTCCGGCAATTGTTCGTCGCACTCGAGACTCAGGTGGATTTCCTTGTCGCCGGCCGCGACCCGTGCGAGTTCCATGACCTGTCCCGTGACATGCTCGAGCCTGAAGGCTTCTTCGGTCAGGACGATCTCACCGGCTTCCAGGCGTGAGTACTCGAGAATGTCGTCGATGATTTCAAGCAGCCCCTGGGCGGAGGCATTGACAAGTTCCGCGCGGCGGCGCTGATTGTCGCTCATGTCGCCGCGCAGGAGGATCTCCGACATGCCCAGGATGCCATTCATCGGCGTGCGGATCTCGTGGCTGATATTGGCCAGAAACTGGCTCTTGGCCAATTCCGAGCGCTCCTCGACCTGGCGTTCGATGCGCAGTCGTTCGAGTTCCTCGGTGCGGGCGCGGGCTGCCTGGGCGAGGCGGCGCAGCACCCGGTTTTCAATCACGGCCAGGACGATGAAAATCAGCAACCCGATGGCGACCACCAGGCCCTGAGCCTGGCGCAGTTCCGGCCGAATGAGGCCCAGCTGTTCGAGCAGCAGATGCATGCACAGCAGAAACAGGGAGACCAGAACCAGCGGACTGCGCAACAGACTGGACGAGAGGGCTTCCTGGCGCTCGGTTTTTTCCGGCACCGAGTGAGCAAAGTCGAAATGCCGGGCGCGGGCGGCCAGCGCGATACCGAGAAAAGGCGTGGTCCAGAAGATATCGACCCAGCCCGACCCGGCCCAGTCGTAGCGCACGGTGTAGTTCAGGGCTTCGAGGTAATCGAGTGCGAGTAAGGCCGCCATGCTGACCGCCAGCAAGGAATACAACATCTTCCAGCGGGCCGACCGGGAGTAATGGACCGTCCAGACCAGCATGACGAGGATGAACACGTCCAGGCCGGTGTAAAACAGGTACGACGGAATCCACGTGGCGTACAGCTCGGGCCGGATCCGGCTGGGTATGAGTACGAAATAGGTGAACAGGCACAGGGCGAGGCCGAGAGTGCCCGCGCGGGTCAGTCGGCTTTCGGCCTGGTTCTGTTGCTGCAGTGGAGTGCGGTGCGGCAGATAGCTCAGGGCGACCAGCCAGGCGAGGTAATAGAACAGGTAGTTCAGGTCGGTGGCGAAGTCGCCCAGGGGGCGCGGCAAACCGAGCGCGTGGACGAGATTGCTGAGGCTGGAAATCCACCACAGGAAAAAGGCCAGGGCCAGACCGCGCCAGAACCGGCGCTCGTTGGTGGGCAGGCGCTCATGGGCCGACGGCCAGAGAAACAGAATCAGGCCGGGCAGGAGCAGCAGGCCGGTCTGAAGCCAGGTGTAGGTATCCTGCAGTTCCGCGTCGTGGATGAACAGCAGCGGCACATTCGTGACCAGCACGGCTGTCAGAAACACGAGAAACCACGTGTCTTCCAGAATCTGGCCCAGAAACGTACCGGTCCGGGCCGGGTTTTGTCGTACAGCAACCATGCTGTCCCCTGTCATCGGGTATCGAAGCGATTTTGGTCCGATACCCGATTCAGTATCCGGATTGACGCCGGGTTGGCAACTGTCAAAAATCGCAGGATTTCAATCCACTGCCAACAGGTCGTACACTGTCTGCTGACCGAGCAAGGGGATGCGGCCTGTGACCCTGTCCATGGATGTCCTGAAGATTATCGTTGTTGACGACAGTTCGATGGCCATGAATGTGGCCGTCGACCAGTTGCGGAGCGCCGGCCACGACGCCGAAGGCGTGCTGGGCTCCGAACAGGCGCTGGAGCGGATTCGGGCCGCGCGGCCGGATTTCGTGATCAGCGACGTCATGATGCCCGGAATCAACGGATTCGAACTGTGCCGCATGATTCGCGCGGACGAGGATCTCGCCGAGGTGCGGGTGGTGATGGCCTCGGCCAAGCCGTACGAGGCTGATCGCAACAAGGCCCGGCGCCTGGGGGCGGATGGATATATCGTCAAGCCCTTCACGGTGGCCAAGTTCGATGAAATTCTGCAATCGCTGGGCCGGATGCAATTGACCGCCTGGGGGGTGCGCGGCACCTTGCCGGTGCCGCAGGAAGGATTCATCGAATTCGGCGGCAATACGTCCTGTTATTCGCTGCAGTTTCCCGGCAACCGGGTGCTGGTATTCGATGCCGGGAGCGGAATCAAGAACTGCGGCGATTCCTTGCTGTCGGGCGGGAACCGCCATGTCGACGTCGATCTGTTCATCACCCACCCGCACTGGGATCACATCAACGCCTTCCCGTTCTTCAAGCCGTTGTATATTCCCGGCAATGTGGTCCGGGTGCACGGAGTGGCCCAGGACGAGGTCGGATTCGAAGACCTGATGGTGGCGCAGATGGACGGCATGTATTTTCCGGTGACGGTGCAGGAATTCGGCGCCCAGGTGACGTTCCACGAGATTGGTGAGCAAACCCTGGACCTCGGCGGGATCACGGTCCGTACCATGCTGCTCAAGCACCCCGGCAACTGTCTCGGTTACCGTGTCGATTACCAGGGCCGATCATTCTGCTACATCACGGACAACGAACTGTATCCGGCGGATTCAGAATACGCGGACGAGGAATTCGTCGAACGCCTGGCGGATTTCTGCCGCGTGACCGATGTGCTGGTGCACGATTGCACCTACTTCGACGAGGAATACGAGACCAAGGTGCACTGGGGTCATTCCCGGCTCAGTGAGGTCTGCCGCCTGGCGCACCTGGCGGGCGCCAAGCGGTTGTGGATACATCACCATGATCCGGACCAGTCCGATCGTGACATTGCCCGCAAGCTCGACGTCTGCCGCCTGGAACTGGAACGCCTGGAGAGCGGCACCCAGGCGATTTTGCCCCACGAGGGACAGACCGAGCCAGTCTGATTCGCCGTGCGGTCGTTTCAGACCGGTGTTTCAGGCCCGGGCTTCCAGCACCATGTTGATGTCGGTTTCCGCCGCGCGCCGCACGTGGGTGAAGCCGGCTTCGCTCAACACCTCTGTCAGGCGTTTCTCCCCGGCCTGCGCACCCAGCGCAAGGCCCACTTCCTGGGCCCTCGAGGCCGGTGTGCACACCAGCGTTGATGCCGAATAGAAAATTTGGCCGAGCAGATTGAGGTTTTCCTCGAGGGTGTCGCCGGCCAGAGGTTCCACTACCATCAGCGTGCCGTCGGGTTTCAGGCAGCTGCGCAGGTGTCTGGCCGCGCCCACGGGATCACCCATGTCGTGCAGGGCATCGAAAATGCAGATCAGGTCGAAGTCCTTCTCATCGATGCCCTTGGCGGCCGCGACGCTGAAATTCACGCGGTCTCCGAGGCCGGCATCGTCGGCGTGCTGGCGGGCCTTGTCGATGGACGGTGGGTGGAAATCGAAACCGTGAAACGTGGAGTTGGGAAAAGCCTGCGCCATCAGCAGGGTGGAGGTTCCGTAGCCACAGCCAACGTCGGCGACGTGCGCGCCGCTTTTCAGCCGGTCGACGATGCCGTCCAGCGCGGGCAGCCATGCGTCTACCAGACAGGCTGTGTAAATGGGCCGGAAGGAGCGATCGGTACCCCGGAAACAACAGGCATGGTGATCACTCCACGGTCGTCCGTTACCGCTGCGGAAGGTCTCGATCGCCGTGTCATGGGTTGCGTACTGGGCGACGAGCATCTGAAAAAAGCCCTGCATGCAGGCCGGGTGACCTTCCTGGGCGAGGACGATGGCCTGCTCCGGAGTCAGTGAAAATTGGCCGGTTTCATCGTCGTACTCGACGTAGCCGGCGGCGGCCTGCGCGCTGAGCCATTCGCGCAGATATCGTTCGTCCACCGCGGCGTGCACGGCCAGTTCGGCGGCGGAACACGGTCCGTGATCGCGCAGGGCACGAAAAACCCCCGTGCGGTCTCCGATGAAAGACAGCAAGGTGGCGAAGGTGCCACCGATGTCGCTCATGACCTTTTCGGCGAAGTCCTGCAGGCGTTGTTCATCAACGCCTGGTTGGGGTGCATTGTCCTGCATGCTGTCTCCTCCGTATGCGGATGGGGTTCAGGCCAGAACCTCTCCGCGAATGACCGCTACGGCCCGGCCGCGGATCGACATCCGGCCGTTGGAATTGCGGGTCACGTGAACCACGCCCGGCCGGCCCATTTCATGTCCCTGGCGAGCGACCAGTTCACCGTTTTGCGCTACCCGTCCGTGTTGCATCAGGTAGGCGCCCAGTCCTCCGGACGCGGTACCCGTGACCGGGTCTTCAAGAATGCCGTAGCGGGGCAGGGAAAAGAAACGGCCCTGGGTCAAGTGATCGTCAATCAGGGTGAACGCGTAGACCCCGGCGAAGTCCGGATTTTCCGGCCATAGCAGTTCGATACGCTCGCGTTCGAGCCGAATGCCGGCCAGCGCATCGAGGCTGGTCAGAGGAACGTAGCAGACCCAGATGCCGGTCCGGCAGCAGCCGATGGGAGGTTCGGGTGCGATTGCCGATTCGGGCAGGCCGAGCACGGATGCCGCGTGCTGCGCGCCGGTGGCCGGTGCGAATTCGGGTTCCAGTTGCTCCATGACCGCCCATTGCAGCTCGCCGTCGCGAAACTCCAGGCCAAGTGTGAGCGCGCCGACCGGTGTTTCGGCCCGGATGGTTCGGGACGGCGTGTCGCCGCCGAGGTCACCGCGCCAGTGCAGTGTGAACAGGGCGGAGATGGTCGCGTGCCCGCACAGGTCGACTTCAGTGGTCGACGTGAAGAAACGCAGCCGTAGATCGGCATCGGCGGTGCGGGGCGGCAGAATGAAGGCGGTTTCGGAAATGTCGTTGACCTCGCGTGCGATGGCTTGCATACGCGCCTCGGACAACCCCTCGGCATCGGGTACCACACCCGCCGGATTGCCTGTAAACGGTGTGTCGGTGAAGGCGTTAACACGCCAGATCTCAATGGGTTTCGCGGCTTTGCTCACGTGTCCTCCAGCAGCCGGTTGATCGTGGCGGCCGCCTGTTCGCAGTCTGTGCGGTCGACATTCAGACTGGTGACCAGCCGGACCCGGTGGCCGACGGCCAGGGCGCCGATGCCGTGAGCGTCGAGATCCCGCACCAGGTTGGCGGCCTGTTCGGCACCGCCGCGCATGTCCAGGTAAACCATATTGGTCTGTACGGCTTCGTGATCGATGTGGATGTGCGGATTGCCGGCCAGTTGTTCGGCCAGCAGGCTGGCGTTGGCGTGATCGTCGGCCAATCTCTCGAAGTGGTGCCGAAACGCGTAGCGGGCGGCCTCGGCCATGAATCCCACCTGCCGCATCACGCCGCCGAGCATGAATTGAACTCGCCGCGCCTCGGCGATGAACGCCGTCTCTCCCAGCAGCAGAGCGCCCATGGGAGCCCCGAGTCCCTTCGACAGGCACACCGACAGGGATCCGCCCGCCTGCACCAGGCCGCCCGGATCGGCGCCGGTGGCGATGATGGCGTTCCAGATGCGCGCGCCGTCGACGTGTACCGGTATTGCCCGGTCCCGGGTCAGGGTGAAAATCCGCTCCAGGGTGGTTTGCGGGTAGACGGTGCCGCCGCCGTAATTGGACGTGTTTTCCAGCACCACCAGAGCGGTGCGCGCGTAGGGGTTTTCCGGGTGGATCAGCGCCGCTGCGACATCGTCCGGGTCGAGGACGCCGCGGTGGCCGGCCAGCAGGTGCGCCTGCGCACCGGCCACCGCGGCCATGGCGCCGGTTTCGAAGTAGTAGTCGTGGCCGTACTGCTCGATCAGCACCGTGTCGCCCGGCCGCGTCCACACGGCGATGGCCACCTGGCCGGCCATGGTGGCCGAGGGCAGGAAGACCGCGCTTTCCTGGCCGAAGTATTCGGCGATTTCGCCTTCCAGCCGGTTGACGGACGGGTCTTCGCCGTATCCGGCGTTGCCGACATCGGCAGCGGCGATCGCCTGGCGCATTCCCGCCGTCGGCCGGGTGAACGTATCCGAGCGAAGATCAATAAATGTATTCAATGTGATATCAAATAGTTATCTAAAGTTCTGAAAGTAAAGTCTGCATATGTTCCAACCCACGTTCCAGGGCTTCCGGATTGCCCCCACCGACGCCCAGGCGCAGGTGATCGGGATAGCCGTAGGCTGACCCCGGCATCACGAAGGTGCGGTACGGGGGCGCCAGCAGACGCTTGGAGAAGGCGTCGGCCTGCAGCGGACCGCGCAGGCGGCAGAAGGTGATCAGGCCCGCCTGGGGCCGGTGCCACTCCAGGTATTCGTTTGAAGCGATGAACCGTTCCAGTACTTCCAGGTTGCGTCGGCCGTCGGATCGGGCCCGGTCTATGGCGGCGCGATACCGCTCCGGACTCATGGCGATTCGGGCGATGGCCTCGCCCATGATGTTCATGATTTCGCTGGTGTCCTCGCGCAGCACCACCGAATCGAAAATCAGTTTCGCATCACGGCAGATCAGCCAGCCGGTGCGCAGGCCCTGCAGGCCGAGAGCCTTCGACACGCTGCCGGTGCTGATGCCTCGCTCGTACAGGTTCGCGGCCGACGGCGTCGGCCGGTCTTCCCATTCCAGTCCGCGATACACCTCGTCGGTCAACACCCAGGCGCCGACGTCCGACGCCAGGTCGATCACGGCGCCCAATTCCTGTTCGTTCAGCAGGTGACCGGTCGGGTTATTGGGGTTGCACAGGAAAATCAGCCGGGTTCGCGGCGTGATCAAAGCGGCCAGTTCATCGAGATCGAAAGCCCAGCCGCGTGACTCGTGGCGGGGCAGGCGGCGCACGTCGGCGCCGATCGCTTCGCCCAGCACCAGCGGCTGCGGCCAGCCGGGCACGTCGACGATCATCTCGTCGCCGGGGCCGACCAGGTTGCTGATGGCGAGAAAATTGGCTTCGGCCGTGCCGGCGGTGACCAGCACATCGTCGGCTGAGCAGACCGGCGCGTGCCCCAGGCGGGTGACGATTCGTTCGCGCAGTTCCGGCAGGCCCTGAAACGACTGTCCCGACCAGTCCAGGCTCAGATCCGGATCGAGGTCCTGCAGGAAATCGCCCAGCCGCGGCGAGGCCGCCAGCGAATGAACGACCGAGGCTTCGGGTTGCGCCTGCATGGCGCCCAGGAATTGCTCGAACAGCATGTGAATCTTGGCCCGCATGCGCGGCAGTATACCGTTCCCGCTCGATTCACGTGCCGAGTAACAGGGCCACCGCCAGCATCGCGCCGAGGCCGCCCACGAAGCATGACAGATGGATCATCGCATGCAGCAACCCGGTTTGGGTTTTGATCTCCGGGATCAGGTCCGATGCGGCAATGTAGATGAAATTGCCGGCACCGAGAAGCACGAGTCCGGATACTTCGAACTGGCGCGATGCGAAATAGGCGAGCAGGGCGCCGATCGGAAAAGTCAGGGCCGAGATGAAATTGAACAGCAATGCCCTGCGTCGGGACCATCCGCCGTGCACCAGGCAACCGAAATCGCCGAATTCCTGCGGGATTTCATGAGCGGCTGCGGCGATCCACGCCATAATGCCGGCCCGGGGATCGAGCAGAAAGGTACTGCCGATTGCGAGCCCGCCGAGAAAATTGTGCAAACCGTCTCCAATCAGCACCAGAAAAGTGAATGGCCGTCGACCATCGGGGTCTGGGCGGTGGGAGTGATGCCATTGCAGAAACAATTCCAGGGCCAGAAACAGCGAGAATCCGGTCGCTATCCAAATCCCGGTTTGCAACAGTTCCACGTGACGTCCACCCTCCGGGATCATGTGAAACAGCGCGCCACCGAACAAGGTGCCAGCTGCGACCGAAACCGATGGCAGCAGCAGGCGTTGCAGGGTCTCACGCGGCAGGAGAACGCTGATTCCGCCGATCATGGCGATGGCGCTCATCGCGATTCCGCCGACAAGAATCCAGGTCAGGGTCGGGTTCATTGGCGAGTGCTTCTCCTCACGCAGGTCATGCGTATCACTGGCGCGGGTAACCGGTCAGTTCCAGGTATCCGGTACCTGAATTTTGCGGGCCACTGCCGCTGACGGTCACGACGCCTTCCCAGTAGGCAAAATCCACGTCCATCCACTGGTCAGGATACAAGGCCCTGACTTCGAAGACGCGTTCTATTTCCGGAATTCGGATACGCCAGTGAAGTGGCAGTTCGTGGCCCGCAACCGGTGTTCGGGTGAGAACCCGGAACTCGATCAGGTCCGGTTCGAGCGGCCGGGTGCTGCCGTCCGCCTGGATGAGTACGCCGTGCACATGGGGTGATCCGCTGGTGGGGTCACGCGGGCGAACACGAAACAGCATCAGCTTTTCCCCGGACTCCAGGTGCACGGCGAACCAGTCCCAACCGGCCTGGTCGGTTTGAAGAAACTGGCTGCTCCATTCGCGATCCAGCCAGGCGTCTCCGTGCACGGCGATGGTTCTGCCATCGACGGTCAGTTCACCCCGGGCCTGAAGAAACGGATGACTGTAATAGTGTGAACCGCCACCACCGGCATGCTTGCGGGAGAATCCGTTCTGTCCCTGGAGGACGAGGCCGCGGTCGCTGTCCAGTTCGAGCCTGGCCCCGTCGGGATGGGCGGTCGCGGACAGGCGCAAGGGCAACCAGTCGCCGGTGGTGCTGGCCAGGGTCCAGTCGTCCAGCCAGGCCCGGAAGGGCCAGGCATTCGCCCCGGCACGGGCCAGGCCGTCGTGCAGTCCGCCGCGGGCATAGCGTTGCGCCTCGCGGTGGCCGTCCGGCGTGCTGATGGCGAAATGCGCCATGTAGATCTGGGGGCTCTGCCAGGCATTGGCCGGCGGCGACGTGTCTCTTGCCGAAGGCGGCGCGGTGGCCGTTCGGAACAGGGTCCACTGCAGTCCCCAGGCACGCCCGGCATCGTCCCGCAGGTTGGCGGTCAGGTACCACCATTCGATGCGGTAGTCGGGATGGGCGCCGTGGTCGGCGGGAAAATGCAGGCTTCGCCCGGGCCTGGCCTGGCGGTAGCCGGGCTCCGCCCGCGCCAGCACCGCGAAGTCGTCCCGCGGCGGCGGATCATCCGGGTTCGAGCAACCGGTGAGAAACGGTGCGGCCGCCAGACCGGCCAGCAGGACCATTGCCCGTCCGTGTTGCGGCAGCCAGCCCTTCACGCCCGTTCCTCGCGCAACATCACCGCCGGCGGCGTGCGCAACAGGCGGATCGAAGGCCACAATACGGCCAGCACCAGGCTCGATGTGGACAACAGCGCGAGCCGGGCGAACGGCGTCCAGTCCAGCCGCAGCGGAAAACTCCAGCCGAAGGCGGCCGGCGTGACCACGCTGGCCAGGTAAGCGGCGAGCACCATTCCGAACGGCCACACCAGTGCCAGCGCGAGCACGCCCAGCAAGCCCCATTGCAGCAGCATCAGTGCTCCGCGCTCGGCTGCTGTCAGTCCCAGGCTCGCGAGCAGCGCCTGCTGGAAGATGCGGTGATGATGGATTGCGCTGACCGCGCAGAAGACGCCGATGCCGGCGACCAGGAGCGTCAAAAGGTTCAGTGCATCGGTGACCAGAAACGTGCGATCGAATGTCGCGATGCCGGCCGCCTTCAGGCCGGCCTGGTCAATGATGTCGTCCGGGGCCAGTCCGAGGGACTCGACCAGAGCCAGGCGGACGCCGGGCCAGTCCGTGTCCTCGGGGCCCCGCAGTGCCGAGGAGACCGGGGCGAGTTGCGGCCAGCAGTGGGCGAAAAGCTCGGGGGTGATCATCCACTGCGAATGCGGATTGCCGTAATCGTGATAGATGCCGACAACCGTCAGAGGGGGCACGGAGGCGCACAGGTTCACGGTGTCGCCGATCGCCCAGCCGTCCAGGCGCCAGGCACGCTCGCTGATGTAAAGGCCCTGGCCGGAGTCAAAGCGCTCGGCGGCCGCGTCGGCCGCGTCCACCCGTTGCACGGTGTTGGACCAGGCCGGGTCGCCCGGAAGGGTCACGACTTCGATACGTACGGCTGAACCGTCTGGTCGGCGGGTTTCCAGTCGGGTCCGGTAGCGGTCGATGCGGTCAATATCCGGCGCATTCGTGGCCAGCCAGTCATCGATGGCCTGGTTGCGGTCCGCGTCTCGCAGGTACAGGGGCGCGGCCAGCCGCTGGTCCAGCCAGTCGGCGGTCGCAGCTCGAAAACTGCCGATCATCGTATTCAGTCCGCTGTTGGCGACCAGTGCCAGCACCATGGCCATCAGCGCCAGTGAAGCCGGCCCGAGCAGCCAGCGGCTGTCGGCCAGCAACCAGCGGCTGCGGGCGTGCCGGGCGGGAACCATTCGAGCCAGCACGGTGAGCAGTCCGCGCAGCACCGCGGGCAGGCACAGGGCGGTGCCGAGCAGCAGGGCCGCCATGCCCGCCAGCGCGGTGCCCGTTCCTCGCGCGTTCTGTGCCGCGAGACCGGCGGCCGCCAGCAGGACGAGTCCGGCCGCGAAGCCGCGCCGGTCGCGGCGTGCCGTGGCGCTCAAGCGCCACTGGCTGCCTGCGCGGCCGAGCAGCGGTGCGCTCAGGCTTTGGCGCATGGGATGGAGTACGCAGGCCACGGCCGCGGTGGCTGTCATCGCCAGTGGCAGCCACAACGCACCGGGCGCCAGGGTGTCCGGGTAAGCGATGTAGACCTCGTAAAGTTGCGCCAGCGTGCGGCCCACTCCGGGCAGCAGCAGCGCCGCCAGCAACATGCCCAGCCAGGCACCCAACGCGGTGCCGGCCCCGAGGAACAGAACGAGTTCGGCGATCAGCGCGGCGCCGAGTTCGAGCCGGCTGACTCCGGACAGCCGCAGGCGCCGCAACAGCTCTCCCCGGTCGGTGTAGGTGAACGCCAGTGCATTGAAGGTCAGGAACACGCCGACCACGAAGGCGAGCAGGCCCATCGCAGCCAGATTGAGGTGAAAACTTCGGGTCAGCTCCCCCGGGTCGGGCGCCGTGTCGGCGGGAACGTAATGGAGGTTGGCGGGCAGCGCGTGACGCAGGGCGGCCAGGCGTCCGGGGTCGGCGGGAAAAACCAGCAGGTGACTGAGGGTTCCCGGCGCGCCAAGCGCGCTTTGCAGCGCGCCGATGTCGAGCATCAGGCGGTGACCGAGATTGGCGTCGGGCGCGACTCGCAGTGGTGGCAGATCGAGACCGTCGGAGAGCCGGATACGCGCTCCGTCGGCCAGTCCCAACTGGCGCAAGCGACCGGGCGCGATGAGCACCTGGTAGGGCGGAAGGGAAAACCCACCGAAGGCCGCTGATTGATGCTGCCCACCGGCAGGCGTGGGGGCCGCAGATGCCGGGCGGCCGGGCCCGGCCCGGGGCAGGGCGAGCGCATCGACCGCCAGCAATTCCAGCGCCGTCCCGTCGGCTGTTCGGACCTGTGTGCCCAGGGCGGGGACGACGAAGTCGAAGCCCGCGAGGCGCAGGCGAAGGTAGTCGGATTCGGGGATTCCGGCCGCGGGATTGACCGGTGCGATCTCGCCGATGGGGGCGAGGTCGAGAAGTTGTTCGCCGCGGGCATAGCTGGCTCGCGCCTGCGCATTGATCAGTTGGGTTCCCACCAGCAGCGCGTTGGCGATGACGATACTGGTGAGCAGAAACACGGCCTGGACGGGGTGTCGCCGGTAGTGCGCCAGCAGGGCATGCAGAATTCTCATGCGGAAACGGGCTCGGGCGTCGATTCGGGTTCGGCGTGCAGCCGGCCCCCCGCCAGGCGGACGCGGGCATGGGTCATTTGCGCCAGCGCCCGGTTGTGGGTCACCAGCAGCAGCGCGGAACCGGCTTCGTCCACCAGCCGGATCAGCATCTTCATGACCTGCCGGCTGAGAGTGTCGTGCAGGTTGCCTGTCGGCTCGTCGGCGAAGACCAGCCGTGGCCGGTGGGCGAGCGCACGGGCAATGGCCACGCGTTGTTGCTGGCCGCCGGAAAGCACTTCGACCGGCCGGTGGAGCAAGGTGGCGAGCTGCAGCCCGTCAATCAGTTCCCGTACCCAGTCGTCCTGATCGGGCAGGCGGTTCAGGCGGCGCTGGAACAGCAGGTTGTCGGCGACATCGAGACCCGGGAGCAGGTTGAAACTCTGAAAAACGAAACCGAGGTCACGCCGGCGCAGCCGGGCCAGATCGCGTTCCGACAGACGGCCCAGGACTTGTCCCAGCACCGTCACGGTGCCACGGTCCGGCCGTTCCAGGCCGGCGGCGATCTGCAGCAGGGTGCTCTTGCCGCTGCCGCTGGCGCCGAGCAGGGCGATGCTTCGCCCGGCGGGCAGCTCCAGGTCCACGCCGGCCAGTACTTCGAGCTCGCTCTCGCCGTCGTGGTAGGTCTTGTGAATGCCCCGCAGTTGCAGCATGCCGGTTCCGGATCGATGGGTACGGTGAGACTAGCACGCCGTTGGGGCTCCGGCGCTGATGCGGCGCGGGCGCTCGGCAAAGGACGGACTGCGTCCCGGTGTGGCGGGGCCCATGGGCCGTAAATAGTTTTCAGTAGTCGAGCGACTCGCGCGTGAATTCCTGTACCGGTGTCTGATTGGCCGACCGCAGAATCCGCCGCAGCACGTGGTTCATGGTCAGTGGATCGTTGTCGAAGCCGCCGTGGGATTCGCTGGCGCTCACCCGCGCTCCCGGCACGTCCCCCTTGGAGTAATGGATGGTGAGCCGGGGCAGTTTGCGGCGACCCACCGTCTTGCTGAAGTTCTCCATGCCCAGGATGGGTGCCCTGGGGACCGGCTCTTCGAAGGCGTTCGACACCAGATAGAGCAGGGACTTGTTGTAGGCCCGGGTGACCTCGTCGTCCTGTTCGAGTTCGTCGGTGAGGTTGTAAATCGTCATTTCCGAAATGCGAAATTCCGGATACGGGGCTTTCAGGAAAGGCTGGACCTGCCCGGTGAACAGGTCGACGGTTCCGGCGGGGGCCAGCAGGCTGGCCGTATCCACCGAGCGCTGCGGGGCGAGTTCCGCCAGCCGTTGCAGGAGCCAGGCCATCAGGATCATGCCGGTGCTGTGGCCCGCGATGTGAATCTTCAAAGGCCTGGCGTTGTCGGTCAACGCGTCGACAAAAGCCCGCAGGGTCATCGAACCCGCGCGATCGGCGTCGAAGGGTGAGCGCGCGCCGGCTTTCATCTCCCGCCACAGCGCGCGGCCGGGTACGCGGGTGAGCTTTTCGACCAGCCGGTCGATCCAGTCGCTGAACCCGCCGGCCCGCTCCTCGGCTTCGTTTCGCCGGCCGATGATCACGTCCTTGAGTTCTTCCAGCAGGCCGGTGTCGTACATCAGGTGGTAGGGGTAGATGCGGTTTTTCTTGAAGGTCTCCTTCATCGCCGCGATGCGCCGGGCGGAGGCGGCCGGGCGGTTCAGGCCGCCGTGGGCATAAAACAGCAGGTGATCGTATTTATCGGACTCGGCCACCAGCCGGGCGGTCAGGCGAACGTCTTCGAGGTTGCTCCAGTAACGCCCGTTTTCATGGAACTCGCCGTCGTCGATGTGAACGAAGTGGCCGGCGATCTCGGCGCGCGCCGGCCGCGCGTTTTTTTCGGCCGTGGCGACGTGGGAGCGGCGACGTGGTGGCAGGTGCCAGATCTGTGGGGTCGGCAGCGCCATTTGAAAGACCCAGGCGTCCTGCACGTTGAGTTGCCAGTCTTCGTAGGTCCACAGGGCCGTGCCGGTACGGCCCCATTCGGCGCCCCAGGAATTCTGCACCCAGAATCCGTCGGCGTCGTAGCCGACAATGGCGAAGGCGTGTCCGCCGACCGGCTGGCTGTCACGCACGATTTCACCACTCTCCGGATCCGGTGATTCCCAGCCGGCGTGCAACTGCGCGGAACAGAAAATGGCACCGACCTCGTTCAGGGCCGCGTGGTAATCGGAAATCCGCTGACCCAGACGGTAGTAGGCGCCCACCGTGCGATTGCGGGCGTCCTTGGCCGCGGTGATGTCCCAGGCGGGCGGGGGTTCGCCGGAATCCTGTTCGAACGGGTACAGCTTGTCCAGGCAAACGCCCATGTTGTACCAGCCCTTGATGGCGCCCCGGCAACTCGAGCCTTCGTAGTCGTCTCCGCGCCATTCATCGTAGCGGCGCGCCATGACATACAGCATTCGTGTGCTCACGGCGGTGGCCGCAGTGGTGGGCCGCCGGCGCGTGTGGGCGATCAGGCGGTCGATCGCGGCGGCCAGCCCGAATCCGGTGCACGCCCCGGTTTGTCCCTGGTCACGAATCCACAATCCCGAGGGCGGGGGCATTCGCGGCTTCAGCGGAACCAGCGCGGGTTCGTAGGTGTAGTCGCGGAAGTCCGGTGCGTCGGTGCGGGCGGTGAGCTTGAATCCGCCCAGGGTCGGCAAAGCGTGAGTCATGGTGGTGCTCCCGTTTGGAGTCCCCCCTATCCAATGTAGTGCATCGAGCTGGGAAATTCTCTCACCGGGAATTCACCACGAAACGTCAGCGCAGGTGCGTGAATTGCAATGGGCTTGTAAGAAATTCAACGGGCTTGCCGAATCAACCGCGCAGCGGGGCGCTGCGTCGCAATTTCGGTCCGGTGTGATTTTTGCATGAGGTGTTGTGAATGAAATGAAGGAGGAAGCCATGAGTCAATCGAACTACAGCTCGATATCCCCCGAACAGGCCGGTGACAGAAAATGTATTTCATCCTGCCTGCCAGTGCCGGGCGATCGCGCCCCTGAATTGCGCGCCGTTCGTCTCGACAACGGCCAGACCTGGGACTTGCACGTGTCGCGCCCGGAACGATTCACGCTGATCGTGTTTTACCGTGGCGTGCACTGCCCCATTTGCCGCGAGCAACTCGAGGAACTGGAACAGAACCTGGCCGCGTTCCGCGAGCGCGGAATCGAGGTCGTGGCGGTATCCTGCGACGACGAAGAGCGGGCGCGAAAATCGGCCAGCGAGTGGGCAGTCGATGATCTCTCCATAGTGTTCGGCCTGGAACTGGATACGGTCCGGGACTGGGGGCTGTTCGTCTCTCGTGCGATCGGTGAGCACGAACCGAAGCACTTCTGCGAACCCGGCATGTTCCTGGTCGATCGCGAGGGCCGCCTGTATGCCGCCTGGGTGCAAAGCGTCCCCTTCGTCCGTCCAGCGCTGACCGACCTGCTGAAAGCGCTCGATTTCATTCGCGACAAGGACTACCCCGCGCGGGGCACGGTCGCGCAGGCAGCCTGAGGGGGGTTGCCGCCAGGCATTCGGTCAGCGGTTCGAGCCGGGTACGGGGGGAGGGGCATGCCAGTTCGCTGGCATCGTGCGCGGTACGGGTCTGACCGAGACGTGCCGCGCTTGCTGTGATGGCTGAAGAGCCCGGTCTGTGGTATCTTTTAAATAACAGATTCGGACCCATGCGGCCCCGGTTCGTACCACGGGACTGGGCACGGCTCGGCGGCCGGGACGGGACTGCACTTCGAACGATGTGTGTCCCGCCGGTGGATTCGATGTGATCCGGACGCTTTCGCAACGGAAGCGGGTCGCCCGGCAATCGGGGACCGGGATGGCTCACACGGGTTATCTGCTTTTGTTCGAATTCACGTTTCTCGGCGTGATGCTGTGCCTGTGGTTGGCGAAACGCGGGCAGCAATCCCTCGAAGAAAATCTGGAAGTCCAGACGGTCAGACTGAGCAAGGTGGCGGGAGACTACCGCCGTATCGGTGACGGACAAGCCAGTCGCGAACTGCGCAAACTGGCGCGTGAACTTCCGATTCCCTGGGGATGGCCGAATTGCCGGAACTACCACGGCAGGGGCATGGCGACGCGATCCGCCGGTGAAGCCATGCACTATTTCGCGGAATGCCTGTTTCGTGAGAAGCAACTGGTCGCTGAGGCCGCGCCCGACCCCCGGGTGTTCAACAGCGTGCGCGCCCTGATCGAGGACCGTCACCACCCGGTGGACAAGGACGAGGTTCCGGCGGCGGCACTGGAACGCTTCGACGTGGCTGCCATCATCGAACCGGATGCGGCACGGAGCCCCAATGGGGGCTTCGCTCGTCACGACGTCTGGATGGGCCTGGTCGGGCCGGTGGCGGAATCCCGCAAGGCGGCCGAGAAAAAGCTCAAGCTCAATACCCTGGAACAATACGAACTCAAACGGCCCTGGGGCTGGTAAGCCCGGTTCTCACATTCAACCGGGTTCAGCCGGCTGATGATCCTCCGCCAGCGTGAACGGCGGCTCCAAGCTCGCGAATGACCGTCACGAACTCGTCGACGTGGCCGGTGGTCGTCCGCCAATTGGAAAACGCCGGCCGGAAAATCGTCCTCGGGCCCAGTTTCGAGGTGCCCACCAGGAATCGCCCGTCTGCCAGAACCGCTTCCCCGAGGCGGTGGTTGAGGTCATCCAGCTGCTCGTCGCTCAGCCCGCCCGGATTGAAGCGGAAGGGCACGATGTTCAACCCCACCTCGGCCAACAGTTCCAGGTCTTCCGCCGCCGTGACCCGATCGGCCAGATGCCGCGCATTGTCCAGGCAGTGCTCCACGAGCCTCCGCTGGCCCTCGCGGCCGTAGGCGGCCAGGGTCGCCCACACGGCGAAACTGCGACCGCGGCGAGAGCTTTCGGGCGCAATGGCACCGAGGGTGGGGCGCGGGTCGTCTTCCGGTGGCAGGTAGTCGGCCGTGTAGCGGAAGGCGCGCGCCATCAGCCCGTGATCGCGAACGAAGGCATAGCCGGAGTCGTAGGGTACGTTGAGCCACTTGTGGCCGTCGACGGCGACAGAGTCGGCATACTCCACGCCCCGGACCAGGTGTTCGGTGCGAGGCGAAACCCGGGCGAACAGCCCGAAAGCACCGTCCACGTGTACCCAGACCTTATGCTGGCGTGCGATGCTGATCATTTCTTCGACCGGATCGAAGGCTCCGGCGTTGACCTCACCGGCATTGACCACCACCAGGGCGGGCGCACCGTCCAGCTGGCGCAAACCCTGCTCGAACCCGTCGAGGTCGATGCGGCCGGTCGCGTCCGCCGTGAAGGTCTGCAGGTTACCGCGACCGATGCCCTGCAGCGCCAGGCATTTACGGGTGGCTGCGTGTACGAATCCCGAGGTCAGAACCGGCATCCGGGGTTTGCCGGCCAGCCCGTCCTCCGAAACATCGAAGCCGTGTTGCTCTCCCCACCACTGGCGCCCGGCCGCGAGTCCGACGAAATTCGCCATGGTGCCGCCCGTGACCATCGCCCCGGACCAGTCCGCCGGTAAACCGAACAACTCCCGCAACCAGGCGAGGGCGCGCAACTCCATCGTCACGCCGATGGGGGAAGTGACCCAGGTATAGGTCAGGGTTTCGCAGGCGGTCGCGAGCAGGTCGGCGGCCAGCGCTGCTGGCGTCGACCCGCCGATGACAAAATGGAAGCAGCGCGGCCCACCCGTATTGGCGCCGGCCTGCCGGTTGAGTTCGAGCAGCCGCTCGAGCGTGGGCTCCAGGCCATTGCCGGTTTCGGGCAGGGATTCCTCGAGGCTCTTCAGGGCGGTATCGGCGCCCGGCGGCAGGGACGTGCGGTCATCGAGGCTGCCGATGGTCTCAGCGAGGACCTCGCCGATGTTCCGGGTCAGCACTTCGGCTTCGTCACGCAGGGTCTGATCGATGGTTGGTTGGTCGCGCATCGCGCAAGGTTATCAGAACGGGCAGGTCGTGAGCAGCCGGATCACCGGCACGCCGAATTCGGGGTTGCGGGCGCCCACTGTACGGACCGAAGGCCGAAAGTCGATCCATGCCCCGTCCGGTTTTCTTGTGAATTCGAGCTGTCTGAATCCACGGTTCCGAGCCGTTTTTCCTGTTACGTCACGGTTCACATCCGTAGACTAGGGGATGCGGTCTGACCCGGTGCGCGGAGTAGTTCCCCGTCCGGGCGTGGAATGAGCCGACCGCCTCGATTCACATTCATCTGGAGTCTTCATGAAGTACCTGCACACCATGATTCGGGTCAGTGACCTGGACCTATCCCTGGATTTTTTCTGCAACAAGCTCGGGCTTGTCGAAGTCAAACGCCATCCCGTTCCGGACGGGCGTTTCACGCTGGTGTTCCTGACGGCGCCGGAAGATGTCGAGCGATTCGAAAAGGACTGGGCGCCGGCCATCGAGCTGACCTGGAACTGGGATGAATCCGGATACGACAGCGGCCGCAATTTCGGGCATCTGGCTTTCGAGGTGGACGACATTTACGCCGCCTGCCAGAAGCTGATGGACGGCGGCGTCACGATCAACCGCCCGCCGCGTGACGGCCACATGGCCTTCGTGCGCTCGCCGGACGATGTATCGGTCGAATTGCTGCAGAAAGGCGAGGCGCTGGCGCCGCGGGAACCGTGGGCTTCGATGGAGAATAGCGGCACCTGGTAGGTGTCCGGCGCGTTGCTCCCGGCGCCCTGGTGCCCGGCGATCAGGGTTCTGATTTCAGGGTTCAGGGTTCAGAGTTCGTCGATCGCTTTCAGATAGCGCTCGGCGGTGTCGAGAATGGCCGACCGCCGCTGCTCGTCCATCCGGTCCCAATTGCGGTAAATCATGCCGCTGCGCGGGTTCTGTTTCTGCCATTCGCGATGCCGTTCCATGAAATGCCAGTACAGGCAATTGAACGGACAGGCGGTATCGCCGCTGCGGGTGCCTGCGTCGTAATGGCAATCCGCGCAGTGATCGCCCATGCGGTTGATGTAATTGCCCGATGCCGCGTAGGGCTTGCTGGCGACGACTCCACCATCGGCATACTGGCTCATGCCCCGCGTATTGGGCAGTTCCACCCACTGCACCGCGTCGATGTAGATGCCCAGGTACCAGGTGTCGACGGCGTCCGGGTCGACTCCGGCCAGCAGGGCGAAATTGCCGGTGACCATCAGCCGCTGGATGTGGTGCGCGTACGCATGTTCCAGTGATTGACCGATGGCGTGCCGCATGCATGCCATGCGGGTTTCGCCGTTCCAGTAGAAGGCCGGCAGTTCGTTCCGGTGGTCCAGTTCATTGCAGTCGGCATACCCCGGCATGCGTGACCAGTAAATGCCCCGCATGTACTCACGCCAGCCCAGAATCTGCCGCACGAAGCCCTCCACAGCGGCGAGCGGAACGTTGTCCGGATCGCCGCGCCAGGCGTCGAGTACCCGTTCGATGACTTCGCGCGGCGACAGTATTTTCGCGTTCAGGGCAAAGGAAAGGCGGCTGTGAAACAGGGCCCAGCCGCGGCTGCTCAAGGCGTCCTGGTAACGCCCGAAACCTGCCAGCAGGTGTTCGGTGAAGTATTCCAGCAATTCCAGAGACTGGGTGCGGCAGACCGGCCAGTCCAGGCGGTCACCTTCCATTGTCCCCAGGGTGTCGATGCCGTGCCGGCGAATGCGGTCGGTGAGGGCGCCGGCATCGTTGTCGAAGCACAACGGCTCAGGGAGTTCGACGTCTTCGGGCAGCGGCTTGCGATTCTGCTTGTCGTAATTCCATTGGCCACCCGTCGGCGTGCCGTCATCATCGACCAGAATACCGTGGCGTTTACGCATGCGCCGGTAGAACGTTTCCATGCGCAGTTGCCGGTCGGCGGGAAACGAGTCCCGGATTGCGTCGAACGGCAGCAGGAAATGATGGCTGCGACAACAGCTCGATGGCTGGTCGATTCGCCCGCGGTAGGCCTCAAGCTGGGTCAGCAGCCGGTGCTCGTCGGGCCGCTGATATTCGAAACGGTCCGCACCCGTGACCTCGAGCAGGTGATCGAGCAGGGCAGGCAGGTCGTCGAAATCGGCGGTCTCGTCGAGATCGAGCAGCACGACCCGATGGCCGCAGGATTTCAGGGCTTCGGCGAAGCAATGCATGGCCGCGAAGAAGGCGGCGATTTTCTGGATGTGGTGGCGGACGTAGGTGGCCTCCTGACGCAGTTCGGCCAGCACGTAGAGAACGTTATCGTCGGCCGATTCAAACCAGGGGTGGTGGCGGTCGAGCTGATCGCCGAGTAACAGCCTCAGGGTTGAGCACCGGGGTATTTTCACCGGCATCGGCCGTGTGTGCTGCCCGCTTCGGAACTTAGCCCCGCGATTCGCAATCCAATGATCGATATTTGGGCAACAGGGAACAAAGCTTATGAACCTGAGATATCCGTTGTGTGTACTAGCCTTGCTGTTTCTGTCCGTGGCCGCACAGGCCGAAGACAAGCAGATGAACGAGGAGCTGGAGTACGTTTCCGGTCCTCCCGAGCAATGTATCAGGCTGCAGCGCATCGATCGAACCGAAGTGCTGGACGACTATTCCATTCTGTTCCACATGAAAGGTGGAGATATTTATCTCAACCGCTTGCCGCACCGCTGCCCCGGCCTCGCATTCCGGGATTCTTTCATGTACCGCACGTCTCTGAACCAGCTGTGCAACGTCGACATCATCACGGTGCTGGACAACATGGGCTTTGGCTTTTCACCGGGTGCGTCCTGTGGTCTGGGTCTGTTCTATCCGGTGAGCAAAGAAGATGTGAAACAGCTCAAGGAACGGCAGAAATCCAGGGATTGAGGCCCTGGTCCCGGATCGCGGCTGGCCGGCGTCCGCTAAGCGGTATGGCGGCCGGCCGCAATGGCCGCGAAGTCCTCCGCCGAAAAGGCCCGGGGCTGCCGCCCTTCGATCAGGGGAATGTAGGGCTTGATCGAATCCAGCATGAAATCGCGAAAAATGCGAATGCGTGCCGTGGTGCGCAAATCGATGTGAGAGAGCAGCCAGAAGCCTTTTGACGGAGGGCGGTAGTCCGTCGGAACCCGGCGCAGGCGGCTGGATGGATCGCCGAGACCGCACGGCAGCAACGCGAATCCCAGACCCTGCCGGGCCATGGTGAACGCCACGTTCAGCGAGTTCGCGCGGTAACGCACGCCCATCTCCGGGAAAGCGGTTCGTACCCAGTCGGGTTGCAGCAGGCGGTCACCGACCCAGGCGATCGCTCCGACGGAGTCTGGCTTTTCCCGGTGCTGTTGCAGAATTTCCGGGGTGGCGTAAACCGCGTAGGCGAAATCGGCGATGTGCGTGCCCACGACATTGGGGGGCGGTTTGTCGGTGGCGCGAAACGCGATGTCGGCATCATGCACCGAGAGGTCCAGCGTTTCTTCGGTGGCGATGAGTTCGATGTCGATGTCTGGATAGCGTTCCGAGAACCGGTTGAGGCCGGGCATCAGGAGTCCCTGGATACAGACGTCGGGCGCGGTCACCCGCAATTTGCCGCTGAGTTCCTGGCGGTCGATCTGCACCAGGCGGCTGATGGTCAGCACCTCGTCTTCGATGGCTTCCGCCGAGCGCAGAACGGCTTCGCCGACCGGGGTGATGAACCAGCCATTCGCTGAGCGATCGAACAGCGGGGCGTTGAGCGCCTTCTCCAGTGCCGTGATCCGGCGCGAAACCGTGGTCTGATTGACGCCCAGGCGGCGGGCGGCGCCTGTCAGCGTGCCTGCGTGCCCGACCTCGAGGAAACAGCGCAGATCCTGCCAGTTGATACCCTGCATATTTGCATAGTCTCTCTGCGATTAACGATATTTACCTGCGTATATGCAGACTATATCTTGAATTCCGACGCCGGGACAGCGCCCGGGGCCCCCACACAGGAGAGTCAGCATGGTTTCCGTTCATCGTTCGATGTTTCACCTGGGATTGGTATTCGCCAGCCTGGGCTTCGCACCCGCGGCCCTGGCCGTGCCGCCGGTTTCACAATTGTTCGAAAACTGCCGGGATGAAGCGCGTGTGCTGTACGCGCAGGACGGTGAGTCCGTTCGTGTGCGGCTGGACGACATGCGGCGTTCCGGCCGCGAACTGCAATTGACGGTGGTTACCCCGGCCGGCGAGACCCTGCGGGCCGTGTGCCGGGTGGATCGCAAAACCGCGGAAGTGCTGGCGCTGGAAGCAGTTGGGTCCGCGCCCGAGCCGGAACGGCTGGCAGCGGCCGACAAGCGTTGACCGCGCGGCGGCGGAGCCGGAGCCGGAGCCGCCGGCCGGTCGTCCCCGCCGTTTGGGGCATAACCCGACGCGCCGTCCGCGCTTGCTGGCGGTCCGCCGGGTCGGTTGGCCTATAATGAGCGGGAATTTCAGGCATCGCTGAACCCGGAGTCAGGCCATCGACAGATTGATTGCCCGCGCCACCGAACTGGCCGACCGGCTGATGACTTTCGTGGGGGAAACCTCCACCCTCGTGCAGTTGATGATCGTCGCGCTGGCGATGCTCGCGGCGCGGATTGTCGCCTGGCGTCTGACGCCTCGCGTCGAGGCGCGGGTCCGCGCCATTCCCAATCCGGATCACAACCTGCTGCGGGTCCTCATCGTACTGATGCGGCGCCTGGACTGGGTGATGTTCACCCTTTTCGGTTCGTTTTCCTACCTGCTGATGCGGGTATTCAGCTGGCCTGGATCCGAGTACCTCGTTTTCACCTCGCTGATGTTGGCGCTGGCCTGGCTCGGGCTGGCGATCGCGTCGCAGGCGATCCGTAACCGTGCCCTCGGCAAGCTCATCCGGGTTCTGGTGTGGACGTATGTCGCACTGATTCTGTTCGGTATCTCGGACGAGACCAGTCTGCTGCTGGATGCGGCCGGATTCTCAGTGGGGAATTTCCGCGTTTCGCTGCTCTTGATCGTGAAAATGTTCGTGTTCCTCGGGCTGTTGCTGTGGGCCGCGATCGGTCTGGGTAATTTTTTCGAGAAACGGCTGCAGAGTTCCGAGGACCTGACACCCTCCCTGGGCGTGCTGCTGGGCAAGGTGCTGAAGATTTCGCTGATCGTCACGGCCGTCCTGGTCGGGCTCTCCGGTCTGGGCATCAACCTGACGGTCTTCACGGTCTTTTCCGGCGCCATCGGTGTCGGGCTGGGCTTTGGTCTGCAAAAGGTCGTGTCCAATTTCATTTCCGGAATCATCATCCTGATGGACCGCTCCATCAAACCGGGGGACACCATTTCGCTGGGCGAAACGTTTGGCTGGATTCGCGAGTTGCGGGCGCGTTTCGTTTCCGTGGTCACCCGTGACGGTCGGGAGTACCTGATCCCCAACGAGGATTTCATCACCCACGAGGTGATCAACTGGTCCTTTTCCGATGCGCTGGTGCGGCTCGACGTCAAATTCGGCGTGTCCTACGACTCCGACCCCCATGAAGTGACCCGCCTGGCGAAACAGGCCGCGTCGGGTGTCGACCGGGTCTATTCGGCGAAGCCGCCGGTGTGCTGGATGACCGAATTCGGCGATTCGTCACTGAACTTCGTGTTGCGGTTCTGGATCACGGATCCGCGTGACGGTCTGACCAATGTACGTGGCAAGGTGCTGCTGGCCCTGTGGGACGTGTTCAAGGAGAACGGGGTCAATATTCCGTTCCCGCATCGCGAGGTGATCATGAAGACGCCGGTCGAGGTCAGCGGCGCCGCACCCACCAGGCCGCCGGACTGAACGGCAGGCGGGAAGCTCGCACCTCGCTTTCTGCGCGGTTACGAAGATTGGGTGTCTTTCAGGGATTGGCTGAGTGCGGCACCGGCCAGGCCCATCAGTGCCAGCAGGCCGATCATGCCCGCCACCCCGATCAACGGCGTCAGCACCCCGAGTGATCCGACCAGCAGGAGCATGACTCCGATGATGGTGTTGCTGACGGCCACGTAGTCGGTGCGCTTGCTGCCGGAAGCCAGGTCCACCACGTAGGTTTTGCGTCCAACCCGCACGCCGCTGTGGGCGATGCTCAATACGAAATAGGCGACGGGTATCAGCCAGGCGGATTGCAGCCAGGAAGCAGCGAATGTCGCAATCGCGAAAATGGCCAGCCCCGCACCGGCCGTGACCAGGGCGGCGAAGAACATGACCTGCCGGCTGGAACGGTCCGCGAAGCGGCCCCAGAACGGCGCGCTGACCAGGCTGGCCAGTCCGCCGGCGATGACGAACAGTCCGAGGAGGTAACCCGGTGAACCCAGTTCCCGCTGCGCCAGCGCCACGTAGTATGGCGCACTCAGGGCGGAGCACATGAGCAGGCTGCGGGTCGCGACAAACCGGCCGAAGTCCGGGTCATGGAAGATCAGGGTCAGGTTCCCCAGGGCCTCGCCGAATCCGAAGGAGCCGCCTTCGGTGGCGCCGCGATACTCGCGGACCAGCGCGAACGTGGCGGCGGCCAGCAACCACAGCGATCCGGCGGCGATCAGGGCGAAACTGATGAAGCCGAGGTCCAGGTTCTGGCCTTTGCCGAACAGCAGATACGCACCGAATCCCAGGGTGACGATGCCGGCGATGCTGGCGGACCACCCGGTCAACTGACCGCGGCGTCCCTTGGGGACGGTCTTTCCGATCACGTCCTTGGACGCCACGGAGCACAGCCCGCGGGCCAGGCTGAATACCACCAGCAGGCCCAGAATGGCCCAGCCCGCTGCTGCACCTTCGAGGGTCGCCGCCACGGCGCCGAGTCCCATGACGGCGGCGGCCTGAAGTGCCGCACCGGCGACCCAGCTCCATTTACGCCGCGGCAGCGAACGCATCCACGCGCCGATGAGCAATTGCGGAATCAGGGATCCCGATTCGCGGATCGGTACCAGCATGGCCAGCACGAAACCGGGCGCGCCCACCGCGGTGACCAGCCAGGCCAGCACGGTTTTGGGGTTGGCAATGGCATCCCCCAGCTTGGTGAAAAAGTAACTGAGCAGTAGCAGCAGGAAATTTCCGGGTGTGACTTCGCAGGCGCTGTCGGGTATATCGGTGCAGGTGCGCGCGTCTTCCTCGTTGGTCAGCTTGCGGTACAGGTCCAGAGCCAGGCCCGAGCGGAGCAGGTTGTCGGCGTTTGCGGGTTTCACTGTCGTGCTGTCAAGCGGATGGGTGAGCGGCCCGGCGCGAGTCCGGCGCCAGCGAGTCGGCAATGTACCGGGCGGCACACGCGCCACTGGTCCAGGCACCCTCGACGCGGGAACCGCAGAGCCAGTCGCCGGCCAGTACGAGAGAGTGGCCATCAACGGTGATCAGGCCGTCGTGCAGCGGGTTTTCGGCCAGTGCGTAGCGCCAGCGATGTGCGCGGGTGTGGACGGGCCGGGCATCCAGTCGGCCGGGCAACTCCTGGACGGCCGCCAGCAACTGCTTCGTCACGCTTTCGGGGTCCGATTCGAGATGTCGTTGCGACCATTCCGGCCCGGCTTGCAGCACCCAGGCGTGATCTTCAGGTCTCCCGGGTCGGGCGGATTGCGCGCAGATCCAGCTCAGAGGGCCGGAATTAACGAACGCCGCGTCGTAGTCCGCCAGCAGTGGCCGGTCGAATACCGTCATCAGGGTCCAGCAGGGTCGCATGTTCACAAACCTGGCGGTTCGGCGAATGGACTTGAACCCAACCAGTTGCGCGGCCTGATCCGGTGGCAGGGTGAGCAACAGCGCGCGTGTCCGAAGAGTGTGACCGTCTTCAGATGTCAGGCGCCAGAAATCACCGTCACGGGTGGCTTCGACGCATTTCCACCCGAAGCGAACGTCGGGCAGTTGCCGGGCGGCGTCGGAACACAGCGCGTTCATGCCGGGCACGGGAATGAAGCGTTCGGTCGAGTCCGCCGCGGCTTTGATTCCCCGCCTGCTGGCAACGGCGATGCGTGCCGTCCAGGAATACACCTTTCTCGCCTCGATCCAGGTGTCGACCAAGCGTTTGAATTCCGGGTTTCGCGCGGTGAAATACTGTGCGCCATGATCGAAACGCCATTCGTCGTGACGCCGGGTGCTCATGCGGCCGCCGGCACCACGCGCTTTGTCCACGAGGGTGATGTTCAGGCCACGGGAGGTCAGTACGCGGGCGGCACTGACACCGGCCATGCCCGCGCCGATGACGATGACATCCTTCAACGCGGACGGCGTATCGACACCCGGCTTCCGGCCCGGTTCACCTCCGGGAGTTGGAGATTTTTGCTGTTCAAACATGGACGGGATCAAAGCATAGCCGAAGTGAGCGGAGAGTGAAGGGTTGGAGCGTGGCCCGCGCCAGAACGAGGCACCGGGGGAAAGTGCCGCGCCGGGCCCGGCCTGAAACGCCGGGTCCCGGGCGGCTGACTTCGTATGGCTGTCTCAGCTCGCGCTCGGCAGCGTCGCGCGATTGTCTTCGTGCCGGCGGGGACCGGGGGAACTGACATCGCGGAACAGCAGCATGTCCGTGATGCGCTCGGAGCCACCAGCGTAAAAGCCGTGCTCGCCCTGAAAGTCCTCCGGGTTGTGGAAGGTCCCGAACACCATGTCCCAAAGGGGCAAGTCCGCGTAGTTGTAGCGGTGGATGCCGCGGCCGTGATGCACGCTGTGGCTTTCGGGGCGCTGGATGATATAGCCCAACCAACGTGGCGTGCGGAAGCTGGCATGCTGAAACATGGCATTGAAAGTCAAAAAGAATGCGGCGATCACGCCGGCTTCCACACTCAGTCCGAGCAGGGGGTAGAACACCAGACTGGCCAGGGTCGTGAACATCAGATTGTCCAGCGGGTGCAGCCAGTAAGCGCCGAACGCATCCAGACTCTCCGCGCTGTGATGCATCTGGTGCCCCATCAGCCACAGCCACCGATAGCGGTGGGCGGCGCGGTGATACACGTAGTGAATCAATTCGTAAACCACGATGCCGAACACGGCCCCGAACCCTGCTCCCAGCATGCTGAAGTCGAACAGGTGGAAATCACCCAGCAGAGTTCCCCACATCACCGAGAAGTAACCCGCGAGACAGAAGCTGACGATGGTCATGACCGTGGCGCGAATCCGCCAGAATGGGGTGGAGTCGTGGCGCCGGCCGCGGATGGCCCAGTCAAGCAGAATAAAGCCCGGTATCAGGCCGATGGTCAAATAGCCGAGAATCTCCATCATGTACCTCCCCTTGCCGGTTTGGCTGTCGTTTGGATTGGCATATTTCATATCCTCCGTCGTTGCATGAGGACCGCGAGTTCGGTCCACATGACGAAGGCGTGACAGGTCCCGGAACGATGTTCCGTCAGGGGTTACAGGTGTGGTTGCAAGCGGGCTTACAGCGGTTGGAAGCTGCAGAATCGGCCAGTCTTGATGGTTTTGTCCAGGTAGTTGCCTGCATCCATGTCCTGTTCGCCGATCCGGCGTATGGCGTCGCGTACCCGGCGGGTGACATTGACGCGGGCGCGTTCCGCCGCCTTGCCCGCGGGGCGCTCACGCCCGCCGAGACCGAAGGCCCTGCCCAGCTCGCTGCGTAACAGGTTCTGCTCGTCGAGAAGTCGGGCTTCGAGATCGTCGTCGCGCCTCAGCCGGGCTTCCTCGAGTTCGTCATCCAGATCTTCCAGGCGCTTGCGGTAAGCGTCGCGAGCCGTGTGGTCCAGCAGCGGGCCCGTGCCACCCGCGTCGGGCGTTGCCTCGCCGGGTGCCACCAGATCCAGCACATGCCATTCACGGTCGGGCGAGTTGACCAGTTGTTCGAGCCAGGCCATGCCGCGGGTTGGCTGCAGAAGGGTCGTGCGACCCCTGAAGCTGAGGCGATAGACCTCGCCGTCACAGACCAGTCGGATGTCGGAATTGGCGTGCTCGCACCCCGGAGCAGGCGTTGTGGTGGTTTTGCCGGTGGCGTCGGAGACGGAATGGGCAGCGTAATCCGCGCGGATGGCGCGCAGGGCGGTGGCGGCGCCCATTCGCTCGGCGACGGATTCGGCCATGCTCAGGAGCCGGTCAGCTTCCGCGTCGCTGCCCGCCACGCGCAGCAACCGGGCCAGGGTGTGAGCGATGGGACCGTGCCAGGCCATGCCGTAGAGGCTGGCATGGGCGCAGTATTCACGCTGGGGTTCGAGCAACGGAATGATCCGGCGCGCCAGATCCCGATCACCTTTCATGACCGCGCATTCACCGATATTGGTGATGTTGGAGATCTCACGCATGCCGATCAGGCGGTCGATGGCGCCGGGTCCGCAAAGGGCATCGGCACCCGCGCGGTCACCGGCCGCAAGCAGGTAGCGCGCGAACACCGGTCGGATGAACAAGTCATCGGAACCTGTGGCAGTGCACGCCTCGGTGATGCGTTGACGCAGCCTGTCGAAGCCCGGCCTATCCAGGGTGCCTGCTTCGAATTCCAGACACAGCGCCTGGATGGCCAGCGTCATTTCGGCGGCGTTGTCCTGCGCCTTGCGAGCGTGCTCGCAGGCGGCCGCATTGTGTGCAGAGGCCGCTTCGAATTGACCTCGTATCTGAGCCCTCAATGCCTGCGCGCTCTCGATCTTCCAATCGTAGTGCGGCAGGTCGATGCGGCGCGCCAGCCGCTCCAGGGTGTCCAGTGCCAGATCGAAAGCGGCGGGATCGCCGGATTCCATTGCATCCACCATCAGCAGGGCATGACCGCGGAACTCGGCGGTGATTTCACCCGCTGCGCGCGCCATGTCGGCGAATTCGCGATTAAACCCGGTACGTTGCGGGACCGGTGTCATGTCCATCATGGCCGCGATGGCGGATGCGAGGGTGTCGAAAAGCACTTCGGAGTCACCGGTTTCGCGTGCCAGTTCAATTGCTTCGTGCGCCATGCGGACCGGCATGTCGGGTTCGGGGTCTGGCTGCAGAGCGGCGGCCAGGCGGGCCTGCAATTGCGCGTGCAGGCCGGTTTCGTTGCCAGGGAGGACTTGCAACGCGCGGCGCAGATAGCGAACCAGCACGGGGTCGACGCTGGCGATGACGAAAACGCGACCGTAGGTCAGGGCAGCCTCGGCCATGAGTCGGGGGGACTCGAGTGTGCCGGCGAGGGCAAACACCTCGTCACACAGTTTGCGTCCGGCTTCGAGGTTGCCGGCCTCGAGCTCCACGCGGGCCCATTCCAGTATCAGGCTGCAACGTTCGACGGGGTCGGCCCCGGGTCCCGCGCCGAATGCCTCCACCGCCTTGCGATAGACCTGGCACGCTTCGGTGAATGCCAAGCGCTCACGGGCGTGCCGTGCAGCCTGCTGCCAGGCCCGGGCGGCTTCACGCAACGACCCGGAGCCGGCCGCGGTCAGGTGTTCGGCGAGTTCGGACCAGTGCCCGCCCAGGCCGCTGTGCAAGGATTCACTCAATTGCTCGGCCCGAACCCGGTGCAAACGCATCCGCTCTGTCGGGTCCAGATCGAGGTAGAGAATGTCGCGGTAGAAAATATGCGTGTAGCGGAGCGCAGCCGGACCGAGATGCCGCAACAGCCCCCCCATTACTGCTGGCTGCAGGGTTCGCTGCAGCGACGCCTCTTCCGCTTCGGTCAGCGCAGCCAGGGTTGGAATGTCGAACTCTCGGCCCAGCACCGAAGCCTGCCCGAGCAAGTCGCGGCAGTCTGGCGGCAAGGTGCCGAAATGCTGGCGAATGACCTGTTGCAGATTTGCCGGAAGCTGGGTCGGCAACTCGGTGTCGTGCCGGTTGCGCAGCAGGGCCGAGATTTCCGTGACGAACAACGGATTGCCCTCGGTGAGTGCGTGCACCTGTGACGCCAGTTCACCCGATGAGTCATCCTCCAGCGAGGGCTTCAGCAAGGCGTTGACTGCCTCCATGTCGAGCGCACGCGGGCGCATCACGGTCGCGGAGCGTGCGCACTCGCCCAGCAGTGAAGCCTTTCCCGTGAGTTGGGCGTCCCCTTCGCGCCAGGTTCCGACCAGAAGCACCGGAAGCTCGTTCAAGAGGGGGCAGAGGTAACGCAGCAGCAGAAGTGAATCGTGGTCGGCGGCGTGCAAATCTTCGAGGATGGCGACAAATGGCCCGGTCGTGGCGGTGGCGCGTAAAATCCGGCGCGCCGAATCCAGCAGCTGGAATCGCGCCTGGTCGGCATGAAGGCGAGTCGCTTTCGCTGCATGTTCGCGATACGGGTCGCTGGCCAGTTCGGGCAGCAGGCGTTGCAGGTGTGGCTTGACGGCTTCCGGCAAGTCGCGTTGTTGCAGTATCTCGCGTAAACACTGCATCCACGGCCAATAGGGGGGAGCCCGACTGGCCTCCCAACTGAATCCCCAACTCGTTTCAATGCCGGACTGCCGTGCGCGTGCCGCGGCCCAGCGGGCGAGGGCGCTTTTTCCAATGCCGGGTTCGCCAACGATGAAAATTACCTCGCCCCGGCCCTGGTGCAGTGCGGAAATCGCCACCTCGAGGGCTTCTTGTTCCCCGCTCCGCGCCTGCAGCGCGGGCAGCGCGTGGGCGTTGGTGTCCATGCATTTATGATAGACCAAGCCTGCAGGTACACCAGCGAGAGATATTCTCCGGGACGCAACGGGTGTCCCGGAAACAGGCTCCTTCCGAAGGGGAATGTCTAGGCGTCTTTTTTCCGGGGGGCGCCGGCCCGCGCAGCGAGGACCAGTCCGGCAATGACCAGGCTGCCGCCGAGCAGGTGATAGCCGAGTAGCTGCTCGTCGAGGAAAATGATGGCCAGGATGCTGCCGAAGACCGGGATCAGGTTGATGAACATCGAAGCCCGGCTGGGCCCGATGATGCGGTTACCGGCATACCAGCCCAGGTTGCCGAACACCGTGACCAGCAGGGCCAGGGCGAGGATGGCCGCCATGCTGGTCATACTGACCGGTACGGATTGCACGGTCAGGGTTTCCCACAGATAGAACGGCAGCAGCATGACCGTCCCGCAGACACTGATCGCGAACAGGGCGGCGAAGATGCCCAGTTCCCGTGGCAGTCGATGCAGGTTCAGGGCGAATCCGGCGAATCCGCACATGGCGAGCAGGGCGATGAAGTCGCCGGAAGAAAGATCCAGGCTCAGCAACACATTCAGGTCGGCCCGGGTGATCATGATGGCGACCCCCAGGAAACCCAAAAGCACGCCCAGTGCGCGCGGCCGGGTCATGGTTTCGTGGAAAACCAGCCAGGCGAAGAATACGGTCAGGGTGGGCTGGATCGCGTTGATCAGGGACACGTTCACAGCGTAGGTCCGGGTCAGCGCGACCAGGACGAGGGTCGTGCCGCCAACCATGAAAAAGCCGAGCAGAGCGGCGGCTCCCAGGTGCTGGCGCAGCAGGGGCCAGTTGCGGCGCATGCCGGGCAGCGCGAACGGCAGAAAAATCAATGCGCCGGCCACCCAGCGCCAGAACGACAGACCGATGGGCGGGATCGTCTCGTGCACCCCGCGGCCGATGATGTGGTTGCCGGCCAGGAAAAACGCCGTCAGAGTGAGTGCCGCGTAGGCCAGTCCGCTTGATCTGGAACCGGGCTGATCATCCATGAGGAGGCTCCGTCAGCCCAGGCTGTCGCGCAGGCGCCTTACGTCGGCGTGGCGGGTGGGAATGTCATCGCGGTCGGCGGCCAGGCGCAGGTCCCTGAGTTTCTCCAGGGATCTCAGCAGCACCGGCAGCGGTGGTCCGCTGGCGGTGAGGTTCTCATGGTGTTCTTCCTCGAGATTTTCCGCCGGCTTCTCGATGAATTTGTGGACCAACTGATCGTGGTGCTGTTCGGCGGTTTCGCCATGACGGCGGATGACCTGCAGGAACTTGCCGAGATTGGATCGATACCATTCCTCGTTTTCGTGGACCCCCACGTGGTCGAGAAACTCGTCCATCAGGCTGCGCCGACGCATGGTGTCGCGCAGGATGGCCTGGTCTTCCGGCGTCATGTACAGAAATTTGTCCACCAGGAGTTGGGAATAGTAGGCGTGATCGGCATTGCATACGCCGAGCAACAGGTCGATCACGTTGATGCCGGCGAAGTCCCCGGCATTGGCCCCGCGATATACGTGCAGCCCGACCCGGTGCGGCTTGAAATAGGGTCGAACGCTGTAGAAGAAGCGGTCGGTGTCCAGTTTTGCGAACAGCCGCTCGTTGTAATCGAAGACATCGTTCAGCGCATCCAGCGCGGCCTCGAGCAGGTCGTGGGTCACCGGGTGCGACACGCCCAGAGGGAGGATGCGCAGCAGGGCATCCGCGGCCCGTTTGTAGGCCATGACCGCCAGGGTGTTGTACTCGATGAAAATGGATTCGTCTTCCAGGGACGTGAAGCTCTTGTAGCGGCCATTGATGGCCCGGCTGTGAGTGCTCATGTGGCTGGTGGCGAAGCGGGGCGTGACGCCGAGCGAGGCGCCGAGCTGCATGGCCAGGGCGGAGGCCTCGTGCAACGGAGAACGGTTGTCCCGATGTGCCTGGGTGATGCCGTGCCGTTCACAGGCCGCCATGAACAGTCCGACGTTGCCCAGCAGGTCGAACCCACGGTCGAAACCTTCGTCGGTATTACCTTCCGCCAGCAGGGTCTTGATGTGGGCCTCGCCTTGCTGCCGCAGGTTCGACTTGAGGTCTTCGCCGACGTCCTGCGTGTTGGCGCGGTCCTCCTGCACGAAATACAGTTCTTCCAGCTCCGTATTGATCTCAACGAAACTGCTGCGTATCCATTGGTCGAAAGCTTGAGAATTCTGGGACATGGGGTCACACCTGGAGTCGTAATCAGGCGATGATGGTATAACGAATGAAGGAGTGATTGTCCGGGGGCGCGTAAGTTTTTGCACCGACAGTCAGCGTTTCCACAAACGGAGAGTTCGGCATGGACTTCATCATCAACAGCCTGCGCACTGACTGGCAGGCGTTTCTGGCCTATTCCCCGCGCCTGCTGTATGCGGCGATCGTGCTGGTGGTTTTCGCCATCGCCGCACGGGTGTTCGGGCATCTGGTCGGGCGGGTCATGCGGCGCAGTGAACGCCTGCGGCCCAATGAACGCTACGTGCGGCGGTTACTGACCTGGACCGTTCGGGTGGTGGGCGTGATGGCCGCGCTCGGAGTGATGGGATTCGAAGGCATCGCGGCCAGCCTGCTGGCCACCGGCGGGGTCGTCGCCATCGTGCTGGGCTTCGCCTTTCGTGAAATAGGCGAGAATCTCCTGGCCGGGCTGTTCCTGGCTTTCAGCCGGCCGTTCGAAGTGGGAGACCTGATCAAAACCGGGGGGCTGACCGGCACCGTGCGGGCCATCGACATTCGTTCGGTTCACATTCGCACCTTCGATGCCTGCGATGTGTTCGTGCCCAGCGCCCAGATTTTTCGGGTGGAACTGTACAACTACACGCGCGACGGACTGCGCCGTCCCTCGTTCACGGTTGGAGTGGCCTACCATGACGAACCGGATGTGGTGATCGATTTGCTGGAACGCACCGTCAGAGACACCGGTGACGTGTTGCCCGAACCCGCCGCGCGGGTGCAGATCAGCAACTTCGCCGCCAGCCACATCGAGTACGAGGTGCTGTTCTGGGCCGACTTGAACACCAGCCGCCGAGATCTGCTGAGCCTGTGCAATGACGTGAAAATACGTTGCTGGCGCGCGCTGCAGGAAGCGGACATGACCTTCAGTACCGACGTTTCCACGGCGCTGGACATCAAGACCCTGCCGCCGGTCGCGCTGGAGTCCTGAGCGCACGCCCCGCCTGGCGGGGCCGGATTTTGGCATGGCCGCTCAGAGAGCGATCGTCGGCCTTCTCGCCGCGAATCAGGGCCTTTCCCGCCTCCCACAGAAATTCCAGCCGACGCAATCCTGTTCGATCCCAGTATTCGGCGTACTCGGGAGTGACGACCAGCAAGTTGAGGTGGGGATCTTCCGCGCCGTCCGGGAACCACAGGTTCATGGATGGTGACCAGAGTTCGCGCGCCAACTGCGCATCGGTTTCGACTCGGGCGGTTCCGGTCAGTGACAGGTAACGTTCGCCATCCTGCAGGGTGATGCACAGGGCAGGCGAGCGCAGGACTTCCTCGAGCTTTTCATCATCGGAACGGGTCGCGAAGTAAAGCCGGGCGCCGGCGTCGTGACGGGCTATGGCCATGGGGCGGGCCCGCGGCTTGCCGTTCAAAGACGAGGTGACCAGCATGGCGGTATCGAATTCCGCGATCAGCCGGTCGAGTTGAGCGGGATCGTTGTCCATCGCCGTGTCGGTTTCGGGCGAACGGTGATTCATCGATGTTTCTCCCGGCCGCTCCCGGCGGCCAGCGTATTGTCTACAGGGGGTGTCTCGCATCCGGTTGAAGATCACGCCAGGGACCGGGCTGGTGCCTCAGGTGTCCCTGGCGCGCTCGATGACGCAGTGCCGATGTGAATCGGCCGGGTCAGTTACCGATTGGCATTTATTCGTCGAGCAGGAAAGTGACCTTGAGGTTGACCCGCCATTCGGTCACCTGGTTGTCGTTGACCACCACGGATTGCTCGTTGACCCAGGCCGACTGGATACCGTGCACGGTTCGCGAGGCGCGCTGAATGCCCCGGGTGATCGCGTCTTCGAAGCTCTGGGTGGATGCGGATGAGATTTCGGTTACTTTGGCTACGGACATGTTCTGTGCTCCTGTGAAACGGTTTCGGGGCGCGCTGAAAAGTGAGGCCCCACGCACCCATCTTAGATGCAATCATCATGCCAGCGAGCGTTGTTTGAATCGGCTATGTTGCACCGATGGAATTGCTGTACATCCTGTTGATACTTCTGGTCGTCACCCGCGCCTGTTCCGAATTGGCGGTGCGGATGAATCAACCCGCCCTGGTGGGGGAATTGCTCGGCGGTGTGCTCATCGGGGCCGTCATCGCGCTCGGGTTCGATGCCTCGGATGCCATCGCGCAGCTCGACGAAGACGAGACCTTTCAGGCGGTGCTCGACCTGGCCGTCTTCTTCCTGATGCTGCTGGCCGGTATCGAGATGCGTCCGGGTGACCTGGCCCGGGCCACCGGCCGTGCGGTGCCGATCGCGCTGGCCGGCATGCTGCTGCCTCTCGCGCTGGGCTTCGGGCTGGGGTGGTGGTGGCTGCCGGAATCGGACTGGAAGGTCGCCCAAAGCCTGTTCATCGGGGTCGCGCTGGCCATCACGGCGGTGCCCGTAGCGGTCAAGGTATTGGTGGACCTGGGCCAATTGCAGACCCGGATCGGGCAGGTCGTGATTGCCGCCGCCGTGATCGACGATGTACTCAGTCTCATTCTGTTGGCGGTGCTGACGTCCCTCATCACCGCCGGCGAAAGCGTGACGGCCGGATCCCTGCTCCGGATCGCGCTGAACGTCGCCGGGTTCTTCGCCGTTGCCTGGGTGGCCGGGCGCTACGTGCTGCCCCGCGTGGGCAGACAGGTGCGGCGCCTGGCCACCGAGCATGCCGATTTCAGCCTGCTCATCATTTTTGGCCTGGCCCTGTCCGTGCTGGCCGAATGGCTGGACATGCATTTCCTCATCGGCGCGTTCGCGGCCGGCGTGCTGTTCACCCGCAACGTGGTCGGCGAGGACACGCATGAGAAACTCGAATCGCAGACCGAAGCGGTGACCCTGGGTTTCCTGGCGCCCGTGTTCTTCGCTTCGATCGGCATTCACCTGAATACCGATGCCATTCTGCAGGCCCCGCTGTTCCTGGTGGTGCTGCTGCTCGCGGCCACCGTGGGCAAGCTCGCGGGCTCCGGTATCGCCGCTCGGCTGGCCGGCTTTTCCGGTCGTGAGTCTCTGGCCATCGGTTCGGCCATGAACGCTCGCGGCGCGGTGGAGATCATCATCGCGGACATCGCGTTGCGTGCCGGTCTGTTTCAACATCCCGACCCGCCGCCTCCGGCCATCGACTACCTGTTCTCGGCCATCGTCATCATGGCCATCGTCACCACCCTGATGACCCCGTTGTCGCTGCGCCGCCTGTTGTCGCGCGGCCTGGATGGGGGCGGGCGCTGACCGGAACGGTTGTGCCGGATCGGGTAAGCGGGGTCGTTCGCGGAGCAGGTGGCGGGCGTGGATTCGGGGCGTTTTCGCTGAAATTCTTACAAGTTTTTTTGCACAATGTTCCGTCAGGGCTGTCCCTGGCCGTTTGCTGCCGTGGCCTCTGGAGCGTGCCGCGGATCCGGGGCGTGCGCCGTGCCGATGCAACTGGGGTAAACTTCACTCTCCCCGTTTCTGTTCCGCGAAAATTCGCGGCGGGCAGGGCGGTTTTCCGTACCGGCGATGGCCGTCAGGCCCGGAGGCCTTATGCCGAATGCACTGGTCATCGATGATCAGACCGAGTCCCTGCTGCAATTGAGCGAAGTCTTCAGTGATGCGGGTTTCCACGTGGAAACGGCCAGCGACCTGAAGACGGCGCGCGACCGTCTGCTCAAGCAACTGCCCGAAATCGCCATCATCAACCTGCAGGTCGGTGACGACGAGAGCGAAGAGGAGGCGTTTCGGGTGTTCGGACGCGCGGACCTGGGGCAGGTGATGGAAATCTACCTGGTCAGTGATTCAACCGATCATCACCGCGCCGCCCGCGGGATGCAGATCGGCGCTTCGGATTTTTTCGAGCGCCCGGTTGACCTTGAGCGCCTGCGCGCGAACCTGGACCGGTTTCTGGCGGAGATGGAGTCGGACCCGGACCCGGACAGCGATGCCAACGTCCACAAGAGCGGGCGCGGACTGCTCAAGGGCGAATCACCGGCCATGCAGCGGGTTTACCGCCTGGTGCGCAAGGTGGCGCCCACCGAAGTCACCGTTCTGGTGGTGGGCGAGAGCGGTTGCGGCAAGGAGTTGATCTCCCGCTCCATTCATGAGCTCAGCAATCGGGCCGACGGACCTTTCGTGGCCATGAACTGCGGCGCGATATCCGGTGAATTGATCGAGAGCGAGTTGTTCGGCCATACCAAGGGCGCGTTCACAGGCGCCCACGCCGCGCACACCGGTTTTTTCGAGCGCGCGCGCGGGGGCACGTTGCTGCTCGATGAAATCACCGAGATGGATCTCGAACTGCAGGTCAAGCTGTTACGCGTGCTGGAAACCCGCACCATTCGCCGGGTGGGCGGTGAGAAGGACATCGAGATCGATGTGCGATTGATCGCCGCGACCAACCGGGATCCGGAAGAAGCGATCGCCGAAGGCGCGCTGCGTGAGGACCTGTACTACCGGCTGGCCGAATTCCCGATGCGGGTTCCGCCGCTGCGTGAGCGCGGCGACGACATCGTGCTGCTGGCGGAATTCTTCCTGGCCGAACAAGTGGAGCGCAACGGCATCGACAAGGCGCTCAGCGACGAGGTCAAAGAGCTGCTGCGCCTGCATCAGTGGCCGGGCAACGTACGCGAACTGAAGAACGCGGTGGCGCGTGCCTACATCATCGCCGGACCGGAAATCGTGGCTGACGATCTGCCCGGTTCGGTTCCGGCCGGGGGAGCGTTGAGCGGCGACTACGTGCGCATCCCGGTCGGTTCTCCGCTCGAGGTGGCGGAGCGCCGCGTGATTCTCGCCACCCTCGAACACTTTGAGAACGATAAACCGAGGGCCGCGGACGCTCTGGGAATCAGCCTGAAGACGCTGTACAACCGCCTCAAGAAATATCAGCGACGCGAATCTGCGGATTGAAATTTTTTTAAGAGGGTTGCAATTCCGGGGGGTGGATGGCGCCGCGGGTGCGGCTTGCCGTCCGGGTGAATCCGAATTTCCGCTCCGTTCCCCCTTTTGGCGCGTGGCATGTTTCATGCATTGATATACGGGACACGTCCGCGGCGGGCACCGCCACCGGGTCGGCCGGGCGTTCCGAGCCAAACCAGGAAGTAAATTGCCATGACAGAGAAGCCAGACAGCAGGCGCGCGGATCTCAAGCAACTGGCCGATCAGGAAGTGATCAACCGGGAAGGCGCCGAACTCGGTGCCGTGGACCAGATCATGGTCGACGTCGCCGACGGCCGCATCGAGTATGTGATCCTCACCGTCACCGACGAGCAGAACGGATCCGATCGACGGGTCGCCATACCCTGGAGCCAGTTTCGCCTGTCGGCGGATCGACATTGCCTGGAGCTGGACATCAGTCTGCGCATCCTGAACGCGGTGGCCCGCAACCGAAACGTGCTGGGTTGATTCAGGGACGGCCGGCACGGGCCTGAGTCACACCCCGGTGATCGTCTGCCCGCGATTGCGGCAACGGGGGTCTGGACCCGTGCCACCGCGCGTGGTGGAATAGTCCGACCGGCATTTCTTCCGCGGCCGCCGGTCCGCCGTTGAATGGAAACCCGAATGGCTGACCCGGAACTCAGGCAGTTACTGAAAGACCTGCACGAAAGCCTCGAGGATACGCGTGAACTGGACCCGGAAACCCGGGCCCTGGTGCACGAACTCGACGAGGATATACATCGCCTGGTCGCCCCGGAAGAGGAGACGGGCGCCGACGACATCGAGTCCGCACGGGACAAGGCGCGCGAATTGCAGGCCCGCTTCCAGGCCGAGCATCCGGTGGCCGAGCGTTTTTTCCGCGAAATCGTCGAAGTGCTTTCCAAAGTGGGCATCTGAGTCGCGGCTCCACGGCGCGCTGCAGATCATTAACCGGTCTCCACCGCTTACTCACTGACGTTCACCAACCCCTCCCAGCGCCTTTCCGGCGCGCGGTTTTACAAAGGGCTTTGTCAGATGTTCCGTGTCGGAGCAGCGGGTGATCCGCAAACCCGCCCAGGCCGCGCCATTCGGTATCGGCATCGTTCTTGCATGGATATTCCTGTCCGGCCCTGCTGGCCGGCACCGGGCGTGCCCGGTTGAATCGCACAGACCAAGGAGGTTGTTATCCATGTCAGAGACTCGTAAAGCCATGATGGACAAGCTGGACGCCAAGGTGGAACTCGCCGGCGCCCGGTTGAACCTGCTCAGGGCCAAGGCACGCGATGCGGAAGCCGATCAGCGCGTGAAACTCAACGAAAAGATCCGTGAACTGGAGTCGCGGCGTGACGATGCCTCCGATCAGCTCGATCGACTCAAGGATGCCAGCGGTGATGCGTGGCAGGATCTCCGTGATGGTGCCGAAGAGGCCTGGCAATCGCTGTCCAGCGCGGTCAGCGACGCAACGGCCCGCTACCAGTGAGGGCGTGATCCCGCTGTGATGGCAGGCCCCCGGTTGGGGATTTCGGTAGATATTTTGTGCTCAAAATATTAGTATACAAAGTATGTCTCGCGCCCCTGAAAACCCGGAGATCGACGGTTCCGAATCGCCGCACGAGGAGAGCGTGTTGCGTTCGATACGCCGAATCACACGGGCCATCGACCTGTACAGCCGCAAATTGGTTTCCAGTTGTGACCTGACCGGGCCGCAACTGGCCTGCCTGCGGGAACTGGCGCGACTGGGCGAGCTACCGACGACCCGCCTGGCGGCGGCCGTCAGTCTCAGCCCGGCGACCGTAACCGGCATTCTGGACCGGCTGGAACAGGCCGGTCTGCTGGAACGTCAGCGTCCGGAGTCCGACAAGCGTTGCGTCATGGTCACCTTGTCGGCGGCCGGCCGTGACGCCTTGCGACACGCTCCGCCATTGCTGCAGGACGGTTTCACCCAGCGCTTTCGCGCCTTGTCGGCAGCCAGCCAGTCGCAACTCGACCGGGCGCTGCAGGAAATTGTCGCGATGATGGAAGCCGAAGAACTGGATGCTTCACCGCTGCTGATACCGGCCGAAGAACCGGCTCGTTCAGCCTCCGGTTCTTCCTGACACCCCGCGGGCGCCCCCTGCCAATCTGATACGAGGACACTGCAGATGTGTGGAATCGCCGGACTGATCCGGTTCGACGGTGAGAAACCCGAGCGCGCGGCCGTTGAACGCATGATGGCGCGCATGGAAGCACGAGGTCCCGACGCCCGGGGCCTGACCGAGGCCGGCAACGGGCTGTTCGGGCATCGCCGGCTGAAGATCATCGATCTCAGTGAGCGCGGCGCCCAGCCCATGTTGCGCGAAGATCTCGGGCTGACCGGGGTCTTCAACGGCTGCATCTACAATTTTCGCGAATTGCGTGGTGAACTCGAAGCCGCCGGTTACCGCTTTTACAGCGAGAGCGATACCGAGGTTGTCCTGGCCGCCTACCACGCCTGGGGCGACTCCTGCGTGGAGCGTTTCAACGGCATGTTCGCCTTCGTGCTGCACGATCGGGAACGCAATGGCTACTTCGCTGCACGCGACCGGCTCGGCATCAAGCCGTTCTACTACCACGAGACGCCGGGTGCCTTCGCCTTCGCCTCAAGTTTGCCGGCACTGCTGGCCGGCGGCGTGGACGATACCCGGCTGGACCCCGCGGCACTGCACCGCTACCTGAGTTTTCATTCCGTGGTACCGGCGCCGAATACGGTGCTGCGCGCCATTCGCAAGCTGCCGCCGGCTACCCGGATGCGCATCGACGCCGAGGGTCGGCGGCACGAGGAAATCTACTGGACACCGTCGTTTCGCCGGGACCCCGATGATGGCGCCGGTTTCGATGAACTGCGTGAGCAGGTGCACGACACGCTGATGAAGGCGGTCAAACGCCGCCTGGTGGCGGACGTGCCAGTGGGGGTGCTGTTGTCCGGCGGGCTGGATTCCAGCCTGGTGGTCGGCCTGCTCGCAGAGGCGGGCCAGACCGGCCTGAACACGTTCAGTATCGGCTTCGAGTCGGCCGGCGGTGAAGAAGGAAACGAATTTCGCTATTCCGATGTTATCGCCGCTGAATTCGATACGCGGCATCACAAGCTGCAGATCGATTCCGGGCAACTGGTCGAGCATCTGCCGGACTGTTTCGCCGCCATGTCGGAGCCGATGGTGAGTCACGACAACATCGGTTTTTACCTGCTGAGCCGTGAAGTGGCGAAGCACGTGAAGGTGGTGCAGAGCGGGCAGGGCGCGGATGAGGTGTTCGGGGGGTATTTCTGGTATCCGCCGATGATGGACAGCGCCACGCCGCTGGAAGATTACGCGGAACTGTTCTGCGACCGCGATCACACGGAGATGTGTGAGGTGCTGATGGATGGTTATCTGGGTGAGGACCACAGCCGGAGCTATCTGACGCAACATTTTGAAGCGGCGGATGCCGAACACCCGGTCGACAAGGCCTTGCACATCGACACCACGGTGATGCTGATCGACGACCCGGTCAAGCGCGTGGACAACATGACCATGCGCTGGGGGCTGGAGGCACGGGTGCCGTTCCTGGACCATGAACTGGTCGAACTTGCGGCGCGCATTCCGCCGGAGATGAAAGTGGGCAATGGCGGCAAGCACATTCTCAAGGAGGCGGCGCGATCCGTCATCCCGGCGGCCGTGATCGATCGGCCCAAGGGCTATTTCCCGGTGCCGGAACTGAAGTACCTGAGCGGGCGCAGCCTGGCGTTCGTCCGCGACGCCCTGAACAGCGAAGCCTGCCGCAACCGCGGACTGTTTCGCGGTGAGTACGTGAAACGCATGCTGGACGAACCCGGGAAACACATCACGCCACTGCAGGGCTCCAAGCTCTGGCAGTTGGCCAGCCTGGAGATCTGGCTACAGACGCATGGCCTTTAACCGACGTTCTTCGCAGGAGGCACGGCCGATGACGCAACGCAAGCCAGGCAACCATCGCATCGAGCGGCGGTCGAGCCCTTCCGGCGGCACCCAGGTGACCGAGCCACTGCAGCATCGCGGCGAACCGGTCGAAGAGGATGCGGTCGTCGACTGCGGCTGGGGGCGCCTGATTTTCGCGCACACCTTCGCCGACATCGGCCGCCTCGTGAAGACGGTGCGGGCCGAACGCAAGGGCCGCCGCGACCTCGCGCTGTACCTGCGCGATCCGCACGTGGTGCTGGCCCAGGCGCCGCAGGAACTGTTCCTGGACCCGTCGCATACCTTCCGCTTGTGGCTGTCGAATTACCTGCCGGGTCGCATCCAGCCCAACGGTTTTGACATTCGCCGCCTGCAGACGGAAACCGACGCCGAGGATATTCAGCGCCTGTTGCTGAGCCGCAACATGGTCGCGCCGGAACCGGATTTCATCTGGGATCAGCGGCGATCGCGTGAACTGACGTGGTTCATCGCCGTCGACAGCGATACCGACCGGGCCATCGGCACCGTGCAGGGCGTCGACCACAAGCGCGCCTTCAACGACCCGGAGAACGGCTCGAGCATGTGGTGCCTGGCGGTCGACCCGCAGGCCCGCCAACCCGGAATCGGACGCTGCCTGGTGGCCCGTATCGCCGACCATTACGCGGCACGTGGCCGGGCCTTCATGGATCTGTCGGTCATGCACGACAACGATGCCGTCATCCGCTTGTATGAAAAGATGGGGTTTGTGCGCATACCGGCCTTCAGCGTCAAGACCAAGAGCGCCATCAACGAACCGTTGTTCACCGGGCCGCGGCCGGATACCGGTCTCAACCCCTATGCGCGCATCATCATCGACGAGGCCAGGAGGCGCGGCGTCGGCGTCGATATTCTGGACGCCGAACACGGTTACTTTCAGCTCAGCCTGGGTGGACGCAGCATCATCTGCCGCGAGTCACTGACCGAGTTGACCACGGCCATCGCGCTCAGCCGCTGCGACAACAAGCGGGTCACCTACCGGGTCGTTGAACAGGCGGGCATCACCGTGCCGCGGCAGCAGCCGGCGGGTGAGCCGGATGAAAATCACGCCTTTCTGCGTGATTGCGGCCGCCTGGTGGTCAAGCCCGCACGGGGCGAGCAGGGCAATGGGGTCAGCGTCAATCTGTCCACGCCCGGAGAGCTGGATGCGGCCGTGGAATCGGCCCGGCAGGCTTGCGACGAAGTCCTGCTGGAAGAGTATCGGAAAGGCCGGGATTTACGGGTGATCGTCATCGATTACCGGGTGGTGGCGGCCGCGATTCGTCTGCCACCCAACGTGACCGGCAACGGTCAGCTCACCATTCGCGAACTGATTGACAAGCAAAGCCGGCGGCGTGCGGCGGCCACCGACGGTGAAAGCCGGATACCGCAGGATGCCGAAACCGAGCGTTGTGTCGCCAATGCAGGCTATGCGCTGGACGACGTGCTGGAGGACGGTGCGGTCGTCGATGTGCGCGAGACCGCGAACCTGCATACCGGTGGCACCCTGCACGACGTCACGGACGAGCTCTCGCCCACCTTGCGGGACGTCTCGATCCGCTGTGCCAAGAGCCTGGACATGCCGGTGGTCGGCCTGGATTTCATCGTGCCGGCGGCCGGGTCCGAGGACTACGTGTTCATCGAGGCCAACGAGCGTCCGGGCCTGGCCAATCACGAGCCGCAGCCGACGGCCGAGCGTTTTCTGGATTTTCTCTTTCCGCAGACCGCGGTGAAACTTGCCGAGGAGTAGAGCCTTGCACGAAACCATCGACACCGAATACCTGACCGACTTTCTGGAAGCTCTGCTGGCGATTCCCAGCCCGACCGGATACACGGATCAGGTCGTACGCCGATGCTGTACCGAACTCGATGAACTCGGCGTCGACTACGAACTGACCCGACGCGGTGCCATTCGCGCGGTGGTCCGGGGCGAGAGTCGCGACCCGGCGCGGGCGATGATCGGACACGTCGACACCCTGGGTGCCCAGGTGCGGCGGCTGAAACCCAATGGCCGGGCGGCGCTGGTGCCCATCGGTCACTGGTCCAGTCGCTTTGCCGAGGGGGCGCGGGTGACCTTGCTGACCCGTTCGGGAGCGTACCGGGGAACGATTCTGCCGCTGAAGGCTTCGGGCCACACCTTCGGCAAGGAAGTGGACACCCAGGAAACGGATTGGGACCACGTTGAACTGCGTATCGATGTGGAAGCGAACAACGGCGCGGATCTGGCCGAACACGGGATCGCCATTGGCGATTACGTGGCCATCGACCCGCGGCCCGACATGCGCGACAACGGCTATATCAATGCGCGCCATCTCGACGACAAGGCCGGCGTGGCCAGCATGTTCGCCGCGATCAAGGCGCTGCTCGCGGGCGACGTGCGCCTGCCGGTGGATACCTACTTCCTGTTCTCCATCGCTGAAGAGGTCGGTGTCGGTGCTTCGGCCGTTCTGCATGGTGAAATCGCCTCGCTGGTCGCCATCGACAACGGCACCACCGCGCCCGGGCAGAACAGCTCCGAGAAGGGGGTCACGATTGGCATGGCGGATTCGGTCGGCCCGTTCGATTATCACCTGACCAACAAGCTCATCGACCTGTGCATCGAGGACCGGATTCCGTTCCAGCGCGACATCTTCCGCTATTACCGCTGCGACTCGGCCTCCGCGATCGAGGCCGGAAACGATATACGAACGGCTTTGATCACCTTCGGTGTCGACGCCAGTCACGGGTACGAGCGGATCCACCTCGACGCACTGGAGTCGGTGGCGCGGCTGATGGTCGCGTACGCGCGCAGCCCGGTGCAGATCAAACGCGACCGGGAGGAACTCAGTTCACTGAAGGGTTTCACCCGGCAACCGACCGAGCTGTCCGAAGAGGCCTGAAGACGGTTTTGCGTGCCCGTTCTGTATGTGAGAACTTTTCTCTGAACGTTGCGATAATACGTTGAAATCATGAGAGGAAGTGCCGGTATCTGAGTGCATTCAGGTGCGCCGGGCCGAGACCGGTGACCTCCCGCGCATCTACGAAATCGAGCGCAGAAGCTAGCCGCCGCAGCTGCGCGCGGCATGTGTCACTCCATCGAGGATTACATCCGGGCGGTGACCGACGGCCGGGTGAAAGACCGTTTCCTGCCTCTGTACCGCCGCCTCGGCTTTATGTTCGCCACGCCGCTGGCGGGCTATGAACCCGACCACGGCAGCCTCGACTACTGCATTTTCAGTTGCCGGGAACTCGGCTGAGTTTTCCGGGGATTGCGCGGGATCATCCGCGCAGGCGGCGGCGATGGCATTCGGGCCGCCGATCTGCTTGAATGAACAGGCCCTGAGCGGCGTAAGCCGCCGCGTCAAAGCCTGCGTTCCGTAGGCCGGCGCGTATCCCCGAATCCAGGGCAGGAGTACCTGTCCATGCACAATGCAGTGGCCGCGATCACCCGGTTCCGCCCGCGTCCGGTGGTGTTGGCGGTCGCGGGCGTGCTGGTGCTCATCGGGCTCGTTCTGGGTCTGAACACCGGCGCCGGCAGTGCGGAGGCGCAAGTTCCGGACGAGCCGGTCGCGACCACGGCCACGACCACTGACGTTCCGCTGGTACTGCGCATCGACATCGCCGGGCCGATCGGGCCGGCGACCGCCGGGTTTGTCGTCAGTTCGCTGGAGGCCGCGATCGAGCGCGACGCCGCGGCGTTGTTGATCCGCATGGATACGCCGGGCGGGCTGGACCTGTCGACCCGCGATATCATCAAATCCATCCTGAACTCACCGATTCCGGTCATCACTTTCGTGGCGCCGGAAGGCGCGCGGGCCGCCAGTGCCGGCACGTACATACTGTATGCCAGCCACGTGGCGGCCATGAGCCCGGCGACCCACGTCGGTGCCGCGACGCCGGTATCCATCGGTGGGCCCCCGGGGTCGAAGCCCGATGCGCCCACGCCGGCTTCCAGGCCCGATATCGACTCTGAAACCGAAACCGGGTCGGAGAGAAACGGTGACGGCGACGGAAACGAACAGGCCGCCCCTGAAGCCGGGCCGGAAGACAATTCCGAATCCGAATCCGAATCCGAATCCGGGACGGAGTCAGCGCCACTACCGGGCGATGCGATGAGCCGCAAGGTGCTCAACGACGCCGTCGCCTACATTCGCGGACTGGCCGACCGCCACGGTCGCAACGTGGACTGGGCTGAACTGGCCGTGCGCGAAGCCGCCAGCATCACCGCCGAGGAAGCGCTGGAGATCGGGGTCATCGACCTGATCGCCCGGGACGCCGAAGATCTGTTTGCGCAGGCTGACGGACGCACCGTGGCACTGGCCTCCGGCGAGCGGGAACTGGTCATCGACAACGCGCGCATCGAGCAGCGCGAGCCGGACTGGAAAACCGAATTCCTGGGGGTGATCACCAGCCCCACCATCGCCTACATACTGTTGCTCATCGGCGTGTACGGCCTGATTCTGGAAGGTTATAACCCGGGCGCGATCCTGCCCGGCGTAGTGGGCGCGATCTGCCTGCTGCTGGCCTTGTACGCGTTCCAGATGCTGCCGGTGAATTACGCGGGCTTCGGGCTGATCGCGCTCGGCGTGATTCTGATGATTGCCGAAGCGCTCGCGCCCAGTTTCGGCGTGTTGGGCATCGGCGGCATCATCGCTCTGGTCATCGGGTCGATCATCCTGATCGACACCGACGTGCCGGGCTTCGTGGTTTCACGGCCGCTGATCGGCGCCATCGCCCTCGCCAGTGGTGTCGGCCTGATGGCCATCATCGGTTTCGCGATGAAGGCGCGGCAGCGCCCGATGGTGGCCGGCCGCGAGGAATTGATCGGCTCGTCCGGTGAAGCCCTGGAAACGTTTAGCGGGGATGGGTTCGTCTTCGTCCATGGCGAGCGCTGGCGGGCACGGAGCCAATCGCCCATCGAGGCCGGGAGCGGCATCAAGGTCGTAGGCGTCGACGGACTGACTCTGGAGGTCGAGCCGGCGGATTAGCCGGTTCCGTCTCCGAATACTTCGGAGGTGTAACATGATTTTCGACTATTTCTTCGGCGTGATCGGGTTCGCGGTTCTGGCGATCCTGGTCAACGCCATCAAGATTCTGCGCGAGTACGAGCGCGGTGTCATCTTTCAGCTCGGTCGTTTCTGGAAGGTCAAGGGGCCCGGGCTGATCATCGTGATCCCCGTGCTGCAGCAGATCGAACGTGTCGACCTGCGCGTGGTGGTGATGGACGTGCCCACCCAGGATGTCATTTCGCGCGACAACGTGTCGGTGAAAGTCAACGCCGTGGTGTATTTCCGTGTGATCGACCCGGAGAAAGCCATCATCCAGGTGGAAAAATTCCTCGATGCGGTCAGCCAGTTGGCGCAAACCACTTTGCGGTCGGTGTTGGGGCAGCACGAACTGGACGACATGCTGGCCGAGCGCGAAAAACTGAACAAGGACATCCAGGCCATTCTGGATCGGCAGACCGACGCCTGGGGCATCAAGATTTCGAACGTCGAAATCAAGCACGTCGACCTCGACGAGAGCATGATCCGCGCCATCGCCGCGCAGGCCGAGGCCGAGCGTCAGCGGCGGGCCAAGGTCATTCACGCCACCGGCGAGAAGCAGGCGGCGAATGAACTGGTCGAAGCCGCCAAGCGCCTGGCCGAGGAGCCCAACGCCATCCAGCTTCGCTATCTGCAAACCCTGACCGAAATCGCCGGAGACAAGAGCAATACGATCGTGTTCCCGCTGGACCTGGTGAAGTCGGCGAAGGAGATGCTGGGGTGAGCCGTCGCGGCAGCGGGGTGTGCCCGGCTCGGAAACGCAGCGTTATCGGCGTGAGCGCTCGGGGCGGACTGATGGCCTTGCTGCTTCTGCTCACGCTCGGGCTGGTCCCGGCGGTTTTCGGAGCCCAACCCGATCCCGGTCCCGATCCTGAATCCGCCGGTGGGCTGCGGCAGGCCGACCTGGGGGAATGCGCACTGGAACTCGGCGGGGTGATCGAGGATTGCCAGCTTACCTACCGGGTCCTGGGAGATCGCGCCTCCGATGGCGGCAACGTGGTGGTGTTCCCGTCGTGGTATGGCGGTACGACGGAAAGCCTGATTCAAAGCAAGCTGATCGGGCCGGGCATGCTGGCGGACACCAATCGTTGGCAGGTCATCGCGATCGAGGCATTCGGCAACGGTTTGTCATCGTCGCCGTCCAATAGTGAACGTCAGGCGGGCGAGGCTTTTCCCCGGTTCACCATCGGTGACATGGTGGCCGCGCAATACCGGTTGCTCACGGAACAACTGAACCTGGATTCGGTGCACGCCGTGGTGGGGGTTTCGATGGGGGGATTCCAGGCTCTGGAATGGGCCGTGCGCCACCCTGGCTTTTCCCGCCGTATCGCCGCCATCGAAGGCACACCGTGGCCGACGGCTTTCGATCTCTTGTTGTGGCAGACCTGGTACCGCATCAGCGATGTCTATCGGGGAGACCCGGCCAGCCTTCACCTGGCGTCCGAACTGATGATTCGGCTCGATGCCCTGGCCCTGTGGACCCCGGGACATTTCGCGGGCATGGTGGCGCCGGCCGAACTCGACGAGTTCATGAAAGACTTTACCCCCGAACCCTCGGTCGGATCGCTGTTCGACCGCCGGTCGCAGACGGCGGCTGTGATGGGGCATGACATTCGGCGTGGCCTGTCGGATCCGCGAACGCAACTGCGCGAACGGATTCAGGCCGAAGTGCTGCAGGTGGTGTTTGCCGGTGATCACATGGTCAACCCGGCTCCCTCGCAGGAGTTGGGGCGCTGGCTGGAAGCGGAGGTGCGGGTTGTGGACTCCGGTTGCGGGCACATGGGCCCCAGCGCAGAATGCGCCTATGACGAGGTCGTTGCAGCTGTTCAGGCCTTTCTCGGCAGGCCATGAAACAGAATATTTTCAATTCATGTGTTTGAGTTCGTGAATCAGGAGACAGTATGGCCGAACAAGCCCTGAGCGGAAGCTGTCTGTGTGGCGCGGTGCGGTATACAGCGACCGGCGTGCCCAAGCGTTTTTACCACTGCCACTGTTCCCGCTGCCGGAAAGTCACCGGTACCGGTCACGCTTCCAACCTCTTCGTGGAGGGGACACTGGATTGGCAGTGCGGCAAAGATCGCGTCGCCGAATACCGGCTGCCGGACGCGAAACGCTTCGCCAACAGCTTCTGTGTCACCTGTGGGTCGCGGTTGCCGCGCTACGTGCCCGAATTCAACCTGGTTTTCATTCCCGCCGGCTCGCTGGATGACGAACCCGAGCTGCGCCCGCAGGCGCGCATTTTCGCGGATTCCCGCAGCGCCTGGTCCTGTACCGCGGCGGAATTGCCCGAATACCCCGCCTATCCCGAATAAGCCGGCTCATTTGTATTCGCGGTTACCGCGAAGTAAGTTGAGGGGACTACCGACATCGGGCCACTGGCACGAGGTTCGTCGGCCAGGTCCGGTCGGCATGCGGCAGGCCGCCGTCCGGCGGCTGTCGTCCACCTTCTTGCATGAGGGAGACACCATGGTCCAGACGATGATGATGAAGCGAAGGTTCCTTACGATTCCGATCTGCGCTGCCGTGCTCGGCGGATTTTTCAACTTCACGGCATTAGCCGCGCCACCTGCGGATGTACCGGGTGCGGGGGTCGCTCAAGCCATGACGGAACGCAGTTCCCGGTCTTTCGACCGGGGTGCGGTGATGCGTGACCGCCGTGCAGCGCACGAATGGTTGATGGGCGAGGCGGTTGTCGACGGACTGGTGCGGCCTGTGCGCGCGCCGGTATCCGCAGACGGGATCGCAGCCATCGACCGCAGTTCCCGGTCGAGCAGTCCCGAACGTGCGGGCGTGGTCCGGGAACTGAAGGTGGATGTGGCGTTTGCCGATCTGCGCGCGTCCCGCTTGAACGCGAAATCACTGGCGCGCAAGACCGGGGCCTTGCGGGCCACCTCCGACGGCGGTTTCGTGTACACGGCGGCGCTGCAGTCGCCGGGCGCGACGGCGGTGCGAGTTCATTTCAAATCCTTCCGTCTGCCACCGGCAACCGCGCTTTATCTGTTCACCGAAAACGGTCAGGTCTTCGGTCCCTATGGCGGACGGGGGCCGCACGATGATGGGGAGTTCTGGTCTCACACGGTGATGGGTGACGAGGTGTGGCTGCAGTTGCGCCGTCGTGGGCCGGTCAGCGACGCCGACCTGCGGGCGACGGGCTTTCGCATCGCCGGCGTGGGGCATCTGAGGCCGCGCTTCCTGGAGGGCTTCTGCGACTACAATGCGTCGTGCGTGCGCAATGCCGAATGCGGTTCCGATCCGACGGTCGCGGATGCACGCGACGCCACCGCGCACATGCAATGGCCTTCCGGTCCCTACATGTACATCTGCACCGGCGGCCTGCTGGCCGATACCGCGGGTTCGGAGATTCCCTATTTTCTGACCGCCAACCACTGCATCAGCAAGGGCAAGGACGCGCGCAACCTGGAAAACTTCTTCCAGTTGACGACCTCGTGCGAGAGCCAGTCTTCCTCGCCGCATCCCTGCGATGACATATTCGATCACATGTCCAACCACCCGCAGTCGCTGCGCACCCTGGGGGCGGATATCCTGTCCACGGGTCGCAGCGCGGACTACACCCTCTTCCAGTTACGCGAATCGGCGCCGGCCGGCAGTGCGTTCCTCGGCTGGTCCAGCACACCGATTGCTTTCGACGACGGGGCCGATTTGTTCCGCATCAGCCACCCTGGCGGAGCACCGCAGGCGTATTCCGAGCACACGGTGGACGTTTCCGCCGGCACGTGTCAAAGCTGGCCGCGCGGGGACAGGATCTACAGCCGGGATGTTTATGGTGCCACCGAGGGTGGTAGCAGCGGCTCGCCGGTTCTCAACTCCGCAGGGCAGGTGGTCGGGCAGTTGTCGGGTGCTTGCGGTACCAATGTCAATGACGTCTGCGACGCAGGTTCTAACGCCACCGTGGATGGCGCCTTTGCCGCGTATTACGATGAGGTCAGCCAATTTCTGGATCCGCAGGGGTGTACGCCACAACCCGAGAACTGTGGCGATGGCATCGACAACGACTGCGATGGACTGGCTGATGAGCTCGACCCCGATTGCGATCAGGGCGGGGGCTATCCGCCGGGCGCGGCCTGTGAATTCGACAGTGATTGCGCGTCGAACAAGTGCAAGGGCAAGCCGGGTGCGAAAACCTGCCGGTAACCGCGGATTCCGGCAGCCGGCAGCGGAAAATCAACTGAAAAGGAGTACTCGATGGCTACGTACGAATGCGACAAGTGCGGCATGAAGGTCAACGCCACCTGCGGGCATTGTGATGCGCCGCTGGAAAACGGCAGCCTGGAAGTCGGTGAGGGCAAAACGGTGCAGATTTCGCAGTGCCCCAACGGGCATGGCAAGATCAAGTCACCCCTGTGCTGCGGCCAAGACATGAGCTGCGCGGTGGCCTGAACGGCCGATTTGGCCGGTCCCGGATACGGGGCCGGCCATCCGCGTGGGTGAATCAGTGACCCGAAGGCCCGCACCCGGAATCGGGGCTATTCACAATTCGACGGATCGACGTCGGTCCACACCTCGCGGCCTTCGTTGTTCAGGTACACGAGTACGCAACGCCCATCCCCATCGATTCGATACCAGTAATCATCCGGCGCCGCGGCCGGTTCCGGTGCCTGTGCCGGCGGTCCGGAAACCGGAGGCGGGGCCTGCGTGGCCTTCTGGCTGTTCTGGCTGATCGCGTAAATGATCGTTCCCAGCACCAGGGCGCCGGCGGCCACCTTGACGAAGTCATCATTGTCGTCGTGACGCCGGTGCTTGTCATACCCGCGTGGGTGACGATACGGACTGTGCTGCGGTGCTGAAGGGCCGTACGTTCCGGGAGGCGCTCCGTGAGGTGCATGGCCCTCGCGCGGACCGGCCGCCTGCGCGGATCCGGCCAGTGCCAGCGATACTGCCCCGGCAAGGGTCCAGTTCAAGGTTCTGTTCATCCGGAATCTCCCGATTCACGCCAATTCGAGCCAGTTTAGGCCTGGTTGACTGAATCGAAGCTGAACGGACGCTGAATTCCCCTCCACGGCTTGACATCCGGCCCCGTGGTAACGATGATCTCGCCCCTGCCGGATAAACCGGGCGAGGGCAGGGATAGCCCGAGTAATCCCATCCCGAAATCCCGCACGACCCGGGATTGGGAGTGGCGCCAGGGAACTGGCCAGGTAGTCAACGGTGTAATACCTCGCGGAGAGGTGCCGGAGTGGTCGAACGGGCTTGACTCGAAATCAAGTGTACGGTTATCCGTACCGTGGGTTCGAATCCCACCCTCTCCGCCATTACCCCCCTCTAACCATAACCACCGGACAATTCACCCCTTCCCTCAACCGCCCCAACGGTTTGCCCTCCAACAAAGCTTCGGTAGCCGGCACCACCAGGCAGGCCGCACCCAGCCGGCGGCTGGCGTCAATCAGCGAGTCGACCCGGTTGTCCGGCAGCCGGTCCACGATGTGCCGTCCCCGTGGCAGGGTTTCCCGCAGTGTGGCTTCGAGGTCTTCATCCGATTGGGCTGAAGGTGTGATGAGCACGGCAAACCGGCGGGGCCGGGGTCCGGTGAGTTCCCGCGCCACGCTGATCAACGCACGCGCCTTTTCTTCGGAGCAGGTCAATCGCTCCCTCTAGACTACAACCCAGGACTTGGCCCGCAGGTGATTGGTCCGTGTAACGGCTTTGCATTGACAATGAACCCTCGATCGATCGAATTCCGCGGAACAGCCGATGTAGGGGGGGGCGGTCAAAAGCAGACGTTCACCCAAGCTCTATTCAACATTCCACCGAAATAATCGCTTGTCGTACCCAGTCGCCCCGAGCCGCTCATAGAACCGTATCGCCGCGGCATTGTCTGGCTCAACTTCCCACTTGATGCGCGAGAGTCCGAGTGCCTTGCAGGTTTGCTGCAACTCCCTCATCAGCGCCTCACCTAATCCGTCTCCACGAAAATCATTACGAACGTAAACGTCGTCGATTAACATGAAGTCAGCGGCAGACCAGATTGAATAGCAGACCGTGTAGGAGAGAAAGCCAGCTACAATCCCGTCAACTTCCGCAATGAGAGCCCCGACCCCGGGATCGTCACCGAATCCGGCGGCCACAAGCGAGTCCTCGTCCGTTCGGACATGCTCGGCCTGACCATGGTGTTCGGCCAGTTCCTCGATCAACTCCAAAACAACCGCAGCATCCTCTGCCGTTGCGCGTCTGATGGATGTCATGCACCTTTCCAAGGGTTCCCCATATTCGTAACCGAGGATGTTGTTCTTGCTGAACGAATTATAGTTTTTCCGATTGGACCGCCACGACGACAGGCGGCCTTCTTTTTGTTGCGCAGCGTGTGGACGTTGTCGTTCAGTTCCCCCGCACCATAACCACCGGACAATTCACCCCCTCCCTCAACCGCCCCAGCGGCTCCCCCTCCAACAACGCTTCGGTAGCAGGCACCACCAGGCAGGCCGCACCCAGCCGGCGGCTGGCGTCAATCAGCGAGTCGACCCGGTTGTCCGGCAGCCGGTCCACGATGTGCCGTCCCCGAGGCAGGGTTTCCCGCAGTGTGGTTTCGAGGTCTTCATCCGATTGGGCTGAAGGTGTGATGAGCACGGCAATCCGGCCCGGCCGGGGTCCGGCGAGTTCCCACGCCACGTCGATCAACGCGCGCGCGGTTGCGCGGTCATCGAGCGCGACGACGATGCGGCCGGCACCTGTTGGCGGCGGGTTACCGCGTTGAAGCAGGGCCAGTGCCGAAGCCCGCGTGGGCTCGAACAGGGTGATGTCCGCGGCGGACGCGGCCTCGCGCAGCAGCACCAGGGTGGGCCCACTGGCGTTGCGGAACGAGCAGCCTGCGCCGGCGCGTTCGGCTGCCTTTTCGAACAACCGGCGCGCTTCGTGCATCCGCCGGGTGATTTCGCGCCGGACGTCCGCGGCGCCGAAATCGCGCACGTCGGATGTCAGCCAGCACAATTCCTTGACGAAGGGCAGCTCGGCGGCCGCCTGCAGGCCGCTGTCTTCGATGAACACGCCTTCCAGATCCGCGGCGGCAGGGCGTTCGAGCAAGGGCAGCAGCGCATTCAGCACTCGCCGCGAGGATGATCCGCTGCCCAGAAATACAGCGATGCGGCGCCGGGCGCCCGTTTTGGGACTGCTGGATACCGCTTCAATCATCATTGGATTTGCCCGCCTCGCGCCCGAAGTTCCGGCGCTTTTCGGCCAGGTCGAGCAAACGGGCCTGGATGCGCTGGTTGATCGTCCCTTCCGGGAAGACACCATCGGCGTCGGCCTGGCCCGCATCCATGCCGGTGAGCCGCTCCAGGCACTGGTCGACGTGCTCCACCGGGTAGACCTGGAACTGTCCGTCGCGGACCGCGTCGATGACGTCGTCCCGCAACATCAGGTGCTTGACGTTGGCCTTGGGAATGAGCACCCCTTGTTTGCCGGTCAGCCCGCGAGCGGCGCAGAGGTCGAAAAATCCCTCGATCTTCTGGTTGACCCCGCCGATGGCCTGTACGTGGCCATGCTGATCCACCGAGCCGGTGATGGCGAACGACTGCGAGATGGGGGCATCGGCCAGCGCCGAGGCCAGTGCGCACAGCTCGGCGGCGGAGGCGCTGTCGCCGTCGACGCCACCGTAGGATTGCTCGAACACCAGGCTGGCGGACAGCGACAACGGGTGGTCGCGGACGTAGTGCGAGCGCAGGAAACCGGTGAGTATCATCACGCCCTTGGAATGCAGCGGCCCGCCGAGTTCCACCTCGCGTTCGATGTCGACGACGTTGCCGGCGCCCAGGGTCACCGTCGCGGTAATGCGTTGCGGGCGGCCGAAAGCGTAGTCACCGAGTTGCAGCACCGAAAGACCGTTGATCTGGCCGATGTGCTCACCGTCGGTTTCGATGACCAGGGTTTCGCGCAGGGTCTGCTCCAGCATGCGTTCACGCATGCGGCTGGCACGCCGTACCCGGCTGGCGATCGCCGTCGAAACATCTTCGGCACCGATGGATTTGGCGCCGCGTTGATCCGCCCAGTAGTGGGCTTCGCGGGTGAGGTCGAAGGTGTGGCGGATGTCCGCGGAGAGTCGCTCGACGTCGGCGGCCTGGCGCGCGCTCTCGTCCATCAACCGGGCGAAGGCGGTGCGGTCGAGCGGCAGGAGGTTTTCGTTTTCAATCATGCAGGCCAGCAGGCGGGCCAGTTCCTCGACGTGCTCGTCCGCGCGCGGGATGTCGTCCTCGAAGTCCGCCGCCACCTTGAACAGGTCCGGGAATTCAGGATCGAGCTGAGACAGCAGGTAGTAGAACCGGCGTTCACCGATCAGAACGATCTTCAGGTCCAGAGGGATAGGTTCCGGCTCCAGGGAAACCGTACTGATAAGTCCCAGGTCATCGCCCGCCGAACGGATGCGGATCTGGCGGTTGCGGATGGCGCGTTTCAATGCTTCCCAGGCCGCGGGGTAGGCCAGAATCCGTCCGGCATCGATGATCAGGTACCCACCGTTGGCCCGATGCAGGGCACCGGCGCGGATGAGGTTGAAATTGGTGGACAGGGTGCCGAACTGCGCCTCGTGCTCGATGCGTCCGATCAGTTCCGCGAAATTCGGTTGATCGGCAATCTCCACCGGGGCTCCCTCTTCGCCGCTGTGGTCGACCAGAACATTGACTGCATAGCGCATCGTCGCGCCGGGGCCGGCCTGTTGCACCGCTTCGGTGGCGTGCGGACCCGGTTCCTGGGGCGGTGATTGTGGCAGGAACAGGCGTACATTGTCGATGATGTCTTCCTGCATGGCTTTCAGATAGGCTGCCACTGCCGGAAGTTCGGTGTATTTCTGCTGCAGTTCGTCGAGCAGGCCGCTGACCGCCAGGCTGACCACTTCGCGTTCGAGCTGGCGCAGCTTCTGGCGTACTTCGCGCGCGCGCTTGGGGGTGGCGCGCATGATGCGCTGAAGTTGTTCGGTGAGTTCCTCGATGTCGGCTCTGAAGCGGGCCTGTTCTTCTTCCGGACGTTTTTCGAAATCTTCCGATTTGAGTGGTTCGCCTTCGTGCAGCGGCACGAAGGCAATGCCAGATGGGGTTTGCACCACGCCGATGCTTCTTTTTTTGGCGTTTTCCTCGACCTCGGAGAACGCGGCTTCCTGGGCTTCTTTGAAGTGTTCCTGGATGGCGCCCTGCTGAGCCTGGAAGTCCTCGCTCTCGAAGGCGAGCGGGATGGCGCTCTGCAGATCCTGGATGATCTGTTCGATATCCGCGCTCAACTGCTTACCGGTGCCAGGCGGCAAACTGAGTGCTTTGGGGCGCCGTGGATCCTCGAAGTTGTAGACGTAACACAAATCGGGTGGAACGGGGCGCTGGGCGGCTTCCTCGCCAAGAAAGCTGCGAACGAACGTGTGCCGGCCCACGCCCGGTGGGCCCAGCACGAAGACATTGTGTCCGTCGACCGCCATGCCGGCGCCGAAACGCAGCGCGTCGATGGCCCGTTCCTGGCCGGGCACGCGATCCGATGGCTCGAGGCTGGCCGTGGTGTCGAAGGATAAACCGGCCGGATCGGTGCGGCGGGCGAGGCGATCGGGCGGCAAGGGTTTGCCGGTTTCAAAATCCATGGTCAGAAGGTCCTGGTTATCGAGTCGGGTCAGCGTGGTTCTGCGTCACGGGCGGGTGATGTCGTGCCGGTATGCCGATCAGGTGTTCATGGGGATACCGTATATTTCCTGCCCGTATCGAGATGACCCGGGTCAGAAATCATTCGCCTCTGATTCACTATGGTAATACCGGACCGCGCCCGCGCAAAGCTGTGTCACTTCCGTCAAATGCGCGAACAGTTGAGCGGGATCAATGACATCCGGCCACGGGCTGATCAGGATGACGCAAACATCCAATGCCCGCTTCCCGAACGGAGCACGCCATGACCCTGAACCGATTGCAGCACTATCACCTGCCGGACAGCGGCAACGCCGTTATCGATCTGCTTGAGAAGTATCCGGACGAAGCCATGATCGTGGCCGGGGGAACGTTCGTTCACGGCCTGGCGGCGCGGGGCCTGGTCAGTCACGTCGAGGCGCTGATCGATGTCAGCCGGCTGGGACTGAATTTCGTGCGGACCGACGAAGGCCGGCTCTGGATCGGTGCAACCACCACGTTCCGGGAGTTGCTTGAAAGCCCCGAAATTGCGGGCCAGCCCCTGTTCGGCGCCATTCGGGACGCGTTGTCGTGGCCGCCGCCCCAGGTGCGCAATGCGGCGACCATAGGCGGTTGCGTGGCTGCCGCCTGTCCGTTCTTCGACATGCCGGTCGCCCTGTTGGCCCTGGCCGGAGCGGTCAGTGCCCAAGGGCGAAGCGGAGTGCGTGAAGTTCCGCTTCAGGAGTTCTACGACGGCCTGTTCGAAAATACCCTCAAGGCGGATGAATTCGTCATCGACATGAGCGTGCCGTTACCCACCGGGCGCGCCGCCAGCGCCTTCGCCAAGCTGGAAACCAATGCCAACGATCTGGCCATCCTCAATGCCGCTGTGCTGGTGAGCGCCGGCTCCGGGGGGACCTGCGACATGGCGCGGGTGTTCGTCGGCGGTGGTGTGGGTGAGACACCGGTTCGTTCGCGCGCCGCCGAGGAGGTTTTGATTGGCAATGCGTTGACAGCGGAACACTTCGTGGCGGCGGGCGAGGCCGCCAGGAATGAAATCGATCCGCTCGACGATCATCGCGCATCCGCCGCGTACCGCAAAGCGATGACGGCGGTTTACGTACAACGTGTTCTAGAGAAAGCGGCCGCCCGGCTGCGGGCCTGAGGAGGAATCGGCATGAAGGAACTGCTCACGATCGAGGTCAATGGCGAACGCCATGAGGTGGCCATCGAGAAATCCGACAGTCTGGCCCGGGTGCTGCGCGACCGACTCGGAATGACGGCCACCAAGCGGGGTTGCGATACCGGTGGCTGTGGCTGTTGCACCGTGCTGGTCGACGGACGGGCTGTTTACTCGTGCATGACGTTCGCGAAGGCGGTGGGCGAGCGCAAAGTCACCACCGTCGAAGGCCTGGTGCGCGAAGGTGAACTCGATCCGCTGCAACAGGCGTTCATCGACGCGGATGCCGTGCAATGCGGTTATTGCACCTGCGGCATGATGATGGCCGCCCGGCAACTCCTCGATGAGAACCCGGATCCTTCCGAAGATGAAATCCGCAAGGGAATTTCCGGCAACCTGTGTCGCTGCACCGGTTACAGCAAGATCGTCGATGCGATCCAACTGGCCGCCGCGGCGGGAAGACCGGCATAACGGCCGTCATACGAAGCACTGGGAGCGCTCTCATGTCTACCGAACTCAAAATCATCGGCACCAACGTGACCCGTCCGGATGCCCACGACAAAGTGACCGGCGGCAAGAACTATCCGGTCAACTTCAGCCTGCCGGGCATGCTGCATACGGGCATTCTGCGCAGTCCCTACGCGCATGCGAAAATCGTCTCCATCGATACCACCGAGGCGGAAAAACTGCCCGGGGTCAAGGCGGTTCTGACGCCTGACGATGTGCCACAGCGCCCGTTCACGCCGGTCTATTTCGTTCCGGCCCAGGCCCGCAGCATGGTGCAGGATTTCGTCATCATGAGCGATACCGTTCGGTGGGTCGGGCAGCCGGTCGCCGCGGTCGCCGCGGTCAGTCCCGAGGTGGCGGCCCAGGCGCTGGAATTGATCGACGTGGAATACGACGAATTACCGGCGGTGTTCGACCCCGAGGAAGCGGTCGGGGAAGGGGCTCCCCGTTTATGGGAGCACGCGGAAGACAACATCGCGAAGCACGCGAAATTCGAGGCCGGCGACCTGGAGGCGGGTTTCGCCGAGGCCGATCATGTGTTCGAGGGCTGCTACCAGACGCAGCGCGTTCACACCTGTTACATGGAGCCGCGGGTGTGCGTGGCTGAAGCCGATTCCCGCGGCCGCATCAAAATCCTCTCCTCGATGCAGCACAGTTTCGGATTGCGCGAGAAACTCGCTTTCGCGCTCGGCATTCCGGAAAGTGATGTGAACGTGATCAAGCCGGATTACATCGGTGGCGGATTCGGGGGGAAGCTGGACATCGGCTTCATCGAACCGATCGCATCCTTGCTGGCCCTCAAAACCGGCCGGCCGGTGCGGGCGCAGCACACGCGTGCCGAAGATTTCATCTCCACCACGCGTAATCCGATCAAGGTTTACCTGAAAACCGGGGTGAAGAACGACGGCACGTTCACCGCGCGCTACATCAAGAGTGTGCTGGACTGCGGTGCACATGCCACGCACGGTTCCGAGGTCATCATGGTGCATGGCTTGTACGGCACCTTCTTCCCGTGGAATTGCCCGAACCAGACCTGGGAGGGCTACACCGTTTACACCAACAACATGATCGGCGGTGGTTACCGGGGCTATGGCGCGCCCCAGGGCTGCTTCGCGGTCGAGTCGCAGAACGATGAGATCTGCGAAAAGCTGGGTCTGGACCCGATCGAGTTCCGCTTGAAGAACACCTGGCGCGAAGGCGACCCACACCCGGTATTGCCGGGCCACGAGCTCAATACCTACCGGCTGCAGGAATGCCTGGAGCAGGGCGCCGAGCGCAGTGGCTTCCGCAATCGCGGCAAAGCCGGCAGCGGTTCAGGCATCCGGAAACGGGGCATCGGGTTTGCCTGTCACCCACTGTGGGTCAGCGGTTGCGTGGGATTTCCGGATATTTACGAACACGCCGGAGCCACCGTGAAACTCAACCGCGACGGCACCGCCGACGTGGTCAGCGCCTGCGTGGATATCGGTTCGGGCCAGAATACGATGCTGACCCAGGTTGTGGCCGAGGAACTGAGTCTGGCCGCCGATCGGGTTCGGCTGGTCTACGCCGACACCGATACGGCTCCGTTCGATGCGCCGACCCATGCCAGCCGGGCGACGTATTCGGCCGGCACCGCGACCCGGGCTGCCGCGGTGGCGGCGAAGAAGCGGCTGTTTCAGGCGGCTGCCGCCGTCATGGAGGCCAACGCGGATGATCTGGAACTGCGCGATGGCAAGGTTGCGGTCAAAGGAGACCCCAGCACGGCCGTGCCAATGACCGACATCATCGAACGCGCCGAATCGCCGTTCATTCAGACCACCGAAGACGGACCCGCTCCGACCACGCTGGCCGAGAAGGGCACCATCATCGGTACCGCGAGCATGGCGCCTCCGTCGAACCCCTCGCCCTGCGCCGCGGAATTCGTCGAAGTCGAGGTGGACACCGAAACCGGCGAGGTCGACGTGCTCAACGTGGTCTACGCGCATGATATCGGCCGGGTGTTCCATCCCAAGTCGGCCGAAGGCCAGGTCGAGGGCGGATTTCAGCAGGGCATGGGTTATGCCCTGATGGAACATATCGTGTTCGACCCGGACACCGGCGCCTGCCTGACCGGCGATTTCCTGGATTACAAAATGCCTACCGCGGTGGAGATGCCACGCAATATCGAGAGTATTTTCATCGAATCGATCGAACCGACCGGGCCGTTCGGCGCCAAAAGCCTGTCTGAAATGTGTATCATCGTTCCGGCGCCGGCGATCGCCAACGCGATCTACAACGCAGTTGGAGTTCGCGTGAAGGACCTGCCGATCACCCCGGAGAAGATTCTGCGGGAACTGGGGCGGCTGTAGGACCGAACCGGAGAATGATGCCGGCCAGGAACCGGCAGACTGCGCCAGGTTCAGGCGGGGTGCCGGCGTATCCCGTTGCCTGGGTGAAGACGCAATGAACGAAACGCACTACACGATCCTGTTCTGGCTCAGCATGGTGATCGCGCAGGCCGGCGCCTTCGTGATTTTCAAGGATCTGGCCGATATCAGCCAATGGGTGGTGCAATCGAGCCGCCGTTTCACCATGGCGGTCTGGTACCACCGCAAACTGATCGGCGCGGTGTCGATCACCGCTCTGCTGATCGCGGTTTTGGCCTGGGTACGGCAGCCCGGCGTCTGTCATGGCGCCTTGCTGGGCGCGCTGATTTTTCTTTTCGTGTTTCAATTCGTTTCGGGAATGTTCAATCCGAAATGGATGTTCCGCTCTCAGCAGCATGCCGCCCGTTTCGTCAGTGTCCAGGAGGCACCCGACTATTTCGCCCGCAGCCTGGACCGGGCGCATTTCGGGCCCGAGTCGTATGCGAATGTCGACGACATCGAAGTGCTGGTGCTGGAAACGGACAACGGAGCGGTTGCCTATTCGGATTATTACCTGCTGCAGCCGCATGTCGTCCAGGGCGATACCATCGACGGTGAGGAGGTGATCATGACCTATTGCGGTCTGACCAACCTCGGCATCGCCTACAGTCCGCGCATCGGTGAGCGCGAACTGGACCTGACCGTGATGACCCAGCTGAAGAACAACCTGGTGCTGTTCGACCGCAACAGCGGCGAGCCGATCCAGCAGCTCTGGGGGCGCATGGAAGGCGATCCAACGTGCACGACCATGCGGGAATGGCCGACCTATCGCATGCCGTTCCGTTCCTTTCGCGCCCTGTATCCCGAGGGGAGGGTGTTCGTGAACGAAATCGCCGAGTGGGGGCGCAATCCGGTCCTGGCGGCGTGGGACCGGCTGGTCCGGCACGGCATGATGCTATGGGGCGTGGGCCTGAACTGGATCCAGAACGAGAAGCCCGCCTTTCCCACCATCGAATACACCGATCGGCGGTTGCCGATGAAGGAACTGGTGTACGCGATCAGCGTGGCGGATGATCACGTGGTCTACAGCCGGGATTTCATCATCGCGCAGGGTGGACTCATCAATGTCACCATCGGCGGCCGGCCGGTGGTGGTCTATTACGACCCCGAATACGATTCCGTAGCGGCGTTCTTCAATACCAGCGGTGGCCCGGTCGAACAGGTCGATCTGTTCGGCCGGCTTCCTGATGGCACCCGGCTGGAACGGGTCAATACGCTCAAAAGCCGGATATTCTGGTTCATCTACGTCGAGTTCTATCCCGGCACGGACGTCAACCGCGTGAACTGAGCGGCCACGGGTCCGGGTTCCGATGGTTGCCGCTTGAGGTCCGGGCCCGGGTCAGAGCAGCAACCAAAGCAGGGCCGCCAGGGCCGCACCGATACCCACGGCCCACCATCCCCAGTTCGCCCCGACGGTGACTTCGCGTCGTTCGGGCACTTCGACTTCGGCCGCGGTACCGGGTTCGGGCGCCGCACCGCCTTCGAGCTGGTTCTTCAGGTCGGCGACGAACTCGTCGCCGATGTTGTCCGCGATCTTCTGCATCATGCCGCTGCCGAACTTGCCGAGCCGGCCCACGATGTTGATGTTGGAGCTGTAAGTGACTTCGGTGCTGCCGGCCGACGGCTCGGTCAATTCCAGTTCGCTGGTCGCGCTGATGCGGCTGGCCCGGCTGCCTTCCTCGCCCTTGGTGACATAAGCGGCGAACTCGGGGGGGCGTTCCTCGGTCTGCTCGATGGCCACCTGGAAGGTGGTTCTGATCGGGCCGACCTTGACGTTGATGGCGGCATCGTATTGGCCGGGCCCGGTTTCCCGGGCCCCCTCGCAGCCGGGGATGCACTGGGCAACCCGCTCGGCGTCGGTGATGAAGGTCCAGACGCTTTGGCGGGGGGCGTCAACCGTGAAAGTGCGGGAGATTTTCATGGATGTTCCTCGGTAGGTCCGGGTTTCAGTGAACGGCAAGCGCCGGGGTGCCGGAGCGCAGTTGGCGCAGCAAGGCTTCAAGACTTTCCAGGTTGTGTGCCGGAAGAAAATCGTCGATGAAGGGCATCGCGGTGCGCATGCCCTGGCACAACGGCTGGTATGCATCGTGACTCAACAGCGGGTTCAGCCAGATCAGGCGTTGCACGGCGCTGTTCAGACGCTGAATTTCGTCGCGCATGCGTCCGGCGTCACCGCGGTCCCAGCCGTCGCTGAGAATGATGACGGTCGTGTGAGCGTGGTGCATGCGGTCTTCGAAGCGGTCGTTGAAGGCCTGGAGACAACGGCCGATATCGGTGCCCCCGCCCCAGTCGCGCACCTGGTCGCCGACTTCCTGCAAGGCCTGGGCGATGTCGCTCTGGTTGAGTACATCGGTGATTTCCGTCATGCGCGTGGCGAACACCGCGACGTGGGTGCGCGTGATCTGTCGGCGCAGCCCGTAAATGAAGTTGATGAGAAAGCGGCTGTACCGTTCCATGGAGCCGCTCACATCGCACAGCAGCAGCAGGCGGGGGTGTTGCGGGCGCGGCCGGCGGTAGCGAAGCTCGAGTCCATCGGTGCCACTGAGGGCGTTGGCGCGCAGCATGCGCCTCAGGTCCAGTGAACCGCGGTTCGCGCCGGGTGCCTGGCGGCGGCTCGGCGCCCTGGGTAACAGCGCGACCATCCGGGCCAGCAGACGCTGAGCGGTTTCCAGCTCCTCGTCCGTCATGTGCTTGAAGTCCTTGCGTGTCAGGGCACCGGACTGGCTCCATGAAAGCGGGGTGTTGCCGGGTTTGTTCTTGCTGCCGCGCTCGTCGTCAGCAAGCACGTGGAGTTGGCTCACCGCGGTCTGGGTTCGCCGGCCGGGCGCATCGTCACGGTTCTTCGGGTCGCGTTTGCGGGGTTTCGGTTCCGTGTCTTCGCTGCTGTTCCAAAAAGCGTCGAAAACGCTTTCAAACACGCCCAGCCCATCCTGGTCGGAAACCAGGGTGGCGCGGGCGGCGGCGTGAAAATCACGGCGGTCGCGGATGTCGACAAAGCGCAGGCAATCGCACAGGTCAACGAGGTTGGCCGGGGACACCGGCAGGCCGGCCTGGCGCAGGGCATGTGAAAATTGCACGAGTTGGTGCAGGAGATGGCGCTCTCCCGGCGTGCTCAATGGCTGCAAAAGCTCAAGCGGAGGCTGCATCTTCAGGCCCGGGCGCTGGCGCCTTTCACTTCATCGACCACGACGGCGAGATCCTGTTGTTGGACGCTTTGCAGATCGCGCTGGTATTTCAGGATGCACCCCAGTGTGGTTTGCAACACCTCGGTATCGACGTCGTCGGCACCGAGTGCGGTCAGCGCCTCGGCCCAGTCGATCATTTCGGCGATGCCCGGGCGTTTAAACAGGTCCTGGGTGCGGATCCACTGCATGAACCGGCAAATCTGGGTGGCGAGTTCGTCGCCAATTCCCGGAACCCGGGATTCGAGAATGCGCAGTTCACGCTGAAAGTCCGGAAACTCGACCCAGTGATACAGACAACGCCGCTTGAGTGCATCGTGCAGCTCGCGTGAGCGATTGGATGTCAGAACCACCAACGGTTTCTGTTCCGCCCGGATCGTGCCCAGTTCCGGGATCGTGATCTGGAAATCCGACAGAATTTCGAGGAGGAAGGCCTCGAAGGCCTCGTCGGCCCGGTCGACTTCGTCGATCAGCAATACGTTTCGGCGTCCGGCGGGGGCGCTGAGCGCCTGCAAGAGCGGACGGCGTAGCAGAAAATCTTCGCTGAACAGGTTGGCGCCAATCTGTTCGCGGTCGATGCCACGTGCTTCCTGCAGCCGCAGTTCCAGCATCTGCCGCGGGTAATTCCATTCGTACAGTGCGCTCTGGGCGTCGAGACCCTCGTAACATTGCAGCCGGATCAGTTCGGCGTCGAGACTGGCGGCGAGGGCCTTGGCCACTTCGGTCTTGCCGACCCCGGGTTCCCCCTCGAGGAACAGGGGTTTGCCGACGGTGGTGGACAGAAATACGGTCGTGGCCAGCATCCGGTCGGTGATGTATCGGTGCCTGGCGAATTGTCGTTCAACATCGTCGATTGACGAAAAGGGGGTAGACGGGTTTTGCATCAGTTCCATGTCCATGAATAGCAAATTCTTTGGTGCGTCCGCAAGCCGGACGGCATGAGACGGATAAGCATGGCCCGTCAGGCAGAGCCTGACAGGAATGACGGACGGGTTCAATCACAGCAGACGTCTCGAACAGTTCAAATGTTGTTCGAGCAGACCTAGATCAATTCGTTGTATGCTCCCGCCTTTAAGATGATCTCTATTGACCCGGGGCGCAACCCCCGTTGTTCAGCGATCGGTACGAATGAATTGCAGTTAAAACAAAAAACACATTCGTTGTAGTCCACGATCCGCTCCGGCCAATTCCAGAAGGGCACGATTCGGAGGAGGGAAGAGCATGAAGAGCAAGACCGGTTTTAGCTGTCCTGTCCGTTTACTGTTCGGCAGCCTGGCTGTCGGTCTTTTCCTGCTGAGCAACGCCGCGCAGGCCATCTGGTACTCCAACGACCGCAGTCTGGAAGTCCGCGGATTCATTGACAATACCACTCACGTACGCACCGACAGCGCCGAAGACGGACTGAGCAAGATGCGCAACCGGGTGCAGGTCGAGTTCTCGAAGTTCACCGAGCCGACCGGGATGTTTTCCGAGTTCTCGTTTCACGGCATTCTGCGCGCCTCCTACGATGCCGCCTACGACCTGGACGACGATTTGTGGGGCGATACCTCCGGCGGGCCAGTGTTCCTGGCCAGCGAGGGCGGGCCGGCGCTGGGGCTGCCCGGACAGGTGCCGTGGGGCGCCGCCGCATCGCCGTTCGAGAGCGCGGTGGTTCTGCCTGGAACCAACCCGTTCGTGTCCGGCACCTCGCCTTATCTCAACGGGTTTTTCCTGGGCACCAGCCCGAACGACTTCATGCGCCTGCTGAACGGCGAAATGTTCGATACCACGGGTGGTCTGCCCGGCTTCGGCGGTATCCAACTGGCCTATCCGACCCGGCCCTGCGATGTGGATCCGCGCGGCTGTATCGCCGGCTACATGGACGCCGATTCGGATAACCTGCGTTTCCCCGAGTTCAACGACCGCTACGACTGGATGCGTGAACTGTATCTGGACGCCACCATTCCTTTCGACGGCGGCAGCGAGCTCAATTTCCGCATCGGCCGCCAACAGGTGGTGTGGGGACGCACCGACCTGTTCCGCGTGCTGGACCAGGTCAATCCGATCGACTTTTCCATCCAGAATATTTACGAGGAGTTCGAAGACAGCCGCATCCCGATGGGAATCTTCTCGGCCGAGTACCGGGCCGGCGTGGTCGGTCAGTTCGACGATCTGAACTTCCAGTTCATCTGGAAATTCGAGGACTTCCGGCCGCACACGCTGGGGCAGGGCGGCGAGCCCTACACCATTCTCGGTGCCGGCGATCTGTTCCGGGCGCTGTCGACCTGCTGGCACTACGGTTGCACGGTGGGCAACTTCGCGCCCAACCAGACCGGCGGCGCGTCGCTGCCGCCGCCCATCGGGCTGGGCGCGCCCACCCTGGGCAACGGCAACTCCACCGGCACTCTGGCGACGACTTTCCCGGCGCACACCATTGGCATCCGCGGCGTCGACGCGGACCGCCCGGACGGCGCCTTCGAGGATCCCGAGATCGGCTTGCGGGTCGAGGGCCTGTACCGCGGCATCGGCTTCTCGTTCAACTTCCTGTACTTCCACCAGCAGCTGCCATCGCTGCATGGCGGCTCGGAAGGTCCGGCCGCGATCAACCCGTTCCTGTGCGACCCGGCGCTGAACCCGGTGTGCGGGGCGCTGGAACAGGCCGCCGGCGAGAGCTACCTGACCGAGATGCAACGGCCCTACCTGCTGGCCTTCGATATTCACTTCCCGCGGGTGACCATGTTCGGGGCTTCGGCCGACTTCTACGTCGAGTCGCTGAAGTCGTCGATCCGGGTGGAACTGGCGCACACCAGTGGCGAGGAGTTCGTCAACACGCTGCGCCCGTCGCTGTACTCGGAGTCCGACGTGGTGCGCTGGGTGATCGGCATCGACCGGCCGACCTTCATCCGCTTCCTCAACCCGAACCGTTCGTTCCTGGTCTCGCTGCAGGTGTTCGGTCAGCACCTGCTGGATCATGAGCTGATCACGACGCCGGGCGGCAAGGCGGGCATGCCGGACTGGGAGAACAACATCCTGACGACTCTGCTGATCCAGGGCGGTTATTTCAATGACCGGCTGACGCCGACCCTGCTGCTGGCCTGGGACTCGAAGGCACACTCGATGGTGGTGGGTCCGTCGGTCAACTGGAAGTTCAACAACGAGTGGACCGCGACCCTGGGAGCGAACCTGAAATTCGGCACCTCGAAGAATGACTTCGACGATTGCCGGGCGTGCAACCAGTTCCCACCGTTCACCGACCCGGCCGAGGGCACGCCCGGGGCCGGGACACTGCCGGTGGGGCAGTCGGTGAATCGACTGGCGGGCTTCGCGCCACTGGGCGCGTTCCGCGCCGGGCCGATAGGCATGGCGCAGGCCGAAAGCGAAATCCAGTTCCTGTTGCGCTACAGCTTCTGAACCTGCGACGGAGGTACGACATCATGAAGAAATTGATCCTGACCACCGCCGCCACGTGCGTGGTGCTGGCCGCCGGACCGGTTCAACCGGCCGAGATTGCCGAGGAAGTCATTCAACAGTCCTTTCATCCGTACACGGACTGGACGCCGGAGTTTCCGGGCTACACGCCGGGCATGACGGTCAATGCGCAGAATGCCGACACCTTCGAAGCCATCATGGACGAGGCGCTGTTCTACTTCGTGAAGAACGGCTGGGTGGAGGTGGAAACGGCACCCACGACCGAATTCCCGCTGAGTGAGAAATACATCGCCGCCACGCGCCAGAACGGCGACGTCGCGCTGACCGAGGCGGGTACGCTGACCAACTACGTGGCCGGACGGGCGTTTCCGGCCGAGCCCGACCCGAATGACCCGGATGCCGGACAGAAGCTGGTGTGGAACTACCAGTACGGATTCAACTCGGGCGACTCGGAGACCATTTACCCGTTCTGGTGGACCTTCCGCAATGTCGATACCGGCAAGGTGGAGCGGGTGATCAAGTTCGAATGGCATTTTCTGAACTACAAGCACCGGGTGGAGTTCGAACCGATTCCGGAGTACGAGGAAAACCCCGGCCAGATCTTCCGTGGCATCTACAGCCTGGTGAAAGAGCCCTTCGATCTGGCCAATACGCAGTTGCTGATTCACCGCTACGATGACGACACGAAGCGGGATGACGCCTGGCTGTACCTGGGCTTCCAGCGCCGCGTGCGGCGGCTGGCGGCGGGTCAGACCACGGATGCTTTTCTCGGCACCGACCTGATGATCGAGGACTTCGAGGGCTATAACGGCAGGGTCACGGACTACAGCTGGGAGTACGGCGGCTCGCGCAACCTGCTGCTGCCGTTCTACAACCACAATGAGATGGCACTGTCCGACCAGCCGGCCGACGACCCCACCGGTTACCGTTTCGTCGATGTGCATGGCAAGGGCAACTGCTTTCCGGCTGTCACCTACCAGTTGCGCAAGACCCACACCCTGATCGGCACACCCAAGGATCCCAACCACCCGATCGGTCGTCGCGTGATCAATCTGGATGCCGAAACCATGACCATGGCCTCCCTGATCACCTATGACCGCAAGGGCGATATGTGGAAGTGGTTCCCGATCGGCAAGACCCATTCGGACAACCACATCCCGGAAAACCAGGGCAAGGGTGTCGCGCTCGACGACTTCGCCGTGCTGCTGGACATTCAGGCGAACCATTGCACCACCTTGCAGTTCAAGAGCATCATCACCGACGAGGATAACCAGCCGAACCTGTTCAATGTCCAGCAGTTGCGCAAGCGCGGACGTTAAGGCCACACGCCTGGTCGCCGGTGCGCTGGCGCTCCTTCTGGCCGCCTGCGAGGCGCCGCTGGACCTCGAGGCAGTGCAGCGGCAGATGGCCGAGCCGGTGCGCCGGTCGGATCTGTACCAGGCAGCCGCTTCCGGTGATGGAACGGTGGTGGTCGTCGGCAATCAGGGCGTGGTTCTGACCTCGCAGGATCAGGCCGCGTCCTGGCAGCGTACCGAACTGCCGGGCTGGCCGGCCCTGATTGGAGTGGCGCATTGTCCCGGCGGCGCATTCGCGGCTCTGGCCGCCGACGGTCAGGTGTGGGTGTCCGAAAACGGCGTGTCCGGAAATCAGGGCGCAAGCTGGTCGCCGACGGTGCTTGAATCCGAGGAAGCGGTTCAGGGCATCGCCTGTGACGCGGCCAACCGTCTCTGGGTCGTGGGCAGTTTCAGCAGCATTTTCTCCAGCACCGACCTGGGCCGGAACTGGTCACTGTTCACGCTGGACGAGGACATTATTCTGACCAATGTGCAATTCCTCGATCGCGACAACGGGTATGTGACCGGTGAATTCGGCACGGTGCTGAAAACCACGGACGGTGGCGCCAACTGGGAACGCCTGCCCGATCTGCCGGCCGAGTTCTATCCCCAGGCCATGCATTTCTCCGATGTGTTGCACGGACGTGTCGTGGGCCTTCAGGGTCAGGTTCTGCTGACCACCGATGGCGGCAGGGGATGGAACGCCGAGGCGACCACCACGCGTGCGCCGCTGTACGGCATCGCGGCCACCGATGGAGCCCTGTACGCCGTCGGCGGCGAAGGCAATATCCAGGAACTGCGCAATGGCCACTGGCGCGCGGTGGATCACGGCAAGCCGATTCGCCTGTTCCTGCGCCTGGTGCACGGGCTGGAAGATGGCCGTTTGCTGGTGGGGGGGCAGGCGGGAGCCCTGTACGTCATCGATCCGGCGGGGTCCGCGGCCGGGTCGGCAGACCGTGGCGCGGCCGTGGCAGGGCGCTGACATGAGTTCAAAACGCGGCGACCGTCTGTTCGAACGCCTCGGCGACCTGCTGTTCGACCACCGAAAGGTCGTTCTGGGCCTGATTTTCGCCGTTACGGCCGGATTCGCCTGGCAGATTCCGTCGGTGAAAATGCTGTCCGATTTTGCCCACCTGCTGCCGCAGGATCACCCCTACATCCAACTGCACAACTCGATTCGCGATACCTTCGGCGGCGCCAACATCATCATCATCTCGGTGGAGGTGGACGAGGGCACGATCTTCACCAACGACACCCTGGACCGCATCCACCGTATCACCCAGGCGGTCGACGAGGTCACCAACATCAATCACAACCTGGTGACCAGCCTGACCCACCGCAATATCCGCAAAATCTCCCAGACCGCCGGCGGGACCATACAGTCGCAGACGTATTACGATCCGCAGAAGGGCGGGTATACACCGGCCGAGCTCGAACAGATGCAGAGCGACGTGCAGTCCAATCCGCGGGTTTACGGTCTGCTGGTCTCCCCCGATATGAAATCGGCCCTGATCAAGGGCACCCTGAACGAGGGTGAGTTGCGCTACCGCGTGGTGTTCGACGAGATCCAGGCCATCCGCGAGGCCGAAGCGGTCGAGGGCCTCACGATTTATGCGACCGGGCACCCGATGCTGGTCGGCTGGATCGACTCGTACAGCGGGCAGATCCTGCAGATTTTTCTGTACACGATTTTCATCGTGTTGCTGGTTCTCGTGGTCTATTCACGACGCCTGTACGGCATTCTGCTGCCTCTGCTGGGCATGATTCTGACCAGCATCTGGGGTGTCGGCTTCATGGGCTTTTTCGGCTACAACCTCGATCCGCTGATGCTGGTGGTGCCGTTCCTGATTTCGGCCCGGTCGATGTCACACGGCATCCAGAAGGTCGAGCGTTATTACCTGGAGCTGAGTCATACGCATGACCGTATCCTGGCGGCGCGCAACACCTTCAATTCACTGTTCCGGCCCGGCTCGCTGGCCATCGTCGCCGATGCCGCGGCGCTGGCGCTGATCGGCCTGGGGTCGGTGCCCATCAATGACCGCATGGCGGTCTACGCCTCGTTCTGGGCGCTGAGCATGGTGGTCACGGTGCTGGTGGTGATTCCGATGATGCTCGCCCTGCTGCCCCAGCCGAAGCAGGTGGAGGTCAAGCATACGGTTCTGAAAAGCATATTCCCGAAACTGGCCGCGGTGACCGGAACGCCGCGGCGTTCCCGCATGGTGCTGTGGGTGTGCCTGGGTATCGCCGTGGTCGCGGCCTATTTCAGTTCCTGGGTGGTGGTCGGGGAGCCGGAGCCGGGATCGCCGCTGCTGTACAGCGACCATGACTACAACCTGTCGTCCCACGCCATCAACGAGTCCTTCCCCGGCTCCGAGGAGCTGTTCATCATCGCGCGTACCGACGAGAAGGGCGGCCTGAAACAACCTCACATCATCAAGGCCCTGCGGGACTTCCAGGTGTACATGCTGCTGGACGAGACCCTGGGCGGCGCCAAGGGCCTGCCCAACCTGGTGATGCAGGTGAACCAGATGACCCGTAACGACGACCCGCGCTGGGCCATCATCCCGGGTCAGCCACTGGATGTGGGCGGTCTGATGTACATGTACATGATGTCGGCGCCGATTCCGGGCGCGCTGCTGGAGTTCATCGACACCGACGAACGTCTGGCTAACATGGTGTTCTACTACAAGGACCACACCGGTGAGACCATCCGGCGCGCCATTCACATGGCCGAGACCTGGATCGAGGAGGTGGGCAGCGGTATCGAGGGCCTGCATATCGACCTGGCCGGCGGCCCGGTGGGGGTCACGGCCGCCATCGACCAGGAAGCGTTCCAGACCAACCTGATCGTGGTGCCGGCCGTGCTGGTGCTGATCCTGGTGTTCACCGTGTGGTTCTACGGCTCGCTGCACTCCGGCGTGATGATCCTGATGTCGATGGGCTTCGCGACCCTGTTGGCGTATGCCTGCATGGGTATCCTGGGCCTGGGCCTGAACGTGAACACGGTGCCGATGATCGCGGTGGGGATCGGGCTCGGCGTCGACTACGCGATTTACATGATGGATCGGATCCGGGAGGAGATGCACATCGTCGACAACCTGCAGGAGGCGGTGAAGCGGGCCGTGAGCACCACGGGGGTGGCGATCGCCGTGACCGCCACCACGCTCATCGGCGGCATCATCATGTGGATTTTCATCTCCGAACTGCGTTTCCAGGCGGATGCCGCTCGGCTGCTGATGATCATGCTGATTCTGAACGCCTCGGCGGCGATGTTCCTGGTACCGGCCTGGGTCGACGTGTTCAAACCGCGCTTCATCATGCGTTCTTCCCGGGAGTAAGGCCGCCTGGCCGGCGCGGGATCAGTCGCGCGTGCAGAACTGCACGCTGAACCATTCGCGCGGATCGGTCCACACCTGTTCCACCGTGAAACCGGCCGCCTCGGTCAGGCCGCGAAATTGTTCCTGCGTGTATTTGTGGGAATACTCGGTGGTGATGAATTCATCCTGCCGCAGTGTGAAAGTCTCGCCGCCGATTTCAAACGTCTGGTCCTCGCGGCTGACCAGGTGCATTTCGATTCGCCCCATTGCGTCGTTCCACACGGCCCGGTGCTGGAACGCCGCCGGGTCGAAATCGGCGCCGAATTCACGATTCAGCCGATACAGCATATTGCGATTGAAGGCGGCGGTGACGCCGCGATCGTCGTTGTAGGCACGTTCCAGCACCGCGGGATCCTTGCGCAGGTCCACGCCGATCAGCAGGGCGCCGCCGGCGCCGGCTTCCTGGTGCATCACCCGGAGCAGGTCCAGCGCCGCATCGGGCAGAAAATTGCCGATGGTGGAACCGGGGAAATAGACCAGGTTGCGGCGCGGTGGAATTTTCGGGTCCGGCAGCGGAAACGGCCGGGTGAAATCCGCCGCGACCGGCAAAATTTCGATATCCGGAAAGTCCTGCGCCAGACTGCGTGCGGCCGCCAGCAGGTGATCTCCCGAGATGTCGACCGGCACGTACGCGGCGGGACGTTCGAGGTGTTCGAGCAGGGTGCGGGTCTTGAGGCTGGCGCCACTGCCGAATTCGATCACGCTGGCCAGGGGGCCGGTCCGGGCCGCCATGTCGCCGGCGTACCGCTCCATGATGTCGAGTTCGGTGCGGGTGGGATAGTACTCCGGCAGCTCGCAGATCCGTTCGAACAGTTCGGAGCCGTGTTCGTCGTAGAAAAATTTCGGCGGCAGGGTTTTCTGCTCCTGCCGGAGCCCGGACAGGATTTCCGCCAGGTCGCCGGATGTGGCTTCGGACTGTTCGGTGAGTAACACCTTGCGTGCTGCGGAGTTCATGCCATCATCCCCCGTCCCGCGCGAGCCGAAAGCCCAGGAACTGCCAGCGCGCATCGGGATAGAAGAAACTCCGGTAACTGGCGCGAATGTGGTCGGCGGAGGTGACGCAGGACCCGCCGCGAACAGTCATCTGGTTGCACATGAATTTTCCGTTGTACTCGCCCAGCGAACCGGCGAGTGGTTTGAACCCGGGGTAAGGGGCGTAAGCGGATTGCGTCCATTCCCAGACATCTCCGTAGTATTGGGGGGAATTGCCGTTGGCCGGTACAGGATGCCAGTAGCCGGTTTCCAGCAGGTTTCCCTCGACCGGTGATTCGGCGGCCGCGACTTCCCATTCGGCCTCGGTGGGCAGGCGTGCGCCGGCCCAGGTGGCGAAGGCGTCGGCCTCGTAGTAACTCACATGGCAGACCGGCGCTGCGGGGTCGATGGCGCGCGGGCCGGCCAGGGTGAATTCATGTTCGAGATCCTCGTTCCAGTAGAGCGGGCGTTTCCAGCCCTGTTGCTGCACCGCGGCCCAGCCGTCGGACAACCACAAGGCCGGCTCGCGATAGCCTCCGTCGCGCAGGAATTCGCGAAATTCACCGTTGGTGACCAGTCGATCGGCGATCGTGCAATCGGGCACCAGCACGCGATGCCGCGGGGTTTCGTTGTCAAAACAGAAGCCGTCGCCCCGGGCGCCGATCCGGTGGATGCCTCCGGTCAGGGCTTGAAATCCGCACGCTGCGGGCCCGGCACCCGCCGCGGCCATCGGCAGGTCCGGATTGACGGCGGGTTGCAGCGGGTTTACCGAGAACACGTGCTTGATGTCGGTCAGCAGCAGTTCCTGGTGCTGCTGCTCGTGATTGAGGCCGAGGGTCAGCCGGAACTCCAATTCTTCGTGGTCCGCCTGGGTCGCCAGCAGTTCCTGCATGGCCTGATCGACATGCTCGCGGTAGGCGAGAATTTCAGCCACCGTCGGGCGCGACAGCAGTCCGCGTTGCGGCCGCGGATGCATGTCGCCGGCCGACTGGTAGTAGGAATTGAACAGATAGTGATAGTGCGGATCGTAGGCTACGTAGCCGGAGGCATACCTGGCCAGCACAAAAGTCTCGAAGAACCAGGTCGTGTGCGCCAGGTGCCACTTGGCCGGACTGACATCCGGCATGGTCTGGACCACGTAGTCCTCCGGTTCAAGGGATTGGCACAAGGCCGGAGTGAGATCGCGCACGGATTGGTAGCGTTCGCCGGGCGCAGGCGATCCGGGGCGGGTGGTGCCTGCCGCTGTCGAATTCATTGTGCTGGGCCTTTCCGGTCGCGAATCTGAAGGGTACGAAGCTGCATGCCGCCTGTCAAAAAGAGTCGGTTCAATCGGTGTTGGAGGCGCCCGCAGGTGCTGCGCGGGACGGTGGTCAGGTCATTAGACCGGAACAGGTGGTATTCGATTGCCCCGCAGTGCGCGGTGGAAGCGAGGGGGGGTCAGTCGCCGTCGATGTGGGCGTCGACGAGGGTGCGCACCGACCAGTACAGGCTGTCGATGGGGCAGTCGGAGCGGTCGAAGATAAGCTGGCAGACGTAGCTGCCTTCGATCAGCAACATCAGGGCGTCGCCGAGTTGGTCGGGGTCCTGCGCGCCCATCTCATGGCTCAACGCGCGCAGCCGCCTGCGAAATTCGTTCTTGTGTTCGGTGATGACCTGGCGCCCCGGATGTTCGTCATCATTGATTTCGACGATGGCATTGGCCAGGGGACAGCCGTGGCTGGTGCTGGCGCAACTGGCCATCTGGAACGCGTCGATCAGGGCGAAGAGCTGGGCCTTGGGATCGCCCTCGTGAGGCGCGACTGCGTCGTCCCACCACGCCCAGAACTCATTCTGGTGGTCGCGCAGACACTCGGCGACGAGCTCGTCCTTGGACTGAAAGCTGCGGTACAGGCTCATCTTGGTCGTGCCCGCCTCGGCGGCGATGCCTTCCACGCCAACGGCGCGTATGCCATTGAGATAAAACAGTTCCTTGGCGGCTTCGAAAATCCGCTCGCGGGCCGGACGGCGGCCTTTGCGGGTGGTTTTCGGAGTTGCTTCTGCGGTGTTCGATGTCGCCATGACCTTTGACCTGTTGACAGTGGGAGTGACCGGTCAGTAACATACGCAATGTTACCGAACGGTATAGTCACATTGAGAGCATTTTTGCAGTGTGAGAAATCCATGTCAAGTCCCTGGGATTCGTGGATCCGCAGGGTGGCGGCGGCAAGCCGCCGGAGAAGGAGTGTGAATCATGTCACGGTCTAATTTCATGTGGGCGGGCCTGCTGGCGGCAGTCGGCCTGCTGCTGTCGTCGTGCAGCGAAAGCGGTGCGGAAACCCGTCAGGCTCCGCCTCCGCCCCCGGTCAGCGTGGCCGAGGTGGTGGCGAAGGAAGTGCAGCAATGGGATGAATTCAACGGCCGGATCGAAGCCGCCGAAACCGTTGAAGTCCGCCCCCGCGTATCCGGTTACATCGAAGCCGTGGCCTACGAGGAAGGCCAGGAGGTGCGCAAGGGTGACGTGCTGTTCGTCATCGATCAGCGCTCGTACCGCGCGGAACTCGAACAGGCCGAGGCGGAACTCGCCCAGGCCCGCACCGAAGCCGAACTGGCTCGTACCGAGCTGGCGCGGGCGCGTAAGCTGGTCGAGGCACAGATGATCGCGGAGGAACTCTTCGACCAGCGCGCTGCGGCTGCGGAGCGCGGCGAGGCCGCCATACGCGCGGCCGAGGCCCGGGCCGAGGTGGCGCGTCTGAACCTGGAATTCACTGAAGTGCGTGCGCCGATCGACGGCCGCGCCGGGCGGGCGCTGGTCACGCCTGGCAACCTGGTCTCCACCCAGCCCAATGCCACGCTGCTGACGACCCTGGTGTCGATCGACCCGATCTATGTGTATTTCGAGGGTGACGAGCAGACCTACCTCCGCTACGTGAAAATGGCCCGCGACGGGGAGCGTCCCAGTTCGCGCGATGCGCACAATCCGGTTCGGGTGGGGTTGGCGAATGAATCGGGCTTTCCTCACGAGGGCTACATGGACTTTGTCGACAACCAGCTCGACGCCAGCACGGGCACCATCCGGGCACGCGCTGTGCTGGACAACAGCCAGCGGATCTTTACCCCGGGGCTGTTCGCCCGGGTGCAATTGCTGGGCAGCGGCAGCTTTCCGGCCCTGCTGATCGACGACAAGGCCGTTCTGACGGACCAGGACCGCAAGTATGTCTACGTGCTGGGACCGGACGACCGTGCCGAACGGCGAGACGTGACCCTGGGCCGGGTGGTCGAAGGCCTGCGGGTCATCACGTCCGGCCTGCAGCCGGGCGACCGGGTGATCGTGCACGGGATTCAGCGCATTTTCATGCCGGGCATGCAGGTGGCACCCGAGCCCATCGCCATGGGTGACATGCCGCACAGCGCACCACGTATCGCCGCGCTGGAGCGCGACGGCGAGGATGCCGCCGCTACCGTGCTGGAGCCGGGCAGATGAACTTCTCGGGTTTTTTCATCGAGCGGCCCATCTTCGCCGCGGTGTTGTCGATCCTGATTTTCATCGCCGGGGCCATCGCGATACCGCAGCTTCCCGTGACCGAATACCCGGACGTGGTGCCGCCGACCGTTCAGGTGACGGCGAGCTATCCCGGCGCCAATCCCCAGGTGATCGCCGAAACGGTGGCGACCCCGCTCGAAGAGGCCATCACCGGCGTCGAGGACATGATGTACATGAAGTCGGTGGCGGGCAGTGACGGCGTGCTGGCTCTGACCGTCACCTTTGAACCGGACACCGACATCGACCAGGCCCAGGTGCAGGTTCAGAACCGGGTGAGCCAGGCCCTGGCACGCCTGCCGGAAGACGTGCGCCGGCTGGGCGTGACGACGCAGAAGCGTTCGCCCAACCTGACCATGGTGGTGCACCTGACCTCGCCGGACGGGCGTTACGATGCCGTCTACCTGCGCAATTACGCGGTGTTGAACCTGCGTGATCAACTGGCGCGTCTGCCCGGTGTCGGCGAGGCGGTCATATTCGGTGCCGGCGATTATTCCATGCGGATCTGGCTGGACCCCGATCAGGCGGCCGCCCGCGGACTGACGGCCGGCGATATCGTCAACGCCATTCGCGAGCAGAACATACAGGTTTCGGCGGGCCGGCTGGGCGCGCCACCGCAGCCGGTGGCCACCGATCTGACCCTGTCCATCAACACCCGGGGACGGCTGGTCACCGAGGCCGAATTCGCCGATATCGTGGTCAAGACCGGCGACAATGGCGTGATCACGCGGCTGTCGGACGTGGCCCGTATCGAACTGGGTGCTTCCGAATACGCATTGCGCGCGATGCTGGACAACAAGCAGGCCGTGGCCATTCCCATCTTCCAGTCTCCCGGCTCCAACGCCATCGAGCTGTCGAACGGCGTTCGCGCGAAGATGGCCGAACTCGACGACCGCTTTCCCGAAGGCATTTCCTGGGAGGTGGTGTACGACCCGACCGTGTTCGTGCGCGATTCCATCGCGTCGGTGATCAAGACCCTGCTGGAAGCCATCGTGCTGGTGATCATCGTCGTCATCCTGTTTCTGCAGACCTGGCGGGCGTCCATCATTCCGCTGCTGGCGGTTCCGGTATCCATCGTCGGTACCTTTGCGGTATTGCTGCTGCTGGGCTTTTCGATCAATACCCTGACCCTGTTCGGGCTGGTGCTGGCCATCGGTATCGTCGTGGACGACGCCATCGTGGTGGTCGAGAACGTGGAGCGCAATATCGAACGGGGCCTGTCGCCCCGGGCGGCCGCGCACCAGGCGATGCGTGAAGTCAGTGGCCCCATCGTGGCCATCGCCCTGGTGCTCAGCGCAGTGTTCGTGCCGATGGCGTTTCTGGACGGTGTCACGGGACAGTTCTATCGCCAGTTCGCCGTGGCCATCGCGATATCGACGATTATTTCGGCGATCAATTCCCTGACCCTGTCGCCGGCGTTGGCGGCAGCCCTGTTGCGGCCACACGGCGCCAGTCCCGACGGGCCGACACGCGTGATCAATGCGTTGTTCGGTTGGCTGTTCCGACCCTTCAACCGGGTATTTCAGCGCAGTTCCCGGGCGTATTCGCGCGGGGTGGGCCGCAATTTCCGGCGTGGTGGCCGGATGCTGGCGCTGTATGGCGGTTTGCTCGTGCTGACCGTGTTCGCCTTCCAGTCGGTGCCGGGCGGATTCGTTCCTGGCCAGGACAAGCTCTACCTGATCGGCGGGGTCAAGATGCCCGAGGGTTCGTCGCTCGATCGGACCGAAGCGGTGGTGCGGCGGATGGGTGAAATCGCGCTGGCCACGGAGGGCGTCGATCACGCGGTTCAATTTCCCGGTCTGAACGTACTGCAGTTCAACAACACGCCGAATACCGCCACTGTGTTTTTCGCGCTGGCCCCGTTCTCCGAGCGTGAGCGAAGCGCCGGCGAGATCGTGCAGGAACTGAACATGCGGCTGCAGAGCATCCAGGAGGGCTTTACCTTCGCGATTCAGCCTCCGGCCATTCAGGGCCTGGGTACGGGCGCCGGTTATTCCCTGTTCGTTCAGGACCGTGCGGGACTGGGTTACGGCGCCTTGCAGGATGCCGTACAGGCCTTGTCCGGGGCCTTGTCGCAGCAAACCGGTTTCCAGTATCCGATTACTTCGTACCAGGCCAACGTGCCGCAACTCGAAGCCACCGTGGACCGGGTGCGGGCCAAGCAGCTTGGCGTGCCGCTGACCGAGGTTTTCGAAGCGCTGCAGGTTTACCTGGGGTCGATGTACGTCAACGACTTCAACCGGTTCGGCCGCACCTTCCGGGTGATGGCCCAGGCCGATGCATCGTTCCGTGACGAGGCCGGGGACATCACCGATCTGCGGGTGCGCAACAACCGCGGTGAAATGGTGCCCATCGGCAGTGTTGTGACGGTCTCGCAGTCCTTCGGGCCGGATCCGGTCATCCGGTACAACGGCTATCCGGCGGCCGACGTCATCGGCGAGGCCGATCCGAGGCTGACCTCTTCGAGCGAGGCCATCGCCGCGATCGAGGCCCTCGCACCGCAGGTGCTGGGCAGTGGCATGGATTTCGAATGGACGGATCTCAGCTACCAGCAGGTGACCCAGGGCAATGCCGCGATGATCGCCTTTCCGCTGGCGGTATTGCTCGTATTCCTGGTGCTGGCCGCCCTGTACGAGAGCTGGGTTCTTCCCTTGGCCGTGATCCTGATCGTTCCGCTGGCGGCGCTGGCGGCCCTGGGAGGGGTGTGGCTCACCGGCGGGGACAACAATATTTTCGTCCAGGTGGGCCTGGTGGTGCTGATGGGCCTGGCGTGCAAGAACGCCATTCTCATCGTCGAGTTCGCCCGTGATCTCGAACGCCAGGGCATGGGCGTGCTGCGTGCCGCGATCCAGGCCTGCCGCTTGCGCCTGCGGCCCATCGTGATGACGTCGGTAGCCTTCATCGCTGGCGTGGTGCCGCTGATTCTGTCCAGTGGCGCCGGGGCCGAAATCCGGTATTCCATGGGTGTGACCGTGTTTTCCGGCATGCTCGGCGTGACCCTTTTCGGGTTGATCCTGACGCCGGTGTTCTACGTGGCCCTGCGCCGGCTGAAACCGGTGAGCGGACGGCCGGCCAAGACGGTAGAATCGGAAGTCCAACCAGGAGCGCCCGCCTACCACCACACATGAGTCCGGTATGAATCTTCAAAGCCCGATCCGGCCGTCGCGCATGACGGTTCTGTTCTCTTACGGTTTTCGTCCGTTCTTCATGCTGGCCGGATGGTTTGCGCTGGTCGGTATCGGCGCCTGGTTGTGGCTTTACACCGGCGGATTTGCGTGGGCACCGGGACTTCCCACCTCGCAGTGGCACGCGCACGAAATGCTGTTCGGATTCGTGGTTTCGGCCATTGCCGGTTTCATGCTCACCGCGGTGCCCAGCTGGACTTCCAGCCGGGGCTTCGCGGGCTGGCCGCTGGTGGTGTTGACGGTACTCTGGGTTGCCGGGCGGCTGGCCATGGCCTATGCCGGCTTGCTGCCGTTTGCGCTGGTGGCGGTGGCGGAACTGCTGTTTCTGCCTGCCGTGGCCGCGCTGCTCGCGCCGCCGTTGCTGCGCTCACGCAATCGCAACACGCCTTTGCTGTTCGTATTGCTGGCCCTGTGGTCCGCAGACATCGTGTTCATGCTGGCGCTGCAGCGTGGCGATGCCGCACTGGCCGGGTCAGCCGTGCGGTTTGCGTTGAATCTCGTGTTGTTGCTCATCACCGTCATAGGCGGGCGAATCGTTCCCGCGTTCACGGCCAATGCGCTGCGGGCGCGGGGTGTCACGCTGCGCATGCGCAGTCACGCCTTGCTGGAACGTGCCGTCATCGCGCTGATGGTTCTGGTGGTAATCACCGACCTGGTGCGGCCCGGTGGCACCGTGGCGGGCTGGGTCGCTGCCGTGGCGGGCTTGTTGCAGCTGGTGCGCATGTCGGGTTGGAACGGGCACCGGACCCTGCGTGATCCCATCGTCTGGGTGCTGCACGCGGGATATGTCTGGATTCCGGCGGGATTGCTGCTCAAGGCGGCGGCGTTGCTGGGCGGTTTCGCCTGGGCGGCTTTCTGGTTGCACGCGCTGGGCGCCGGGGCCGCCGCGGTGATGATTCTCGCGGTCATGTCCCGTGCCTCCCTGGGCCATACGGGACGGGCTCTGAAGGTCGGCCCGGCGATGGCGGTTTCCTACCTGCTGTTGATCTTCGCGGTCATGGTGCGGGTATTCGGGCCGGCAGTGTCCGGCTGGTCCTATGCAACGGTCGTGCAGGTGGCCGGTGGTTTGTGGCTGGCGGCATTTTCGATATTCGCCGCTATCTACACCCCGATGTTCCTGGCGCCCCGCGTCGACGGGAAGTCGGGTTGATTTGACCCAGATCGCCGGGTTCGGCTGCCCGGTCCGCTAGCATGGAAGTCACCGGTTTCCCGAGCGGGCAGGGGAGGAGCGAAAATGTTGAACCTCAATTCCATCATGACCACCGATCTGGTGACGGCGCAGCCGGACGCGACGCTCGCCGAGGCGCGAACCCTGATGCAGGAACACCGCATCCGGCATCTCCCCATTGTCGACGGCGACGGTGATTTCATCGGTCTGCTTACGCAAACCGATGTGCTGGCCGCCACCGATTCCTTCCTGCGCTCCGAGGAACAACGCCTGCATGCCTCGGACATCCGGGTCGAAGATGTGATGATCACCCGCATTGTCACCGTCGGTCCCGGCGCCGGCCTGCGCAAGGCCGCGCTGTTTCTCGAAGAACACAAGGTGGGTTGTCTGCCGGTCGTGGAGGACGGCCGGCTGCTGGGCATCGTGACCGATACCGATTTCGTCGGCGTGGCGATCAATCTGCTGGAAACCCTGGAGGAGTCCGAACCCGTCGAAAACGGGTTTGATGACGAGGAATAGCAGGCTGGCGGCCGGCGGTTCGGCCGGCGATTGGGGCATTGGGCCGGTTCAGCCCGTCAACACCCAGCCGCCGTACAGCAGTCCGATGGAAACGAAGGCGACGACCGCCAGCACCGCCACGAACGGAAAAGCCACCACGCGTGTCACTCCATTGACGGCCTTGCCGATGGCGGCCTGAACCGATTGGATTCCGCGCTCGGCTGCGTCCAGCCAGGCCGCCGCCTGCGCGGGCTCGGCCGGCGCGCCGGTTCCCGGGGCCTCGGGGGCGGCCCGCGCGATGCGGGCCGCCAGGCGGGCATCCGCCAGGCGGAAAAACCGTTCGGTGAGTTTGCCGGCCAGCCTGCCCAGGAAGGGGATTTTTCGTTCCAGGGTCTCGATTACGATCGGCAGTATGACAATCGTATTGACGCCCTGAAATATCTCCAGCGTGCCGGGAAAAGCATCACGGTCGCGCAAGCGCATGCGGGCGGTGCTCACGTCACGGAGCGCCTGCACGCACAGATCGGTGGAAATGTCGAAAACCTGCTTCATGTCTCCGCCCATGCGCTGGATGAACAGCACCAGGCCGAGCAGTACGCCGTTGACGATGACGAGCAGGCTGCCGGGGAAGACGAGCAGGGTGCGAAAAAAAGCGTTGTCGGTGAGAAAGAACAGCAACACGATCAGCAGCAGCAACAGCCCGACCGGGCGGGACAGAGAGCGGCCGAGATACAGCGGGAATGTGACTGCGTTGCCGATGGCGGCGGACAGCCGGGGGTCGCGGTAGCGGCTGAAGTCGATGCCGGTGCGCGCCTTGAGGTCCTCGTTGATCCTCTCGGTCCTGTCCGAATCCATGAGTCTCCACTTTCCGCTTACCGGCTGAAAAGTGTACGGGGGCGCAGCCACGCCGTCGAGCCGGGTACGCGGCGGGCTGACGTATACTTGCGCCCAATGACAACCGCCCCGGCTACACCATGACCTCGATGAGATTCGTCCCGAGCCCTTCCTGTGCCGATCAGGCCCGCCGCGCCGGGCGTTTCCCGCGCGGTGCGCTGCCTCTGGTTTTTTTCTTACTGGCGAGCGTTTTGCCCGGTTCCGCGGCAGCTGCCGATGCGGCGCCGGTGCCGCTCGATCGTTTCGCGAAACTGGCGCTGGCCTGCGTGCACCAGGAATACCCGAACAAAATCGCGCACGTGCTGGAGAGCGACGCGGATGCCGGACCGCCGCGCCGGCTCACGCCGGTATTTTACGGTTGCTACGACTGGCATTCGGCAGTGCACGGTCACTGGTTGCTGGTGCGGCTTCTGCGCCTGGCGCCCGGTGAGGTCGATGCGGTGGCCATCGAGGCCGCTCTCGACCGCAGCTTCCAGGCGGACCTCGTCGCGGCCGAGGTGGACTACCTGTCGCGCGAAGCGCGCCAATCGTTCGAGCGCCCCTACGGCGCGGCCTGGTTGCTGCAGCTGACCCACGAACTGCGCGAATGGGACGATCCCCGGGCGCGCCGCTGGCTGGCCGCCCTGGAACCGCTGGAGCGCCTGTTCGCCGAACGCATGCGGTCGTGGCTGGAGCGGCTTGCTTATCCGATTCGGATCGGCGAACACGCCCAGACCGCCTTCGCCTTCGCACTGTTCATCGACTGGGCCCGCACCGCGGGTGACACCGCGTTCGAGGCGCAGGTGGCCGGACTGGCCCGGCGGTTCCATGGTCACGACACGGCGTGTCCGCTGGCTTACGAGCCGGGTGGACAGGATTTTCTCTCCCCGTGCCTGGCCGAGGCCGATCTGATGCGCCGGGTGCAATCTCCGGTGGAGTACGCGGCCTGGCTGCACGAATTTCTTCCGGGTATTCCCGAGGACGGGAACGGCCATTGGCTGCCGCTGGCCGAGGTCACCGATCGTACCGACGGCAAGCTGGCCCATCTCGACGGCCTGCACCTGAGCCGGGCCTGGGCGCTGGCCGGCATGGCCGCCGGCCTGCCCGACGCGGATCCGCGCAAGGCGGCCATTGCCGCGGCGGCACGGCTGCAGGCCAGCGCCGGCCTCGCCGCGGTGACCGGTGAACATTATGAAGGCGGGCACTGGCTGGGCTCGTTCGCCACCTACCTGGTAACGGGACGTGGAACGGGGTCTGAATTCGACAGCGGGGCGGTAGCGTCGGGTGCGGAGACGCAGCCGGAGGTGGCGCGCCTGCTGCGCGGCCGAATGGCGCGCTGGGAGCCCAGGGTGAACGCGGTCATCGCGCTGGTTGACGACCTGGAAGCGCAGGCCAGGGCGCTGGCGGCCGAGCCGGAACCGCGCGGGCCGTTGCACGGACTGCCGGTTCTGCTCAAAGACAACATCGAAACCCGGGATCTTCCCACCACGGCCGGTTCCCTGGCGCTGGCCGGGAACCGCACCGGGCGCGATGCTGAAATCACCCGGCGGCTGCGGGCGGCCGGGTTGCTCATCGCCGGCAAGACCAACCTGTCGGAATGGGCGAATTTCCGCAGTTCGAAGTCGACCAGCGGCTGGAGTGGAGTGGGCGGTCTGACCCGCAATCCCTGGGACCTGTCGCGCTCGGCCTGTGGATCCAGTTCCGGTTCCGGGGCGGCGGTCGCCGCCGGCTACGTCCCTTTCGCGGTGGGCACCGAAACCAACGGCTCCATCGTCTGTCCCGCCGCGTACAGCGGCATCGTCGGAATCAAGCCAACCATCGGACTGGTCAGCCGGCGCGGCATCGTCCCCATCGCCCACAGCCAGGACACGGCCGGTCCAATGGCCTACCGGGTCCGCGCGGCCGCGCTGCTGCTGGCGGCGATGGAAGGCCCGGATCCCGGGGATCCGGCGTCCGCGGCGGCCGCGGATCATTTCGGGCGCGACTATGTATCCGCGCTGAGCCCGGATGGTCTCAACGGCCTGCGCATCGGCGTGGTGCGCTCGCGCGACTTCGGGGACGGATCCGACGTAGCCTTCGATGTGGCGGTGGAAGACCTGTCCGCCGCCGGCGCCGCGCTGGTCGATGATCTGGCCTTGCCGGACTGGCCGGATGGATTCTGGGAACAATCCCTGGACGTGTTGCTGTACGAGTTCCACCACGACCTCGACGCCTACCTGGCCACCCTGCCGGGCGAGTACGGTGGCCTGAGCCTGCAGCGCCTGGTTGAATTCAACCGCGCGCAGGCCGACCGCGAGATGCCCTGGTTCGGCCAGGAACTGTTCGAGTCCGCTTTGGAGAAAGGCGGGCTGGAGGAAGTGGGCTACGTCACCGCACGGGCCAGTGTTCAGGCCTTCACCCGGGCCGCGATCGACGGGCTTCTGGCCGAGCACGGGGTGGATCTGCTGGTGCTGCCGACCAATGCCCTGCCGTTTTCGATCGACCTGGTGCACGGCGATACCTTTCACGGCGGCACCAGCAGCATGGCGGCGATTGCCGGCTATCCGCACATAACCGTGCCGATGGGACGGGTAAAGGGATTGCCGGTCGGGCTGTCCTTCATCGGAACCGCGTTCTCCGAACCCCTGCTGATACGCGCCGCCTATGCTTATGAGCAGGCTACCGGGCACGGCCGTACCCTGGAGGGCGAGGATCCCTGGAGCCTGGATTCGCGTTGATTTCGAACCGGTCGGACGGGGCCGGAAACCATACCCTGGCGTCCGGGGTCGTCCGCGCTGTTTGTCTATAATCCCGGCCCTTGTCGCCGGGACCGTATCCCGGCGCGACGTAAACGGGACGCTGGACAGCAGATGAATCTCATGGGAATTCCCGCGGCGCGGTTCGGTGTGTGTTGTCTCGCCGTGTTGCTGCAAACCGGCGGTCTGCGCGCGCAGGACGTGCCACCGACAGATGCCGGAGAGACGGCCCACGCGGACGATGCCGAGGTCGGAACACTGGACCCCATCGTCGTGCGTGGCCAGCGGGTGGCGATTCTGCAACCGGCCACCACCTACGCCAGCCTGGCTTCCGCCTTGCGCTACGATCCGTCGGTGCAGCTGCAGCCGCGCGGGCTGCCGGAGTCCCAGGCGGACGTGACGGTGCGGGGCGGACTGTTCGAGAACACCGGTTTTCGCATCGGCGCCATCAACATCATCGACCCGCAGACCGGGCATTACGCGGTGCAGTTTCCGATCGACCCCGAGATGCTCACCGCGCCAGAACTGCTCACCGACACGCAGCATGCCGTGCTGGGCTTCAATGCCAGCGTTGCGACCGTGCAATACCGGCCGGCAGGCTTCGGTTCCGGTGGCAGCGTGACCGCCGGTGCGGGGTCGGACGACCTGCGGTTTGGCGTGCTGCGAGCCGCTTCGGTCGCTGAATTGGCGGATGGGCGCGAGATCGGGGGCCGGGTATCGCTGGCGGCTTCCCGGGGCGACGGAAGCGTGCCCTTCGGCGACCATGACTTCGAGCGCTACGCGGCCCAGGTGCGGCTCGCCGACGATGATTCCGAAACCCACCTGCTGGCCGGCTATCACGATACGTTTTTCGGCTGGCCCGGAGCCTACACGGGGTTCGCATCCCTGCCGGAAACCGACCGCACGCGAATGAGCCTGGTGCTGGCCGACCATCGCCGCTCCAACGCGGCGGGCTGGTGGGAGATCACCGCGGCGTGGCGGCGCCTGGAAGACGACTACGATTTTGACCGGCGCACCACGGAAGCCGGGGTGCCGGGTTCCTTCGATCACGAAACCCGGGCGGCGATGCTGGGCATGAGCGCGGAACATCGTTTCGCCGGGGTGGACTGGCTGATGAATCTGCAGTTCACGGCCGACCGGCTGGTTCGTTCCACCGATCTCACGGTGGGCGATTTCTCATCCCGCAGCTACCTGGCTTTCAGCCTGGCGCCGACCTTCGTGTGGCCCCTGGAAGACGGCCGCATCCTGAGCCTGACACCGGGCCTGCGGGCGGACTGGAGCAATCGCGACGAAGACGCCGTGTCGCCGCTGCTGGGCATCGGGCTGGAAATACCGGGTGCCGGTGCGATGACCCGGCTGGGGCTGGATTATGCCCGCACCACCCAGGTGCCGGGTTACACGGCACTGAAATCTCCGCCGGCGGGTCTGTTCGGCGGCAATGCCGCTTTGGAGCGGGAGTATGCCGGTACGATCACGGCGCACGTCGATCACGAACGCGGCGCCTGGCGCTGGCGGGGCGCGATCTTCCGCCGCCACGATCGTGACCTGGTCGACTGGACCTTCACCCGGGGCGCCCCGTTCGCGCGCCAGGCCAACCCGGTGGACATCGACGTCTGGGGTGCCGAGGCCAGCGTCGAATGGCAGTCGGGCTCACTGTGGCTGCTGGCGGCTTACGCCTGGCTGGACAAGGACGCGGATTACGGTTCCGCGACCGTGGACGCAAGCTATTACGCGCTCAACTTCGCCCGGCAGCGTGCCACCCTGGCCGTGGCCTGGCGCCCGGCCCGGAGTTTCGAACTGCGGCTGGATAACGCCTGGCGGCTGGCCGAGGAAAACCCTCTGCGCGGCACCGGCCGGCGCTCGTTGCTCAGTTCCCTGGCCGGCGTCTGGCGGCCGGGCTTCGCCGCCGGCGTGGCGGCGGTGTTCGCGGTGGACAATATCGGTGATGACGACTTCGAGGAATTTCCCGGCACGCCGGCGCGGGGCCGGCAATGGAGCGTGTCGATCCGTTACGGCTGGTAGGCGGCCGGACCGGGCTCAGTCCTGGTCAGTATCATCGGCTTCGAAGCGGTCACCGCCGATGCTGTCGCCCCAGGCTTCGAGTTCCACCCGCGCCCGTTCTTCGAGGGCATCGCCGGTCGTTTCCTGATCGCCCGACTCGATGTCCTTGCCGATGCGTTCGGCGGCCTCGTTCATTTCGCGGATGGCGCGCTTGACGGCTTCCGCCGCGCCCTCGCTGCGGATGAACTGGCCGTTGTCGAAACTGACCTTGTAGGAGGTGTGGGTCGGGCATTCGCACACGCCGATCAGCAGGGTGCCGTACAGCGATTCCAGCCAGGCCTTGGCGAAACCATTGCCCTCGGCGCCGGCCTCGAGTTCGGCCGCGGCGTCGATTTTCGAGGTCAGTGAGCCGGGACGATGATCCGAGGCCAACAGTTTGCCGATGGTCTCGCCGCCGCCGATGATGGCGCTGTCTTCCTTGTCCTCGCGTTTGTACACCACCCGGTTCTCGGTGCTGCCGTCATCGCTGTCACCACCGACCGTGACGGTGGCCGTTCCGCTGGCCCTGGCATACGTATCGCTGGACGGATCGGTGATGGCGTCCACGCCGGCTTCCAGTGCTTCGCCCAGCCCCGCTGGCAGTTTGTCGGCGAGGTACTCGATGTTGGCCTCTTTGACCGCGTCCAGCGCGCGGAAATACTCGATATTGTTTTCCAGCGGATCGAAGGCGTCCGAAGCGGCCTTGATCCACATCAGCGCCGCGCCGCCGACCACGGACTTGCATTCCTCGCCGTGTTCGAACGACAGGGTGTGAATCCCGGTCCCGCTGGACGATGTACTGATGGGGTCGGTCCACCACACCCACTCCTGGCGGCTTTCCTCGAGGAACACGGACTTGGCGTAGGCGGAGGAAAATCCGCCGATGTGGTCGTGGCCCCAGATGGAATACGCGGTGGAGGGCGGCGTCGACGTGGCATAGGCTTCGCTCGCTTCTTCGACGGCCTTGCGGATGCCGGTGCGTATCTTGTCGCGATCGTCTTCGTTGCCGTAGGCGTCGTCGACCACCACGTCGACCGTCTGCGGCGTGTGTTCGAAGTGTTCATCCGGGGTGCATCCCGGGCCCAGGGTTTCCGCCGGCGGGACCGGTTCGTCTTCGGTGTCGGCGACGGGTTCCTGGCCGGTGGCTTCGGGGTGACTGAACACCTTGGCTTCGACGCCGACCAGGTCGAAGGCGCCCCAGAAGTCATCGGCGCCCTGCTGAACCCGCTCACGGTCCTCGGGTGGCGCCGCGGTGATGGGCGTGCCGGTGTTCTGTTCGTACTGCGCCTCCAGGCGCTCGGTGAATTCTTCGCGGGTGTACGGTTCGCCCTTCATTCCGGCCGCGAAACGCCACAGGGTCTGCTGCGCGACCGCCTCGTGTTCGCGTTCCGGATTGCCGCTGAACGGGGTGGTGAGCGCGCCGCTTTCCTGCAGGTCCGCTGTGGCGCGCTCGATCGCCCCCACCGCGGCGATCAGCAGCGGGGCGGCGAGCAGGGGTTCGGTGTCCGGATCGACCGGCCGGGGCAGTGGCTGGTCGGTGCCGGGCACCCGGATGCCGGGCGGTGGCGCCGCACCATCGGCCGGTGCAATGACCACGGGATCGGCGGTGTCATCCGGTGTCACCCACTCGTCCACCGGCGGCAGCGCTTCGCCGGCCGGAACCGGCGGGCGGCGCACGTCGCCGCAATACCCGTCGATTGGTACGGCGACGGTAGCGCCGGGGGGCACGACCGAGCCCGGCCGCGGGGCGCCGATGTAGCTTTGAAACCGGTGGGTGGAGGGGATGTAGAACGCGGTTGCCGGCAGCGTGACGGGCGCATCGCTGTCGTTTCTGACATTGAGATCGGCGATGTGGCCGGTGGTGCGTCCGGTGCCCCGGGCGGCGGTGACGACGAGACCCTCGGGGAGCGAATAACCGCGCCTGGCGGCGGGCAGTCTGGCTGAGCCGGTGGCGGCCAAAACGGCGATGCCGCTGCCGGCCGCCGCGACCAGGACCGGAGCCGCCGATGGACACGGCGATGATCCGTCCGTTTCACCCGGAGGCAGGATATCGACGGCGCCGTCGTCACCCGGCTGCAGCAGCCAGCGGGAAGCCACGGTGGTGACCGGTTCGCGGGCGGGCAGGGTGCTGTGCGCGTACAGGGTCAGCGGACCCAGTGCCTCCAGGTCCGAGGGGGTCAGTCTGAATCGCGCCCCCAGTTGGCGTGCACCGCCGTAGGCGCGCTCGAAGCCCAGTTGCCGCCAGGTGCCCGGCACCACGGCCAGGTCATCCCCGGGTACGTTGAATCCGTCGCTCCAGCGGTCGTCCCAGCCTCCGGAATCCCGGTTGACGACCTGACCATTGACGCTGGACGAGCGGGACCAGGATACCGACAGCGAGCCTTCGGACCAGAGTTTGTAGATCTCGTACGCTTCCGGGTACAGACGCCGCCCGTCGCAGGACTGCAGGAAAATCGCCTGGAAGGTGCCCTTGTCGTCGGCGTCTTCGATGCGCGTGCTGACCAGCAGGCTTTCGTCCTGCCAGGCGGCTCGGGCGCCGGTTTCCAGGTCGAAGGCGGACGCTTCGAAGGGGGTGTAATCGAGTTTGCGGGTGGGGTCGCGCCGGGTGCGCGGGCGCTCACCGCGGTCTTTCGATCCGCCCAGCACGCCGCCGAGCAGTCCGCCGACCACGCGCGAGGCGGTTTCGGGTTTGCCCACCGCGCTGCGCGGACCCACCGTGATGGCGGCGGAAGGATCAGATGGGTCTGCAGTGGCGGCGGAGTCGGTTTCGAGGGCGGGCAAGGGGTTGGAAGACGCAAGCAGCCCGGCGGCCGTGATCCAAACGGCAACGAGAGTCTTGCTGATTCGATCCGGGAGTGCGGCGGTCATGAACCTCCCCTCTGTATACTGAGTCAAGCAGACAGATGGGGTTTTTGCAACTGAGCGCCCGGCGGCCGGTCCGCCCGGTGAGGTGAGGGGAACACCGACATGATTCGCAAGGGAATTCGCCCGCGCATACGTCCTGTGATCGACTGGCCGTTCACCGGGACCGCATGGCGTGCGGTGTATCCGTTCCGCCGGCACTGGCCGGCGATCGCCATTGTTCTGGTGCTGGACGCCGTCTTCCTGGTTCCGGCGGTCGGGGCGCTGCGTGAGGCCGTGGGCGGTTGGGCCGGATTCGAATCCCTGTTCGACCTGGTATTCGCCATTTTCATCAGCGCCTGGTTGCTGGGCTGGTCGATTGCGCCACTGCTGCTGACAATGATACTGGTGGCACTGCTGTTCGGCCGTGAGGTGATCGTGGCGGACCGGGGAAGGCTCCGCCTGTTCATCGGTCTGCCCCTGATCGGCATCGCCGCGGATTACGATCCGTCGCGCATGCGAAACGTGCGGTTTGAACGGCCCCCGCCCAAATCCGGCAAATCGTGGCGTGGTGCACACCTCGCCTTCGATTACGGCGCCAACACCGGCGCTTTCGGCTCGCATCTCGATCCGGTCGCGGCCTCGGGTTTGCGAAACCGGGTCGAAATGGTCACCGGCGTGAGCTTCGGCCGGGGTGAGGCGGAGCCCGTGGATCTCGCGGGGCAATGGGAGCCGAACCCCATATTGTCCGCGGCCGCCGACGCCGGCGAGGCCGTGGACCCGTTGACAGAGCCGGCAGCGCCGGCCGAGCCGCAACGTGAAAGCAGGCTGGCTTCACTGTCGTCGCTGGCGTTGATCGCCGCCAATCTCGTACCCGTGGCCGGCACCGTGTTCCTGGGCTGGCGCCTGAGCGACGTCATGGTGCTTTATTGGGCCGAAAGCGCAGTTATTGGCATTTTCAACGTGATCAAGATCGCCATGATCGGGCGCTGGGCGGCCCTGCTGGCCGGCCCGTTCTTCGTCGGACACTTCGGCGGTTTCATGGCCGTGCATTTCCTGTTTATTTACACGCTGTTCGTCGAAGGGCCGCGGTCGGATTCAGCCGGCGATCTGACGGAAGTCGGTCGCTTGTTCGCGGACCTGTGGCCGGCGCTGGTGGCCCTGGCCGTCAGCCACGGTTACTCCTTTTTCGCGAATTTTGTGGCGCGTGGGGAATACCGAAACCGTTCGATCAAGGATCAGATGAGCGATCCCTATACGCGTATCGTCTTCATGCACCTGGTGTTGATTTTCGGTGGCTTCGTCGTTTTGTTGCTGGGTGAGTCGACGCCGGTTCTGCTGGTGGTGATCGCCTTGAAGGTCGCGTTCGATCTGCGGGCGCACTGGCGCGAGCACGGCAAACAGAAAAAGGTCACGGACGCGGCCAGGGATGAGTCGGATCCGTGATCGCTCAGTCCATGTAAATCTGCAGCGCAGGCCAGACCGTGATCGCCGCCCGGCCTTCGGCCAGGTAGTCCCGCTTGGTCCGGTTGAGGGCCTCCAGCGGGGTTTCGCCGGACTCGAGGTGGCCGTAGAAGCGGCGCATGAAGGCAGCGCCCGCGGCATCACCCAGGGGCCACAGGCTGGCCACCACCCGTTGGACTCCGGCACCGAGCAGGCCTTCAATCAGGCCGCCGCGGGTGCCGAGCGCCGATGGGCTGATGCCATCGAAACTGCATTGGCTGAGCACGGCCAGTCGCGCCGCGACCGGCGCCGGCAATTCGTCGGCGAACAGGTAGAGATGCTCGGGCGGGTCGGCGTTGTCGGACATCAGCAGGTGAGATCCGGTGGTATCGCCGAGGTTCTCCACGGCCGGCATGGCCAGGTGCAGCAGACCGGCACCGGTGAAGCGGATGTCGCGGAACTCGTCCCACTGCAGTGCGGCGCCCTGGCGCACCGTGAGCCCGGGCCCCACGTAGTGGTCGGCCACGACGCGGAGTTCGGCGGACGGGGCCCGCGTCACGGTGAAGTCGCCCGCGCCGGTCTGGCGGTTGCCGGCCAGAAAGACAAGTTCGGTTTCCCGGGTATCCACCGCGGCAGCGAATCGATCCAGCGCATCCAGTGACAGGATGTTGACCACCCGGTGGTGCGCGCCGAGGGCAGGGCCGCCGGTGGTCAGGGCGTCGAGCGGCACACCCTGCAGCACGCCCAGCGGGAGAAACGCGATATCGGGACGCAGGGCGTCCGCCACGGGTGGCAGCAGCAGGCGTCCGATGGCGTCAAGCGAGGCGGTCAGTCCGTCGGCGTCCCGTCCGCGCGCCCGCTCCCGCAGGGCCGCCGACTCCCGGGCCAGCGTGCGTGAGCGGTTGGCGTCCCAGCGCGGGGACACGATGCGCAGCCGTTCGGCGTCGCCCAGCCAGGCATGCGCCGCGTCCTCGCCGATGTAATACACCAGCAATGAGGTCTGCGGCGGTAACTGGCCGAGCCGGTTCTGCAGGGCCGCGGCCCGCGCGGCGAGACTCAAACGACTGGCCCGGTCATCCATCTGGCGCAGCAGCCGGTCGAGTTCCCCCGGCCCCGTTTCGCCGCCGCCTTCCGCGCGCACGGCGAACAGGGAGCGGAGGCGGTCCGTCAACGGGTCGCGCTGTTCAGAGGTTCCGTCCACCGGGAACGGCAGGGCGGGGGCCGCCTTGCCGGTCGGCGTGCGAATCGCGTCCAGCGCCGCCAGGGTGCGGTAGGCCGCGCGCTCACTACGTCCATCCGCCAGCGACAGGTTCAGGTACGTATCGAATACGGACTCGCGGCGCGCCCGGTACCAGGCGCCGAGAACACCCGGGAGTTCCGCCCGGTAGAACAGGATGTCGCCGAGCAATTGCTCGACCTGTTGCGCCGCGGTCGTGCCGCGACCTTGCGCGCGGTACCACTCGACCTGCAACCAGCGCGCCTCGAACGTGTCGGCCGGCTGCGATCCGGCCCATCCCGTGCGGGGTGGCTGCGGCAGTTCGGGGCAGGATTCGCCACCCACACACAGGCGCAGACGGCTGAGCGCAGCGAGGCCGGGCAGCCGCGCTTGCGCGGCGCGCCGCGCGGCCTCGCGGAAACGATCACGGGCCGTTGCGGTCATGTGGCCCGCCCGGATCCATTCGTCCACGCCGAGGTCGTAGGCCAGCCGGGCCAGGCCGGCCGGGCGATTGGCGAACTTGGCCTGCTGCTCGCGGGTGGCGGCGGCGGCTTCGAATTCACCCCGATGGCGGCGCACGGTGGCCAGGGTCGCCCACGCCTGCATCAGTTCAGGCGCGAAGGCCGACGCGGGTGCGCGAGGAATGGCGTCGACCAGTTGTTCGGCCGCCTCCTCGAAACGGCCCGACTGGTACAGCGCCTGTCCGAGCAGCAGGCCCACCGGGCCGCGTGCGTTGTCGTCATCCAGCCGGGCCGCCAGATCAAGGGCGCGCCGCAGCACCGCAATCGCCTCCACGTGCCGATAGGCCTTGTGCAGCAAGCGGCCCTGTTCGTAGAGATAACGCAGCGTGTCGCGTTGGCTCGGTGTATCCGGGGAGGCGGGAGTGCCCGCCAGCGGCGCTCCGGATGCCGGGGTGCGTGACTCGATCTGCTGCATCATCGCGATGGCGGCTTCGGTATCGCCCAGCCGTTCGTGCAGCTCGGCCGCGTGACGGCGAATGGCGTTGGCCAGGTCGGTGTCGCCATTGAGGGCCGTGACCTGCAGGGCCTGGTCGTAGGACGTGAAGGCCGCGTCGTATCGCGTCTGCTGCTCCCAGGAAAGACCGGTGTTGAACAGCGCCCGAGCCCGTTCGTGCTGATAATCCAGTTCCGCCGCCGCCTGTGCGGCTTGCGCCAGTACCGCCCGGGCCCGGTCGAGGGTGGCCGCATCGGAACGGGCGCTGGCCAGCGCCATCAGCGCGCGGCCCTCGAGTTGGCGGGCGGCGAGCTGCAGCCGGGCATCGCGCGAACGCTGCGCGCCGGTGAGCACCATGCGCGCGCTTTCAACGGCGCTAACGGCGTCTCCCAGCCGCTCGAGCATCAGGTGACCGGCATAGAATTCCGCCCACAGCATGGGCTCCTGCATGCCCAGGCGGTCGAACAGGTTGACCGCCTGGCGTGCCGAGATGACTTTGGCCTGCCACAGGTCGAGCCGGCCGGCAGGCGCGGCTTCCTGGGCGTGCGACAACAGCCGGTAGGCCTGCTGGAGCAGCTTGTGGTCGGGTCCCGCCGGATCGAAGCGAACCAGCTCCATGTCGATACGGGCGCGATCGCTGCGCCGCGCGATGCTGACCTCGATGACGAGTTGGCGCGGCGCGGAGACGGCTTCGACGAACTGGAACACCGGGCCCAGGCGGAGTCCCGGCATGCCCGAACGCTTGAAGGGTTTTTCGCCGGCTTCGGAGATCACCGACTCGAATTCGGCCTCGAAGGATTCCAGTCGAAATACCAGGGAGGTGCCCGGCGCCTGCTGGTGCAGATATTCCTTGGTGACGGGAGGTGGTGCGGTTTCCGGGCCGGTTACGTCCGCCGCAGCCCGGCGCGGGGCGGTGATGGCGCAGACCAGCAGGGCGGTCAGGAACAGGCCCGCGGTGGCGCGCAAGCTGCGTGTGTCGCCGAATCGGTTCATGACGGTGCGAACGAAGTGGTCATTGCCGGGTCCAAGGGGTTTTGCTAACGTCCCAGCGCCATGCGACGCCCAAACCGGGATACTGCCGTATTCACCACTTCCGCCGTGGATCTTTTCGCTTCCGCTTTGGGTGCGTTCATTCTGCTCGTCATGCTGTTGTTTCCTTTTTACCGTAATGCCGGCGACGCCACGGCTCATTCTCGGACGCTGGACGTCATGGAGCAACGGGCGCTTGCGGCCGGCGATGTCGCGCAATTGCTGCAACGCCGCGAATCGCTGATCGACGCCGTGGAGCAGGCCGAATCCGGAAATCTCGAATCCGAGCGCCGGCTGCAGCGCGCGCGAGAGCGCCTGCAGGCCCTGCGTGACCTGCCGGAAATTCCGCGCGCGGCCCAGACCGAACCCGAGGATCCGGCGATCGAACCGGATATTCCGGCGCCGGTGGCCAGTGATGAATTCTCCCTGCTCGGTATCGCGACGGCCGCCAAGTCCTTCGTGATCGTCATCGACATGTCCGGAAGCATGCTGTCGTACTCCCGGCTGATGATCGACTCGGTGCTCGAAGTGCTGGATCCGCTGGACGCCACCAATCACATCGCCGTCGTGGGCTACCAGGGCGACCCGTCACCGGTGCTGTGGGCCTTTCCCGACCGCACCAGCATGCTGCAGGCCACACCGGAGAACCTGCGCGACATCCGCGCGTTCGTCCGTGGCCTGGCGCGCAACTTCGCCGGCTCGACGCCGACCCACGCGGCGCTGATGGCGGCCATGCAGTACCGCCCTGACGCCATCATCCTGATGAGCGACGGGGCGCCGGATAATAATCCCAATTTTATCGTTCAGGACATCAGCAGCCAGAATCGGTTCACCGAATTCGAAATTCACACGGTGGCGATCGGCGACTATACCGAAGACCGCACCCTGGTGATGTTTCTGCAATCCCTGGCCCAGCGCAACGGCGGCGATTTCGTGGGCGTGTCCCGATGAAGGCCCGGCGGCGCGGACTGGAGGTGTTTTCCCTGTCGGCGATCGACCTGTTCGCATCGGCGATGGGCGCCTTCATCATCATCACCCTGATCCTGATGCCGGACTACCAGAAGGAAGTCCGCTCTCAGGGCGACCTGGAATTGCTGGAGGAACTGGCGGGACGGACCGAGGCCGAATTAGACCAGGTCGAGTCCGGTGTCGCGGCCCTGGAACGCCGGCTGAGCGCGGCCCGCCAACGGGCGGCGGTACTGGCGGCCGAGCAGGCCGATGTCGCGTCGGCGATACGGGTGGAGGAGGCCGAGCGGCTGGCCCAGGCACCGCCGCCGGCACCGGTGCCCGAAATCGAGGAAGTCGTCGAGGAGCCCCGCGAGGTGTCGTTTCGCTTTCTGGGCCTGAAAACGCGCCAGACTCGCCTTCTGTTCCTGGTGGATATGAACGGTTTCCTGGGGCAGCACCGGCAACTGGTGCAGGACACGGTGCTGCGTGGCATCGAGGCGCTGGACGACGGCTACGAGTTCGCGATCCTCGGATTTCAGCAACTCGATTCCGGCATCCGTTACCATCGCTGGCCGGAAGGCGACGACCTGGTGCGTGTTTCCTCGCAGTCGCGGGCCGGGGCGCGGCAATTCCTGGCTTCGCTGGATGCGGAATTCCGCGGTTCGTCGTCGCTGCTCGATGCGCTGGATCGGGCGTTCGCCAGCTCCGCGCGGGCCATCGTGCTGGTGTCCGACGGACTGCCCAATCCCGAGTTCAACCGGAACCTTTCTGGCTCGGCGCTGGTCCGGACCATTACACTCGCCAACAGGCAACGCCAGGAGATTCATACCGTGACGATTGGTGATTACTTCAAATACCGTGGAACGGTGGAGTTCATGGAGGCCCTGGCCCGTGCGAACTCCGGGCAGTTCCTGGCCCTGGCCCCCTGATGAAAGGACGAAAACGCATGCCGCAACGACACGATTCCAAGCAGCCCCGGGCCGGGGGCGGGCCGGCATGACCCGCGTACTGAGTCTCGGCAGCCACGATTCCTGTGATCTGCAGGTGGAAGGCGACACGGTTTCACCGGTCCACGCGCACGCCGAGCTGACCGGTGACGGTCAGCTCGCGGTGATGGATGCCGGCTCGGAGCACGGTACCTGGCTGCGGCGCAACGACCAGTGGATACGGGTGCTTAAAGTCCACCTGGGACGGCAGGACCGGATACGTCTGGGCGACGCGGAAATCGACGTCGGGCAGCTTGCCGAGCGCTTCGGCACGCATGTTCCGGTGCAATTGCGCGACCTGGATCAGCTGCGGCTGCCGCGACGCCTGCGCGAGCGCCTGGATGACCTGCAGGCGCGCGCTTCGATCAAGCGGCCGCGGCGCAATCCCGAAACCGGCAATATCGAGGAAAGCCGATGAATTCGCTGATGTCCCGACGACTGGCCGCACAGGCGATTGCGCTGCTGGTTTCCCTGCTGTTCATCGTTCTGATGGCCCGGTTCCTGCCGACGACGGCCGCCTCGATTCTGCTGGACGTGAAACGCGAAACCTGGCCTTTCACGATCCAGAATGCCCTGTGGATCGCGTTCTTCGCCGGCCTGGCCGAGTTGCTGGTGCGCTGGCACGGTCTGCGCCTGGAGGAACGCCAGTTCGATCTGAACTACCTGCCCGTGGACGAAAGCACCGTGCTGCGTCCCGGCGACGATGTAACCCCGATCTACCGGCGGGTGAGAGAAAACCCCCACCGTGACCAGTGTTTCGTGCCGCGGCTGATCGCACGCTGCGTGCTGGGGTACAACCTGAGCCACTCCGCCGACCAGACCAATTCCCTGCTGAATTCGTCGCTGGAACTGTTCATGCACGAGATGGAACTGCGCTACAACATGATTCGTTACATCATCTGGCTGATCCCGTCGCTGGGATTCATCGGCACCGTGGTCGGCATCATGCTGGCCCTGAACTACGCCGGCGACCGGGCCAATGTCGAAAGCCCCGACATGCTGTACCAGGTGACCGAGCGCCTCGGTGTAGCCTTCAGCACGACCCTGCTGGCGCTGGTGCTCGCGGCGATCCTGGTGTTCATCCAGAGCCTGGTGCAGGGTGGCGAGGAGCGGGCATTGAACCGGGCAGGCCAGTACTGCCTGGATAATCTCATCAATCGGCTGTACGCACCCTGAGCGCGGTATCGATGCGGCCATTCCACGACCTTCCGGCCGGTCCGGTTCATTGCGGCCGTCAAGAATTCTCCGGCGGTGCGCGATCGGGGATTCGCGCCGCCGGACCGTACCTGTTCTGCGTGCTGGCCTGGCTTCTCGTCGCAGGGTCCGTCTGCGCGCAGGCCCCGGTTGAATCCGGCCCGGACCTGCCCGACTGGGCGGTCCTGGTGCTCAAACCCGTCGGCGACAAACGCGTCCGGCCCGTGACCGGGGTCGTCGTATCGCCCCGGGGGCAGGTGATCGTGCCGGCCGGGTTCGCCGCACCGGGCGATGTGCTGTTCGTGCTGGACGGTGGCGCCGACATCTTCGAGCACGGCCGCACGGCGACGGTGGCGGACGTGCACCCCGCCAGCGGTATCGCGCTGCTGGACGTCGATGGCCTCGAACGGGCGCCGGTCCGGCTGGCCGCCGGGTCCGTTGCGGACGAGACCCGCCTCCATCTGGTGGCGTTTCCGCCGGCCGAACGGATTGCCGAGGGAGACAGCGTCATTCGCCGGACCACCTCGGCCGGTGCGCTGGCGAGAACCGCCAGCGGATCTGACACCGGATCTGCCGATGCCACGAGCGCGGCCGGTTCCGGCTTGCCCAACGTGACCGGACCGCTGCTCGACGACTGCGGCGGACTGGCGGCTTACAGCATGGCGGGCGAGTTGGCGGGCATGGCGGCCTCGCCGGACACGTCCTACCTGCCGGCCGATCGCCTGGCCCGGGCGCTGGCCTCGCTGGGGGTCGCCACCCGGGCGGCGCCTTGTGGCGTGGACGGTGATGCCGCCGCCGAGGCGGCCGCCGGTGACTCCGCGGCTTTGAATAGCCCGGAAACTCAGGATATGGCACCGGCGCGCGAGACGAGTACCCAGGCACCGGCTGACGGGCTCTCGTCGGCTGCCGGGGAAGCGGACGGCGTGAGGCTGCCGTGGTGGGGGTTGCTGCTCGCTGCTTTGCTGATCGTGGCGGTTTATCTGAGTCGCCGCAGGTCGGCCCGGACCTCGGCGGCGCCGGGGCTGCTCGACGACGGCGTGGTTGCCGAAGGCCGGCCGGTCCGCGCCGCGGATGTGCGCGAAGATGCCGGCGCTCCGGCGAGCGGTTGGCGCCTGCATGTCGTCGGCACCCTGCCGGGCGGAGCGGCCTTCGAACGCCGTTGTAGCGTCAACCCGGCGGCGATCGACGTACTGATCGGCAGCGGTGATGCCGATATCCGCATCGAAGGCACCGGCATCGCGGCGCACCACGCGCGCCTGGGCGGCAGTGTCGGGGCGCTCACGCTGACGGATCTCGGGTCGGCGGGGGGAACGTGGATCGGTCGTGTGCCCTGCACCCGGGGTGAAATCATGTTCGTGACCGAAGCGGATACCCTGGCCGTGGCCGAAGCCACGTTCACGGTTCGTCTGGCCGGTGCGGCCGGCGCGGGGGACGATTCGAACGCCGATCCGTCTCCCGATTCAAAAGCCGATTCCAAACCTGCCGCGGACGACAACGCATCATGACCGACTTGCTTCTGGTGGACGCGCTGCCCGCAGGGACGAAAGTGGGTGATTTCGACCTGCTGTCGGTGCTGTCCGCAACCGACACGGTCATCGCCTACCGGGTGCGTGAGAGCGCGACCGGCGCCGATTTCGTTTTGCGGGAGTTCGCGCCGGCCTCCCTGGTCCGCCGCCAGGCCGACGGCCGTCTCGTGACCACGAATATGGATGCCGAGGCCGCATTCCAGCACGGCGTGGCGCGTTTTCTCGCCAATGCCTCCCGCAGCGCCGCCCGGAACCATCCGGCACTGGCCCGCAGCATCCGCGCGTTCCGCGCCAACGGGACGGCGGTGCAGTTGCTGGCCTGCCCGCCGGGCCGGCTGTTGTCGGAGCAGGTGGCGGGCACCGGCGCGGTGCCGGCCGAGCGATTGTCCGACGCCGCGCGTCCCCTGCTGGACTTGCTGGCCGAGCAGCATACCGACGGATCGCCGGCGGGACGGATCGCACCGGACCAGGTGATGTTGCCGGACCTGGGCGGGGCGGTATGGCTCGGTGCCGGCATGGACGTCTCGGTGGAACATCCCGGTGATCCCGTGCTAGCGCCGGAGCATCTGGCGGAAAACGGCGAGTTGGGGCCGTGGACCGACATTTACGCGCTGGCCGCGACACTGTACACGGGTCTGTTCGGCAGCGAGCCGCCACCCGCGAGCGAGCGGCTGCGGGCGCAGCACGAAGGCGGCGACGACCCCTTGCAGCTGCCCCGGGAGTTCGAGGATTCCCGTTCCAGCGGGAATTCGGCGGGCACGGAATTACTCACGCTGATCCGTCGCGGACTGGTGCTCGATCCCGCCGCACGGCCCCGCAGCGTGCGGGAATGGCGGGCGCGTCTCGGCGGTGCGGAAGCGGACGCAGCGGCGGATCAGGATGGCCGAAAGGGCGCCGCACCCACCGCCTCGAGTCGGCGTGGCTGGCTCGGTGTGGCCTTTGCCGCACTGGTGCTGGCCATTGTCGTGACCGTGGGCTATTTCGCCCTCGAATGGCAAAGCCGCGACGCCGCTCAGCGCTCCACGGCGCAGGCACTGGCCGACGCAGCGGCCGCCGCCGAGGAGAACCGCCGCTGGCAGCAGGCACTGGAAACCGACGCGGTGGTGGCTTACCGGGCCTTCATCGAGGATTTTCCGGAGTCGCCGCGCATCGCGCAGGCGCGTGAGTTCCTGCAGCGCCTGGAGGAAAAGGCCTGGCCCGGAGTGCTGGAGGAAAACACGCGGGCGGCCTTCGAAGCGCACCTGGAAACGTTTCCCGACGGCCGTTATGCGACCGAAGCCCTGGCGAGAATCGAGGCTTTCCGCCAGGAGGAGGCCAGGCTGGCTCGCGAGCAGGCCGAGCGCAGGCGCCGGGACGAGGCCGCCTGGGAGGTGGCCAGCGCGGACGGCAGCGTCGCAGCGCTCGACCGTTACCTGGCCGAATGGCCGGCCGGGGCACATGCGGCCGAGGCGCGTGAGCTGCGCGGACAGATGCAGGTCGAGCACAATGACACGGCCCGCTTCGCCCAGGCTCGCGAGGCGGATACCCTGGCCTCGTGGCGGGCCTACCTCGACGATTTTCCCGCCGGCCGGCACGTCGATGCGGCGCTGGCGGCGATCGATCGCCTGACCCTGCGTCCGGGCAAAGCGTTTCGGGACTGTGAGACCTGTCCGGAAATGGTCGTCGTTCCGGCCGGGTCGTTCTGGCAGGGCTCTGCCGACAGCTCGCCCCTGGCGGTCAGCCTGGAAAAGCCGCGCCGGCGCGTGACCATCGATGCTCCCTTCGCGATCGGCAAGTACGAGGTGACCCTGGCCGAGTGGGACCATTGCGTCGAGGCGGGCGGCTGCGAGACCCGTCCGGCCGATAACGGCTGGGGACGGGGCCGCCGGCCGGCGATCCTGGTGTCGTGGCACGACGCCGCCGGCTACGCGGCCTGGTTGAGTGAACTCACCGGGGAACGCTACGCATTGCCCAGTGAGAGTGAATGGGAATATGCGGCCCGCGCGGGTGAAGAGGGCGATTGGCTGGGCGGGTCTGCCGAAGCGGTCTGTGCCTGGGCCAATGTGGCCGGGGCCGAGTCCGGGTTCGACTGGCGGCACACCGGATGCGCGGACCGCATGGCGGCCTCGACCGCGCTCGCGGGGTCCTTGCGCCCCAACGACTTCGGACTGCACGATATGATCGGTAACGTGGCGGAATGGACCCGCGATTGCATGAACCTGTCATACCTGGAAGCCCCGACGGACGGCAGCGCCTGGTCGCGGGGGCTGTGCAGTTCACGCATGACCCGCGGGGGATCGTGGTTCTCCGGCTCGCGCGACATCCGCCTGCCGGCGCGGTTCAACCTCAAGAGCGGGGACCGCAACGACTTCACCGGTCTGCGCGTGGTCCGGCGGGTCGAGCCGCAGGAGGAATAAGCCGATGACCCATGCCGCCAATGCCACCGATGCGCCGAAGCTCCGGTCGGCGCCAGCGGGTCGTCCCGAGCCGCAGGCCGCCCGGCGTGCGGCTCGCTGGGGGCGGTGGGGCGCGATGGCCTCGCTGCTGGTGTGCCTGCCGCTCGCGGCCCAGGAGCCCGTGCGCGACGCGGGGTCCGAGGCCGGCGACGCGGCAGCCGCGGAGGCGGAGACCTCCAGCCGGCGGGTCGACGAGAGCGAAGAGAACTTCCGCCAGCGGATGGAATTGCGCGAGCAGCGTTTCCGCGACCGCCAGCCATCGAATACCACGTTTTCCTATTCCACCAGCCGTGAAGGCAAGCTGGCCAACCTGCCGCCCGAGTCCCAGCGGCACATTCGCGAACAACTCAGCGACCTGGTGATCGAGAGCCGCTTGTGGGAGCCCGGGGTGGATTTGTCCGACTACCCGTACGAGCCCAGCGAAGCGGCAGCCGGGGACGCCTTGCTGGCGCAGCAGGAACGCGAGGCGTGGGTGGAGCAACTGCAGAAATACCAGGAGGCCGAGCAGGCCGCGCATGCCGCCGAACAGGCCGCGGCGCGGGCGCGCGAGGCTGGCGGCGGGCCGGCGGGCGAGGCGGCCCAGGGTCAGTCCGGCGCCGCACCGGGAGGCTCCCCGGGCAGAAGTGACGGCGCCCGCTCCGAAGACTCCGGTGACGCGTCCGCGGCGGAGCGGCAGGCCAGCCGGGCCGGCGCCGCACAAGCGGCGGACCGGGAGTCGGCCGAGTCAACAGAGGCGGCCCGGGAACCCTCCGGTGTCACCGAGAGCGCGCTCGATTACCTGCGCCGGCAGGGGCTGGCGCAACAGCCGGGCGGTGGCGAAGGGGACGACCCGGACGGAAGCTCTCCCACGGGTAACAGCGGAGCGCCCGGCGAAACTGGAGAAGAAGCCGGCGACGCGGCCGGTGAGTCGTCGCAATTGGCGGCTGCGGGCGAGTCGGGTGCGGAAAATGCGGACGGTGATGAGTCGACGGACGCAGGTGAGGAGGAATCGCTGGCTGCCACCGATTCGCCCTCCGAGCCAGAGTCCGAATCCGCGCCGGCCGGCACCGTCGCCGTGAGCGAACTGGCCGGGCTGGATGGCGCCTTGTCCTCTGACTCTTCCATCACCCGGGCGGCCGATTCCCCGGCAACGGATGGCTTGCAGATTTCCGCCACGGACCCGCAGCCCGCCGCAGGAACGCTGGGCATCGAGGATTTGCGGCTGATCGATCCGCGCTTGCTTCGGGTTCTGCCCGAAGAACCGGTTGCGCTGCCCGACGAACAGCCGGAGGATTTGCCCGGCGACGGGTCGCCGGACGGTTTCTGAGCGCGGGAGAGCGACGGGCTCCGGGCGGGGCCGTCTGCTCAATCGACCTGGGAGGCGGCCTCGATCAGTTCGTCGGACGGATCGTCCGGCGTTTTCTCCGGCACCCCGTACTCGCGGTAAACGTACTCCACGGCCCTCAAGTGCTGGGTGAAGGCGTCGAGCCGGGGGTCCACTTCGAGCAGGCGCTGATAAGCTTCGATCCGGGTGCCGGTCTCGCGCAGCGCCTTTTCGGTGATCGCAGCCAGTTCGCGGTCGAACTCCCAGAACTCCATCATGTTGCGCAGATAAATCGTTTTGTCCTGGTACACGGCCAGGCCTCGCCGCCAGGAAGAACGGGCGGGCGAGTCGTCACGTCCCCGCCCTTGATCTTCGAGGGTGATGGCCAGCGCACTGCGAATAATCAGTGCTTCCTCCGCCAGCCGGGCTGGGTCGACGGCGGTCACCGCTGCGGGAGATTTCTGCGCGAACCGGGCGATGGCGGCGCGGATGCCGTCCTCATTGGCCCGCGCGTAGCGGAACAGCCGGGCGGCGCGGGCCACCGTCTGTCGCGGATCGGCGATCCGGTTCAGCGGGGTTTGCAATGCCTCGACATCGATCGGTGGGGTCAGGCCACGATCGGGCGGTGACGTCGCGCCGGCGGGATCCAGTTCGACGGCCCACGCGATGCTTGCGCCTTCCGCGACCATCAGGGCGAGGTTGAGCAGACGGTAGGATTCGACATCCGCGATGCCGGAGGGCGGGTCCGGCGCGTTCTCGTCGGCGTTCAGCAGGCCGGGGAGCAGGCCGGGCAGCAGGCCGGGCAGCAGCAGGGCGGCCAGCCAGGCAAACGCCCGGCTTCTCCGGACCGGTTCCCGGGTTCGCCAGGCTCCGGTGGCGTGGCTCAGAACAGCGGGCGTGTCCATTCCCGCTCCGATGCCCGGCCGGTTTCACGACCCGCTGCGTAACTGAACCATTGCGGCCTTTGCCCGGGTTCGTGCCGGGCGACCACACCGTCCGGCACGCCTTCGCGGAAGCGGCCTTCGAAGAATACGGCCCCGACCGAACCCGGGCGCACGAGAATCATCCCGCCGTTGCCGTGGGCGCGTCCGTCGCGTGCCTCGCCGGCGTATTCCACCACGCCGTCGCTGCCGCTGAGAATGCCGTAGCCGCGGCCCGTCGCGCGACCGTCCTCGCAGCCTCCGAACCAGCGGCCGTCGGCCTGGAATTCCGGATGACTGAAGCGGCAGTGCTCATCCGCGGTGGTCTGCAATGAACGTACCCGCGACTGGTAGAGCGCGGTGGTTTTGTCGCGGAACTCCGCGAAACCGCGCGCGGTGATGCGCTCACGCGATTCCATCCACTCCATCTGCACGTCGATCTGCTGGTCGAGTTCGGGCGCCATCAGCGCCATGTATTTTTCGGTGATATTCGCCGATCGCGCGCGGGTTTTCAGGCTGGAACGCGCCGTCCACACCGAACCGAGCACCAGCGCCGGAGCCACGCTCTGCAGGGCGGATGCCACCGCCGAGCCGGAAACCGAGGTGCCGTACACCGACCCGGCCAGCATGGCGATGGTCAGGGCCGTGGTCACGTTCTGGATACGGGCCAGGCGCCGGCGCTCTTCGAGCATGCCGTACTCGGCAGCGATCATCTGCCGCATTTTCTGTCCGTAGTCGCCTTCGTAAGTGCCCTGGAAAACCTTTTCCGATTGGTCCGACAGGAACACCTTTTCGGCCCGGATCAGTGCCTGGGCGAGTTGCAGGCGCGCGCGCACCGACTCGTCCTCGCTGCCGGCCAGGTAGACGTTCGCCAACTCCGGGTCGAAACGCAGCAGGGCGGCATGGCGCTGCAGGAACAGTGCGCGCTCGATATCGGCCTCGTGCAAGAGGCGCACGATGCGGTTGGCGGCACCGTCGACGAAGCGGTCGGCGAAGGGATCCACGCCCGGGGTCTCGTCCAGCCGGGCCACCAGCAGCGGGTCCATCTGCACTTTTTCCAGGGGATAGACTTCCACGGCGGCTTCGCCCGGCCGGATTTCGCCCGGTGCGCGGCGTGGCACTCCGACCGGGTTCAGTTCGCGCAGTTGCAGGAATCCGGTGAAATCGAGGGAGCGCGGGGGAGCCGGGGGCGGATACCGGACCATGGCGGTGCGTTCCGCTTCCGCGGCCGCACGCGACAGCGCCCACGCCGATTGCACCAGGGGCTCGCTGCTCAGCACGAGGCCGTTGGTGGCCGGGCGCAGCCAGCGGTCGCCGTGGACCACGATCAACGGGGTGACGAGATCTCCGAAGGTCAGCGGTGGCGCGTCCATGACCTCGCGGATATCGGGGTAGGAATAAACGTTGAAATCGATCGTGAGCACGCTGGGGATCTGTTCGGAAGCCAGCATCGGCCGACTGCCCAGTCCGGTTTCGCGGTCCCAGGTGATCATGTGCGGCGAGAGCAGGACGGAATGGTCGGGGAGGGTATCGCGCAGTTCGCGGTACAGCGACATGGCGAAAAAGTTGGACTTGGCGATGACGGCCTGTGCGACCCGGGTCATGTCGGTCCGCAGCATCACTTCGAGCGGCACCGGGTCGCCGATGGCCTGGTTGCCGTAGGCCTGGTAGAAGGAATGTTCGGCGTCGGCATGAATCAGCGCCGGGTAGCGAATGACCACCAGCGCTTCGGGTCCGTCCGGCAATGCGCGTTCCGGCGCCGGCGCTTCCTGGGCCCGGTAAACAGGCGTGGAAGTCCCCCGGGCCATGCCGGCACAGCCATTCAACAGGCCGACGGCGGCCAGCATGAGCAGCAGCCCGACGGCGCCGCCAGGCGGTCGTGAACGGGTTCGGTGTGGTGATTCGGAGTCAGCAGGCATGTAGGCGTGTGGTTACCGCTCGGGCAGAGTGTCCAATTCCGGCGGTTTGGACCGGAACCGGGCACAGGAATTCCCCTGGATCGCCGCATCCGGCAAAGAAAGATCGCCTGGGGCCACGTCCGCTATCCCGGAGCTTGTCGAATGAGGGGTCATTCTACCTGCACCGGCCTTTCCGGTCAGGTCGTGCGAAAGGCTTTGACCGGGTTTCCGGCGTGATCCTAGAATAAGCGGACCCAACCAGGAGCGCGCCCAGATGAATTGCCCGAAGTGTTTCTCCGCCATGGAAGTCGTTTCGTTCAGTGGTATCAAGGTGGACCGTTGTACCGGCTGCAAGGGTTTGTGGTTCCAGCCCGATGAACTTTCCGAATTGCGCCAGGACGACTGGATGGCGGATTACGTGCTCGACGACGGCAGCGCCAGGGTGGGGCGTGAGTACAATCGCGTGCGTGATATCGCCTGTCCGCAGTGCGAATCACCAATGCAGCAGGAAGCCGATCCCGATCAGCCGCACATCGTTTACGAGAGCTGCCCCAACGGCCACGGCGTATTTCTCGATGCCGGGGAATTCACCGATCTGGTGCACAAGACGTTCTGGGACCGCTTCAAACCGGCGCAATGACGGCCGGCCCGGCGCAGAGAGCCGGGCGTGCGTCGGCCCCGCTGGCGCACCACGGGCCTGGGTGCAGGTCACTTGCAATGTCGCCGCGTCCCGCGTAGAAACGGGCCTGTAATCTTTGCAGGAAAGGACGGGTGTCATGGCCGGTGGCTGGAGCCGCGACGGTGCGGTTCAGGATCAGATCGATGCGAGCGTCGAGGACGCGGTTCAGCGGGCGCGCCGTTCGCTGCCGCGTGGTCCCGGCCGCAAGCTCTGCGCCGAATGTGACGAGCCCATCCCCGAGGCCCGCCGTGAGGCCATTCCCGGCGTGCGCCTGTGCGTCAGCTGCCAGGAGGCATCCGACCGCGCTTCGGTCGAGCACAGCGGCTACAACCGGCGCGGCAGCAAGGACAGCCAACTGCGTTGACTCGCGGTTTCCCCGGATGGTTTTTCCCCGCAGCATGAAGGTGTGCCGTGACCGGCCCTGATAAAGCCCGTTTGGCCGTCGACATCGGCGGCACGTTTACCGATATCGTGCTCGAGCGGCCGGGGGCGCCGAGGCTGACGGCCAAGCTGCTGACGACCCATCAACAGCCGGGCGAAGCGGTGCTCGCCGGCATCCGCGATGTGCTGCGGCGCGCGGAGCTGCAACCGGCCGATCTCGGCCTGATCATCCACGGCACCACCCTGGCGACCAATGCCCTGATCGAACGGCGCGGTGCGGTCACGGCGCTGCTGACCACCGAGGGTCACCGTGACGCGCTGGAAATGGCGCACGAGGACCGGTTCGAACAGTACGACATCATGATCGACCGGCCGGCCCCGCTGGTGCCCCGCTATCTGCGTCTGCCGGTTCGCGAGCGTCTGGACCGCAACGGCGGCATTCGCATCCCGCTGGACGAAGCGTCGGTTGAGGCCGCCCTGCCGGTGCTCGACGAAAACGCGGTCGAAAGCGTGGCCATCGGTTACCTGCACGCCTTCGTCAACCCGGAACACGAGCAACGCACCGCCGAGTTGCTGCGGGCGGCCCGTCCGGACCTGTCCATCACCCTGGCTTCGGAAGTGTGCCCGGAAATCCGGGAGTTCGAGCGCCTGTCCACGGCTTGCGCGAACGCCTATGTGCGCCCGCTGATGGCCCGCTACCTGGAGCGCCTGGCGCAACAACTGGCCGAGCTGGGCATTCGCTGCCCGTTCCTGCTGATGACCTCGGGTGGCGGCCTGACGACGCTTGAAACCGCATCCCGTTTCCCCATCCGCCTGGTCGAGTCGGGTCCCGCCGGCGGAGCCATCCTAGCGCGCGAGGTGGCCCGTCAGGCGGGCATGGATCGGGTGCTGTCCTTCGACATGGGCGGCACGACCGCGAAATTGTGCCTGATCGACGGCTTCGAACCGTTGACCTCCCGCAGTTTCGAGGTGGACCGGGTGTACCGGTTCAAAAAGGGCAGTGGACTGCCGGTGCGTATTCCGGTGATCGAAATGGTCGAGATCGGCGCGGGCGGGGGTTCGATCGCGCGGGTCGACAGCCTCAAGCGCATCCAGGTGGGACCGGAGAGCGCGGGTTCGGAGCCGGGGCCGGCGGCGTATGGGCGCGGTGGCGAGCGGCCGGCCGTCACGGATGCGGATCTGTGCTTGGGCCGGGTGGTCAAAGACCGCTTCGCCGGCGGAGCCTTCGCGCTCGATGCCGGGGCGTCCGAGCGCGCCATCCAGGCCGATGTCGCGGATCCACTGGAACTGGACACGCGGACGGCGGCCCACGGCATCGCCGAGGTGGTGGACGAGAACATGGCGGCCGCGGCCCGCGCGCATGCCGCCGAATTCGGCCTGGATATCGGCAGCCGCGACATGATCGCCTTCGGCGGAGCCGCGCCCCTGCATGCGGCGCGGCTGGGGGAGAAACTGGGCGTACGGCGGATCATCGTGCCGGCGCAGGCCGGGGTGGGATCGGCGGTTGGCTTCCTGTTGGCCCCGGTCGCTTACGAAGTGGTCCGAAGCCGCCAGCAGCACCTGGAACAACTGGAGCCCGAACGGCTCAACGAACTGTTCGATGAAATGCGTGAAGAAGCCCTGGCGGTTGTCCGGCAGGGCACGGCTTCCGAGGCGCTGGTCGAGACCCGGCACGCCTACATGCGTTATGTCGGCCAGGGGCACGAGATCGCCGTTCCCTTGCCGGAAGGACCCTACCGCGAATCCGACCGGGAGGTGTTTCGCGAGGCCTTCGCCGATGCTTACCGCGCGTTGTACGGCCGCACCATCGCGGGCGTGGGTATCGAGGCGCTGAGCTGGACGCTGAGTATCGCCGAAAAGACCCCGGCGGCGGAAAAAGCCGCTCCGGATCGGCCGGCCCGCAGCCGTGGCGGGTCCGAGCCGGTGGCGCACGGTGAGCAGCCTTTGTGGGATCCGGAACGCCTGCGCGCGGACACCGCGGCCGTGTACCTGCGCGGCGAACTGGCTGCGGATTGCCGGATTTCAGGGCCGGCGCTGATTACCGAGGACCAGACCACCACCGTGGTCAGCGCGGGGTTCGTGGCCACCGTCGACGCCGGGGGCAACCTCATCCTGGAGCGCAAGCCGGCACAGGGGAACGAAGATCATGACTGAGACCGGGGCGCTCGGGCGCATTCACACGCAATTACTCTGGGACCGCCTGCTGGCCGTCGTCGAGGAACAGGCGCAGACCCTGATGCGCACGGCGTTCTCCACCACGGTGCGCGAAGCCGGCGATCTCTCGGCCGGGGTGTTCGACACGCGGGGACGGATGCTGGCGCAGGCCGTGACCGGCACGCCGGGGCATGTCAACGCGATGGCGGCCAGTGTCGGGTTTTTCCTGGAGCGGCATCCCATCGGCTCGCTGGTTCCCGGAGACGTGCTGGTGACCAACGACCCGTGGTACGGGACCGGTCACTTGAACGATTTCACCGTGGTGACCCCGGTGTTCCGGGGCGCTGAATGCGTCGCCCTGTTCGCGTCGACTTCGCACATCGCCGATGTCGGCGGACTGGGCTTCGGCCCCGACGGCCGCCAGGTGTACGAGGAGGGGCTGAACATTCCCATCGGTCACCTGTACCGGGCTGGTGAAGCCAACGAGACCTTGCTCGACATCCTGCGCGCGAACGTGCGTGATCCGGTGGCGGCGGAAGGCGACCTGTATTCGCTGACCGCCTGTAACCGGGCCGGCGCCGAGCGCCTGTTGGCGACCCTGGAGGAGTTTTCGCTGGAATCACTCGATGCGCCCGCCGAACGCATCATCGGCCAGTCCCGTGAAGCGATGCTCGCAGGCGTGCGCGACCTGCCGCACGGTTGTTGGCGCAACGCCATGCGCGTGGACGGTTACGACGAACCCGTGGACCTGGTGTGTGCCGTGACGATCGGTGACGAGGGCATCGACGTGGACTTCGAAGGGACCTCGCCGGCCTGCGCCCACGGCATCAACGTGCCGCTGACTTACACCCAGGCCTACGCCTCGTTCGGAGTGCGCTGCGTGGTGGGGAATGACGTACCCAACAACGCGGGTTCACTGGGCGTGGTGCGGGTGGCCGCGCCGGAGGGCTGTATCCTCAACGCGCCCCGGCCCGCCGCGGTGTCGGCCCGGCACGCCATCGGCCAGATGCTGCCCGATGTGGTGCTCGGGGCACTGGAGGAGCCGCTGGGCGGCCGGGTGCCGGCCGAGGGGGCCTCCTGCCTGTTCGGACCCGTGTTCCTGGGCGGGCGCGGGGTCATTCCCGGCAGCCGGGGCGAGCCCTTCGTCATCAACGCGTTTTATGCCGGCGGCACCGGCGGGCGGCCCGGCAAGGACGGCCTGGACTGCACGGCGTTTCCTTCGGGCGTGCGCAGCACGCCGGTCGAAATCACCGAGAATGCGGCGCCGCTGATCATCTGGCGCAAGGAATACCGTCCCGATTCGGGCGGCACCGGCCGGTTTCGCGGCGGTGCGGGTCAGATCATGGAGTTCGGGCATGCCGCGGACGAGGCATTCGCAGTTTCGAAAATGTTCGACCGCATCGGTCACCCGGCGCGAGGCCGGCAGGGCGGGTCCGCCGGCGCCCCGGCCCGGGTCTACACCAGCGGCGGCGCGGAACTGCGCGGCATGGGCCGGGAAGTCATCCCCGCTGGCGAGCGCATGATCCTGGAAACAGCGGGGGGTGGTGGTCTGGGTGATCCGGAACAGCGGGCCGAATCGGAGACCGCGGCCGACCGGCGTAACGGTCTGACCGATTCCTGATCGGCCGTGCCGCTCTGCGTATCTCGCAAATATTATAAAAATGCATAACTAACAATTAGTTATTTATTTATTATTAGAAACTACTTCATTTAATTTTCGCGTCTGTCGGTGCCGTTGGCCCTATCCCGTGGACGCTGAACCGGGGCCTCATGTGCACGGCCCCTGACGTCCCCGGAGGCTCGAGCTTCCGACCCGAGCCGGCAAACGGTTTCAGCAATCGCTGCGCCAGGCGCGCGGCGCCAGGTCAAGCAATCCGGCGGATTCCGCACCGGCTGCCGTGACCGGTTGCTACTATGCTCCTGACCAGGTTTCCGGAGAAGTCGCATGGCGAGCACGCGCGTGGCCGGGCCGGCCGGGGAGGCGGGCGACGTCGTATTTCACGTGCATGGCGTCACCAAGATCTACCGCATGGGCGAGGTTTCCGTGCGTGCCCTGCGTGGCGTGGACCTGGATTTGTATCGCGGTGAATTCATGGTGCTGCTCGGCGCGTCGGGCAGTGGTAAATCCACGCTGCTGAACATTCTCGGCGGCCTGGACACGCCGACCGAAGGGGAAGTGCGTTACGCCGGGCGGGATCTGGGCGGCGCTGATGAGCGCGAACTGACGCTCTACCGCCGGCATCACGTCGGCTTCGTATTTCAGTTCTACAACCTCATTCCCAGCCTGACCGCCCTGGAGAACGTCGCCATCGTCACGGAGATCGCGGCCGAACCGATGAAGCCGGAAGCCGCGCTGGACCTGGTGGGTCTCGGGGAGCGGAGACATCATTTTCCCGCGCAGTTGTCCGGCGGTGAACAGCAGCGGGTAGCGATTGCCCGGGCGATTGCCAAGCAGCCGGCGGTCCTGCTCTGCGACGAACCCACCGGCGCCCTGGATTCAAAAACCGGCATCATGGTTCTCGAAGCCCTGGACCGGGTCAACGCGGAACTGGGCACCACGACCGTGGTGATCACCCACAACGTGGATATCGCGCGCATGGCGAATCGGGTGGTGCGGTTGACCGACGGTCGGGTGGCCGAAGTGCACCGCAACGAGACCCGCACGCCGCCTTCGGACCTGCACTGGTAGACGGGCGGTGAAGGCACTCAATCTTAAACTGTGGCGGGAACTCTGGGCCATGCGTCTGCAGGCCGCGGCGATCGCGCTGGTGGTCGCGGGCGGGGTCGCCATGTTCATCATGTCCCTGAGTTCGTTCGATTCCCTGTACCAGACGCGTGAGCGCTATTACCGGGATCACGGTTTCGCGGACGTTTTCGCCGGCCTCAAACGCGCGCCGGTGGCCGTGGCGGACCGGATCCGTGACCTTCCCGGCGTCGACCGGGTCGATCACCGGGTCGTGGCCTACGTGAGCGTGGATATCGAGGGTTTCGATGAACCGGTCAGTGCGCACCTGGTGTCTCTGCCGGTGGACAGCACCGGTGATCTGAACCGCCTCTATCTGCGGCGGGGCCGGCTGCTGGCACCGGGGGCGGACGACGAGGTGCTGCTGAGCCAGGAATTCGCCGCGGCACATGGCCTTGACCCGGGCGACACGCTGAACGCGACCATCAACGGCCGCCGCGAAAAACTGACCGTGGTCGGCCATGCGCTGTCTCCGGAATACATCTACCAGATCGCCCCGGGTGCCGTTTTCCCGGACTACCGCCGGTACGGCGTGATGTGGATGGCGCGCAAGCCGCTGGCGACGGCCTATGACCTCGACGGCGCGTTCAACCACCTGGCCATCCAGTTGATGCGCGGGGCCCGGCCCGAAGCGCTCATCGAGCGGCTGGACGAAATGCTCGGCCGTTACGGTGGTTCGGGGGCGATCGCGCGGGCGGACCAGTTGTCGCACCGCTTCCTGACCGAAGACCTGAAACAGCAGCGCACCATCGCGACCGTCTTTCCGCTGATTTTCTTCAGCGTCGCGGCCTTCCTTCTGAACGTTGTGGTCAGTCGCATGATCGGGTTGGAGCGCGAGCAGATCGCGGCCCTGAGGGCCTTTGGTTATGGCCGCCTGGCCATTGGCTGGCATTACAGCGTGCTGGTGCAGGTAATCGTACTGACAGGATCGGCCCTGGGCATTGCCGCCGGTGTCTGGATGGGAAAGGGGATCAGCCGGATCTTCCAGTCTTTCTACAGTTTCCCGTACCTGCACTACGTGCTGGAACCAGGCGTGGTCGTGGCGGCGGTGCTCATCGCTTCTGCGGCGGGTCTGGCCGGCACCCTGTACGCGGTGCAGGGCGCTGCGCGGCTGCCGCCGGCTCAGGCGATGCGCCCGGCGCCGCCGGCCCGCTATCGTCCCACCCTGGTCGAGCGCCTGGGCCTGGGCCGGCTGCTGTCACAGCCGGCGCGGATCGTTCTGCGCCAAATCGAACGGCGGCCGCTGCGCTCGGCACTCGGTCTGCTCGGGATCGCGATGGCCTGCGGCGTCATGATGATCGGTGATTTTCAGGAAAGCGCCATCGACCGGATGATCGCGGTTCAATATGGCTTGAGCCAGCGCGAAGACTTGCTGGTGACCTACGTGGACCCTGCGCCCGCGCGCTCGCTGCATTCCCTGGCCGCGCTTCCCGGTGTGCTCCATGCCGAAGGATTCCGGCAGGTGCCGGTGAAGCTGAGCCATGGTCACCGCAGCTATCGCACGGCGGTGCAGGGCATTGCTCCGGCGAGTACCCTGCTGCGACTCATCGACACGGATCTGCAGCCGATCGAATTGCCCGGGGAAGGCGTGGTGATGACCGACTGGCTGGCCGGCCTGTTGCGGATTTCGCCGGGCGACCTGCTGCGGATCGAAGTCCTGGAACTCGACCGCCCCGTGATCGAAGTGCCGTTGGTGGGGCTGTCCCGGCAGTACATGGGCGTGAACGCCTACATGCGCCAGGATGCCCTGAATCGGGTGCTGGGTGAGGGCCGGGTCGTTTCAGGCGCCTTGCTGCGCATCGATGCGGACCACGCAAACGCCATCAACGCGACCCTCAAAGACGTGCCCCGCATCGCCGGGGTCGTGGAGCGCCAGGCCGCCATACGGGCCTTTTACGACACCCTGGCCGAGTCGGTGCTGTTCTTCACCATGATCGCCACCCTGCTGGGCGCCAGCATCGCATTCGGGGTGGTCTACAACAGCCTGCGCATCGCCCTGTCGGAACGCAGTCGTGAACTGGCCAGCCTGCGGGTTCTCGGGTTCACGCGCGGTGAAGTGGGGCAGATACTGCTGGGTGAACTGGGGGTGCTGACCCTGCTGGGGATTCCGCTGGGTTTCGCCGTGGGTTTCGGGTTGTGCGCGTTCCTGGCTTTTCGTTTCAACACGGATCTCTACCGGATTCCGTTGGTGCTGGGCCCCGGGGTCTATGCCTTCGCGGCCCTGGTGGTGCTTGTATCCTTCATTGTGTCCGGTCTGATGATCTGGCACAGTCTGGGCCGCCTGGACATGGTGGCCGTGCTCAAGAGCAAGGAGTGAGTCATGCCCTCGATCCTGGCGCGACATCCTTACATCACCCTGACCGCCGTCGCGGTCGCGGCATTGCTGGCCTGGGGATTCTGGCCGGAACCGGTGCGGGTCGAACTGGCGACGGTCGGACGGGCGCCGCTGGTGGTCACGATCGAGGAGGAGGGACGTACGCGGGTCATGGACCGCTACGTGGTCTCGGCGCCGGTGGACGGGGTGGCCTGCCGGCTCGAGTTGGAAGTCGGCGATGCGGTTTCCCGTGGCGAGTTGCTGCTGAACATTTCCCCGCTGGCATCCCGGGTCCTCGATTCGCGCAGCCGGGCGCAGGCGGAAGCGGCGGTCGCCGCGGCCCGGGCTTCGCTGCAGTCGGCCGGTGAACAGTCACGGGCGGCGGTGGCGGCTGCCGACCTCGCGGCCAGCGAACTGGCCCGACTGACGCCGCTGATGGAGCAGGGGGTGGTCAGCCGGGACGCGTTCGACCGGGCGCAGGCCGAGGCCCGGCGCGCCGAGGCGGCTCGGCAATCGGCGGCGTTCCAGGTCGATGTCGCGCGGCACGAACTGGAAGCAGCGCGCACCGCCCTGGAGGTTGGATCCGACGCGGCCGACGGCAGCGGCGAGCGTGTGCCGGTACGGTCACCCATCGATGGCCGCCTGCTGGCCCGCTGGCATGAGTGTGAAGGCCCGGTTCGCACCGGAGATCCGCTGCTGGAAGTCGGCGATCCCTCCGCGCTCGAGGTCGTGGTGGAGCTGTTGTCGGCCGATGCGGTGCGGGTACGGCCGGGGATGGACGTGGTCCTGGATCGCTGGGGTGGCGCCCAGGGGCTCGAAGGCCGGGTGCGCACCGTCGAGCCCACCGGTTTCACCAAGGTTTCGGCCCTGGGTGTCGAGGAGCAGAGGGTCCGCGTGATCGTGGATATCACGTCCGAGCCGGAACGGTGGCGCCGGCTGGGCGACGGCTATCGGATCGAGGCGCGCTTCGTGCTGTGGCGGGATGACGATGTGCTGCAGGTTCCGGCCAGCAGTCTGTTCCGGCAGGGCGAAGGCTGGTCCGTGTTCGCCGTCGAAGGCGGACGGGCGCGCATGCGTACCGTCGCGGTGGGCCATCGTACCGGGCTGGCCGCACAGGTTCTCGAGGGCCTGTCGCCGGGGGAGACGGTAATCACTTATCCCAGTGACGCGATCGAAGACGGCATCCGGGTCCGTCCCTGGACGGATTGAAATGCCGGTACCGGTACCGGCGGCCGGCTTCAGGCGCCAGGGTCGGTCGGCCGCGAATCAGCAGGTGGTTGTGGCGCGGCCGCGGCTTCCGCTTTGCGCTGGCGTTTGCGCGCCCGACGTTGCGCGAGGTACTCGGATTCCAGGCCGTCGCCCAGAAAATAGACGTAGAGCGTGGCGTAGGTGAAGAACACGGTGAGGACAGCCGCGATTTCCAGCGCGCGGACCCCGGCGGCGATGCCGGTGCCGATGGCCACCAGGATGAACAGGGCGTCGAAGGTGTCCTGCAGGGCCCTGCGGAATTGCACGCCGGCCACGATGCCGGCCAGGCTGAAGGCGAGCGCCAGACTGTGTTGCACCACCAGCACGATGGCCGCGACCACCCCCGGCAGGATCAGGGTGGTTTCGTCCAGCGAATGATCGTACGAGCTGACCTGGTGTATGCCCTTGTGCACCCAGGAAACCGGCAGCATCAACAACCACACTCCAATCAGGACGATGGCCAGTTGGCGGGCGTAGCCCAGCCGGTCGAGTTCGTTGGTGGCACGCAGCACAGTGTTGACGATTTCGATGTCGTTGCTCGCCGCCGGAACGTCCGCGATCCGGTTGACGGTCAGGTCGCCGCTGGCGGCGAGATCGGTCACGCCGCCGATGGGCAACTGGTCGGTGAAGCCGGGAATGGTGACGGCCAGCACGAAGATCGCCACCACGAGAATCAGGTGATACAGAAGGATTTTGCGCAACAGTCCCCAACCGCTGCGCCGGGACGGCGGGCTGGGCCGTTGCTCTCCGTCGCCCCAGGACGGCGGTGTCTCCCGTTTCTTCGACATGGTCTTAGTTCCCATGAATTAGGCCCCCGTGACATTCGTTCCCAGGGTGTTGGGCCCCTGACCGGGTAGGATTTTTACCCGATTGTACGCCAATCGTTCGCGGCCGGTTCACGGTGACGTATACTCCCCGCGTGCAAACGACCCGGCCGGCAAATCCACCCGACGATACGGCACGGCCGCTGGAACATACCCTGCAGCAGGTGTTCGGGCTGCAGACCTTCCGCCCGCACCAGAAGGACATCATCGAGCACGTGATCGGAGGCGGCGACGCCTTCGTGCTGATGCCCACCGGCGGCGGCAAATCGCTGTGTTATCAGTTGCCGGCCCTGCACCGGTCCGGAACCGGAATCGTCATTTCGCCGCTGATTTCCCTGATGAAAGACCAGGTGGATGCGCTGACCGCGAACGGCGTGCGCGCGGCCATGTACAACTCCAATCTCGATGCGGCCACCGCGCGAAGCGTGCTCGCGCAGTTGCGCGCGGGGGAACTCGATCTGCTGTACGTGGCTCCGGAGCGGGTCATGCGGCAGAATTTCGTGGCTACCCTGCAGCAACTCGAGATTGCCCTGGTGGCGATTGACGAGGCCCATTGCGTGTCCCAGTGGGGCCACGATTTCCGGCCCGAGTACGCGGCGCTCGGCGCGCTGCGCGAGGCCTTTCCCGGGGTGCCCTTCATCGCGCTGACCGCGACCGCGGATCCGCACACCCGCGAGGACATCGTCGGTGTCCTGGGGCTCGAAGGCGCGCGACGCTTCGCCACCAGTTTCGACCGGCCCAACATCCGCTACACCGTGCTGGAGAAGAACCAGCCGCGCCGGCAGTTGATGCGTTTTCTGGAGTCGCGGCGGGAGGAATCGGGCATCGTTTACGCGCTGTCGCGCAAGCGGGTCGAGGAAGTGGCCGCCTTCCTGGCCGCCGAAGGTTTCGCCGCGGCCGCCTACCATGCCGGGCTGCCGGCGGCTGAACGATCCGCCGTTCAGGAGCGCTTCCTGCGTGACGACCGGGGCATCGTGGTGGCCACCGTGGCCTTCGGCATGGGCATCGACAAGCCCAATGTGCGTTTCGTCGTGCATTACGATCTGCCCCGGCACCTGGAAGCGTATTACCAGGAAACCGGACGGGCCGGGCGTGACGGCCTGCCGGCCGAGGCCCTGTTGCTGTTCGGCACCCAGGATGTCGCAGCCGCGCGGGCGCAGATCGAGCAGGGCGGCAGCGAGACCCAGCGGCGGATCGAGTCGCACAAGCTGAGCGCCATGGCCGGTTTCGCCGAAAGCCTGACCTGCCGCCGCCGGGTGCTGCTGGGTTATCTGGGCGAGAATCTCGAGACCGATTGCGGCAATTGCGACGTCTGCCTGGTTCCGCCGGAACGCTTCGACGCCACCGATGCGGCGCGCAAGGTTCTGTCCTGCGTTTACCGGGTGCGGCAGAACTTCGGCCTGCGTCACGTGATCGACGTGCTGCGCGGCAGCGACAGCGAGCGCATTCACAAGTTCGGCCACCACCGGCTTTCCACCTGGGGTATCGGGCGCGAATACTCGACCGCCGAGTGGACGTCCATCGTGCGGCAGCTCATCCATCGCGGCTATCTTGTCCAGGACATCACGCGCTATTCGGTGCTGCGCCTGACCCCGCTGGCCCGGGCCCTGTTGCGCGGCGAGGAGACCCTGGAACTGGCGCGGCCACGGGTGCGCGAGGCGGCCGGTTCCGCCGGCCGCAAACCGGCCCGCGCCGCGGTCGAACTCGATGCCGACGAGCAGCGCCTGTTCGAAGCGCTGCGCACGCTGCGCAAGCGGCTCGCCGACGAGCAGGGCGTGCCGCCTTACGTGATTTTCGGTGACGCGGCGCTGGCCGAGATGTGCCGCCAGCGGCCGGCCAACGAGCAGGAGTTCCTGGCCATCAACGGAGTCGGGCAGGTCAAGCTGGAACGCCACGGCGCGGCGTTTCTCGAGGCCATCGCGGAGGCCGCCGGCTAGGCGGGTTCGAGTACCGTCCGGTTTCGGCCCGGATCCCGGCCATCTTCGCGCCGTCGCCGCGGCCCGGTCTCAGCCATTTTGCGAATCGTCCGAGCCGCGCTCCAGCGTGGCGAGCCGGTCTTCCAGTGCCGCGACCGCGGCTTCCAGGGCTTCCACCCGGCCGGCGAGACCGCTGCCGGTCGCGGCGGGTCGTTCGGCGGCGACGGGCGCCTGCGCTTCGGGTACATCGGGCTCGCCGCACAACAGGTGAGCGTAGCGCCCTTCCTTCTGACCCGACTGCCGGGGCAGGGGCGTGACCATGGGCGGTTCGTGGTTCTGCAGCCGTTCCAGCGCATGGTGAACGTCGTCCAGGTCGTCGAACTCGTGCAGGCGGTGCGCGTGGTTGCGCAATTCACCGATGGTTTGCGGGCCGCGCAGCATCAGGGTCGCAAGCAGCGCCAGGCCGGGGCTGTGCAGGTTCCAGGCCTTGCCCGCCTCGTGGCTGTAACGCGAGACGCGCGAGCCCCATTCCTCACGCACCAGGTGCAGGCTTTCCAGTTCCCGCACGGCATGGCCCACTTCACCTTCGGTGTAGTTCGTCACGGGCAGACGCGAGGATTTCTGATTGCAGGCCGTGCGCAAGGCATTGAGGGTCAGCGGGTACTGATCGGGCGTGGTCTCCGCCTTCTCGATCAGGCAGCCGAGAACACGCACCTGGATGGGACTGAGTTCATTCATGGCCAGGTTTCCTGTGTCCGGTCGTTGCGCATAGACTACACGGCACCCTGTCATCCCGCAGCACCTTATCCGTGAGCCCCGTTTCATGATCATCGCCTGGCTGATTCTGCCCCTGTCCCTGCTCGGCATCGTGCTCGCCCTGTGGGTGCCGAGCCTGCGCCTGAAACGTGCGCTGGCCCGCCCGTTTCCGGCGGAATGGTCGCGCATTCTCGAACGCAACCTGCCGGTCTACCCGCGCCTGCCGGCCGAACTGCGTGAGCGGCTGCACCGGTTGATCCAGCAGTTTCTGCACCAGAAACACTTCACCGGGGTGGCGGGACTGGAGATGAACGATGAAATCCGCGTGACCATCGCGGCCGAGGCCTGCCTGCTGATACTCAACCGGCCTTCCGGAGTTTACCCGGCACTGCGTTACATCATCGTGTACCCCGGTGCGTTCGTGGTGGATTACGAGGACGTGGACGAGGCCGGTGTGGTCGATCCCGAACCGCGGGAGCTGCTCGGCGAGTCCTGGCAGAACGGCAAGGTGGTGCTGGCCTGGGATTCGGTGATGCGCGGCGCGCGCAATTTCGTCGACGGCCAGAACGTGGTGCTGCACGAGTTCGCGCATCAGCTGGATCACGAGAGCGGCTATGCGGACGGCGCGCCGCTGCTGGGCGGTGAGCACAGCTACCGCAGTTGGGCCGAAGTGCTGGGCGAGGCGTACGAGGTATTGCAGGAGTCCAGCCGGGACGGGCGCGAATCGCTGCTGGACGAGTACGGCGCAAGCCACCCCGCCGAATTCTTCGCGGTGGCCACCGAGACCTTCTTCGAGCGTCCGGGCCAGATGGCGCGGCACCACCGGCGTCTGTTCGAAACCCTCAAGGCGTATTACCGGGTGGACCCGCGTGAGTGGCTCGACCACTGACCCGGAATCCAAATCCCCGAATCCCTCCACGCCCGTCATCCGTCCGTCATCTTGATGCGCTAGCTTGATCAGCCGCGTGCCGCCGGGTGGGTGGCGTCCGCCAGTTGAGATCCGGAGACTCCTTTGAAACTGCCTTTCGTAGCGATGATAGCCGGCCTGAGCGCCGTCACCCTGACCGGGCTTCTTGTGACCCGATGGGCGCCCGCCGCGCCCGATGCCGAAGCGTCCGCTCTGTCTGAAATCGCGATTCATGACGAACTCGTCGCCTACTTGCGGGAACTGGACAGCCCGGTCCCGGAACGGCCGCCAGTGCATCCCGCTCTGGCGCTGTATAACGCCGAAGCGATCATTCCCCCGCAATGCTATACGCGCACCGAAGGGCAACATAATCCGTGCTACGTGTGTCACCAGGACGAGATGCGCGGCCGCGAAAACCGCATGAACGACGGCGTGCTGCAACGCCAATACCAGTTCAGTGAGGTCGGATTGAAGAATCACTGGCGAAACCTGTTCGAGGATCGCAGCGAGCGTGTTGCGGCCATAACCGACGAGGAAATCCTGGCCTGGATCGGTCAGGACAACTATTCCGAACTCGCGCCGCGGTTGGTCGAGGCGGACTTCAAGGGCTGGATTCCCGACCTGAAGGACCTGGATCGGGGCGCTGCCGCTTTCGATGAGGAAGGCTTCGCACGGGACGGCAGCGGCTGGGTGGCGTTCAACTACAAGCCCATGCCCAGCACGTTCTGGCCCACCAATGGTTCCACCGACGATGTGATGATCCGGCTCGCTCCCGAGATGCGGCGCCGAGCCGACGGTACCGAGTCACGCGATGTCTACCGGGCCAACCTGGCCATCCTGGAGGCGACCATCAAGGGGCTGGATGAAGTAACGACCCATCCAATCGATGAAACCCTCATCGGGGTCGACCTCGATGAAGACGGCATCCTGGGCGAGGCCCGCGTGGTGCGCCGTACCGATGCCTACGTGGGCGAGGCGACCGGTTGGTTCCGGCAGGAATGGCTGTATCCGCTGGGTACCGAATTTCTGCACACGGTGCGTTACGTGGGCATTGCCGAGGACGGGACAATCGGGCCGTCCCGCCGCATGAAGGAAGTCCGGTACATGCGCAAACACTACGTGTTGCCGCATTTTAGTCTGTACAACGCCTACCTCGAAGAAGGCTACGCCAAGGAAGCCGGCTATCTGCCGGGCTACATTGACCAGGGACCGCACGGGCTGGACAACGAGATGGGCTGGCTGATCCAGGGCTTTATTGAAGACCGCCGGGGACGACTGCGCGCCAGCACTTACGAGGAAAACCTGTTCTGCATGGGTTGTCACACATCGGTCGGATCCACCATCGACAAGGTGTACAGCTTCGCGCGCAAGGTCGACGGTGCGAGCGGCTGGGGCTATATCGAACTTCACGGGATGCCGGATGCACCCAATCGGGGAGAGCCGCGTGGTGAAATCGCCACCTACCTGCAACGGGCCGGCGGCGGGGGCGAGTTCCGCAGCAATCCGGAAATGCAGGCGCGCTGGTTCGATGCCGATGGGCGGGTGGACCTGGCTCGGGTGGCGGCGGCGCCGGACGTGTACACCCTGATCACGCCGTCCCGTGAACGCGCTCTCGAATTGAACAAGGCTTACCGGGTGCTGGTCGACGACCAGGACTACATTTACGGACGCGATGCCAGCGTAGTGCCGCCGGCCAACGTTTACCGGCAGGTTGATCCGGAGTCCGTGCCGACCCTGCCGGAAGAGCGGGCCTGGCGCTGGGACATCCGGCTCGACTGGAGCGGTCCGTCCGGAAGCGCCTCGCGGTAGCGGGTGCATCGGACGCTCGGGGCATTGCGCCCGGGGAAACTGAAACATTTCACGTCAGAAAACCGGTTCGATTCTTCTAACTGTCACCGCATCGACAAGGCCTTGTCACGAAGCGTGGTTAGGCTGGATCTCGGCAGCCGGGAAACTCCTGACGCGTGGACTTCCCACGCGGAATTTACCGGTCGTCTGTCTCCGGAAATCAAGCCAAATTGAGGATTACACCATGTTGAAATTCCGTAAGGAACCGCTGGTCGCGGGAATGCTGCTCGCGTTGTCGCAAACCGCAGCCGCCGGTACTGAACCGTTCTTCGTACCCCTGACCGAATCCGCCACCGTTACCGTTCCGAATTCAACCGAAGAATTCACCGCTCCCTGGATCGCGCCGGCCGGGGTGACCCAGGAAATCCTGACCAGTCTGGACGAAGTCGAAGCCGATGCGAACCAGTCTGTCGTCCGGGTGCCGGGTCTCGGCTCGGGTGCTTCCATGTTCGACATGATCGCCTACGATCCCACCGGCCGTTATCTTTTCATCCCGCACGAAACGGGCATCGGGGCCGGCGTGTCCCGTTATGATATCTGGAACGATCGGATGGAGACGCTGTTCTCCGGCGACCTCGGCGGCCTGGAGGGCGATTGGAGTGGGGACTGGGGTGCGTTCGACCCGGCGACCTTCACGCCGGCGGGTACCCTGATCATGGGTGAAGAGTGGTCCGGTACGGGACGCGTGATGGAAATTCAGAACCCGCTGGCTCCGGCCGACCGGATTCGCGTCCGCGAACTGGACACGGTCGCCAACACGTCCCACGAAGGTCTGCGTTTCAGCGCGGACGGCAAAACGCTCTACTTCGTTGACGAATGGAATTCCGGCGCGATTTACAAGGTCGAGTTCAAGCAGGCGAACAGCTACAAGGCGCCGGGCGTGACCTACGTGCTGGTGGCCGATGATTACGACGGCGACCCGACTCTGAACTACAATCAGGGCAACAATGCCACCGCAATCCGCACCGGTCTGGCCACGTGGGTTCCGTTGACCAACAAGGCGGGCAAGCCGCTGACGTCGATCAATCCGTTCAGGAACGGACCGACCGACAATCCGGTTACCAATCCCGATACCCGCGGCGGACGCGGTGCGGCTGACGAAGTCGGCGCCACGCCGTTCGGTCGCCCCGAAGATGTCGAAGTGGGTCGCCTGGTCAATGGCCACGAAGTTCTGTACTTCGCGGCCACCTCGGAGCGAACCGTTTACTCGGTGGAAGAGATCGGTGAGGGCAAGGCCATCATCCGCAAATTCGCCAGCGACGTGGAAACGCCGAAGAATCTGGGTTTTGACGGCACCACCGCGGAAATGAACTCGCCGGACAATCTGGCGCAGGACGCGCACGGCAACATCTACATCATCGAGGACGCACCCAACGGTTCCTCCACGGGTGGTGACGTGTGGTTCGCACGGGATGTGGACGGCGACGGTGTGGCCGAATCCGTGGATCACTTTCTCAGCCTGCGGGTGGCCGGTTCCGAAGCCACGGGCCTGATTTTCAACCCGGCTGACCCCTATGAATTCGTCATCGCCGTGCAGCACCCGGCCAGCACGAATCTGGACGGGGTCCCCGGAGGTCTGGGCGACTCGGTCTGGCGATTCGATCTCGAGGGCACGGCGTTCCCGACGCCCTGAGATCACTCCACGCCGGCCTCGGGCCTCCGCCAGCACCCGATCAAAAACACCCCGCCAGCGCGGGGTGTTTTTTTGCCCGTTCGATTCCGGCGTGACCGGAATCTTCCGCTCTGGCCCGGAAGGCCGCGACACGATGCGCTGCGGGTCGCTGACCGGGTGCGTCGAGTTCGACCGCTGCCCGGGTTTTGGGGCTGCTAGACTGCTGTTTTGGCGTCCCCGGTGACGGATAAGGGTCGAATTCGGCAAAAAACAGTACTTTTTGACATTTACGTGAGAGAAAACCACCGAAACTGACACTTCATTCATAGGCCGGTCGCCCGGCAAGGGCCTCATGCGGTGCTGGACGCACGCTGAGGCGGGCTGCCCGATGGCTTGGCCAGCGGCAAGTGAGAAGGGATTGCCGACAGAATGAAGAAATCTGTTGCGGTGGCCGCGACCGCACTGTGCTTGACCGTGGCCGCGGAGGAACTTCCGTGGCCCGTCGATGCGCAGCGGGTCGCGGACAGTGAAAAGCCCTGGATGTGGCGCAACGGGCGGTTTACCTACGAACTCAGCCCCGAAGTCGCCCGTGACCCGATGCGCCGTGCGGTATTCGAGCAGGCGTGCCGTGAACTGGTGTCCGGGTCAGCCCTGCGCTGCGTTTCCCGCGGCGACCCCGAAGCCAGCGGCGATACCGACTACGTTTACGTCGTCGATGGGCCCGCCAATCATTCCATGGTCGGGCGTCAGGGCGGCCGCCAGCGGCTGGGCATCCGCAGCTGGAACAACCGGTTCAAGGTCGCGCACGAAATCAAACACGCCCTGGGCTGGGCTCACGAACAGCAGCATCCGCTGCGCGACCGCTACGTCGAGGTGCTGTTCGACAATATCCCGCCGGTCCGCCACATCCATTTTGAGATTTCCGATCTCGGCAATGAAGGGCCGTACGATTTCGATTCCGTCATGCACTACTACCCGACGGATTTCGCTTTGCCGGCACGCCGTTCGCTGCGGGCACGCCCCTCCCATCAGGACCAGGAAACCCGGATGGGTCAGCGTAATCATCTGTCGGAGACGGATCTGCTCGAAATCCGACTGGTATACGGCTTCCCGGAATCCCGGCAGGACTCCGGCTCCAACGCTCGGCAGTCGAGGCCGGGTCGATGAGCGTCGCCCCCGGGCCACGCCGGCTGTGTGCTGAAAGCCCATTCTCATTAAACGATTTCAGGGGATTTACCCCACCCGGACCGGCAATACCGCCGGTCCTTTTTCCACTGGAGATAGAGCAATGAAACGAGTGATTATTCTGATCCTGGCCCTGTTCGGCAGCGCCCCTCTGTTGGCGGATTGCCCGCCTTTCGCCCTGCATGGCGACTGGAACGTGTTTTACCCCGATGACGCCGCGCCCGACAGCGTACTCAAAGCCGGCAGCGTGCTGGAAATCCGTTACTTCAAGGAGCACGACACCTACACCGTCAAGCTGGATGATCCCGCCTGGTCGGCGCGCCGCAATACCTGGGCCGCTGAATGCCTGGGCGATGTCGCCGTGCTGACGGGCGTGCTGCAGGAGCGTTACGGAACCGATCGGGTGATGGTCGAGGTCAATCGGGTCAAGGACGAACGCGAACTGGTTGCACGGTCGAGCGGGCGCCGCTCGCTGGATCAGATCAGCATCCGGGTGCTCGACTGCATCGGCCTGGAATGCGATTTTGCCCGGCAGTCCGATCCGGAATCGCAAGCGCTTCCGGCGGCCGATCCGGGTCATGCCCACGCCGATCGTTGATCGTGGTAATCCCTCCCGGGGGCATGGGGCCGGGCACGTCCATTCGGCGTGCCTGTCCCTCCCGGTGTGCCGCCGTGAAGGCGGATCCGGGCCCCGGGCATGGGGTTCAGCGTAGAAACAGTTGAAACGCGGCCCACAGCCGTGGAGCGCCGTCTCCGTTACTGATTGACTCCAGCTTGGCGGCCCGCAGCGCGGTCGCGAGATCGGCTTCCCGGGCCAGCGTGTAGAAGCGGGACATCAGGCGCGCCGTGTGCTGGTCGGGCACCGGCCACAGGCTGGCGACGACTCCTTCGCTGCCGTGCTCCAGAAACGCCGAAACGAAACCCAGATGGGTGTCGAATTCGAACCGGTTGACCCCGACCGTACTGCACGCGCTGAGCACCACCAGGCGGGATTGCAGGCGTTGTTGTCCGAGGTCGGCCGGTGTCAGGGTCTCGGCGCCGAGGTCGCCACGCCCGGATAGACGGATGCTCGAGAATTCGGGGTAGGCCCGGTCGATCACGGCATGACTGGCGATGTGAACCAGGTCCGCGTTGTTCAGCCCGGGGCCCGTCAGGCGTTCGCGGGTGAGATCGGGGCCGGCCAGAAGTTCGGTATGGGCGTTCGGAAAACGGCTGCGAATGGCCGCGAGTTCCGCCGCGGTGCCGGCCAGTTCCGCCTGCCCCCGATCCAGGTCGGTGGGGTTGCCCGCCAGGAGAATGTTTTGCGGCTGCAGGGGCCGTTGCAGGCGCTCGACCGCCGTGCGCAATTCAAAACCTTCGGCCAGGTTCATGAAGGCGTGTTGTTGCAGCAGGTGTTCGCCATCCACTTTCAGGGCTTCGATCGGGAAGTCGCTGAACACGCCGGAGCCGACAAACAGCACCCGCTCCGCCAGGTGAGCCCGCAGCGGCTCGATCAGGCGCGTTCCCCATTCGGCCAGTTCCTGCTCCAGCGGCGGGTAGGCGATGGCGCGCAGCGTTTCCTTCAGGCGAGCCAGTTGCCGCGGTGTTCCATCGGTCCAGGGCAGGCGATGCAGCCGCAGACCGTTGCGGTCGCCGGTCCATGCATAAATCGCGTCCGGTGCGGCATAAAACGTCAGCAGGCTCCAGCCCTCGGGCAGGGCGCGTGTCCGCTCGACAACCTCCGCGGCTGACATCGGTGGACCGGACAGGTCACCGGGGCGGCTGAGCAGAAGGTGCTGGTCGAGTTGGCGCTGCGCCCGTTCGGTCTCCTCGGCGCTTTGCGCCTGGGCGCGCTGCGCCAGCAGCACCCGTGCGGTTTCGGTAAAGTCGGCATCGCCCCTGTCCGCCGGATCTGCCGCGGGCGCGGCAAGCCCGGCGCCGGTGCCACGCAACCACAGCAGGGCGCTGAGCGCGCGGGCGCCGGTTGCTCCCGGGCCGTCGCGATCGTTCAGGGCCAGGTGCATGTACGTATCGAAAATTTCGCGGCGGGCATCCCAGTACCAGGCCCCCAGAACTCCGGGCAGACGCTGGCGCAGGTACTGCATGTCGGTGATCAGTTTCTGCAGGGTGGCCAGTGCCGCCTCCTGCTGGCCGCTGCCGGTCTGCAGGCGGGCCCAGACGTAGCGGCCCTCCAGGGCGGGAACGGATGCCTGGGCGGCGGCCAGCACCGCGTAGTCGTCCTCCAGGGCCTCGAGTGCGCACGAAGGCGCAGGCGGGTCCACGAGCCGACAGGCGTGCAGCCGGTTCAATACCTCGTGTTCGCGAAAGGGGGTGGATGCGTAGCGGTTGGCGCTTTCGTCGAACAGGGCGGCGGCCCGCGCCGGATCGCCCGCGGCCTCGGCATCCCGGGCGGCGCCGGACAGCCACTCGGCGTGATCGGCATCGGTCGCGAGATACTGCTCCTGGCGGGAGCGGTCGTCACGCATGGCGGTGAATTCGCCGTCGCGCCGTTCGAGATCCGCGCGCAGGTCGTAAGCGCGCCGCAGCCCGCGTCCGTTGCGGGATGCCTCCAGGTCGGGAATGGCCAGTTCCAGGTTCAGCCGGCTCTTGTCGGACTGCCCCATTTCGCGATAAGCCTCGGCCAGCAGCAGGCGATTGCGGCCCAGGCTTTCCACGCGGCCTTGTTCCTGCGACAGGGCGATGGCCCGGTCCAGGACTTCAAGCGCTTCCGGAAAACGGTAGAGCTTGATGTAGTACATGCCGAGCAGGTTCAGCAGATGCTCGACTTCATGGGGCTGGGTGTGCTCGTCCAGGGAATCGAACATGCGCAGCAAGGTGTCGATTGATTGCGTGATGCGTCCGAGTTTTTCGTGTGCAACCGCCATGTTGGTGCCGATCAGGTAGACCAGGTAACTGTCTCCGCCCTGCATGGAGCGTTCCAGCGCCCGGGCGTACTGCTCCAGCGCCTCCTCCGGCCGGTCCTGGTAGTGCCAGGTGATGCCGGAGTTATTGGTGGCCCAGATCAGCTCGAACGCGTTTTCGGTCTCCTCGGCAATCCGGCGCGCCCGGGTGAATGCCTGCTGCGCGCGTTCGTAGTCGGCCAGGGCGCGGGCAGGGTCCGCGTCGGCTTCGCGTTCAATGCGAATCTGTCCGGACAACTGGTGAGCCAGCAGCAGCAGGCGCGGGTCGTCCAGGGAAGCAGCTTCTTCGATGATGTCTTCGACGTCCGCCAGTGCCTCGGAGTAGCGGTACAGCGGGTAGTAGGCGAAATAGGCGTGGAAGTAGCGGGACCAGAGCGCTTCGTGGCGCAGACCCAGTCGGCTGAAGGCCCGGGAGGCCGCCTGCAGCGCCGCCAGGCGGGGTTCCCACGCCTCCGCGGCCTCGCCCTCCGTATACTGAAGGCCCCGTGTGAACTCGCGCCAGGCCTCGAGCTGAGCTGCGCCGGAGCGCGTACTGGCATCCAGTGCATAGCGCGTGATGTGCACCTGGCGGTCGGCCAGGGCATGGATGGTTCGAATCTCCAGTCGCAATGAATTTCCGGGTGCCGCCGTCTCCCCGGTGGCCGGTTCCAGCAGATGCCAGACCGGGGCGGTCCGCAGGAAGTCCACGGCGATGTCGCTGAGAACTGCAGGGGCGTCGTCCGATCCGTGAACGATGCGGGACTGCAGATTGACGCCCGGTGCTTCGATCAGCAACAGCACCGGTTCCGGACCGGGTTCGAGCGCCACCGTGGCCGGCTGGCCGGGGGCGGGGGCGTCGATGACCGTGGTATCCAGCAACCGGGGCACGGGCGGGGGTGTCTGGCGGCAGGCCGCCAGTGAGGTCAATAGCAGTACCGGCAACAACAGCCGTACCAGGGCCGCGGGGAGCGCGCTAAGCGATTGATTTCCTGAGCACACTTCGAAGTTGCTCCCGCCACGCCGGTCACCGGGGTGGCTGCGGTTTTCAGGAGTCCGTATTTCCGGCAAATTCAATGTGATAACCTGATTGTTCCGTCGCAATTTTGACCATACTAAGGGGCTGTCCCTTCCGTGCAGGAAGCCGCCAATCAAGACCGCAATCTCGTCGACCGCATACGTTCGGGCGACGCGGAAGCGGAAACCGAACTTGTCACGCAGTTTTCCCGTGGTGTCGGCCTGATGCTTCTCAAGCATACGGGGGACGTGCAGGTTGCGCACGACTTGAGCCAGGAAACGTTTGTCGTGGCCCTGCGCCGGTTGCGGGCCGGTGAACTCAGGCGGGATGACCGTCTGGGCGCCTTCATCCGGCAGATCGCGGTCAACCTCTCCATTCAGCATTTTCGCAGGGAAAAACGATTTGTTCACTCCGCAGATGGGATAATTCAGCCACAAGTCGCACTAAAGGATCGGACGGAAGAAAAACTGGACCGGAGCATGACGCGGGAATTGCTCGTGGATGTCCTGGACCAGTTGTCCATGCCGCGTGATCGCGAGCTGTTGCGTCGGTTCTACCTGAATGATGAGGACAAGGAAAGCATCTGCCAGGATCTGGGGCTGTCAGCGCAGCACTTCGACCGGGTGTTGTACCGGGCGAGGCAGCGGATGCGTGAACTGATAGAGCAGCAGAAAGGACTTCGTTCCCTTTTGTTTGGAGGCTTGCTGGATGGTTAAAACCCACTATACGGACGCATGGATCGACCGGTATCTGCGTGACGAGCTGACCGCGGAGGACGAAATGCGGTTTGAAACGGCCCTGCTGGAATCACCGGAATTGCAGAGCGATCTCGAAGCGGCGCTGGCGGTGCGCCGCGCCCTGGAAATCGAAATGCAGGCCGATCGCGCTGCCCCGCCTGTCGAAACGCCCGCCGTCGAAGGGCAGACACCGTGGATTCCCATGGCACTGACGGGCAGCCTGGTGGTCGTGGTGTTGAGTGGCGTGATGTACTGGAACGTCAGCCACGAGATGGCGGACCTCAGAAACGGGATGCAAGCGCTGGAGCGGCCGCACAGTCACGAGGTGCTGGTCCCTCTGGACATCATGCGTTCGGCTTCAACCGATATTCCCGAGGCGGTGATCTATAAGCCGACGGGCGGTGAGTTCATCGCGCTCGACATCGAGCTGACCGCGATCGCCCGCGAGGCCGGGCATCTGCGGATGGCGCTGCGCAGTCCCGAGGGACTGGAAGTCGCCACCTGGCACGCATCGGCGTCGGCCAACGGCCGGGTGCGATCATCATTCGATCCCGAGTTTCTGCCAGAAGGCCAGGTGTGGCTGGAAGTGCAGGACAGTGAAGGGACGATGCTCGATCGCCGCTTGCTGGAATTCCGCTAGGTAAAAGAATACGGCCGGGCCTGGGGCTCCAGGTCCGGAGTCTGCCTGATTGAGCGCTGCACGGCGACTCCCGAGAGCTGCCGCGCTCGCGGGAACTCGCGGCGAATGCGCCCGCGGCGGAAATTCAGAAAAAATTTCGGATCAGGTGAGAGATTTCCCGGTCTCGTCGCACTAATGGTGTGTGTGTGGTCGGCCCGGAGCTGACCGGCGCGGTCTGCGCGGATACGCCGTCATGGCGTAATGACCAAGCCGGCTGGCCTCCGGGCCGGTTTTTTTTGGCTCGACGAAAATCATCCAGGCTCAGTCGTCGTCCACTTCCAGTTGTCCGCTCAGGCGCCGCCAGATGTGCGACCAGCTCAATCCGATGGCGAGCAGGGTGGCGAGCGCGACCAGGGCCAGCCACGTCGCCGCACGCGCGGAATCGGCCCGTATCAGCCCGATCTCGACCAGCAGCCAGATGCCCGCGCCGATCAGCAATCCGCCGATGAACACCCCGAAGCTGCCGAGGCTGCGGTTGGTGGCGATAATGAACACCGACCAGCCGGCCAGAAGCACGGCGCCGATGAACAGGTGCAGCGCGCCCAATTCCCCGTCGCCGACGGCACCCGTGACCCAGTGAAAAAAGGAGGTGCCGGACGGGTTGTAGCTGGCCAGGACCAGGATGAGGGCGGCAACCCAGCGTACGGCGAATGCTCCGAATCCGAAACGGCTGCGGCCAGAACTGGCGTTTGAACGTGTCACGTCGGGTTCTCCTTGTTGGTTTCGGGTGAAGTGTAATCGACCTGGGGCTTTTCGAACTCGGCACAGGCCGACTCGAGCCAGGCACGAAACATCGCGACCTTGGGCAGCTCGAAATACTCGGGCGGGGCTACGAAGTAATAGCTCCAGTCGGTTTGCACCACCGTCGGAATGGGGCGTACCAGGCGTCCGGCCGCGATGTCGCGGGCAACCAGGGACCAGCGGGTCAGCGCGATGCCCTGATCCTGTTCCGCGGCGATCAGGATGCTCAGCGAGTCGTTCAGCAGCGCCCAGCGGCTTTCCCGGCTTTTCTGACCGATGACCCGGAACCAGGCGTCCCACACGGTGCTTTCCACGTACAGCAGATCGTGTTCCAGCAGTTGTTCGGCGCTCTCGATCGGGCCGATCCGCTCCAGCAACCGCGGGCTGCACACCGGCAGAATCCAGTCGTCGAGCAGATGGGTGGCCCGAACACCCGGCCATTGACCCGCTCCGAAGCGGATCGCCGCATGCACATCGGAGTCTTCGAACGACGTCAGGCCGTTGTCAGCCTGGATGCGCAGGTCGATCTGTTCATGTGTGTCGGAAAAGCCGGCCAGGCGCGGCAGCATCCATTTCTGCAGAAAGGTCGGCATCATCGTGACATTGAGCACGCCTTCGCTGCGTTCCTGCTCCACCAGGCGAACGGCGCGCCGCAGTTCGGCCAGTCCGTGCTGTACGCCCGGCAGCAATTTGCGGCCGGCTTCGGTCAGGGTGATCTGCCGGCCTTTGCGATAAAACAAGGGTTGGCCGAGCTGTTCTTCGAGTGAGCGGACCTGGGAGCTGACAGCGGCCGGGCTGACATTCAGAAACTCCGCGCCCTTGGCGAAACTCAGCCGGCTGGCAACCGCTTCGAAGGTGCGCAGTGCGTTCAGGGTGACGTTTGGCATATAGTTAAGAAAAACTTAATCGAAAAAGAATTTATACCGTTGGAAAAACTTAACTGAAAACCCTATATTGATGCTGCGCAAAGAACTGACAAAACGGTTAGTTACAGACTGTTTATGGAAACTGTTCTTTGCATGTACCTGAAACCAGAACCGCACCAATGGGTGCCGAAGGAGCATAGCACATGTTAACGAAATCCGTGATGGACACGGCACAGGACCGGGTCGGTATCGCCGCGGTTGCCGAAACCGTCGCAGCGGCCCACCTGGCCGACACGACCGCAGCCAATACGGCTGAATACGATCGCGACGAAATCCAGGCTCGCCGGTTGCGCCGTCAGCGCCGCCAGGATCGTGCCGCACGCCGCAATCTGGCTGGCTGGACGGTGCGGATGTGGTGATGGCTATCACCTCATCTGCTTGTTCAGACTGCCATCCTGTAACCCTCTGAAGGGGTCCGGGTTCCGCCGAATCGGCCGGAGCCGGACCCCTTCGTTTTGCGTTCTGCCCGTTACTCCCCCTCTCCACGATCCATTCCGCGATCCATTCCACGATTCATTTCACACCTCGTTTCTGATCTCGGTTCCGGCAAGCCAGCCCGGTTAATCCACACCGGCCTCGACTTCCCGACCTCTGCTGCATAAGCCGTACCGGCGCACCGGCGCCACGGATATCGATTTCTCACCCATCAGCTTCCGCACATCCCGTCCCCGGCCCTGATCCGCGGCGGTCTTGTGACTGTTATGCACCCCGGACGCCTCATCGGCTGACTCGCTGGCCGAATGATGGGACACTGTGGCCGGGAGAGTGAAGAGCATCGAGGAGGCCGACTGATGGATCCGGTGGTACTGGCGTTCCTGTTCGGAGGGCTGAGCGCCCTGTCCCTGCCGTTGGGAGCGGCCCTGGGTATCTGGCTGCGGCCCAGCCTGAAAATCACGGCCGCCGTGATGGCCTTCGGCGCCGGCGCCCTGCTGTGCGCCCTGTCGCTGGAAATCGTGGCCCAGTCCCTGGCCCATTTTCCGAACCGGGCCCAGGAAGGCTTCGCCTGGCTGGCCACCGGGGCACTGGCGGGTTGCGTCATTTTCATCCTGCTCGACCGCGTGCTGGCCAACATGGGCGGTTACCTGCGCAAGGTGTCCACCATCGGTTCGCGTTTCAAGCACCTGCGCAAACAGCACTACCGCGAAATCCTCGACAAGCTGTCGGTGGTGGACCTGATGCTGAGCCTGCCACCCGAGGAAATCCGCCGCGTGATCAGCGACATCGAAAAGCGGACTTTCACCGCGGGGGAAATCATCTGCCACGAGGAAGACCCCTGCGATGCGCTCTACCTGGTCGAATCCGGCCGCGTGCGGGTGGTGCGCCCGGACGGTGAGGAGGAGTTGCTGGAACCGGGCCAGGCCTTCGGTGAGCGGGCCCTGGTGACGGGGCTGGCGCGGGTCGCCCGTGCCACCGCCGAAGAAGCGACCGTGGTCTGGGAAATCCACAAGGACGATTTCCGCGAGGTGGTCGAGGTCTCGCCGGAACTGCGCCGCCGGCTGCGCGAAATGGCCCGCAACAACCACCACGAAGCGCCGCGTGACGGCATCGAACCGGTGGAATCCAGCGCCTGGCTGGAGGCGGCCAGTGAAAACCTGGAATCCGAAGTGGGTGATCCCACCGAGGCCGACATGATGCACGCGGTGAATGCGCAGCGCGGCAAGGGAAGCAATGTCGCGCTGGCGATCTGGCTGGGGATCGCGCTGGACGGCATACCCGAATCCCTGATCATCGGCTCGACCATGGAAGGCAGTACGGTCAGCCTGGCGCTGATTGGCGGCCTGTTTCTCGCCAACATGCCCGAAAGCATGTCCAGTGCCGTGGTCATGAGCCGGCAGGGCGGCCGGGCGGCGCACATCCTGGTGATGTGGATTTCACTGATGATCATGACCGCGGTCGGCGCCGCGCTGGGTAATGTCTTCATCGCCGATGCGCCGCCGCATCTGCAGGCCCTGCTCGAAGGCATGGCGGCCGGCGCGATGTTGGCCATGATCGCCCAGACCATGCTGCCGGAGGCTTACGACCACGGCGGCTCGTTGACCGGGCTGATGACCGTGATCGGCTTCCTGGTGGCCATCTACATGGGCACCCTGGACGACGAAAAACGCATCGAAGGGCTCGAAGCCGGGCATGCCGGAAGGCATCCGGCGACAACGGAAGTGGTTTGGCGCAGCGAGGCCATCGCCGCGCATCCGTTTCAGAAAGACGATCCCGGCTGATCGAGGAACGCGCGCTCTTCGTCGGTCGAGGTTCGGCCCAGCGCTTCGTTGCGGTGCGGATAGCGGCCGAAACGGTCGATGATGGCCTTGTGTTTGAGTTCGAACTCGTAATTGCCGGCAAGCGCCGGGTCACTGGCGTACAGGCGCACCGCGTCGTCGTGATCCGCCGGGTCTTCGCTGTGCATCAGAGGCAGGTAGAGAAAAGCGCGCTGCTGCGGGGAAAGTTCGGTATCGGCCCCGGCGGCGAGGGCCTCCCGCGTGCGGGCCACGGCCTGCTCATCCTGGGCGAAGGCGCGTGCGTCGTCCCGGTACAGGTTGCGTGAGAACTGGTCCAGCACCAGGATCTCGGCCAGGCGGCCGGTGGGGCTGATGCGCCAGTGGGGCAGGCCGTGCGACGCCGCCTGCCGGTGCAGCGCGCCGAAGCGGCGCTGCAGTTGCGCATCGAACTGCGGGTCCTTTTTCCACCAGTACGGTTTGATCTCCTCACTGAACCAGAATTCGATCACCTCGTCGGGCGTGACCTCCCGGTCGCCCGGTGCCTCGCTGTTCCGCCGATCCTTTTGCTCCGGGCCGGTCACGGGCGGTCATCCGCCAGGCCGAACGGAATGCGCTTGAGCGCCACCTGGCCGTTGCTGACCACCACCAGGGGATCCTGCAGCACGCGCACGTCTTCGAGGGGATTGCCGGGCACCACGACCAGGTCGGCCTCGTAACCGGGTTCGATGCGGCCGGTGCGGTCATCGATCCCCAGCAATTCGGCCGCGCTCACGGTGGCGGCCTGCAGCGCCTCGAACGGACTCAGGCCCAGCCGCGCCAGGTGCATGACCTCCAGCGAGATGCGGTTGATGGATTCGTTGTCGTAGTAATTGTCGGCACCGGTGGCCAAGCGCACCCCGATGCGGTGGGCGTCGCGCACCGCCTGTTCCAGGCGTGGAACCATGTGCGAGCCGCGCAGCCGCAGCACGTGATCGTACTGCTCTTCGTTCATTTCCAGCATGGTGATCACGGTGGGTACGAACCAGGTGCCACGCTCGCGCATCTCCCGCAGGGTTTCCTCGCTCAGGTAGGTGCCGTGTTCGATGCTGCGGGCGCCGGCCCGTACCGCGGCCCGGGCGCCTTCGTCGCCATGCGTATGGACCATGACCGGCAGGCCGTGGCGGCGCGCCTCGTCGACGACGATTTCGAGCTGGGCCTGGGTGTAGACCTGTTCGCGGGGGTCGGTATCCGGCCGTCCGGCCCGCTCGGTGCCGCGGGTTTTGATGACATCGGCGCCGCGTTCCGCGTTGATGCGAACCAGCAGCCGCAGTTCGTCCTCGGTGCGCACCCCGTTCGCCAGCGGGGCCAGCCGGGGGTCGGCGAGAATCGACTCCTCGAGGCCGGGGGTCACGTAGACGCCGGCCGCGATCACATCGGGTCCGGCGATCCGGCCTGTTGCCGCCAGCGCCTTGAGGCCGACGTCCTGGTAAGCCGGCACACCGGCGGTGCGCACGGTGGTGGTCCCGGAGGCCAGGGCTCGCGCGGCCTGCTCCAGGTTATCGAGGTGGGTGTGGGCGTCGATCAGGCCCGGCACCAGGGTGTGGCCGGCGCAATCGATGGTCTGGCCCGCCGGCGGCGCCGCCTGGCTGCTGTCCGTGATGGCTTCGATCCGGCCGTCGCGGATGTACACGCTGCGGTCCGGTTCCAGGGTTTCGGACAGGCCGGTGAACACCAGGCAATGGCGCAGTACGAGGTCGGCGGGGCGGTCGGCGTCCGCGGCCGGCGCCGGCGCGGCAAACAGGAGGCCGCTGAGCGCCAGTGCGCAGTGGCGGGCGGCGCGGTGTTTCAGGACGTGGGTGGGCGTTCGCCGGTGTTGTCGGGTCATCGATGATTCATCCACTTGGGTTCGGGGTAGCGCCCCACACCCTAACGCGGTGCCGCGGGCTTCGCCAGGCTCGGGGCGTACAGCCCGCCTCGCACGCTCACAGGTAGGGTGAAAACAGCGCCGCGGCGGCGTCGCGCAGCCGCACGGGTGTGCTGCGGGCGTTGATAGTGGGCATGGTGTAGGTCGAGCAGGTGGGCACCAGGGCTTCGAAGTGCGTGGCCAGGTGTTCGTTCAGGGCCGGATCGAACACTTCGACCCCGACCTCGAAGTTCAGACGCAGGCTGCGCGGGTCCAGGTTGCTGGAACCGACCAGCGCATAGTCCTCATCGATGATGATGCACTTGCTGTGAGCGAAGGGCGCCGGCCGGCGCAGAATGCGCACGCCGGCGATCAGCAGTTCGGCCATGGTGTGCTGCAGCGCCCACTGCACCACCGGCCAGTTGTTCGTCTCCGGGATCATCACCCGCACGTCGACGCCGGACAGCGCGGCGGCCTGCAGGCAACCCGTCAGCGCGCGGTCGGGCAGAAAATAGGGCGTCATGATCCATGCACGCTGCCGGGCGCGGCCGATGGTGCCACCGATCAACAGCGCCAGTGAGTCGAGGGTTTCATCGGGGCCGTCGGAGATGACCCGCACCTCGGCATCGCCGGCGGGAACGGTACGGGCCTGGCGGTGCGAGAGCTTCTCGCCCCCCATGAACCGCCAGTCTTCCTCGAACAGGCGGACGAACTCGCCGACGGCCGGCCCCTCGAAGCCAAAATGCAGGTCGCTGGCGCGGTGGCGGGAGTGGCCCCGGGCCAGTTGGCGGTCGCCGATGTTCATGCCGCCGGCGAAGGCCAGGGTGCGGTCGGTGATCAGGAGTTTGCGGTGGGTGCGCAGGTTGAGGCTGAGGCTGGGCGGGATCAGGCGCAGTGGCATGAACCGGCGAAACTCCAGTCCCGCCTTGCGAAACGCGCGGGCGACGGTCGGGAAGCTGTAGCGCATGCCGACATCGTCGATCAAAACGCGCACGTCGACGCCGCGGTCGCGGGCGCTGGCCAGGGCATCCACGAACTGCTGGCCGGTGCTGTCGTTGTCGAAGATGTAGCTGCTCAGCAGCACCTCGCGGCGGGCCGCCTGAATGGCGTCCAGCATGGCTGGAAAGGCTTCCTCGCCGTCGTGGTAACAGTGCACCGAATTGCCCGGTTTCAGACCCAGCCCGGTGATGGCGAAGCCGACGTTGTCGAGACAGGCTCCGCCCTCGGGCAACAGGCCCGCGCGGCGCCAGCCGCCTTCCGGCTCGACCCGCAGCGAGATCCGGCGCGCCTTGCGGCGTACGCGATTGATGCCGAACAGCAGGTAGAGCAGGGCGCCGGCGACCGGAAACACAAGGATCAGGCCGATCCAGCCCAGCGCGGAACGCGCATCGCGTTTGTACAGCAGCACGTGCACCACGCCGATAGTGACGATGACCAGGTACAGGCTGATTAGTGAGAGCAGATACTCGAGTATCACCTTGGAGGGGTTTCCTCTGTTCCGCCGGAGCCCCGATTCTAACCCGCTGCCGGGGTGGGAAGCGCTGCCGGTTGGGGCCGGGCGGCGCGATTGCTTTTGCCGAAAGGCCACGCCATGCTGTGCGCTGCACGATTCGGAGGCAGTTCGCATGGCGGCGCACAGTGAGGCCCGGCCCGATTTTCGGGATCATCTCCGGGACGAAAAAAACAGCAAATCCCGGCGCGGGCAGTCGGCCGCTGCGCCGCTTGATGCCCGCGCCGCCCGCGCCGCCCGCGCGGCGCACGTGGATTCGTATTACGCGGCCACCGCCCGCGAGGTGCCGGACCTGCCCGCGCTGGAGGGCACGGTCGAAGCGGACGTGTGCGTGATCGGCGGTGGTTTTACCGGCCTGTCCTCGGCGCTGCACCTGGCCGATCGGGGCTACCGGGTGGTCTTGCTCGAAGCCGAGCGCATCGGCTGGGGCGCGTCGGGCCGCAACGGCGGCCAGTGCACCATCGGACAGCGCCAGCCGCAGGACGAACTGGAACAGAAATTCGGCTTCGACGAGGCGCGCCGGCTGTGGGACCTGGGGGTGGAGGCGGTCACCACGGTGCGTGAACTGATCGGCCGTTTCGATATCGATTGCGATCTGAAGCGCGGCAATCTCGAGGCCGCCTTTAAGCGCAGCGATGCCGAGTGGTGCCGGCGTCACGCGGAGCACATGCGCGAGCGCTACGGATTCGACTGCCAGTACGTGGAGGGCGACGAACTCGAACGCCTGTGCGGAACCCCGAAGTTCCGCGGCGGCATCGTGGAACATGAATCCGCCCATCTGCATCCGCTGAACTACGCGCTGGGCCTGGCCCGGGCCGCGCGTTCGCTGGGAGCGACGCTGTACGAGGGCAGCCGGGTGCTGGGCTACGACAGCGGCTCGCCGACCCGGGTGCGCACCGCCCACGGCGAGGTGCGGGCGCGTCACGTGGTATTGGGCTGCAACGGTTACCTGGGCCGCCTGGAACCACGGGTGGCCGGGCGCATCATGCCGATCAACAACTTCGTGCTGGCGACCGAACCGCTGGAGGCCGATTTGCGCCAGCGCCTCAACCCCGATGACCTGTGCATGTTCGACACCAAGTTCGTGGTCAACTACTGGAAGCTCAGCGGCGACGGCCGCATGCTGTTCGGCGGCGGCGAGAATTACACCCGGCGGTTTCCCGCCGACATCAAGGCTTTCGTGCGCCGCTACATGCTGGAGCTGTATCCCAACCTGGCCGACACGCGCATCGACTACGGCTGGGGCGGCACGCTGGCCGTGACCATGAACCGGCTACCGTGCTTCGGCCGGCTGGATCCGGACATCTATTACGCGCTGGGTTTCTCCGGCCACGGCGTGCAGATGGCCACGCTGGCCGGCAAATTGATCGCCGAGGCCGTGGCCGGCTCCGCCGAACGCTTCGACGTGATGGCGCGTATCCCCTCGCCGCGCTTTCCGGGCGGCACCCTGCTGCGCTGGCCGGGCCTGGTGCTGGGCATGCTGTATCACGCACTGCGCGACCGCCTGGGTGATTGAACGCCTGGGCGCGGGCTACAGCGCCATGCCTTCCAGCCGGGCCGGGATGTCGAGTTCACGGGTGACCGGGTCCAGGCGGCTCACCACGGCGCTGATCTCCGCGGCGTGCTGCCGGTAAACCCGTGCGTTTTCGACCGAACGCGTGTGTTCGTCGTACTTCTGATTGGGGTCCTTGGAGTGGCGTGCCAGGATGGCATCGTCCGTCATGCGCCGCAGCTCCGCGGGCGAGGGATCGTGGCCGAAAAAACGGCACACCCGGGTCAGCACCGCGGCCGGTTCGGCCAGGAAATCACGCATCGCCAGGGTCCGCACCCGGCCGTTGTCCGCGGCCCGGCAGTGGTGCAGAAAGTTGTAGTGGCTGGCGAGCCACAACAGCCCGCAGGTCTCGAGAAAGCTCGCGCGGCCGAGCTCGCGGAATTGCGGACAGGTCTCCAGGAAGTCCGAGTACGCCGCCACCCGCGCCAGCAGATCCGGGATTTTCCGCCGCGTCTCCCCGGGCTTCTTCAGGTTGGCGACGAGAAATTCCGGCAGGCTCGAATGCAGGTAGATGAGCTGGCTGTCGGGGCTGTGGTCGATGACGTCCTCGACCAGGTTGTTCGACACGTTGGATGCCTTGATCACCACCTGGTTGCCGTGGGAATAGTTCTTGGCCAGCAATTGCAGGTGGGTTTTCAGTACCCGTCCCCAGCCGCGCGGCAACTCCCCGTTGGCGCCGGATTCCCGCTTGAGGTCGGACAACTGCCGCAGGATCTGCGGTTCCTTGAGGCTGAAGAAGGCATCGGATTCGGCCAGGCAGCGGGCCAGCAGGGTGGAGCAGACAAAGGCATGGTGGAAAATGAAGTGCTGGCGGGGCCGGGTTCCCGGCTCGTTGCCGACGAGGTCGGTGAGATCAGCGGTGGATATCGTGAACTGGCCGCGGGCGAACGGTGCCAGGCGGATGTCCACGAACGGCGCGCGGCCCAGCAGTTCCTCGTTGACGATCAGGAATTCGGAGGTGCCTTCCCGTGCCTGGTAGTTGAACAGGTAGAACTCCGGGTCGGCCAGCAGGCGGTTCACACTGACCTTCATCTGGTTGGCGGCAACGAGCATTCGGGGTCTACTATTGCTTTCGTAGTTAACAGTTTGACGCCATTCGGGGTGAAAGGGTTACCACGACACGACAGAACGCCGGAATCCGTCGACGAGTGGTTGGAAGGGCGGCGGCGAATGGAATGCGCCGGACGCCGGCGCCACCGCCGCGACCCACGTCAGGAACGCACCGGTTGCGGCTTGTCGGGCGGACGGCGCATTGGAATAATAGTGCCCCTTTCGAGCACGGCGGCAAGGCCGCGAGGATGAACCTGATGACGGCACGCCGATTCGGCCCGCTACGGATGTATACCCGAATGGCCAACCGGGCGGGACCCGCCCGATGACCCAGGCGGCGCGCCCGCTGGAGGGCATCCGGGTACTGGAACTGGGCCAGTTGCTGGCCGGACCGTTCGCGGGCTGCGTGCTGGCCTATTACGGCGCCGAGGTCATCAAGGTGGAGCCGCCGGGCAGCGGGGATCCCCTGCGCACCTGGCGCGAAGTCGACGAGCAGGGCACCTCGTACTGGTGGCGCAGCCTGGCACGCAACAAGAAATGCGTCACCGCGGACCTGCGCACCGACGAGGGCCGCGCCCTGGTACGGCGTCTGGCCGAGACCTGCGACGTTCTGCTGGAGAACTTTCGCCCGGGCGTGATGGAGAAATGGGGGCTGGGGCCGGAAGACTTCAAAGAAACCAACCCGGGACTGATCTTCGGGCGGATTTCCGGCTACGGCCAGACCGGTCCCTATGCCGGCAAGCCCGGCTTCGCCTCGGTCTGTGAAGGACTGGGCGGCCTGCGCCACGTGAACGGGCACCCGGGCGAAGCGCCGGTGCGGCCCAATCTGAGCCTGGGCGATACCGTGGCCGGCCTGCACTGCGCGCTGGGCGTGGTCATGGCCTGCCTGCATCGGGCCAACAACCCCGGGGTGCCGGGGCAGGTGGTGGACACGGCGCTGTACGAGGGCGTATTCAACCTGCTCGAGGCGGTGGTGCCCGAGTTTTCCGGCGCCGGCGCGGTGCGCGGCCCTTCGGGCTCCACCATCACTGGCATCGTGCCGACCAATACCTATCCCTGCGCCGACGGCAAATACATCATCATCGGCGCCAACGGCGATTCCATCTTCCGCCGCCTGTGCGAAGCCATGGGCCGCCCCGACATGGCGGCGGATGAACGCCTGGCAACCAATCGCGGCCGGGTCGAGCACGAGCAGGAGATCGACCAGGTGATCGCCGCCTGGACCGGCGGCCTGGATTCGGCCGAGGCGCTCAAACGCCTGGAGGAGGCGCGGGTGCCGTCCGGACCCATCTACAGCGTCGCCGACATGTTCACCGACCCGCACTTCCGCGCGCGCGGCCTGTTCGAGCCGGTGGAAGTCGATGGCGAGACCCTGGAGATTCCGGCGCTGGTTCCACGCCTGAGCGACACCCCGGGCCGCACCGACTGGCCCGGCGGGCCGGTGGGGTCACACAACGCGGCGATCTACGGCGACCTGCTGGGGATGGACGAAGCCGAACTCGAAGCCCTGCGCGAGAAGGGCATCATTTAAACGGACTTCTTCTGCGCGGATCTCTTACGAACGCGGTGCCCCGCGACTGGCCGGGCACGGGTTCCGCCCGGCCGCCCGATGCCGGCCGCTGGCCGCCTCGCTACAGTGCCTGGTAGGGCATGGAGAAGGTGTCGCAGGAGTCCATGCTTCCGTTGTTCAAGCCCTTTTCGAACCAGTATTGGCGCTGCGCGGAGGTGCCGTGCGTAAAGGCATGCGGCACCACCCGGCCCTGGGTGCGCTGCTGGATGGCGTCGTCGCCGATGGCATTGGCCGCGCGCACCGCTTCCTCGATATCACCGCGTTCCAGGTAGTGCCGGTTGTGGTGGGCCCACACGCCCGCGTAGCAGTCGGCCTGTAATTCCAGGCGCACCGACCACTCGTTGTAATCGTCCTGCCCGCGGCGCGCGTGGACTTTTTGGGAGGCGCCCAGCAGGGTCTGCACGTGATGGCCGATCTCGTGCGCGATCACGTAGGCCTGGGCGAAATCGCCGGGTGCGGAAAAGGCCTTTTCGAGTTCGTCGTAAAAGCTGAGGTCGATGTAAATACGCTGATCGGCCGGGCAGTAGAACGGACCCATCTCGGCACGCCCGAAGCCGCAGCCGGTGGACAGGCTGCCCCGGTAGGTCACCAGTTCCGGCAGCCGGTACTGCTCGTTGTTGGCGGCGAAGCGCGCGGTCCAGATGTCCTCGGTGTCGGCCAGCACCACGCGCACGAACTCGAAACGCTCGCGCTCACTTTCCGATTGCCGCACCGGTCCGGAGGAAGTGGCGGAAGGGCCGGAAGGGCCGCCAACCAGTTGCGCGGGATCGATCAGGCCGGTCTGCCACAGCACGACACCGACGATGGCCATGACGATGATGCCCTTGATGCCGAACTTGCGACCCACCAGGCTGAGCACCGTGCCGGCCGCCGAGCCACCGCGCCCGCCACTGCGCCCCCGCGCATCCACCACCCGGTCACTGCCGCGCCTGCCTTTCCATTTCATCTGCGATTCACCTTCTTTGCCACCGCCCCGATCGGGCCGGAATCCGCGTGCAGCTTAGCGCGCCCGCACGCAATCTCAAAACGCCGGGAAGCAAACATGCCATTCGTCATCAGCCAGGAATCGGCCGCTGGGGAAGGTTCGAGCGCCTGGCTGGCGGACCCGCGCCAGTATTGATGCATACAGGCGATACCATTGTCGTTCCGTGCCGGCCATGAGATGCTTGTTCGCAGCCGCTGCTGAGTGCAAAAAGCCGCAACAGCGTCATGCAGTCGTGGCCGCTTTGACGGGATCAGCACGCCATCATTCAACGTGGGCGTACACGCAACTGGGAAAACCAATGCGAAATGCCGGCATGTTTGTAATCCTCCTCCTTGCTTCAGGCAGCGCAGCGAGCGATGCCACCGGCGCCGAAGGCGAGCCCGCACCGCCGGATCCAACGCCGAGGGTGCTGCACGCCGAGGAAGGCGAGCGGCTGGACATGATCGACGGGCGCTACGTGCTGCTCAAGGCCACGGCGGAGAACACCGGCGCGAGTGAGTTGATGATGGGCACCGAAGCCCTGCCGCCGGGCACGGCCATTCCCGTACACAGCCACGAGGCCTACGAGGAAATCATCTTCATCCACGAGGGCGACGTGCGCCTGACCCTGGGAGACGAGGTGGTCGAAGCCCAACCCGGCACCACGATGTACGTGCCGCCCGGCACCTGGCACGGAGTGGCCGCGCACGGCGACGAGCCCGCGACCATGCTGTTCATCTTCCCGGAACCCGACATCGCCGAGTTCTTCCGCCGGGTAGGGCAGAAACCCGGTGACCCACCCCCGGAACTGACCGGCGAAGACTGGGCCGAGATCATGCAGCGACATCAAATGCGCGCCCGCGACTGAACACCTGGACCGGCCTCAACTGCACCCGTAGCCGAAAACCCAAAAAAACCCAAAAAAACCCAAGACAATCAACATGAACCTAGATCACTTCGTACAGGACTGCATCGACGCCAACCGCGAAAGCGAGCCACAGGCCGCGGTACTCGAAGTGCTGGCGCGAGCCGTCAGCGCCCCGGCCAAAATGCTGGCCGCGGTCGGCGAACCCACCCGGGCCGGCATCTCGGTGATCCACCGCTCCCCGGAACTCACCATATTCAATGCCGCCTGGACACCCCGCATGAACCTGATGCCCCACAATCACAAAATGTGGGCGAACATCGGCCTCTACTCCGGCCGCGAGGACAACCTGTTCTGGCGCCGCTCCCCGCAAGCCATCGAAGCCTTCAGCGCGAAAGCCCTGTTCGCCGGCGACGCCGCGGCCCTGCCCGTAGACGCCATCCACTCGGTCACCAACCCGCTACCGCGCTTCACCGGCGGCATCCACATCTACGGCGGCGACTTCTTCGACACCGCCCGCAGCCAGTGGAATCCGGAAACCCTGGACGAAGAACCCTCCGACGGCGACGTGATTCGCGCCCTGTTCGAAAGCGAGAACGAGCGGCTGGGAATCTAGCTCAGGTAGAACACGCCTGTGACTTGCGACGAGTTCGCAGGGGGCAGGCTGTGTGTCTGACCGTTGGGTTCACTTGCGAAGGGGAGGGAGTGCCACGAAAGGGCTTCGGGAAAGGTAGCGCGAATTCTCTTTTTTCATATGGAGAAGGAAGGGTGGAACTTGTATAGAAAACAGAGTGCTATTGGATGTTCGTGATTTTGATGTGACGTGTTAACAGGGCTGTTTCTCGTTTGTGTGCGGCCAGTATTTAAAAACGCGGTGAGAGATTTCAACCTGATACAGCACTAATAAGTAATACAGCCTGAAGTTTTTGGGTATTATCGAGCCCTATTCTCACTAAATGTAGTTAGGCACATTTTTTGGGGCACTACACGCGACAAATTCAAGAGAATGCTCAGAAAATTGAGCAGCTCCACAATCGC